>NZ_CP087114.1:600000-1200000 GCF_022559585.1 Bartonella machadoae
ATTTACGATAATTTGAGAAAGCCTTGTCCGCCCTTACGTGACAAGGTTTTTTTATGCCACATCACTGAGATGTTGACGTTGCGTTTTGGCTTTTTCAATCACATTCAACAGATCCGATTTTAACCAACGCGATAAAGAACCCAATTTTAAGGGCTTTGGTAAAGATCCATTGGTGACATGGCGACGGAATGTTGAAACGCTTATATGCAATAATTTTGCACTTTCGCGGTCTGTAAGAAGAACATCATTTTCAGTCATAACTAAATCCTTTCAATCTAAAAATAGTAACAAATCATAAGTATTTATTAACCATATTTTATTGAGATTTGAAAGTAAGTTTAATCATAAAAAACAGTACTTTATGATGTATTTTCTCATTTGATAATTTATGAGTCTTATTGAAACGGAATGAGAGAACGAAGAGAGAAAGTTATCCACAGATAATGGAATAAAAATGGGGTACAAGCCCCCATCTTTTAAGATTTGCTCGTGACATAGGCAGCCCATTTATCCATATAAACACGACGCTGCTCTAAATAGTCAGTACGACGGTAGGCACGCTCTACTTTACCCCCGACCACATGACCTAGAATGGTTTCAGCTACCTCAAAAGGAGCATCTGTTGTTTCAGCTAACCAATCACGTAAACTAGAGCGAAAACCATGCGGACAAGCATCAAGTCCAGTTTTTTGCATATATTGAGTCATACAATTTATACCAAGGGGACCCCGACCGGTTGCAGAGAAAAAGAAATCATTGCGAGAAAGCAGGCGTGCTTGTTTCAAAATTTCTAATGCCTCTGATGATAAAGGCACGCGAAATTCTGTTGTAGCATCACGCCTTCCTTTCATATTCTCAGCAGGGATGGTCCATATATCACCATCAACTTGATCTTTATGGATATGACGCAAAGGATAGGTACGAACGCCTGTAAGGATAAGCAAACGCAAAGCCAAATGTGTCATGGTTGTTGTGTTGCAGAGTGTTTATAAAAAGCCGGTATATCTTTCCAATCCATAGCCGGTACGTTTTGCGTTTTATGGCGTTGTTTGCCTAAAGAGGGCGCGTGCTTTTTCTGTTGCTTGCAAATCAACATCCAAACCCAATGCAGCAGCATGTTTGAGACAAATATTAAGGCGATTTAGTGCTCTATAAGCTGTTGCAGCTTTTGTATGCCAGATAGGAGCAAGCACATTACGTATATCATTTTGTGTAATTTCTGAAACGGGGAGGCAGCCTAATTGGGGGAGAATATGAAGTTGTAAAGGTGAAAACCAACGCCCATCTTTAGCATCATTTTTTAGTTCAGCTTTACGAGTTTCGAAAGTGTCTAAAGCAATATCTTTTAAATAATGGAGATTGCGCATTGCCTCACGCTTTTGTTTCTCACGTTCTTTAATGGGGTCACGACCATCACGAATAACAAAACGCCATTGGGTTGCCAATTCACGGGCTTGTTTTAAAGAGACATCTCTTAAAGCACCCAAGCCCATCTCACGACGCCGCCCGTGAATGGTATATCGATAAATCCATTGAGCACCCCCATCTTTACGCTTATGAAGTACCAAGCCGGCACCATCATTATATTTGCCAGCCCCCAATGTTGCGACAGCTCTTGCATTAAGACGATTCATTAAAGGCATTTTTACTCCTTTCTAAATGTTTTCTATCCACACGTTAATCCCACTTTTGATGTGCAAAGGGATGGTTTTTATTGATTCAAGATAAGCAGGTTTGAAATGAGAGAATCTTACAATATTCGGGAGTCTCATTCAACATGCAAAACGATAAATTATCTTTATAAATCAACGTGTTATCTAATGTGGTCACAACCCTCACGAAGAACAAAATGCCATTGGGAACAAAACGCCATTGGGTTGCACATTCTACGTGCTTGTTTTAAAGAGACATCTCTTAAAGAGCACTCAAGCCCATTTCACGACGCTGCTCGTGAATGGTATAGCGTAAAAGCCACTGAGCACCACCATCTTTACGCTTATGAAGGTGCAAGCCGGCACCATCATACTCTTTACCGCCCCCCCAATGTTGCCACCACTCTTGCATTAAAACGATTCATAAGAGGCATTTTTGCTCCTTTCTAAACGGTTTTCTCCCCACACACAAACCCCGCTTATGACGTGCAGAAACATAGTTTCACTTGATTCAACATAAGGGGATTTGAGATGAGAGAATCTTACAATATTCGGGGTCTCATTCAACAGGCAAAACAGTAAATTATCATTATAAATCAATATCTTGTTTAATTTGTAAAATTTTATTATCCTCAAAGAAGATATTATCATAAAATGTGCGAAACTATTGCTCTTGTAAAAGATTTTTAATAAATTTAAATGGTTGGTACAATTTAAAGGATAAATTTTAAAAGGTAAAGAGGAGTTTGAACAGATAATAGAGAACTTTCTATTTTGAATCCAGCGCTTAGATTTTTCTATTATGAATAGTCCTGATAACAGATTTGAGGGAACTATGCACTTTGATAAAGCGTTCAAATTTTTAATAAGCTTTTTGAGCAAAAAATAAATCTTGAGTTGTTTTTCTTGTGTTTTATTTTGATTATTGTATATACTCTAATAATTGTTATGAAATTTTTTAAGCTTTAAGAAAGAGATATAAATGGCTCGCGTAACAGTAGAAGATTGTATTGATAAAGTCGATAATCGCTTTGAGTTGGTACTTTTAGCGGGGCATCGAGCACGACAGATTTCTCAGGGTGCACAGATTACGATTGATCGTGATAATGATAAAAATCCAGTTGTTGCTTTGCGTGAAATAGCAGAAGAAACATTATCGCCTGCTGATTTAAAAGAAGATCTTATTCATTCGTTGCAAAAGCATGTGGAAGTGGATGAACCAGAAGCAGAAAATGAATTGATTACGCATTTAGGTGAAGCTGAAGATGTGTTTAGATCCTCATCAGAAGAAGGGGGAATTTCATTTGATCATATGTCAGAAGAAGAGCTTTTAGCAGGGATTGAAGGTTTGGTTGTTCCGGAGAAGAGTGACGATTATTGATTGCGGTGATGTATAGTTACGGAAGCGTATATAGGTTATTATGGAGTAACGGTCGTTTTTTCTCTTGTACTTTTGACTGGATATATTCATGTTCAGTAAGGATTGAATTGTAAAGAGATAAAGGATGTGCTCGTATGATGCGTCAGTGTGAGCTTGTTGGGCGTGTTCAACGTTACAAGTCTGACGTGGATGAGGTTTTGTTAAAGAAAGCTTATGATTATGCAATGCAAAAGCATGGTCATCAAAAGCGTGCTTCGGGTGATCTTTATTTTTCTCATCCTTTAGAAGTTGCCGCTATTTTGACAGATATGCGGTTGGATGAAGCAACAATTGCCGTTGCTCTTTTGCATGATACAATTGAAGATACAAGTGCGACACGAGCAGAAATTGATCAACTTTTTGGCTCTGAAATTGGTAAGTTGGTTGAAGGGCTTACAAAACTTAATAAACTTGATCTTGTCTCGAAAAAGGCCGTACAGGCAGAGAATCTTCGTAAACTTCTTATTGCTATTTCTGATGATGTTCGTGTTCTTTTAGTCAAACTTGCAGATCGTCTTCATAATATGCGCACCCTTGGTGTTATGCGTGATGAGAAGCGTCGGCGAATTGCCGAGGAGACGATGGATATTTATGCGCCGCTTGCAGGTCGTATGGGGATGCAAGATATGCGCGAGGAGCTAGAAGATCTTTCTTTCTTTTATTTAAATCCAGAAGGTTATCGTACGATAACCAATCGACTTTCTGAATTATCAAAGCGCAATCGTGATTTGCTTTCTAGGATTGAAAACGAGTTGGCAAAACTTTTTTTCGAGTATGGTATTAAAGCCGATGTTAAAAGCCGTCAGAAAAAATCTTATTCCGTTTTTCGCAAAATGGAAAGTAAAGCATTATCTTTTGAACAATTATCAGATATTTTTGGATTTCGAGTGATTGTTGAAACAGTAAATGATTGTTATCGCGCTCTTGGTGTTATCCATACGACGTGGCCAATGGTGCCTGGTCGTTTTAAAGATTATATTTCTATCCCCAAGCAAAATGATTATCGTTCCATTCATACAACGATTGTGGGTCCTTCGAGGCAACGTGTAGAACTGCAGATTAGAACTGCTGCTATGGATGAAGTTGCTGAGTACGGTGTTGCAGCACATTCTATTTATAAAGAGCAAGGTTCTCATTATTCAGCTTCAAGGTTATCAAATGAAACAAATGCGTATGCATGGTTGCGTCAAACGATTCAGTCTTTGTCAGATGGGGATAATCCAGAAGAGTTTTTAGAGCACACAAAGCTTGAGCTTTTTCAAGATCAAGTTTTTTGTTTTACTCCGAAAGGCCGATTGATTGCTTTTCCAAAAGGTGCTACTCCGATTGATTTTGCTTACGCCGTTCATACAGACATTGGTAATTCTTGTGTGGGAGTCAAAATCAATGGTCGTATTATGCCTTTAATGACCAAATTGAAAAATGGTGATGAGGTTGATATTATACGTTCACAAGCACAAATTCCACCAGCAGCATGGGAGTTTCTTGTTGTAACAGGAAAAGCACGTTCAGCTATTCGCCGAGCAACCCGCGCAGCGGTACGTAAGCAATATTCAGGTTTGGGATACCGTATACTTGAGCGTTCGTTTGAACATATGGGAAAACAATTTTCAAAAGATGTTCTGAAACAAGTTTTGCCTCGTTTGGCACGCAAAGATGTCGAAGATGTATTGGCTGCAGTTGGGCGTGGAGAATTACTTTCTGCTGATGTGGTTAAAGCAATTTATCCTGATTATCAAGATCACCGTGTTGTACAAAAGTCATCTTTTAGGCCAGGGGAAGAAGGTTGGTTTAACATTGAAAATGCTCAAGGGATGATTTTTAAAGTTCCAGAAAATGAAAAGGATGCAACTGCGGAGCAACACCAGTCTAAAGCATTACCTATTCGAGGAACCCGTGGAGATATTCCTGTCCGTTTTTCTCCTGAAGGAGCAGTGCCAGGAGACCGGATTGTTGGCATTATGCAGCCAGGGTCGGGGATTGTTATTTATCCGATACAGTCTTCGGCTTTGATGGCGTATGATGATCAACCAGAGCGGTGGATTGATGTCCGCTGGGATATTGATGCTCAAATGAATGAACGTTTTCCTGCTCGCGTGAATATTTTAGCTGTTAATAGTCCAGGTTCTTTGGCTGAAATTACCCAAGTGATTTCCGCTCATGATGCTAACATCCAAAATTTATCTTTGATCCACAAAGCACCAGATTTCACAGAAATTATGATTGATTTGGAAGTTTGGGATTTAAAACATTTGAATCGTATTTTTTCTCAGTTAAAAGAAGCCGGTTCAGTGAGTGCAGTGCGGCGCGTTCATGGATAAGAAGCGAGGTTTTGCAATGGATACACAAGAGGTCATTGATATATTTAAACAAGCAGATGCTATTTTGGAAGGGCATTTCATTTTAACATCAGGTCGTCATAGTGCTACTTATATGCAAAAGGCGAAAGTCTTTATGCATGCTGATTTGACAGAGAAGTTATGTCGTGGTTTGGCTGAAAAAATCAAAAAATTGATTAAAGAAAAGATAGATTATGTGGTTGGTCCTGCAATTGGTGGTCTTATTCCTTCTTACGAAACATCACGTCACCTTGGTGTACCTTCTCTTTGGGTAGAACGCGTAAATGGTGTCTTTGAATTGCGTCGTTTTGAAATTAAGAAGGGTGCACGCGTTGTGATTGTTGAAGATATTGTTACAACAGGTCTTTCCATTCGTGAAACGGTTGAGGCTCTGGTAGCAGCAGGAGCAGATGTATTGGCGAGTGCATGTATCCTTGATCGTTCTGCTGGTAAGGTTGATGTTGGAGTTCCATTGATTGCACTTGCTGAATATGAGATAGCATCTTATGCGAGTGATGCACTTCCTGCTGAACTCGCTGTGCTGCCAGCCATTAAGCCAGGAAGTAGAAATATTTAATTGCCTTTCACTTTTTTTGTGCAAAGGCCTGAAGGAGTGAATTTGCAACATATGGGTTATTTTCTTGTCACAAGATGTGTATTGGGAATGATATGCTTTTTCGTCGTAGAGAACCAATAGATTTTGTAAAGCGTATTCGACTTTGGTTATGGCCGCGTCGTTCATTCTCTCGTTCATTTTGTTATATACGCAAACGTATTTTGCGTATATCAGCAACACCGCATAAAGTTGCGTTGGGGTTTTCTATTGGCATTTTTTTAGCTTGTTCACCTCTGTTTGGGATGCATATTATTTTGGCAATATTTTTTTCTTGGATTTTGCGTGGAAACTTTGCGGCAGCAATTATTGGAACGGTTTTTTCTAATCCACTTACATTTTTATTGATTGTCATGGCCGACTATAAGATAGGTTATTTCTGTTTATCACTTTTTAGCGATGTAAACGAGATTTCTCTTTCTCAAATTCGCCTTTTGTTTAATGATTTAACACTCTCAAATGTCCCTTTGCTTTTTAAGGGCGCTTGGAATTCCATTATGAGGCCAATGATTATAGGTGGTACTCTTTTAGGTATTCTTTTGGGTGCTCTCTCTTACATAGGTGTTTATAGAGCAATTGCCCGCTTTCAACAAAGGCGATATCAAAAGCTTATGAAAAAGCACTTGTATCAAAAGAATTCGAGTAATATTTGATGATTATTGGACTTGGAAATGATCTCATTGATATCAGACGTATTGACAGAATGTTGATTCGTTATGGTGATCGTTTCATTCAACGTATTTTTACTGATATTGAACAGAAAAAGTCTGAAAATCTTCAAAAGAGATCTTCTTCTTATGCCAAAAGATTTGCCGCTAAAGAAGCATGTGCTAAGGCTCTAGGGACAGGAATTGCTTGTGGTGTAGGGTGGAAAGATATGGGAGTGATCAATTTGCCCTCCGGTAAACCGATTATGACACTTACAGATCGTGCACAAATGCAATTGCAAAAATTATTGCCTCCCGATTGCGAAGCTGTCATTCATCTGAGTATGACAGATGATTTTCCTTGGGCGCAGGCATTTATTATTATCGAAGCACTTCCACGTGGATAGAGATTGGTTGGAGATTGTGCTTTTGTTATTTGAATATTATGATAAAAAATGAATTATATCTGTGATGGGAAGGTAATCTGTAATGATGCAGAAAGAACAAATGTATAAAAAGAAAGAAAAAGGTGGAATTCTTGAATTTATTTGGGTTTTGATACAGGCTCTATTTTTAGCAGCGGTTATTCGTACACTTTTTTTCCAGCCTTTTAGTATTCCTTCTGGTTCAATGCGTCCTACTCTTCTTGTGGGTGATTATCTGTTTGTTTCTAAATATGCATATGGATATTCTCGTTTTTCTATCCCTTTTTCTCCCCCTCTTTTTTCGGGGCGTATTTGGGCATCTCAGCCTCAGCGTGGAGATGTTGTGGTTTTTCGCTTACCAAGTAATCCTAGTATTGATTATATAAAACGTATTGTTGGGTTACCGGGTGATCGTATACAAGTTCGTCAAAGTGTTCTTTATATTAATGATCAGGCTGTTTCGCGCCATTTCATGGGGAAGATAAATAATTCTGATATAACAGAGGTTAATTCCCCTGTTGACGTTTATCGTGAGACGATGCCGAATGGTGTGAGCTACGATACACTTGATTTAGCTTTCATTCCACAAGTTGATGATACGAAAGTCTTCGAAGTTCCACAGGGGCATTATTTTATGATGGGGGATAACCGCGATAATTCAGACGATAGTCGTCTGGATGTAGGCTATGTTCCAGAAGAGAATCTTATTGGACGCGCAAGTGTGATTTTTTTCTCTATCAGCAATGGCTCAAGTGCTTGGCAAATTTGGCGTTGGCCGTTTGATGTGCGTTGGAGTCGTTTATTTTCTTTGATCAATACTGTTCATGATTTGCCACTTGTCAAGCAAGGAATCAACGATGAAGCGTCCAATCATTGATCAGCTTGAAAAGCTGACAGGGCATCGTTTTCAAGATGAAAAGAGGTTAAAAAGGGCATTAACCCATTCTAGTGTGCAAGATTCGGAACAGGGCAATTATGAAAGACTGGAATTTTTAGGTGATCGGGTTCTAGGGCTTTTGATTGCCGAAATGCTCTATCAGTTTTTTCCGCAGGCAAGCGAAGGGGAGTTATCTGTACGTTTAAACGGTTTGGTCAATGCGCAGACATGTGCCGATATTGCGCGAGAGATGGGTTTACCTGAAATGATTCATGTTGGTTTTGAAATGAAAAACTTTGAAGGACGCCGACTCATCAATATGCATGCTGATGTGATAGAAGCTTTAATAGCTGTGATGTATCTAGAAGGAGGATTGGAGAGCGTTCGCCCCTTTATCCAAAGATATTGGCAAAGTCGAGCAAAACAAATGGACGCAGGGCGACGTGATGCCAAGACACAATTACAGGAATGGGCGCACATGCAAGGGAATGCACAACCACATTATAGAGTTATAAAACGTTCTGGTCCAGATCATGATCCTGTTTTTATGGTAGAAGTAAGTATTTTGGGGTTTGCCCCAGAGATTGGGCAGGGCAACTCTAAACGCTATGCTGAAAGAATGGCAGCTGAAAAAATTTTACAACGGGAGGGTATATGGGGAAAAATGGGAAAAAATAATCATGGATGACGCTATGAAAACGCGTTCTGGTTTTGTTGTGCTTATTGGGATGCCGAATGCTGGAAAATCGACATTGGTTAATCAGTTAGTTGGAACGAAGGTTTCAATTGTAACACATAAGGTACAAACAACACGAACTTTAATCCGTGGTATTGTCATTCATGATAAGACGCAAATTGTATTAATTGACACACCAGGTGTTTTTCGTCCTCATAAGCGGTTAGAACGTGCAATGGTGTCTGCTGCGTGGGGGAGTGCTAAGAGTGCTGATATTCTTTTGGTTTTAATTGATGCACAAAATGGTCTTTCAGATGATGTTTATACGATGTTAGATATTGTCAAAACTATTAAACAGGATAAGATTCTCGTTCTGAATAAGGTTGATACAGTTGTTAAATCATCCCTTTTAGCGTTAACCACTAAAATTAATGAACATGTGCAGTTTGTGCAGACATTTATGATTTCGGCTCTTACTGGGTCTGGTTGCAAGGATTTGCTTCATGGGTTGAGTAACATGATGCAGGAGGGGCCATGGTATTATCCAGAAGATCAAATTTCAGATATGCCCATGCGTCATCTTGCTGCTGAAATTACCCGTGAAAAACTTTTTCTCCGCCTTCATGATGAGTTGCCTTATTCTTCAACAGTTGAAACAGAAAACTGGGAAGAGCGTCCAGATGGTTCCGTTAAAATTAACCAAGTGATTTATGTCGAGCGTGATAGTCAGAAAAAAATTGTTTTAGGAGCAAAAGGCGATACAATTAAAGCGATTGGTCAGGCAGCACGTAAGGAATTAATGGAAATTATGGATCAGAAGGTTCATCTTTTTCTCTTTGTGAAAGTGCGTAATAATTGGGATACTGATCCAGAGCGTTATCGTGAAATGGGGTTGGATTGTTTACAATAACATGAAATGGAAAGAACAAGCCATTATTCTTGCGACACGCCAATATGGTGAAACGAGTGTTATTCTTGAGATTATGACGCGTCAGCATGGCCGCTATATGGGAGTGGTAAAAGGGGGACGTTCGCGTCGCATGGCAGCTCTTCTTCAACCTGGGAATTTGGTTGAAGCTGAATGGTGGGCGCGTTTAGAGGAACATTTAGGACTTTTTAGGCTTGAAGCACTTGATCTATATGCGGCACGATTAATACTCTTACCAGAGGCGCTCTATGCTTTGCAGTTGATGGCGTTTCATTTGCGTCTTCTTCCTGAGCGTGATCCACATCCTGTATTATATGATCTGTTGCATCTTTTTATGCGCAATTTTGAGGAACCGTCTGTCATTGCAGAATTGCTTGTGCGTTTTGAAATGCGACTTCTTGAGGAATTGGGCTTTGGTCTTGATTTATCTCGTTGTGCAGCGACAGGGAGTTCAGAAAAGCTTTGTTATGTATCTCCAAAATCGGGACGAGCTGTCTGTGAAGAAGCGGGGCATCCTTGGAGAGAGAAGCTTTTACGTTTACCACAATTTCTGGTACAAAGGACTGTCCGTCCTGTTGATTTTAAAGATATAATAAATGGTTTTGTTCTAACAGGTTTCTTTTTAACACGTCATGTTTGGGAGCCACGGGATATAAAACAGCCCTCCGCCCGTACTCATTTGATAGAATTATTTGAACGTCGATTCCATAGGCAAAAATTAGTTTGTTAATTCGATAAAAATGAAGAGAATATGAAGATGCGAATCTTGAAAACAATTGCCGAGGTACGCCACTCTCTCAAAGAAGAGAGACGTTTAGGACGTTCTATTGGTTTTGTGCCAACCATGGGGGCATTGCATGAAGGGCACCTTGCATTGGTACAGCAAGCAAGGGCCATGTGTGAGAGCGTGGTAGTGTCTATTTTTGTCAATCCAAAGCAGTTTGGTCCCCATGAAGATTTTGATAAATATCCAAGAGATTTGAGAGGCGATTGCGCTTTGTTAAAGAACGCAGGTGTTGAGTATATTTTTGCACCCTCGGTAGAAGAAATGTGGCCCCAGGGCAATGATACAATTGTAGAGGTGAAAAAACTATCACGTATTTTGATGGGAAAATTGCGTCCAGGACATTTTTGCGGTGTGACCAGTGTTGTTGCTAAGCTTTTTAATATTGTTCAACCAGAGAAGGCTTTTTTTGGAGAAAAAGATTTTCAACAAATTTTGATTATTCGTCGTATGGTTGAAGATTTGGCTTTTCCTGTTGAAATTGTTGGAGTACCTATTTTACGCGAAGCAGATGGTGTGGCAAGCTCTTCACGTAATCAACTTTTAACATTAGAAGATCGCAAAGCGGCAAAAATTATTCCTGAAAGTGGTAAAGCCGCTAAAGAGCTTTATAACCAAGGGGAACGATCGGTTGTTAAGCTATGCAAAATTGTTCGCGATATTTTACAACAAGAATCCCGCGCGGTCATAGAATCAATAGATTTACGAGATATGGAAACTTTATCTGTAGTGAAGGAGATGTTAGAGAAACCTGCCGTTTTATTACTCACTGTCCGCTTTGGTGAGGTTAGGCTTATTGATCAATATATTTTGCAATGAAGGGCTTAAAATGAGTGTACAGAAAACCATAAAGCGAATGACCGCTTCTGAAATAAGAGCGAGAAAAGGAAAAGAACCAATTGTGTCTTTAGCGACTTATCAGGCTTATAGTGCACGGATTGCTGACCCATATTGTGATTTTCTTTTGGTTGGTGATAGTGTTGGTATGGTTGTACATGGGTTTGAAACAACCCTCCCTGTGAGTGTTGATATGATGATTTTGCATGGGCAGGCAGTTATGCGTGGCTCTCAAAAAGCTCTTGTTGTTGTGGATATGCCTTTTGGTTCTTATGAAGAAAGTCCACAACAAGCTTTTTCTAATGCCTCACGGATTGTTGCAGAAACAGGGTGTGGTGCAATTAAGCTTGAAGGGGGTATTTATATAGCAGAAACAATTGATTTTTTGTGTAAACGTGGCATTCCGGTTATGGGCCATATCGGTCTTACACCACAGGCTGTCAATCGTTTTGGTGGTTTTAAGACGCAAGGGCGTGATGAAAGCAATTGGCGGCAAATTGAAGAAGACGCGATAGCGATTGAAAAGGCAGGGGCTTTTGCTGTTGTTGTGGAAGCGGTTATCGAACCATTAGCAGTAAAGCTTACAGAGATGCTTTCTATCCCTACCATTGGCATTGGAGCATCTCGTCAATGTGATGGGCAAATATTGGTGATGGAAGATATGTTGGGCTATGGCACTTTTGTCCCTAAATTTGTACGCCGTTATGGTACTCTTGAACAAGCAATGGAGACCGCAATTAAGAATTATGCAGAGGATGTGACATCTCGTGCTTTTCCAGCGGATAAGGAAGTTTATAAACTTAAATAAAATCTTGGGTTCATACAAAAGCTTTACGGAAAAGAGTTTATTATTGAAACTTTGATAAAATTGATTGCGTATTCTCTCATAAGTCCTTTACGCGTATTCAATTTAAACTCTGATTTTTTGCTTGTTATGTATTAATATTATAAGAAACAAATCACTTTTTAAGTTTTCTAGACTCTTACTGATAGTATTTTGCAGAAAATCTTAGCATTTAATAACAGTCGCTTTTTTTGTTATAAAGAATCAACCAATTGATTTATAATGATAATTTATCGTTTTGCCTGTTGAATGAGACCCCCGAATATTGTAAGATTCTCTCGTCTCAAATCCCCTTATGTTGAATCAAGTGAAACGATGTTTCTGCACATCATAAGCGGGGTTGGTGTGTGGGGTGAAAACCGTTTAGAAAGGAGCAAAAATGCCTTTAATGAATCGTCTAAATACCAAGGGCTGTTGCAACATTGGGGGGCGGTAAAGAGTATAGATGGGGCCGGCTTATTACTTCATAAAGCTACAAGTTATTATAAAAGCAAAAATTTAGAATATCAGATATTTATGGGGCAATGGAGAGAAGGAAGAGATTTATTTTTTTGTGATTGTATTCAAGTTAGGAATAAGGAAAAGAAGTTTGCTCCATTCATTTTTTAAAATGGGAGCCATAAAAGAAGAATGATGCAAGGGGAATATTAGCATGATCTCTGAGTATCAAGGTTGCGAAAACGGATTAAAAAGTTGTTTTCAATTTGTTGTGTAGAGCATGGTTGCAAATTGAGGTCATCGGATAAAATATTATTTGGAGAGCCAAAATAGCGAAGAGCTTCTTCTCTATGAAATCCAGCAAGCGTGATAGCTTCGTAGAATGCCGCGATACGGTCAGCTTGTTTGATTTTTTTTAAAAGTTTTTGAGAAGGGTCGACAGGGAGAGAAAAGCGCATGTGGATAGCATCTTGTATACGTTTTTCGATGATTTCATATTGTTTTCCTATGACAGCTTTAAAGGGTGAAATCATGTCACCGATGACATATTCCGGTGCATCATGCAGAAGAGCGCACAAGCGTTCATCATTATGCGATTGCGGAAAAAGCTTCTGGAATATTTGTTCTACCAAAAGTGAATGTTGTGCAACAGAATAGGCATGGTCTCCTCGTGTTTGGCCATTCCAACGTGCAACGCGGGCAAGCCCATGGGCAATATCTTCAATTTCAACATCAAAAGGAGAAGGGTTTAGCAAATCAAGCCGTCGGCCAGAAAGCATTCTTTGCCAAGCCCGCGCTTGTCCCTGTCGTGATAATTCAGCTTTAGCCATTATTGTGTTTCCGTAGGATTTTCAGGAAAGGTAAAGTTCATATTTTCAGCAATGCTTACGGTGACGGGAACATTTCCTACTGTCAATGGAAGAGCTTTGTCCATAGCATCTTTGACGTGGTCAATACGCATTAAAGCGAGCGCTTCATTTGCAACACATGTTCCCAAAAAACCAAGGACTTTTGTTCCAGCTACAATGCTAGAACCTGCGGTTAATTCATGCTGGCTTTTGATGATGAGAACACGGCGACGTGCTGCGCGACGGTGATGCATCCGTGAAACAATTTCTTGCCCTATATAACAGCCTTTATCAAAGGCTAATCCACCAATTTGATCGTAGTTAATATCATGAGGAAAGACTTTTCCTATTTCATAGTCTTGATCGCTTTCAGCAATGGCATAACGGATACGCAATTGCTTCCAATTGTCATGGTCTTCGGGAGCAGAAAAGGGGCTTTCCCCATAGATTCGGATTACTTTTTCTTTTTGTGGAAATCGTTTATCCATAAAACTTGAATCAAAATCTAAAGTCTCTGATTCATTGTTCCAAAAAACTGTAATAAGTTCTTGTAATGGTTGTGTAATTTCCACTTTTTTATGAAGTCTATAGAGGAGCAGGCGTTTATAGAAGATATCAGCTAAAGAGGCAATGATATCAATAAAATAACCATCATTTCTTCTACCGATAAGAAAATCAGCAATAACTTTTCCTTGTGGTGATAAAAGAGCTCCAGGAAAAATTTCTTGTGCACCGATTTTTGTCATATCTGTCGTGATAAGAACTTGTAAAAAATCCGTTGCTTCTTCGCCAGTAACTTTAATAATTCTACGGTTTTTAAAGAGAATGGCATTTTGTTTTTCAATCATGGTTCTTGCCTTTCTACCCAAAGTTACATAATCGATAAAGAAAGGATATGTAAGGAGCTCAGCTATGTTTAAAACATTTGATACAATTTTTAAAGGTGCAACAGTTGTGAATCATGATGGCAGTAGTAAGCGCGATATTGGTATTACCAATGGTCGTATTGCTGAAATTGGTGATCTTACATGTGCCTCTGCTGGTGAAGTCATTGATTGTACAGGGCTCCATATTTTGCCAGGAATTATCGACAGTCAAGTTCATTTTCGCGAGCCGGGCAATGAACATAAGGAAGATTTAGAAAGTGGCTCCTATTCTGCGGTGTTGGGTGGGGTGACAGCGATATTTGAAATGCCTAATACCAATCCATTAACCACATCAGAAGCAGCATTATCCGATAAGATGAAACGTGGATTTCATAGGATGCATTGTGATTTTGCATTTTGGGTTGGAGGAACGCGTGAGAATGCACATCAATTGGCTGAGTTAGAGAAACTTCCTGGTGCTGCTGGGATTAAAGTCTTCATGGGGTCTTCTACCGGCGATCTTTTGGTAGATGATGATGAAAGTGTGCGTCTTATTTTGCAAAACACACGTCGTCGTGTGGCTTTTCATTCTGAAGATGAGGCAAGGCTTAGAGAGCGCAAAATGTTGCGTGTTGAAGGAGATGCATCATCACATCCGATTTGGCGTGATGAGATTGCAGCATTAAAATGTACCCAACGTTTAGTAAAAATTGCCCATGAAACAAAGTCACGTATCCATGTGTTGCACCTTTCTACAGCAGAAGAAATTGCGTTTTTGAAACATCATAAAGATGTGGCAACGATTGAAGTAACACAGCATCATTTGACTTTAACGGCAGATGATTACCAACGATTTGGGACATTGATTCAAATGAATCCACCAATTCGTGAGAGCCACCATCGTGAATCTCTTTGGTACGGTGTTCAGCAGGGTATCGTTGATGTGTTAGGTTCTGATCACGCTCCTCATACACTTGAAGAAAAGAGCAAGTCCTATCCTGCTTCACCTTCAGGGATGACAGGTGTGCAAACAACAGCAGCAATTATGCTAACCCATGTCAATGCAGGGAAGATATCTCTTGAACGTTTTGTTGATCTCACGTCGCATGGTCCTAGTCGCGTTTTTGGTATAAGCTGTAAAGGGCGCCTTGCTGTTGGATATGATGCGGACTTAACCATTGTTGATCTTAAACGGGAAGAAGTGCTTACAAATACATTGATTGGTTCGCGCGCAGGGTGGACACCTTATGATGGTAAAAAGGTTAAAGGTTGGCCTGTTGGGACTATTATTCGGGGTAGGCGTATTATGTGGGAAGGGGAAATTATTACACCTTCACAAGGTGAACCTATTAAATTTATGGAAGCTTTGGCATAAGCACACAAACTTAATGGATTTTGTAAAATAATCTTATTGGTGAAAAGATGCTTATGGTGATGTTATGATACAAAGGAAAAAGCACATTAAGGTGTTATTCTGCATTCTGCAAAATTAGCATAATTTATAGCAAAGTAAGCTTATTGACCTACTCATTTTTTAGATTATTATCAGTGGGATAGATCAAACTGAGGGGGTGATAACTTTTGTACAGGTTGATTGTTATAATAGGTGAGAAGACTTTCAGATAAAGCCCTTCCTTCCTGAATATATCTTTGATTTGCTATAATTGCTGATTGTGTACAATGATGATAATTTTCTGAGAAAGCACGATATGCTCCATTAAACGCTTGGTAAAAATAAGCGCGTCTTTGTGGTGCTGGCTGTTCTGCTTCAATGAGTGCACTCATATAGTTATACCATTGGTTTGTTGGAGTGCTGCAAAGATTTTGTAAATAGTGAAGGGACCCCAAAACTTCTGCTAGTCGCAATAGTTTTTCCTCATAGGGTGGTAATTGTTGTGTAAAGGTTGGAGTTGTAGCTAAAAAAAATATAAAAAAATGAATTTTTATCAATATGTTACGCATTTTTATTGCCCCTCTTTAATGAAACTTGGTAAATTGTAATCGCAGATGAAATGGCTTTGTGATAGAGCAGGTGTTAAAGGTTAAGACAAAAATGATCCGCATATTATTACCAGTAACGGATGCATTATAAAACTTAGGGCGCAAAAGAGGGTAAGGAAAGCGTTAGAGAGGGAATTTATTGAAGATTTTACAAAGTTTTATGTGATTAAAAACTTCAAACTTTCCGTATGCAAACTGTTGTTTGTATGAATTTATCGAGCGTCTTGCAGATTTCTTCTTGAGGCGCTTTTTCATCAAAGAAAAAATATGCTTTTTATAAGGAGAATACTTTTATCCAATCAAATAAAGTGAGTTTTTTTGTGAAAAACAATAAATACAGCTTAGGAATGGGGTAATTATTAAAAATTTTATATAAGAGAAAAGTTTTTCATTTAAAACTGCATAATGCAATGATTTGGAATAAAATTCATCTTGAAAAGCGGTGTGTAATATCGCTAACGGAGTGTAATGATGAGAGAATTGCGATTTTATAACACGCTTACACGTAAAAAAGAAATTTTTACACCAATAGATGCAACGAGAGTACGCCTTTATGTTTGTGGTCCAACGGTTTATGATTATGCGCATATAGGCAATGCACGCCCAGTCATTGTTTTTGATATGTTGTTCCGTTTATTGCGTCATATCTATGGTAAAGAGCACGTTATATACGCACGTAATATTACAGATGTAGATGATAAAATTAATGCACGAGCAGCTTGCGAATATCCAGAGTTAGCACTTAATGAGGCTATTCGTCGATTAACGGAGCAAACCTATTCTCAATTTCAACAAGACACGATAGCACTTGGTTGTTTGTTGCCAACTAGTCAACCCCGTGCAACGGATCATTTAGAAGAAATGCGCTGTTTGATTGAACGGTTGCTTGAAAAAGGGCATGCTTATATAGCGGAAAATCATATATTATTTTCTGTAAGCAGCGTAAAAAATCATCCTCATTATGGGGAATTTGCAAAGCGCTCTTTGGAAGAAATGAGGGCAGGGGCACGTGTTGATGTTGCTGCTTATAAAAGGGAGGAGATGGATTTTGTTTTATGGAAACCCTCTCTAGAGGGAGAACCAGGTTGGGCATCGCCGGCAGGAATTCCTGTTTTAGGTCGCCCAGGGTGGCATATTGAATGTTCAGCAATGTCAATGGCAAAACTTTTAAAACCCTATGGTGGTGGTTTAACTTGTGATAATCCAACAGCCAATATTTTTGATATTCATGGTGGTGGTATTGATTTGATTTTTCCTCATCATGAAAATGAGATTGCACAAAGTTGTTCAGCTTTTGGAACGGAGCGAATGGCTAATTTTTGGATGCATAATGGTTTTTTGCAGGTTGAAGGTCAAAAGATGTCTAAAAGCCTTGGCAATTTTATTACTATACGTTCTATTTTAGAGAATGATGTGTTTGAATTTAATGATATTTTAACAAAAGAAATGAAACAAAATTGGGCTGGTTTGTCCGCACGTTTTTCAATGTTACAAACACATTATCGAGAACCATTAAATTGGACAATGCAGCGTTTAGTGCATTCTAGTAGAGAACTGTATCGTTGGTATGAATTGCTGCGTCGTGAAAAAGGATGTGTAGAGAAGACGGAATTTCTTGATGACTCTTTGATAAACACATTAAGTGATGATCTTAATACCCCAAATGCATTTGCTCTTTTACGACAATTTTATAAAACCGGTAATGCTGTTGCTCTCGCAAATGCGATGCGTTTATTTGGGCTCTTGTGTCAAGAATGGGTTATGGATGCAGAGTGTCCATTATTTATGAAAAAAACACGTCTTGATTCGAAATTTATCGAACAGCGCATTGCCGAAAGGCTACAACTTATCCATAATAAAGAGTGGACAGCTGCGGATAGTATTCGTGATGAGCTTGCAGCAAGGGGGATTGTTTTAAGAGATGAAAAAGACCCACAAACTGGCGAGCGTATAACTGTATGGGATATACAACACTTATAAGTCGGGTACTCTAGCAGTTTCCATAACAAGGGAGACAGTTTGATGGAATTTTTATATCATTACGGTTATGTCACACTTAAGTTGGTTGTAGGACTTATCGCTTTCCTCTTGATTTTAAGAACAACAGGGCGTGGAAGTCTGAGTCAAATGACACCCGTTGATTTGGTAAGCAATTTTGTCATGGGGGGTATTCTTGGAGGCGTTGTTTATAATCCCAATATTACTACTATTCAATTGTTGCTTGTTTTATTCATTTGGCAAACTTTGATTGTATCTCTTAATTTTTTAGCACGTTATTCAGTTTTTTTTCGTCGTCTAATTACTGGACAAAAGACAGCATTGGTTTTAGATGGTGTCTTTCAAATAGATAAGATTAAAAAATTGAATATCAGTGTAAATAATTTGACTACAATGCTGCGAATTAAAGGTTGTAGTTTACATGAAGCTGCTTTTGTTCATTTAGAAACCAGTGGTGATTGTTCGGTCGTTAAAAAGGAAGAAGGGAAGAAGTCTGTCATTTTAGTAGAAAATGGTGAAATTATAGATGATGGACTTCAAGAGATTGGTAAATCAAAAACATGGCTTCAAGCAGAATTGAAAAAAAAGCGTGTAAAGCTTGAGACTTTATTTGTAGCAGAATGGTATGAGAATACAGATCAAAATAATAAACCTTATGGTGGATTATTTCTTGTCCCTTTTTCAAAAACAGTCTAACCTAGCCACCAATGCTTATGCTTACTAAAAGCGTATAAAGATGAGCTGTAAATGGCAAGAGGGGAGGCATTACCATGCTTGTTAAGTGGATGATAGAGAAATAAGAGTTTTATGAAACAGAATAAAATGACAAAAACCGTATCGTCAGATACAGGTCAGACTTTCCGCACACTTTATAATTTATGGCCTTATATGTGGCCAGCAGATCGGCGTGATCTAAAAACGCGTGTTTTATGGGCGATATTTTATCTTGTTTTAGCCAAGCTTATTCTCATATCTGTACCGTATTTCTTTAAATATGCTACAGATACTCTTGATGCAAGCACCTCTACGTGGGGATCGTCCAGTTATATTGTTCCTCTCATGCTTGTTTTGGCATATAATGTTGCACGGATTGTTCAAGCTGCATTAAATCAGTTGCGCGACTCTTTGTTTGCAACCGTTGGTCAACATGCCATCCGCCAGTTAGCCTATAAAACCTTTATACATATTCATGGATTGTCTTTGCGCTTTCATTTGGAAAAGCGAACGGGTGGGCTTTCTCGCGTCATTGAGCGTGGTACAAAAGGAATTGAAGCGATTGTTAGATTTTCAATTCTCAATACCGTACCAACGGTTTTAGAATTTATTTTGACAGCACTTGTCTTTTACATAGGTTATGGATGGCATTATCTGCTGATAGTTGTCATAATGGTTTGCCTTTATACTTGGTTTACAATTAAGGCGAGCGATTGGCGTATTCGTATTCGGCAAGAAATGAATATGGCAGATACTGAGGCCAATACACGTGCTGTTGATTCTCTTTTGAATTTTGAAACGGTCAAATATTTTTGCAATGAAACTCTGGAAGCACGTCGATTTGATTCTTCTATGGAAAATTACGAAAAAGCCGCTACAAAAATTTGGACATCATTGAGCTGGCTTAATTTTGGTCAGGCGCTCATTTTTGGTATTGGAATGGCTATTCTGATGGTGATGTCGGCTTATGAAGTTTTTCATGAGACACAAACTTTAGGAGATTTCGTTTTTATTAATGCGCTTTTAATACAGCTTTCTATTCCATTAAATTTTATTGGCTCAATTTATCGTGATGTTCGACAAGGATTAACGGATATTGAAGCCATGTTTGATCTTTTAGATGTTCAGCAGGAAATCGTTGATAAATCAGATGCAAAACCATTGACAGTGAGTTGCGGAGCTATTCGGTTTCATCAGGTAAAATTTTCCTATGATCAAACGCGCCAGATTCTCAAAGATATTGATTTTGAGGTTCCTGGAGGTAAAACAGTTGCAATTGTTGGTCCATCAGGTGCTGGTAAATCGACTATTTCTCGATTACTTTTTCGTTTTTATGATGTTGATTCAGGCTCCATTACAATTGATGGACAAGATATTCGTGATGTAACGCAAAAAAGTTTGCGTGAAGCTATTGGTATGGTACCGCAGGATACGGTATTATTTAATGATACAATTGCATATAATATTTACTATGGGCGTCCAACTGCTACAGAGGAAGAGATGCGCAAAGCGGCTGAAATGGCACAGATATCAAAATTTATCGAGATGCTTCCAGAAGGTTTTCAGTCTATGGTAGGTGAACGTGGGCTTAAGCTATCAGGAGGCGAAAAACAGCGTGTCGCTATTGCACGGACATTGTTGAAAGCTCCCCCCCTTCTTATTCTAGATGAAGCAACAGCGGCTCTTGATACGGCAACAGAACAGGAAATTCAACAAGCCCTAGATATCGTCAGCCGTGGGCGGACCACCTTAATCATTGCGCATCGTTTGTCTACTGTTATTAATGCTGATGAAATTTTGGTTCTTAAAAATGGACGTATTATTGAAAATGGTACGCATGCACAGCTCTTACATAAGAAAGGTCTCTATGCTTCAATGTGGAATAAGCAGCTTGAAGCATCGCAAGCTGAAGAAAAATTACGTAAAATTCGTGAAGAAGATGAGATAGGCGTTGTTAATCGTAAAAAATAAGCTATGTAAATGTGACCGATAACTTTATAGGGAATATACGTTAAATACACAAGAGGATAAGGAAAAACCAAGAGGTTTATGACTTATTGAAATGATTATGAATAGGAAATTATATGAGTGTTTTACAATCTATCCATAATGGTTTTGTGCCAATTCATAAAGAAGGTTACCCTTTCATTGTCATCTTTTTTGTTGTTTCGCTCATTCTTGGTTGTATATGGAGCCCGCTATTTTGGTGCGGTCTTGTTCTCACGGTGTGGTGTATATTTTTTTTCCGTGATCCAAATCGTGTCATTCCTTTAAATTCAAATTGGATTATCTCGCCTGCGGATGGGCGTGTCTCGTTTGCTGAACCGTGTATTCCACCTGAGGAATTGGGATTAGGCAAAGAAGAAATGATCAGAATTTCCGTATTTATGAATATTTTTTCGTGCCATATTAATCGCATTCCCATAAGTGGTACAATAGAATCTATAGTTTATCGTCCAGGACAGTTTGCCAATGCAGAGCTTGATAAGGCTAGTCAGTTTAATGAGCGCAATGGGATGGTTATTGATAGCAAACATGGTAAAATTGGTATGGTGCAAATAGCTGGAATGGTTGCTCGCCGGATTGTTTGCTGGTCAAAAGAAAATGATTCCGTCATTACCGGAGAGCGATTTGGATTGATTCGTTTTGGTTCTCGCCTTGATATTTATATCCCAAGAGAAGTAAACTTGCGTGTTGCAGTTGGTCAGACGGCAATTGCAGGAGAAACAGTTTTAGGTTCTTTTGATGATAAGAGTGCTACAACGGATTTCAGATTTGATTAGGATAAAAAATGAAAAACTTTTCGTTCTTTTCTTCATTTAATCCTGAAGGGCAGCATGATGATGGTGCCAATCGCTGGCGTTCACCTACACCAATGCGGTATGTCATTCCCAATGTTATCACTATTTTGGCGATTTGCGCAGGGATGAGCAGTGTTCGTTTGGCTTTCGAGCACCGTTATGAGGCTGCTATTTTAATGGTGCTTTTAGCAGCAATCTTAGATGGCGCTGATGGACGTATCGCTCGTTTGATGGATGGCAGTTCATCTTTTGGAGCACAGATGGATTCTCTTGCTGATGTCATTAATTTTGGTGTTGCACCTGCGCTTATTGTTTACTCCTTTGTTTTAGCTCAAGCACACCAAGTTGGTTGGGTAGCAGCACTTGTTTATTGTGTTGCTTGTTGTTTGCGGTTAGCGCGTTTTAATGTGATGTTAGATAATAAGGATACACCAAAATGGCAGGGCAATTATTTTGTTGGTGTTCCTGCACCAGCAGGAGCATTATTGCTTCTTTTGCCTATGTATCTAGGGGCTCTTGGTTTGATGCCGAGTTGGAGTTGGGCATTATTTTTTAGTCTTTATACTGTCATTATTGCTTTTCTGTTGGTTAGCCGTTTACCGGTGTGGAATGCAAAGACAATCGACCAAAATTTGAGGCGTGATATTGTTGTACCGTGCATGTTGGGCGTTGTGATTTATGTAGGTTTTCTTGCCACTTACACATGGCACACCTTACTCATTACAGCTGTTTGCTATATGATTTTTCTTCCCTGTAGTTTTGTGGCTTATCATAAACGCGCTCTTTTGGAAGAAAAAAAGAGTAGCACGAAAACTCTCCCCAAATCATAGAACTTTATATTGTTTGCAAAGAAAAGCAGCGATAGGACGAAGTTCAATTTAGATTTGTTATTTTTATTCTATGTCTATAGCTAATCAGGGACATGATAATCCATGAATCTATTTTTACGGACATTAAAAAGTTTTCCTGTTTCTTTTAAATGAGGTGAGGCTAAATGTATTATCTTTGTTGCAACTTCTTGTGGTGAAGGGAGTGTTTGAGGATCCTCACCAGGCATGGCTTGCGCACGCATGGCAGTGCGTGTTGCACCGGGATCAACACAGTTGATTTTGATAGGGGTTTGTTTGAGTTCTTCTGCCCAGCATCTTGCAATGATTTCTAAAGCAGCTTTAGAGGCAGCATAAGGCCCCCAGAAAGGGCGTGCAACATGAGCAACGCTTGAGGATAACAAAATTGCTCGTCCAGCATCAGATTTACGCAATAAAGGTTCTACAGCTTTCATTAAGCGCCATTGGCTGATAAGGTTTATCTGTAAAACATCTTCAAATACGATATTCTCAGTATGCGCTACAGGTGAGAGTGTTCCGAGGATTCCCGCATTAGCGATCATAATATCAAGCTTTTCCCAGCGTTTTGCAATTGAAACACTAAGAGTGTCAATATTTTCCATATGATGTAAGTCAAGTGGAACAAGTGTTACATGTGCGCCTGTTTCTCGAATTTTATTGTCAAGTTCAGTAAGCCCACTCATTGTTCGTGCAAGAGCGATAATATGAGCACCCCGTTTTGCAAGTTCTAATGCTAAATGGTAACCAATCCCCCTTGAAGCACCGGTAACAAGTGCAACACGACCAAAGAGACTAAAATCAAGTTTTGTCATCATTAATCTCTTGTTTTGAGAACAGATGATTGATGGATTTGAGGAATACTTTCTTGATCAACGAGCTGTGTAGGGTAATGCCCAGTAAAATAATGGTCAGTAAATTGTGGATCAGTATTATTTCGCCTTTCTCCTGCTACAGCAAGATAGAGACCATCAGTTGAGAGAAACTCTAATGAATCAGCACCAACAAAATTGCACATGGATTTTAAGTCTGGATATTGATTAGCCAACAAGCTTTCAACTTTAGGTGTATCAATGCCATAGAAATCGGGATAGAAAATCATAGGGCTAGAAATGCGCATATGCACTTCTTTTGCTCCTGCATCACGGAGCATTCGTACAATTTTGAGGGATGTTGTACCCCGTACAATGGAATCATCAACCAAAATAACACGTTTTCCTTGGATGACAGAACGATTTGCAGAATGCTTTAATTTTACTCCAAAAGCACGAATTTGTTGTGTTGGTTCAATAAATGTGCGACCAACATAGTGGTTACGAATAATACCAAGCTCAAAGGGAATGCCAATTTCTTGTGCATAACCAATTGCTGCGGGTGTTCCACCATCAGGAACGGGAACCACGACATCGCCTTCACAGGGTGCTTCTTGGGCTAAACGAATTCCCATATTTTTACGTACCGTGTAAACACTGCGTCCTCCAACAATTGAATCCGGACGCGCAAAATAAACATATTCAAAAAGGCAAAGTTTTTCTGGTTTCTGATTTTCTGGTTCTATAATTTTTTTAGTAATTTCCCCATTTTTCTGTATTTCACATATAATGATTTCCCCATTTTTGACATCGCGCACATATTTTGCTCCAATAATATCAAGAGCACAGGTTTCAGAACAAAAGATTGGTTTACCATCAAGTTCACCCATCACGAGAGGTCTAATTCCTGTTGGGTCACGTGCTGCAATAAGCTTTGTACGAGTGAGTGCCAACATGGCATATCCACCTTCTACTTGACGAATAGCATCAACAAAACGATCAGAGGACGATTCATAACGTGATCGCGCAATAAGATGAAGAAAAACTTCTGAATCTGATGTCGATTGGCAAATAGCACCCGAGGCAATGAGTTCACGGCGTAATGTTAGACCATTGGTGAGATTACCATTATGGGCAATAGCAATTCCTCCAGCTTTTAATTCAGCGAAAAGAGGTTGAACATTGCGTAATGCTATTTCTCCAGTTGTTGAATAACGGGTATGTCCGATAGCACGATTTCCTGGTAAACGAGCCAATGTTGCAGGATTTGTATAGTGATCACCGACAAGACCGAGATACTTCTCTTGATGAAACATTTTATGATGGTAAGAGACAATACCGGCTGCTTCTTGCCCACGATGCTGAAGTGCATGGAGGCCAAGAGCTGTTAATGTTGCTGCATCTTCATGACCAAGAATACCAAAAACCCCACATTCTTCATGAAGAGTATCGCCATCCAATGCAAAATCCTGATAGGAAACATCGTTTTTTTTCATCATATTCTTTCAGTTGTAATAGGGGGGATGATTATTCCATACTCCACAAGTTATTTATATCACATGTTATTTATAACTTTTCACCCATGAAAAATTATTTTCTATTTTGCTGAGTTTCTTTTTCATGAGGATGTTTATTCTGTATATTATCACTGTCTCTTTTAAAAAAATTTTCTGTTTTTTCGAGAACAGTATCGAGGTCTTGAGGAAGGACGTCCCAAATTTTTTGTCCCAATGAATCTAAGATGGGCTTTGTTTTCGCATCTTTTAACCAGTGAGCTTGGTTTTCGGGTTTAATAAGGGCATTAATAAGAAGCATACCAATAACCATAATAAATAAACCACGAAATGCCCCAAAAACAAAACCAATAGTGCGGTCAAGGATACCAATGCGACTATCAATAATAAAATCAGAGATTTTCATTGTAATAATTGAAGTAATAATAAGAACAATAATAAAAATTGTAACCAATGTTGTGATCAATGCAATCATTTTGTTAGAGAGATATTGCTCAAAAAAGGGCAAGAAAGGTTTAAATAAAAACAGTGTAGCAACAGCTGCGACTGCCCAAGAAACTAACGATAGCACCTCACGTGAAAACCCTCGGAGCATAGCGAGAAAAGCGGACAACAGGATGACGACTACGACAATTCCATCAAGGACTGTTATGATCATTTGTTTGTTCCTTATACATAGAGTTGTGTTCTTTTAGGTTCGTATAAAAATGCATTTCTAGTTATGCTATTTTTGTTCTTATAGCAGGGATATTTTATATTTTGTAGGATTTTTTCTCTCTTATCATATGTGCGGCGCAGATCATTTTTTACCTGTAGTAATAGCAGCAACCAGCACAGGAAGGTCAGAGAATGTTTTTTGTTGAAAATTGCACGCTTTCGTTGTTTCAGTTGTTGTAATAGGTTGAACAGCCCCTTGAAAGCCAAGTTTTTTGGCTTCATTGATGCGTTGTGCTGAATGTGCAACAGCGCGGATGGCTCCTGAAAGGCTGATTTCACCAAAATAGACATGATCAGTTGGAAGAGGAATATTTGCAAGTGAAGAGACCAAAGCGGCTGCGACAGCTAAATCAGCGGCTGGTTCGGATATGCGATATCCTCCTGCCACATTAAGATAGACATCATGTTGTCCAAAACGAACACCACAATAAGCCTCTAAAACAGCAAGAATCATTGAAAGACGATTGCCATCCCATCCTACAACAGCACGTCGTGGTGTTCCAAGTGAAGAAGGAGCCACAAGCGCTTGAATTTCTACGAGTATGGGACGCGTTCCCTCCATTCCTGCAAAGACAGCTGCACCTGGTGCTTTTTCATTTCGTTCGCCTAAAAAAAGTTCGGATGGATTTATGACTTCCCGTAATCCTTTATCAGACATTTCAAAAACACCAATTTCATCCGTTGGTCCAAAGCGATTTTTTACAGTTCTAAGGATTCGATAATGATGTCCCCCTTCACCTTCAAAATAGAGAACAGCATCAACCATATGTTCTACAACACGGGGACCGGCAATTTGCCCATCTTTTGTAACATGACCAACAAGAACAACAGCTGCTCCTGTTTTTTTTGCAAAGCGGATCATTGCTTGAGCACCAATACGCACTTGTGTGACTGTACCCGGTGCTGAATCCGCGGCATCTGACCATAAAGTTTGAATGGAATCGATAATAACCATATCGATATTTTTATGCTCCTTTAAGGTTGCAAGAATATCTTCAACATTTGTTTCAGCAGCAAGTTTTACCTCTGTATTTGCAGCTCCAAGTCTTTGAGCACGAAGGCATATTTGTGCAAGTGCTTCTTCTCCTGAAACATAGATGACATTATGTCCCTTGCGTGATAAAGCAGCCGCTGTTTGTGTCAGCAATGTTGATTTTCCAATACCTGGGTCTCCACCAACAAGCAATGCCGATCCACGAACAAATCCCCCACCTGTAACACGATCAAGCTCATCGATGCCAGAATGAATACGAGGAGCATCTTGAAGATCTCCAGAAAGAGACGTAAGGGCAACTATACGTCCTTTACGGATATTTTGCGTAGGGCCGCCACCAATACCACTATTTTCATTTTCTTCGATAAGGGAATTCCATTCGCCACAGGAATTACATTTCCCAGACCAGCGTGAATGAACAGTTCCACAATTTTGGCAAATAAATTGGAGACGGTGACGTGCCATGATGATTTAACCAATTTGCTCTGGAAGATAATTACTATCTGCCAAATCACTGAAACGTGTGTAGTCAGACTGAAAGGCAAGATGAACGGTTCCTGTTGGTCCATGGCGTTGTTTTGCAACAATAACGTCAGCTTTTCCAAAAGCTTTGTCCATTGTATTCTGCCATCTTTCATATTCAAGAGTGCCTATCTTTGGTTCTTCATTTTTGAGATAATATTCTTCACGATAGACAAACAGCACGATGTCAGCGTCTTGTTCAATGGAACCAGATTCACGCAAATCGGAGAGTTGTGGGCGTTTATCTGTTCGATTTTCAACTTGTCGAGAAAGTTGTGAAAGAGCAATGATGGGAATATTCAATTCTTTTGCCAATGCTTTTAATCCTGTGGTAATCTCTGTAATTTCCTGAACACGGTTTTCAGATGAACGCTTTGAATTGCTTGTCATTAACTGAATATAGTCAATAATCAAAACATCTAAACCATGTTGCCGCTTGAGACGACGTGCGCGTGCTGCCAATTGTGTGATTGATATACCCCCCGTTTGATCGATATAAAGCGGTGCTTTTTGTAAACGATTCATAGCACGGATAATTTTTGCAAATTGCTCTTCTGAGATATTTCCACGGCGGATATCAGAAGAAGAAACTTCGGTTTGTTCAGAAATAATACGGGTTGCCAGTTGTTCTGATGACATTTCCAGCGAGAAAAATCCAACGATGCCGCCTTCATTCTCTCGTGTTTTTCCATCACGATTGCAAGCATTGGCAATATTAAAAGCAATATTGGTTGCAAGTGAAGTTTTTCCCATTCCAGGGCGCCCGGCGAGGATAATAAGATCAGATTTTTGTAATCCTCCCATTTTTTCATCAAGTGTTTTAATGTGAGTTGCTATCCCTGATAAGTGTGAGGAACGCTTTTTAGCCGCACTTGCCATTTCAAGTGCTTTTTTGACAGCATCATTAAAGTTTTCAAATCCCCCTCCATATTTTCCCTTTTCTGCGAGTTCAAATAAATGTTGCTCAACAGTTTCAATTTGCCTAGAGGGTGTGAGTTCTACAGGAGCATCAAAGGCTGTGTTGACAACTTGAGTTCCAATATTAATCAAGGAGCGTCGGAGAAAAAGATCGTAGATGACCCGTCCATAATCTTCAGTATTGATGATTGTTACGGCTTCTTTGGTTAAACGAACAACATAATTATATACAGTAATATCGGCAATTTTTTCTTCTGCTGGAATGAAGGGTTTTATAGTAACTGGATCGGCAATTTTTCCTTTTTCGATAAGATGAGATAAAACAGCATAGATTTTTTGATGGAGAGGCTCAAAAAAATGTTCGGGCTTCAAAAAATCTGCAACGCGGTCATGGGCATCGTTGTTGATGAGAAGCGCTCCAAGCAAGGCTTGTTCAGCTTCAATATTATGTGGGAGTTGTTGAAAAGAAGAGGGATCTTCTTTTTGTGAAGAGCTAAAATTAATGATGCTGGTTTCTTCCATAACAGTTTTTCTCATCAAAATTTCACGTTTAGGCAATCAATCGAGCACTTTATATGAAAGAAGAAGGAGACAGAATCTTGATTTTAAGTTCAAATCTTCTTTTCAATTCTTTTTTAGCGCTCTCCAATTTCTGATTCATCCTTTGTGTATTACTGGAGCTTATTCCTTTACATTTTATTTTCATAATATAAAAATTTTAGAAAATATGTAAATTTTCTAGATTGCACTTTTGGTGTTCTAAAAAACACAATGCCTAAAAAACAGAATGCTCTGTCTCTGATGTTTTGAGGGTATAGGATACTAGGGTTTTAAGAGTGCTATAAGTAAATTACTTTTTTATAGTGACAATATTTTAAATGAGAGGAGATGCTACAACCAATGTACCCCTTTAGGAGAAAATTATTCTTTTAAAAGCAGAGGTTTAGAAATTCTGGTTTTTATTTGAAGAAAGTATGGGAACATTTCTGCTTACTATGTTTTTTTAGTATGCAATTTTCTATACAATACTGATGGATATTGTTGCCATAAAAATTCATGTTTCACGATAACACAACAGAACATATAGCCTTTTAGGGTAAATGCTCTGTTGTGTATCACTATTATGAGACGATAGAAAAACAGAAAATGCAAGACAGGTAATAAAAATGGCAGTTAAGCTTCTTGATCAATGCTCTCTACATCATTATCGTTCATTTCTTCTACTGATGGCTCTTCCTGATTTTCTTCTACGGATTCTTTTTGAGTATCATAGATTGCTTCAGCAGAAGTTAGAGTTTCACCTTCTGCTTGACGTTGTGCTTCATTAGCTGAACGTGCAACATTAATGATTACAGAAATTTGCACTTCAGGGTGAAGACTAAGAGTGATAGTATGGAGGCCAATAGTTTTTATTGGATGATTCAGCTCAATCTGATTGCGTTCAATAGAAAAACCCTCATTCGTTATAATTTCGGCAATATCACGTGTTGATACTGATCCATAAAGTTGCCCTGTTTCACCTGCTGAACGAACGGCAACAAATGATTTTCCGTCAAGTTTTTCAGCGATTTTTTGTGCTTCGCTTTTGCGTTCAAGATTACGCGCTTCAAGTTGAGCACGTTGTATTTCAAAATGTCTTTTATTAACGTCATTAGCACGTAAAGCTTTGCCTTGCGGTAAGAGAAAGTTACGTGCATAACCATCCTTAACGGAGACAACATCCCCCATTTGACCAAGACGAGGAATGCGTTCAAGTAGAATAATATCCATAGTTTTTCCTTTCGAACAAATAAATCTAGTGAAGTTTTTTGCGTGATTGAAAGTTGTATTGAATCGCTCCCCAAATTCCCATCAAGAGCATCATGAAAGAAATAGGTGGAGCAAAAACAACAGTTAAAATGGCAATATAAACAAGAGAAAGTATAATAATTCGGCCATTGATTCCTTGGGTAATATTATGGAGATATGCTAAACCACTAATCGAGATAATAACAGTATAGGCAGTGCTAAAGACACGCGTGCTCAAATTAAGAGGTGCACTCAATTCAGCCATTGATACGAGGCAAACAACGATAAAAATAATAATTCCAGAAATTGGAAAACGGAGAGTTTTACTCCAATCATCTCGAGGTCTTTTCAGCCACTTCATATGTTGAGCTGTTATTATCGAAAAATAAAGATTACCAATGAGAAAAAGTAAACTATAAACTGTGAGAGCAATAGCTGTTAAAGTTGCTGTATTTGCCATGATAAAATCGCTAAAAGCGCGGATATCAGTTTCCCTGAGTGACTGCGATTGTTGCAGAGCTTGTGCTACGTTTGCTGTGACTTTTTGTACAATAATGGGTGTGGATGAACGGGTTTGAATATAAACTCCGATGAAGGTTGCTATAAGAGCGATAAAGTTCGTTAAATGAAAAATAACTGATGATAATGGATACCATATCAGTGTGTTTTTCTTATGGTCTGGTCGTGCAAGCCCAAGGAGCCAAGAAGCATAGACAGCAGGAAGAAAAAATAACAGCATAAAGCTAAGAGCAATATAGATATTAGTGGTTATGATAAGAACAATCGTCGCACTTATGAGAGCAACGAGGCTAGCTAAAGTTCCTTGACCAAATGCAACAATAAAAATTGGCAAGGAAAGAAAGCAACCAAGGAGAAGAGAAAAATGGGGTGCAATATTTGCAACGCTAATAAGTGCCATCCCTATTACAACAGCAAAAAGGCCGGCCAAAATACCGGTCATAATTTTATAAACATGAAGATTTTTCATTTATCGCTGTCCTGCTGTTTGCAGTTAGGGGCATTACAATACCTCAACTTATGGCATTTTTATACTCTTCGTACAATCCATAATCAGTTTTTGTTAAATCAGATAGGAAAAGCAACTGGGGTGCTTCCCCAGTTGCGTAACGTATGAATATCTTACTTTATAACGTATGGGAGTAATCCTAGAAAACGAGCACGTTTAATAGCATTCGCTAACTCACGTTGTTTTTTCTGACTGACGGCTGTAATACGCGAAGGAACGATTTTCCCCCGTTCTGAAATATAACGTTGCAACAATTTGACATCTTTATAATCAATTTTAGGAGCATTAGCACCTAAAAACGGACATGTTTTACGACGACGATGAAAAGGACGACGTGCTGCAGTTTGATTCATATCGGTCATCATTCTACTCCTTCTATGACATCTTCACGTTGGCGACGCGGGGAACGATAGTGCTCTTCATCATGACCAATGTGATCATTACGATCAACACGTGAAAATATAGGAGATTTTTCTTTTTCGTGTTTTTCCACGCGAATGGTCATATAACGTAAAATATCCTCATTAATACGCATTTGACGTTCAACTTCAGCAATTGCCGCCGCTGGTGCATCGATATTAACCAGTACATAATAAGCTTTACGATTTTTACGAATACGATAAGCGAGAGGGCGAAGACCCCAATTTTCTGTACGCCCAACTTTCCCACCGTGCGCTTCAATGACCCCTTTATAGGTATTTAATAGTTCATCAATTTGCTGCGGTGCAATGTCTTGTCGAGCAAGAAATATATGTTCATAAAGAGCCATTGCTTTGCCTTTCTTCAATTAAACTTTACCGGTTTTAGCGCAAAGCCTCTGCGACTTGCCTTTTTTGGAAATCCAAAGAAGAAAGGACGCGCTTACAATTTGAGACATCCGAGAGCGGAGACACAGGAGGTCGGAAACATTGCATTTCCTACTGATAACTCTTCAGTCCTCCGTTCAACCTCCAGCTAAACGCCGGTAACAAACATTTCACGTTTACAACTTATCTTTGAAAATAGCAAGCTTATGTGCATAAAAAAATCGATTTATTAAATTTTGATATATTTTTTATACAATTCACTTTTTTTATAAAAAGATGATACTGTAAAACTATAAATATAAAGGAAAAAAGAAGAATGGATTATTTAAACCGGATTGATGTTGCACTCTTTGAAATGCTAGCTGGTAATCATCAATCTTGGTCGGTTTTAGTTTTGTTTAGTATTTTTTGTGCGAAATTTTTGATTTATATTATTCCATTACATCTTTGTGTGTTGTGGTTTTGTGGTAAAGAGAAGGAGCGACGCGTAGCACTAAGCATTGTTATGAGTATTTGTGTGTCTCTTTTTATAGGTTATCTCATTTCTCTTATTTATTTTCATCCACGTCCATTTGTTACGGGATTGTCAATACCACTGATTAAGCATAAAGCAACAGCTTCTTTTCCTAGTAATCATGCTTTGACTATTGCATCTTATACAGCAAGTCTTTATTTTTATAGATATAAAGTCGCTTCTCAGTTTGCAACGGTATTTTTATGTTTGATCTCTTGGGGGCGTATCTTTGTTGGTGTGCATTATCCTTTTGATGTTTTGGCTGGTACAATTTTAGGCGGTCTTATAAGCTGGAGTGTTATTCAGTTTATAGCGCCATATTTTCCTAAGTTTCTATACCAAACTCCGCTATTAATTAAGAAAAGACATAAAAATCAATAAGCCATATTAAAAGCAAGGAATTCGATGTGTATTGATTCTATGATGTTTTGTGTTTGAGTGTGTTTTGTGGTTGGTGCTCTTTATATAGAAGGATGCCATGTTATCATCTGTCCATCCAAAGATTGCGTAAAGTTGTAAGACTGTTACGCTTGAGTTAGCAGCGTATGTTGCTGCTCATTTTCTCAAACGATGCACTGATTTTTTATACCGGCTTAATTGCATGCTTTATAAAATAGAATATCAAAATTTTCTTTGAGGAGTTTTTTCTCCGTTTCCTATAAATGAACGTTTTCTCTCCAATAGGACCAATTTTAAGAGTTGCTGCTAATTACGGTAAAATAGGAGGAAAAACATCCGTTTAGTATTTACTTTTCTCAGTCTTGAAATGAATGATATTCTTTTTGACATCTTTCCAACCAATGCGAACAGCATCACCACGACGGCAACCCCATGTAAAGGACGCAAACCCGTGTACAAAAGAACATCAATCCAAACACGTTCATATGTTCCTAAAGCCCATGTTTTATAATATTTCTCCACATCTTTTTCTGTTCAAACAGCAATCCCTCCTGTTTTTTTGAGCGGAGGCCTTTTGACACCTAAAGTTGGATTATCTTCTAAAAGACCTTGATCAATTGCCCATTTAAAAGGATTATTCAGTACTTTTAAAAGCTCTCTAGCCATTCTAGGTGGTTCTTTACGTCGTTCAACACCAGCTATAAACTATTTCTTCTCAATATTTTTGTATGGAATATTTCCTATTAAATCGCATGCCTTCATAAGAATGAATTTTTTTGTAGCTTCAGCAAAGCTATGCTAATTTGAGCTGTTACAATATTGTCAAAACAGCCATGCAAAGGAACCCTCAACAAGTTTTCCTGGTTTGGATTTAGGAAATATCAGCCTTTGTAATTGGGCAAGTGCGTTTTTGTAATTGTCAACAAATTCTTGTGTTCCATAGGTTCCTCGTACTCTAATACGTTGCTCATGACCAATCCGCACATACCATATAATTTTACCATGGTGTGTGATTTCTTTGACAAGATGAGGGGGGAGCGTGTTTTTACATGGAACGGGCTTATAAGATGATATCAAGGTCGTATTTATCATTTAATGAATTCCAAATGTTATCACAGGCTGTGTGGCTAAATTTGGTATTGGAATATCGGATTTAAGAGAAAGAAGGAGTTCATACGTATGTTTTATTTCTCTTAATTTACATCCTTGTTTTTTTGCTTCTCTTAAGATGCGTGCAATAGCGGGTTGTATATAGTGGCAGGGCGTGGTATCATATTTAATTCTCCTTTCTTAGATACAATTTGCCTGTGGTATGCAGTACGCATTTCTTGAAAGTTGTTATGAGAGGGGGGGCTGGGAAGCATATGGAACTTTCCCATTTAAAAAAAAATTGTACGTTTATTTTTTAGATATGCTTAATTTCATATTTTCAATTCTGTATCGTGATAAATTCTGTTGGATTATTTGCAAATCATACGTTTTTTACCCTGTTTCATTTGGGCTTTTAAGAATAACAGGATAAAAGAGGACATGTGTGGCTTAGAACACATCAGGTTCAATAAGATTCACTTTTCTTTTTATCAGACTTTTTTTCAGAGAAGGTTTGTTTTAAATATGCTTTATCTCGACAGATATTTATCGTGTGGGCATTTGAGATTTTATATTCTAAATGGGTAGAGATCTTATTGGACAATTATTGCCCAAGGATCTGTAAGATTAAGAATATTACAAAAGTTTTTTTAATTTGCGCTGATGACGTGTGCGCATAATAAACCCATCAGTGGCTTTATTAGAACCTAGTACGCTTACCTTTTGTAAGTTTATCCCAATTTGTGCAGTAAGTTATAATTTTCGCATGATTAAATGTTTCGCATTCAATAATACTCATGTATTTGCTTTTATAGAATTGAGTACATAAAAACAGAAATTTTTGAGGAGATATCATTGAATATTGAGTATTTGCGCTGCTTTAACAATCCTATCCAAGCCAACGGTTATGAACATAATCCTCACCATAAACTTTAGCAATATTAAGGATTCAACCAAGACAATTTTTTTCTATCTATCTTTATTGGAATGATTTGGTGAAAAAGGCCGCGAGATTTTTTTATGCCATAAAAAATGTTTATCGCTAGCTCTCCCTTTAAGCACTTTGCTTTTTAAATTCGATTGAAAGGCGCACTCTCTTTTTTCTTTTTTAGCGCACGCGTTGATATTTGCTTGCGTACCGTTTTAAAAATCCTCTTTCAACCAAGGTGCGCCTTAAACGTGCAAAATCTACAGTAAAGAGGCTGCATATCTTTGAGATTTCAGTTTCGCTATAGATTTTTTCCATTTGAAATGCCTCACTAATTTTTGTAAGCATATCTTCAGTTTCTAGGGAACGGTCACCTAAATTCTCCATATTTCGTACGTTTTTATCTTCTAGTGCTTGCCATAATGTATCTACGACTTGAAATCCCTCTTTTGTGTTTTGAATAAGACCAAGATTCAAAAGGCGATTAATGGATTTATGAATGCTTTTGGCATCTGAATCGACATGCTTGAGAATATCAGAAAGATTTTTAGCGCCAAGTATAATTGTTGCATAAACAGCACGTAAGGTAGGTGAGGTCATTGCAGAAATCAAAGAATTGCGTGTATTGCGTTTATGAAGTGCTTCTTTTCCCATGGGTAAAAGATCATTGCGAATAGGCAGTTCATTGATCTCTCTCAATTCTGATTGTAATGATTGTGAGCGCACAATTTGTTCAATACTAGTGCGTTTACGGATGATACCGAGACCACTTTGGCGATATTTGTGGTTTTCGGGCAGTGTTAAAGCTTCATAGGAGCGATCGAGTCGATAGAGGATTTCTTCCCATAGAGGGGTTCTTATGCGTCGAACACGTTACCGGCACATTTCAAAGAAAAACACAATAAAATCAGTATATTGGGTGTATTTATTTTATATAAATCCCCATCAGAATCCATACTTTTATGCACGATTCAATTGACCATTTTTTACAAACAATAGCCATCTATAAACAGAGCATAAAAAGCAAATCATGATGCCAATATTATAACACATGAGAGCATTCAAATGAAATGCAAAGCAGTTATCATTCATAACATCCCATAAATTTTACAAGACGTTTTTATCATAATAAATCGCATTGTTAAAACGCAATTGAATATGAGGGCTTGTTTAAATGCAGATGTTTGAAACGTTTTTTTGAAAGGAGTTAATCCAAATTTGGATTGAGTGATTAAGGACTTCTCAAAAATGAGGGCATCTTTTTTCATAAGCAGAGAGAAGTTGAGAGTTGATATAACTTTACAAAGCGTTTTGAGAAGGTGCTTTCTTTCAAATTGACCACCTCAAATATGAGGGCATTGTTATGAATAGGTTTAAATCATCACAGAGCTAATAGGCTTTTCTCATTCAAATGTGATGATCTAAAAGAACGCTTTCATAATCATTCCTTTATATTATTTTGGATAAGTTTTTATAAAGCGAATACAAAGCTTGTAATATAATACGTTTTGTATATATGCATTTATTACTCCATTAGAGTTGAGACATGAAAGCCGCGTCACGTAAAATGGCACGGCTTTCTTTTTTGCACTCTTGTCTTTTGAAATGGTATAAAACCAACGCCCCCCGCATTTATTGTTTATTCTTCAGTATCAATAATCTCTATAAGAATATCGCTCTTATTAACCTCCTTATTTTTGGGAACCTCTCTTATCTCACTTTTTCGATTCAGTTTTGCACGCCCACAAGCACGACCAAAGACCTTGATAGTATGAGAAACCTGAGCTTTACCATAAACAGAGCCATAAATTTGCGCACAGCCACTCACTTTTGCATAGTCATAAACCTTGCCATAAATTTTGGCACGGCTATTAACAACAGCATAGCCATAAACATGCGCAGTGCTAAAAAGACAAGCAGAGCCTAACACTCTAGCGTTGCCATAAAGCCTTGCATATTCAAAAAGATAACTATTATGAAAAAGATGCGCATTGCCATAAACATGGGCTTCAATTGAAACGCGACTATTGCCATAGACACGAGCCTTGCCATAAACATAGCCAGCCACATGCGCACTATCATAAACAAATGCATTGTCATAAATTTTTGCATATTGAGAAATAAACACCTTATCATGCACCTGAGCATTGCCATAGACAAGACCACAAATTTGCGCATTGCCTCGTATTTTTGCATTCTCATAGACACGGGCATGTTTATAAACCAATGCATTATCATAAACCCAGCAAAGACCGTTATGAGAAAGATTTTCTTCCTTTTCAATAAAGCCACCGAGTTGACCAGCCTTGACATCAGAAAAGCTTTTTAAAGCCTGAATGCGATAAAGCGTTGTAATTTTTTGTGTAATTTTATCTTTCAGTTGTTTTGTTTCATTAGTTAGTTTGTATTTTTTGGACATCATAAGACCCCTCACAATCTCTCTTGTGAAAAAAGTTGCATGGAAAATGTTGGAAAAATGGAGTGACCGCCGCGCTTTAAAGATTTAAAAAGGCTTTATTACGCAGCCAGATGATTTTTATTTCATTATTGGAAAGCAATTCGATATAAGACCTTGTTTCAATATCATCACGAGTCTTTTCTAAAATCATAACAATGCCGTGACTATGAGCATTTTCACAAATATGAACATAATTGACGACACGGGCGTGATCATAAATTTGTGCATTACCATAGACATGAGCATGGTCATAAATGATCGATTTACCAAGAACGATTGCATTGCCATAGACATAACCAGCGATAATAGCGTTATGATAGACCCTAGCATTTTCAGAAACCCGACCTGAGTTTAAAACCAGAGCATTACCATAAACCCAGCAATTGCCATCATGGGAGAGGTTATTTTCATTTTCGATAAAACCACCGAGTTGACCAGCCTTGACATCAGAAAAGCTTTTTAAAGCCTGAATGCGATACAATATGCGATTACCAAAGAGACGCGTTTCATTTGTAAGTGCAAATTTCTTTTGCATAGGAACAATCCTTATAGAATGAAATTTGAAATGAAAGAATTTGGAAAGCAGGCGCCCCCGCAACGCCTGTTATTTACGTTGCTTCATTTTCGATAATTTTTTCACGATTATTGATTATAACATCATCACTTACTTCATTACGAACATACGCATTTCCAAATATTTTTGCATTGCCATAAATCTTGATATTTTTTTCAATAACCGCTTTTCCATAAACCCTAGCATTTTCAAAAATATGAGCACCCTCACTTACATAAGCAGAGCCCGATACTTTTGCATTGCCATAAACAGAGCCATTCACATAAGCACTATGCAAAACTTTTGCATTGTCATATATTTTTGCCTCTATAGTAATAAAGGCTTTTCCATAAACCACGGCATTGTCATAAACTTGACCACAAACCTTGGCATTCCCATTAACCACGCACTTGCCATAAACCCATCCCTTGTCTCGAAACCACATATTCCCTGAGATACTAGCATGATCATAAACCTTGGCATTGTCATAAACATGGGTATCATGACCATAAACTTTAGCATGATCACTAATAACAGCATTCCCATAAGCTTTAGCATGTTTAGCAACAACAGCTTCATTACGAAGTTTTGCATTTTCAGACACGACGCCATTGTCAGCAACCCACGCCTCATCATAAACCCAGCAATTACCATCATGAGAGAGGTTATCTTCATTTTCAATAAAACCACCCAATTGACCAGCCTTGACATCATCAAAATCTCTTAAAGCACGAATGCGATAAAGATTTATAGGCACAAATTTACCATCCTTATTTTGGTAAATTTCTTTGATTTCATTTGTTAATTCATATTTTTTAGTTACAACTGTACTAATCATGAGAAAACCCAATCTAAATAATCGATAAAATTTGAATGAAATGTTCTTAAGAAGGGGGCGCCCCCGCCGCGCCCGCGGTGTTATTTATGCTGCTTTTTATGGACGACACATTACAAAGGAAATCTCGCCATAAGGAGAGAGCCGTTCTGTATAAACATTCTCTCTTGTATTGCTATAGGCATTTTTAGTAACAATAGCCATGCCATAGGCACTTGCATTTTCATAAATATGGACATTACTGATAATTTTTGCACTATCAAAAACCCGTGCGTTATCATAGACATGGGCATTGGCAAAAACCTTGGCAAAATCATAAACATGCGCATTGCCATAAACAAAACCACCAACCGCAGCATTGCCATAAACCCTAGCATTCTCATAAACACGACCGGGTTTTAAAACATACGCATCATCAGCAACCCAGCAATTGCCCTCATGAGAGAGATTACTCTCATCTTCAATAAAGCCCCCCAATTGACCAGCCTTAACATCATCAAAGTCTCTCAAAGCACGAATGCGATAAAGGGTATGATTATCAAAAACACGGGTTTCATTTGTAATTTCATATTTTTTGGATACAATTTTAGATACATTTATAGTGGTCATAGGGAGCTCCTAATCTATAGTTAGTAAAATTTTGAATGAAATTTAGAGAGGGGCGCCCCCGCCGCGCCCACGGTGTTATTTACGCAGCATCTTTAAGAGACTGATCGTTAGTACAAATATCATCACGAATTTTTATATGGCTATTAACCACGGCATTGCCATAAATTTTTACATGATGATCGATATTTGATTTACCATAAACCTTGGCATTATCATAAATTCTTGCCAAGCAACCAACGCGCGCCGAGCCAGAGACTTTTGCATTGCCATAGACACTTGCATAATCCTTAATCCAGGCATTGCAAAAGACATGGGCATTATCATAAATATGTGCCCATACATAAATACGTGATTTACCATAAACATGGGCATTTCCAAAAACATAGCCACAAATATGTGCCCTCTCATAAACCCGTGCGTTATCATAAACCTTGGCACCATCAGCAATAGTAGCGTTATCACTTACAACGGCATTGCCAGAGACATGACCACAGACCCTAGCGTTATCGTTAATTTTTGCATTTTCATAAACATGAGCTTTATAATCAAACACCCATGCCTTGCCATTTACAGTAGCATTTCCATAAACCTTGGCTTGTCTAAAAACTTTAGCTTCTTGATAAATTTTAGCATTCTCATAAAGCTTGGCATCCAAAAAAACCGCGGCATTATCATAAATCCAACAATTGCCATCATGAGAGAGGTTATCTTCGTTTTCAATAAAGCCACCCAATTGACCAGCCTTTACATCATCAAAATCTCTTAATGCGCGAATGCGGTGTAAAGTAATCCCATCAAAAGTGAAGTTTTCAGTGGTTAATTCATATTTTTTGGATGATTTTCTATTTTTAACAGTAGCATTCATGGCTAGTGTCTCCTTGTAGTAATAAAAGTTTTGAATTGACACCCTATAAGGGCATCGGGCGCTCAAAACACGGCTACAAGTCCGTTGTTACGCTTTTCCTTCGAAAAGGTATTGTATGGCGTAACTACACCCGACAGAATCTTAATATACTAACAAGAGCATAAAAGACAGCCAGTTTTTTTAGATTAGGGATTAGGTTTATCGTAACCCATCCGCTTGTAGATTAGTGTTTTGATCACTTGAGTATTTATATAACAAATTACGTATTTATTGTCAACTATCTTTTATTCTTTTTTGTGTTTTTTATAATTATTTTTTATACCATTATGTATAAATATGCGTCATATGCTTATGAATAGTTTCTGTTTTATTGCATCTATTTGACTCTATATTACGCAATTGCGTTATTTTTCTCTTTTAAACATCATAATAACTAAAAACGCTCTCATAATGCCTATTTTTAACTTTATAACGCATCATTATTTTTATGAGATAACTTGTGAATATTTTTGTGAATTTTTTATAAGAGGTTTGTAATTTAAACAGCTTTATAGAGACCGCGTCTTTATAACCAGCGCTTTTGATTCAAATCTATTGTTTTGATTCATTCTCTATAGCCACCGCATCATTCTCATAAAAAGGATAATATGATCATGCGGTTTTGATTTTTATAAAAACATTTTGAATTCTTGTATCCTTATCAAAATGCCTTTTTATGGGCTTTTGTCTCTTTTGTTTGTTTTGTCAGTTAATTTACCCCCCCCCTTTTATTTAAAAAAATTGAGATAAAATAAAAACATTATATTTCAATAGGTTAGTATTTTTCAAAATTTTAAAACATCACGTATAAAAGCAATGTGAGTAATATAGACAATTAATGACACGCATTTTGTCTGTTTTGTCAAATTTTGTCAGTAAATTTTAAAAGACAATTGTTATGATTAGAGTGCGTGTTTAAATCATGTTTTATGAGAGGAAATATGGCTCTTTAAATGCCTTTCAAAAGACAAGAGATGGTTATGAGGCGTGTTATAAAGAGTAACTTATCAATTTAAAGGGGGTTTTGAGTTTTGAAACTTTGTGTTTTAAAGAAAAAAACACTAAAAAGATAAAAAGTATTATATTTCAATATATTAAGTCTTATCAATGCTTCAAAAAACAATCTCTCTTGATAAATACAACCTATTAATACGCATAATTCTCTTTAAAGAGAGCTTATGAGAGATATGATAGCATCATTTGAGATTGCGATATAATCTTTTAAAGGCAATGTAAAAAAATCTCATTCTATTTAAGATGGGATTTCTTAAAAACCTTAAAGCAATCCAAATAAGAGTGTCTAAAAGTGCAAGGCTTCTCTTTTTAGAATAGCGCATAGTAAATCATTCCTTTTAAGATTATAGGTAAGCAACCTAATAAGAGAGTATAGATTATGGTTATAAGATCTATACCCCTTATGAGATTGGCATGCTTCATAAATCTATTCAGCTTCTCTTAATTCTAGATTTGGTAAGTTCTTAACAATCTTCATTGTTTCTAAACTTACCGTAATAACCCTTTGGAATAATTCCAATGGATAAGCAGGGTTTCCAATGGTCTCAAGTGCATAGCGATTGGCATCATTAACAATGCCACTCTTTTTATCAGTCTTTACACATTGACGTTCCATAACCCATTCAAGAGCGGGTTTACCATTTACGATATACTCATAAGCTTCCTTAGGTATATCTGTTATTGTGATATTACTGTTATAAAAAACAGTGGTTTTATCCTTTTCTTGACCATTCCCAGCAAATTTTATTTCTGTAACGTAATAGAATTTCTCAGGATTAGGAATATTTGTAAGTTTAGGGTCACCTTTTTTAAAGGTCACTGGATAAGGCTCTACCGTTTCATAATTGACGTGTAAATTGCCTAATTCACGCCCCGCATTAACAAATGCCCAGAAATCTTCAGCACTCTTTACGCAAGGGATGCGAGGCAATTCTTTAGAGAGATTATCAGCATAGCGAGCACGGTAATCTTCTGAATGCAAGAGACCGTATACGTAATAGAAGATATCATCTTTAGTGATGGTCTCATTCGGATAAGCTGTTTTAAAATGTGCTAATCCTTCATCAGTAATGGCATCACGACGTTGTAAACCAGCAGCTTTGGTTTCTTCTGTAGAATTTGCAAATAAATGAGATTGGTCAGAATTTTTATCTTTTGAAGTTCCAGTATCTTCGTAAAAATACCGAGGAAAACATTGACTAGTATCTAGTGCATGAATATCAGGCAAAACTTTACTCATCAAAACAGAAAAGCCTTTCATTGCTCCTATTCCGGTAACTTGTATTACTCTATTATCAACTGCTTGTTCCATAGGAAATATATGCGGCATTTGAAAAACTCTATGGTTAAAAATACGATTGTAATATAGCCATTGTTTTGTAAAGGGACGATAAAGACTTTGCACAAAGCGGCTTTCTTCAAATTCAGAGCATTTGCCTCTTACAAATTCTTGTTTTAGACTACTACTCCAACTTATCTTCTTTTCGTCAGAATTGACGAAATTGTCTACAGTCTTTGTACGTGCTTTACGGTCAGCATGGGGATAAGTATTATTAAAACGTCCTACTTCACTATTATAGAACGTAATCGTATTCTTCATGTTGTTTGCTAGAGATTCACGACTTGAATTATATACCCAAGCATCACGACTAGTTTGTACACCACAAGAGTAAATTTCAAACAGCTTTTTATCATGTCCTTTTCTATACCCTAAGACTAGAAATGTCTTAAAACTGTCATCACGTTGATTTACCCAATCACCATGTTTATCTGGTGTAATGATTTTCCAACCGTGTTCACTCCGTGTAATACCATCAACACTACCAAAGTCCTTAATTGACTTAAGCTTTTTTTCTCTTGTGAGATAATCTCCAATATCATAGAAATATATTTTACCGCGCTGTTTGGATTCTGGATTTTTTACGAGAATGGAGATTGCAATAGGTGCTCGTGATCCAGAACCAAAAATCTTTCCACCTTCTTTTCGAGAAAGCTCTCCAGAGGTTCGTTGATTACCACGTAAGTGGAAAATATAAAGGCTGCTAAATTCCTCAACAAGGCATTTACGTAAGCCATCCATAGATTTAGTATCTACAAAACTTGCATTTGTCACAAAACCAATAACACCACGGTCTTTTATACGGTCACTAGCCCAGCGGATGGCACGAATATAACTATCATAAAGTGCTTGCACATTAGTTGCATTTGACTGAGCAGCGTAAGTTTCACCAATACGGTCATTTAATATGGGATAAGGGGTATTTTTTGCATTGTCATTTTCGCTTTTTTGCCCTGTTGAATAAGGAGGATTACCAAAGATAACTTCAATATTCAGCTTTTTCTGAAGCTCTAAATATGCACTGTTTTCCTCTAATAAACCCTCCATCAGATCTTGCTTTTCAACCATCTGAAACGTATCGGTTAATCCGATATGTTTGAAGGGGATATAATTACTTTTCGTAAGACCATGATAGGTTGCTTCAATATTGATGGCAGCAATGTAATAGGCTAATAAAACAATCTCATTGGCATGGATATCGTAACGGTATTTATATTCCATATCTTCCGGTTTTATCAGATTAGAATGTAAAAGCCGCGTGATAAAGGTACCAGTTCCCGTAAAGGGGTCAAGAATAGAAACACCACGGGAGCCTAAGCTCTTGCCAAATTCCTTGCGTAAAACATCATCAACGGAATGAATAATAAAATCCACAATTTCAATAGGGGTATAAACAATGCCTAATTTTTCTACCGTACGCGGAAAGGCATAACGGAAAAATTCATTATAAAGCTCTACAATTAAGTTTTGTTGTGCTTCAAGACTCGTAATTCCTCGTGTGTAAAACTGTACACTCCTAGAGAGAGTTCTGTAATCTTGAGATTCTTCGTTAAGAGTAACTTTATCAAGGATATTGAGTACACGTTGTAAAGCACAAGAGACGGGATTTTCTTGAACAAACTGATGCCCCTCAAACAAAGCATCAAAGACAGGACGCGTTGCAAGGTGTTGTGCAAGCATTTCAATCGCATTTTCTTCGGAGATGGTTGCGTTTAAATTGCTACGCAATTCTGTCATAAAATCATTAAACACCCGCCGCGTTTCCGTTTCTGATTGCGTCAAAACTTCAGTTAAGCGTGTGATATGATTTTGAGCAAGATCAGCAACATTCGTTGCCCATCTTTTCCAATAGCTAGGGTCGTAATTTTTCTTAACAATAGCCGCTCTAATGAGCTCCGCACATTGAGAGAATAAGTCAAGTTCTTCTTCTGGTTTATAGGCGTGAAAGGATTCATAAGTTGGTGACCCAATATCCAGTCCTGAATATTCTGCTTTTGAGTGTATCGGTAAGTCATCAATAACCACAGTTGTATCTTCTGAGGTAGCCTTTTGAGAAGGAACAACAATGTCAAGAGCATAGCTTACGTCTTGTTTTATGGACATATGGTGAATGATTTTATTAAAACCATCATCATGGGCACGCAAAGCATTGACGACTTGCCAGATGACATCATATTTCGGATTATTTTCCAAGGCTTTTACTGGTGGAATGCCAGCCGGTATTCCAACGGGTAAAATGATGTAGCCTCTTTTTTTACCCTCTGCTCGACGCATGACGCGTCCTATTGCTTGAATGATCTCGATTTGACTTTTGCGCGGGTGTAAAAACAGTATCGCATCAAGAGCGGGAACATCCACACCTTCAGAAAGACAACGAACATTGCTTAACACACGGCAGGTATTTTCCCCAGTGTCTTCCTTTAACCAATCAAGCAATTTATTACGGTCCTTAGCACTAACAGTTCCGTCAATATGGGCAAATGTACAGTCAAGAGGAGGCGTTTCTTTATGGCTTTCATGAAGAGCAAGCAAATTTTCTTTCATTTTTTTAGAATTGAATCTTTTACAGATGCGTTTAGAGGTCTTGATATCTTTACAAAAAGCCAAAGCGCGACGCATAGGGTTGGGGTCATCGCCAAGATCAATTTTTAGATCCATTTTGGTCAGGGCTCGATAACAACCATGGATTTTGGTTCTATAATCAAGAATGAGTTCATAATTTTTATCTGTAATAAGACGTTGAATAGATTTGCTTACTTCTGTTTCGTTGACAACTAATATGATCACTTTACAAGGTGATAACAGTTTATGTTCTAGAGCTTCTGCAAATGTGTAATGATAGAGTTGTTTCCCATAAAGTGTTTCATCATCCATAGAGGCAAGAACAGTATCAGATAAGTCAGCTTTCCTTTTTAACCTATCCGTAAAGATTTTTGGGGTTGCGGTCATATAGAGACGTTTTTTACCCTGTATAATGCTGTTATCATGCACTTTGACAAACTCAGATTCACTTTTATCTGATCCCAACACAGCACCCGTTGTACGGTGAGCTTCATCACAAATGATCAGATCAAATTCGGGTAAACCATGATCTTTTTGTGCATCCGATATCACTTGTATCGAATGATAAGTCGAAAACACCACCGTCATTGCATCTGCTTGGTTTTCACGAGCTTCTTTGGCAAGTGCTTGTGCATCCGTTGTAGCAGGCAATGCAAGATCGGATGTTTCCATTCCAAGAATATCCTCTTGATTTTTACGACGCTTGCCAACTTTTGTATCCGAACAAACAGCAAAGGAATGCAATGGAATTTGTGCATCCGCTGTCCATTCCCTTATGGTTTGTGAGACTAATGCAAGAGAAGGCACTAAAAACAAAACACGCTTGCCTTGACCAGCAAGAGTTTCTGCTATCTTAAGACTTGTAAATGTTTTACCTGTTCCACAAGCCATAATCAGCTTGCCACGGTTAGCTTCTTTTAAACCATCACAGACTTTCTGAATTGCTTCTATCTGATGAGGGCGTGGTTCTTTTGTCGATTTAAGGACAACTTCTTCTTTTGTTGCAAAGATTTGCCAGTCTATACGACTGTTTTCCATATGACGAAGGTCAATGCGATAAACCGGTATCGCTTGTCCTTTAATCATTGCATTCACATTGTCACTTAAATTCACTTCAGTGCTATCAACCAGAAGGCGATATTTGAAGATATCTTTCCCAGAGGCAGCAATAAAGCTATCAATATCCTTTTTACTGATCTGATGGTCTGCTTCATAAAATTTGCATTGAATAGCAACATACCCATCTCGATTACGCAGTTTAGCAACCAAATCAATGCCGATATCATTTTTATTCCAACCTTCACGCTCTTTAGCCCACTCGTAATAGCTTTGAACCTTTTCATATCGCCCATAATGAAGAGGGTCATGCATAAGGTATTTAGTAACAAAACTTTCAAAGATTTTTCCTTTTTTTGCATTTGAGGTTGCCTGTTGGCGATAAGACTGTAAGAGAGCGCGTAAAGAGGATTGTTTGTTATCAGAATTGATGGTTTGAGACATTATAGAGAAACTCCATACCTTATGACATTGACTCATTAACAGTGTAAGAATCACAATGGCGTTTCATAAATACATTTAGAACAAATATCGAGTACCCAATAAACCAAAATGGCGCGAAAACCTATCAAATGCGTCAAAAAAATTTAACAAGTTGCAATTATAAACAGCCTATAAACAGCAAAGTAGTAAAATTTACTATTCGTTTTTGTGTTAATAAAAACAAATTCGATATGTATTTTAAGAGATCAAAATAAATAGTTTGAAGTGTTTTATGATCACAAAAATCATAAATGGTGTCAGTTCAATTTTTAGACAAATACAGACAAGTTTTGATCAATTATTCCCATTAATTCTCTATACAGATCATCTTATTGGGATGGTTTTTTTGTAAAAATATCATAACATATTGAAATGTAATGTTTTTTACTTTTTGCTAAAAGGTGTTTTTTAAAATGAGGGGGGTAAATCAACCGACAACGACCGACAAGAATATGACCTGAGTTATGGTTATTCATTCAGGTCATATCTTTCTCTTTTGCCAGCACTCTTTAAAATCATCTTTTGTTCATTCGCTTTATTGCCTTGCATTCTCGTTTTTTACCAAAGGATGCCATTCATAGTAGGTACTCGATTTACTTGTCTGATGGGTTATAAACTTTTTGCGAATGTGGTTTGTATGGCATAAAAGCTCTAAAGCTTGTTTGACCGCTTCCTTGTCTTTTAAATGCGCCCAGCAGCGTCTGTAGATATCACGAGCAGTAAAAACCTCAGGTAAGCAATTACAACGTTCTATAATCAAATTTGCACGCTCCTTTACCAAGATATCGCCCGCAGTATAAAACCGTTTCGCATGGCTTAACAGATAGTTTGACCAACGCAAGGCTGTTGAGAGAGAAGGCAAAGTGATCTCAAAACGCCCATCCTCAACAAGTTCGATAATGAGGGCAAGGCTTGCTATGGTTTTTGGCATTTTTAAAAGATGCGCTTGGTAAGAGACAGAAACTTTGCTTTCCTTGATTTCTTTATGATGATTTTCCCACCATTCACGAAACAATTCTTGAGCATTAGCAGCAAAGCGCATGATCCGTGGGTGCTTAGGTGATCCCAAGGGTTTGTCATAAAAAGAACGAAGCACCTTTTCATATTCTTGATAGGCTTCTTGATTGGGATTTTTATCTTTCCATTCCCACTCTTGGTTTTCATCCGGCCACACCATCATTTGAAACCGTTGCAATAAACCGTCATCTGCTTTTCCAGAAAGCATTGCCTGAATGATAGGAATAATCCGAGAAGGTTGTATTCCCCCAATCATTGAAAGCATTACATTGGGAATATGAATCGTTCCACGTCCAATACGGTCATAGGTATAGAGTTGATCCCCATTAAAAACTTGTAAATAAAACCCACGGTCTGTTTGATATTCCTTAAGTTCCAAGTTTGCTAAAAAACCAGAAAGTTCATCACGAACCATCAATAATCCTCGCGGGTTTTCATTGAGTAATTCCCCAAGCTTTTCGACGGTCACATCATTGACAATAAAGCGAGAGAGGCAATCATCTTTTTCATTGTCTTTAGAAAGGGTTTCCGACAAAAGAGCATTGGCAGCCTCAGAATCTCCTTTTTTAAGAGCTTTAGAAGCTTGTTTTCTCTTTTCTTTCTGATTGAGCTCCTCAAGGATTTCTTTAATTTTTGCACGTTTTTTTTGTTTTTTCCATTCTTGATACCATTCTTTTTGCAGGTGAGCGATAGGTGTTAAAGCGGCTTGCATGGCAGGTGTTTTTCGTGCAGAAGGTTGACCAATAATCATCCCCCATAGATTAGGAACAATCTTCCAATTATTACTATGTTGTTTTGGAGCGATACGAACCCCATTGCCAATCACAGCTGCTAAAGCACAGATAGCAGAGACAGCCACAAAATCGACAGGGGATTGTTGATGGTTAGCAATATCATAAATATACCTTCCCAAGACCAATGGAACTTGTGTAGCATGAAAAGGCTCGACCGGTAAAAGAGCGGTGTTAATCGGTTTTAATTCACCCCAGCCCATTTGTTGCAAAGCCTGTTCATAAGGGATGGCTTGTAAACAGGGATGCTCCTTTAAAGAGACAGGGGTGTTATCGTTATCAGTATCATTTAAAGAAGTATTGCCATTTTTATTGGTTAAATCAGTTTTATTTTTGTGGTCCATAAGATATTCCTTTCAAAGGGTAAAAAATCATTAAAATCAGCTCCTTCGGGAGCTTGCATCATCAAGACATTGAAGCCTTGGCGATAAGCACGGGCAGCAAGGGCAAAACCTGCTTTACGACCCGCATCATCGCCATCCATAGCTATGGTGAGATGGGTTTTTGATTTGATATGGGGTAAATTCACATGCACCATGCCACTGGTTGAAAGGGATGCCCATAAAGTCACAGGCTGCGATAACAGACCAGACAGCAGAGAAAGACCTGTTTCAATTCCTTCACAAATGACCAGATGTTGAGAATTAGCTTGGCATAAATGCACAGCACCGCCCTTAACAGAGCCCAGCATGGCTTTTTTTGGTAACTGTTCTGTTTTGCATCCATTGTCTTGTAAAAAGGTTCTATGGATTGCAAAGGAGCCACCACCCTCAACACGAGCAACCAACGCGGGGATATTTTTCCCAGAAGGATAGGGGCATTTGCTATGAAAACGTAAACTAGGGAGGCAAGTTACAAGTGATCCCACGCTTGCATAAATAAAGCTCTGCTATGGTCTCTTTAATCGGTTGACTTTGCTTCCAAATCTTTTGTGCTCTCTCTGCTTTCTGTTTTGCCTTGTTATCTTCACAACAAAACTGTTTTGAGAGAGAAAACCTATAATCATAAGTTTTATCAAAACATGTTTGTGTATTGATAAGACCAATGCTCTTAAGAGCTTGTAAGATCTCTTTAAAAGAGCATCCGGCATAACAATAAAGCAAGAGACGCCCGTCATTTCCATTGGCAAGGGATAAACTAGGCACTTGATCATCATGAGCAGGGCAGCGGGCTAGTCCATAAGCACCATGCCAGATACCCCGCAAGGCATTTGTAATGCCCCGAGCATTTATAAAATGATACATTTTCTCATCCTTAGACGTTGCGTCACAGGACGGTTTTTGCTATTTTCTTATCGGTTCATAAGAGAAAGCCTTGTCCGTCCTTACGTGACAAGGTTTTTTTATGCCACATCACTGAGATGTTGACGTTGCGTTTTGGCTTTTTCAATCACATTCAACAGATCCGATTTTAACCAACGCGATAAAGAACCAAACTTTAAGGGCTTTGGTAAAGCTCCATTGGTGACATGGCGACGGAATGTTGAAACGCTTATATGCAATAATTTTGCACTTTCACGGTCTGTAAGAAGCACATCATTTTCAGTCATAACTAAATCCTTTCAATCTAAAAAGAGTAACAAATCATAAGTATTTATTAACCATATTTTACTGAGATTTGAAAGTAAGTTTAATCATAAAAAACAGTACCTTATGATGTATTTTCTCATTTGATAATTTATGAGTCTTATTGAGTCATAGTGAGCAAACGAAGAGAGAAAGTTATCCACAGATAATGGAATAAAAATGGGGTACAAGACCCCATCTTTTAAGATTGCCCCGTGACATAAGCCGCCCATTTATCCATATAAAACACGGCGCTGTTCTAAATAGTCAGTACGACGGTAGGCACGCTCCACTTTACCCCCGACCACATGACCTAGAATGGTTTCTGCGACCTCAAAAGGGGCATCGGTTGTTTCTGCTAGCCAATCGCGTAAACTAGACCGAAAACCATGCGGGCAGGCTTCAAGTCCAATTTTTTTCATATATTGTGACATACAAGTATCAGCAAGAGGACCACGACCAGTTGCAGAAAAAAAGAAATCATTACGAGAGAGAGGACGCGCTTGTTTCAAAATTTCTAATGCTTCATTTGATAAAGGCACACGAAACTCTGTTGTAGCATCACGTTTTCCTTTCATATTTTCAGCAGGGATGGTCCATATATCATCTTCAACTTGATCTTTATGGATATGACGCAAAGGATAGGTACGAACACCTGTCAAAATAAGCAAACGCAAAGCCAGTTGTGTTAGAGTTGGTGTTTTGCAAAGTATTTTATAAAAAGCCGGTATATCTTTCCAATCCATTGCTGGTCTATTTTTGATTTTATGACGTTGTTTGCCTAAAAGAGCCTTTGCTTTTTCTGTAGCCTGTAAATCAACATCCAATCCCATTGCAGCAGCATGTTTGAGACAAATATTAAGACGAATGAGAGCTTTCTCTGCTGTTCCAGCTTTTGTATGCCAGATGGGAGCGAGGACATTGCGTATATCGGTTTGAGTAATTTCTGAAACCGGCATACAACCTAACTTAGGGAGAATATGAAGTTGTAAAGGTGAAAACCAACGCCCATCTTTAGCATCATTTTTTAATTCTGCTTTACGAGTTTCAAAAGTATCTAAAGCGATATCTTTTAGATAATGCAGATTACGCATTGCCTCACGCTTTTGTTTGTCACGTTCTTTAATGGGGTCACGACCATCACGAAGAACAAAACGCCATTGGGTTGCCAATTCACGAGCTTTTTTTAAAGAGACATTTCTTAAAGCACCCAAGCCCATTTCGCGACGCCGCCCGTGGATGGTATAGCGTAAAAGCCATTGAGCACCACCATCTTTACGCTTATGAAGTAGCAAGCCGGCACCATCATTATATTTGCCAGCCCCCAATGTTGCGACAGCCCTTGCATTAAGACGATTCATTAAAGGCATTTTTGTTCTTTTCTAAACTGTTTTTTACCCACACACCAACCCCACTTATGACGTGCAAATAAGTGACTTTAATTGATTGAACATAATATGATTTGAATTGAGAGAATCTTACAATATTCGGGGGTCTAATTCAACATGCAAAACAGTAAATTATCATTATAAATCAATGCGTTGTACACCGTTGTTCGCCATTAAGGGTGACGACTGTCGTCATTATTGGTTCGTGAAGACAGAGATAACCACCAGGGGTGATATGTTCCCAAAGTGTTATAATAAATCGCACATCGTCTGCTGGAGTTCCAGCATCAATCCAAGCAAAATCTATTGGTCCCCAAGATTTGAGTGTATTTTCATCGAGGGAGAAAAAATTTTCATTGATAAATGTTACAGTGTTTTTTTCAATATTGGCATTGAGAAGTTTTTGCCATGCTTCTTCTGCAGATTGACCTTCTGCTGTAAAATCATCAATTGTGATAAGTCGTGGTTCATAAGTGTCTGGAATTCCTGAGGGGTCAAGCAGAGCTGTGCACTCCTCCCAATGAGAGGATTCGAGAAGCCTTTTATCTTGTTGCCATGATAATTTAGCTTTTTGAAGGGCTTGAGCAATAAAGCATGTACTATCGCCAGCACCGATTTCAATAACTGTGCGTGGTCTTGCCATTTGAATAAGTGTACCAATAAGTTCAGCACTCTTTTCTGTTCCCATTCTAGGTTTTATCAGTGGCATCTTTTTATCCTTATAAGAGAAGAAATCGCAACATTCCTGCTTTAACAAAAAGCTTTATTGAATTGTCTACAGGGGGTTGAATAGGTATCGGTGTTGCAGTTCTTTTTAAGAAATGCTTGGTTTTTTCATTAAGCCGAATTGTGCGCCTATTAAGCTGGTTGATGGCAAGGTAGCCGATGGGGGAGTGAGTGATAAAGCATGTTGGTTCTCGTAAAAGAGCTGTTATATTATCCTCTGAAAGGGCTTTTTGATCTGTTTCAATGATTCCATGTCGTACCAATGATATTAAAAGAATTCCAGCAGAGAAAAGAGAACCATTAAGTTGTATTTTTTTCAATGATTGTATAACACATCCTTCACGAAGCGCTTCAGATGTTTGGAAATCAAATCCACCAAATGCTGCTCCTGTCGGAAAAATAGCAGTGATAGGTTGAATTTGGCGTTTTCCAATTAAAGCAGGCTTCTCCTTCTGTATCTGTACATCCTTTGCCCATTGAACACGTGCCAAAGGATTTAATTCACGTGAATAAACAGCTAAAGAATTTATCGCTATCGGCGGAGTAGGTTTTTGCAATTCAAGGGAATGGACGTACTCATGGCAATCATGTTGCATATAGTCTGCAAGTTGCCATACATAACCGCCTGTTCCATTGTAAAAATTTAAACCTATCGGGTCTTGTTGCATAATGTTAAATCGACTTATTGGACTCTTTCAAGGTTTAAAGCTTTTGAAAAGTTTGTTCGTTCATATATATTTTAGGACATGAAATAAGATTGACTCATAAGAGGTTTATATTATTTCAAAATCAACAATTCTATCGAGTAGTTGGTGCACCTTTTAGCTTGTTGCATTGTTTACTTTAGAAAAAAACGCAGCTTTCTACGAACCATCATAAACTTCCCTTTTTTGTACAGTGCTATTTAACACAAAACCTAAAGTGCCTACGACCATTGTGGCGATGCCGATTGCAAGGAGAGTGTTTTGGGTATCATGCACACGAATAAAGCCTGCTCCGATAAAACCAATACACACAGATGTTTGTAGAATAAAGACATAAGCTGGCATTTGATTGTTTCTATGTTCTTTCGCAATGGCTTTCATCATAAAGCTTGCCATGAGGGCATTTTGCACGCCATTGGCTGCTCCAAGGATAAAAAATGAAACCATCATCAACCAAACAAAATCTGTTAAGGAAAAACAGAAAACTCCAAAGCCGATGATTGTTGCGGACAAAGATGCTCCAGCGGCATTGCCAAAGCGATTAAAAAGGCTAGAGAAGCAGAGTGGACCAACCACTAATCCTAGACTTACCATGCTTGCGATCATTCCATATGTTTGCGCGCTTAAATGAAGATTGGTACGGATACGGACAATAGATAAAACGTTGAGAGCAGAGGTGAGTATGATGGTGATAATGAGTGGCGTAAGAGCATAGAGAACATTTTTTTTACGCAATAATCCTCTTACATCTAGTCCTTTTTTGGTTTGCTCGGATGTGTTGATCTTTTCTGAATGTATTTTTAATATTTTAACACAGAATGTGGTGATAAAGGTTGCACAAAGAACGATGACTGAAAGCACAAACAACCCTTTTTGTCCGTTTGATAAACTGTATAACAGACCCCCTAAGAGGGGGCCTCCAATATAACCAAGGTTGCGAACTGTTTGGATGATACGATTGATGAAGTCTAACTGGTGATCATTCTTGACAAATTCAGGGACAGAAACGAGGATTGCAGACCAAAAGAGTGATCCAGCACATCCTAGTGCAAAAGAAATGGAAATGTATGCCCAAAATTGGTTTACGATTGCAGCTATGGCTATAAATATTGCTTGAAACAATAAAACAGCAGGCACTGTATAGGTGGGGCTGAGAAGATATAAGAGCCGTGGTGCAACTGGTCCAGCGCAAATTGCACCGATAAGTCCGGCGAGCAAGAGCATTGAAATAGAAGCTGTGCTTTTTGCTAAGTGGAGAGCAAATGTAACTTGCGCTGTTTCATCGGTAAAGCTGCTTAAAGCTAAAACAAGAAAAAAGCAAATTTGGGCAAGAATAATGGATTTTTTCTTTATCAAAGCGTTCCCCAAGATGCTAAAGCTTTTACGGTTTTTAAGACTTCTTCCCGCATGACAGGTGTGTATGATTTATCATTGAGTTTTGCTAAGTCGATTTTCTTTCCTGCTGAAAGTTGAGACAGGAAGCTCTCTAGATGAGCGCTATATTTAAAACTGGCACAATGCCCATTTGCGGCAATAAGCAGTTCTTTTGTTTCAGGTAAGAAAACCCATTGGAGGGTAGCAGAGGGGCGAAGCATAATTTCACTCTCAATTTCAGATACATCAACAAGAGGGCGGCCGACGCATAAACGCGAACTTGTGTCGCAAATTAATTGGGTAATAAGCATACGGCGTTTTAGGGAACTATTCGCAATTTCCGAGCTTAGAGCGGATAGCTGAAAAGTGTTCTCAGGGTTTAAACTTGCTCTACCCGATGTTCGAATATCATGTCGTGACCGCTCATCAATATGGAGGAGATGAGAAATATACTCTTTATATTTGTGAGCATCACTTGCTGTTTCCCAAAAGGCAATATTGACATTTACGGCAATATTTTTTCCAGTTTCGGCAACATGGAAAGCATCATGAGGAAAGTATGCAACACGATCAGTACGATTTTGTAGTGCGATCGCTGTTGATTTATACGATTCATATTCGGGGTATCTTAGCCCTTGGAGGTCATCTCGTGTACTGGGCCATGTGAACATTGTTTTCCCATCCCGTAGAGTGAAGCCGAAATTATGAGCATGATCCACGTGGACACCAACATGGGTAGAAGAATATCGACCGATGAAACAATCAATATCTACTCGTCCGCCTGGTCGAAAGCCCAAAGAGTGTGCTAACCGATCTGCAAATCTTTTTGCCACATCCCACATAATTGGGGTGGCCGCGTATAGCCCATAATACATGACTCCCCATTCTTTTCCCTCAGCACAGTGATCAACGCGGGTTATATATTCATCTATAGTTTGATCAGTGTCCGAAACGAGAAAGTTTGGAAGAGGGCGTGGGGTGCGCATTCCATTAATAACTGTTACTGCCTCAGATTGAGAGTTAAGCGCTAAAAGTTTATTTGGATTTTCTGCGTATTGCTTTAAAGCACGCAAAACATCCCTTTCATGAAAAGGGATGTTTGTAATTGACAATTCAGCTGCTTTCTTAGCCCAAACTTCTTGAGAAAAGCCCTCAGAAAACAATTTAAACATGACGATGAAATATGCTAAGCTTTCTTACACTGAATACGCTAAACGCATACAGGTTTGCACCCATAATACATTATTGAACTTCATGTAACACATTCACATCGCAGTCTTCTTTGAAAACTTGAGAATCGATACGTTGAGCGTATTTAGTGCTGCTCAAAGGTGGCGCAACATCATCGACAGCCAATTCAGAGATATTTTCTAATTCATGAAGTGAGATATTCATATTTCCCCCCTTAGATAGTTGATAAAAAATTGATGATAACCAAAATAAGTTATTGACAACCAAAGTTAGCAGAGATTTTATTTTTTGTCAAATAGTATGTTCATTGAAAATATCGCTTGTTTTTATAGAGGCTAAATGTTTTTTGCAAACGCAATTTTGTTCCTCAAGATATTGATTTTATGAAATTAATAGCTCTTTCCATCCTTCGTATTTTGTTAAAAAAATGAGAATGACAAGATATTTTGTATTGGTATTGTTTCATGAATGCTTTTACAGTGTAAGGTTCTTGTTCTATATACTAGAACAATGTCTATAAGAATGTGCATTGTTTTAGGTAGATAGAGGCTTCTTACAAATATCGCTTTCAACATGAAAATGAATGCAGAATATCGAAGCATATGATAGAAATTATCTTATAAACAGGAGAGAGTAAAAAAAGCAATTAAGAGTAGTTTGTAATAAAAAGCCGTACAGTCTGTACAGCTTTTTTCTAGTATTATGCCTTATGTCCCTGTCAGTTTTATAGTATATTTATAGCATGAAGGTGTCCTTATGGCTTCGATAGCCATAATAACCACAAACACTGGAAAGCAAGGCACCAATCAAGCCTCCTAAAAAGCCCCACCATCCCATGTAAGAGGCTGTCGTTGCAACTTTGTCTGCACTATGACGTGCTTCTTTCATCGTTTTGTCTAGCTTTTGAGAAAGTGTATGGGCCTGCGCTTCAAGGTCTTTAAGTGCCTGTTCGGTTTTTTCTTCTGCTGTTTGATAAAGATCAAGCGCATTGTTAGCGGTTTTTTGTGCATCCGCACGTGTCATGCCATTGTTCATCAGGGCTTTAACGATATCATTTTGATTGATGTCTTCTGTGATATCTTCGATACGATCAGAAAGATGATCATGGAGGTCTTTCAGAGTGGTGCGGTAGTGAGAAGGATCTTCCTTAAAAGCCGTTATCGCAGAACTGATCTCTTTAAGAGCGGCTTGATAGGATTGCTTTAAACGATCAGGATTGAGAGCAGGGATATCGCTTTTCTTGAGAAGTGTGCGTAATTCACTGCGCAATTTATCAAAATCAACGCCATTGTCCTTTATTTCACGAAAAAAGTTGGCAAAATTGTCATCATTTGCTTGTGAAAAGAAGGGGACAAGATTTGTTTTGAGGTTGTCTCCAGTTTGTTGGAGTGCCGATGTGCTTTCTCCAACAGCTTTCGCGCCTATTTTTGCTGTACTTGAAACCATGTGGACGGCTTGAAGGGTCATGATAAGGGTTAACAGAGCCCAAGTGAGAAAGCCATGAAGTGTGCCGGATGATTCAGCAAAGCGCCCAGCAACAAAGCTTCCTAAAGCAAGGCTGATAAGCATAACGATAAGAGAGCCAATCCCAAAGGAAAGAAAGCTTCCTGCAAAAGGTGTTGAAGAGGTGAAGTCCATTTGGTTGAACCCTAACGCTGCAACCAGAAAAGATAAGCAGATTGAAGTGGCAAGGGCTGTGATCAGTCCAGCAAAGATTGCTGACCATGAAATTGGTGTTTGAAAAAAGGGATAATCTGTCTCTAGCGATGTTTCTCCTAGAAAGTGGCTATCGAAGGGTGTATCCTCAGGAATGCGGGTTTCCATATTTTTATCTCCTCAAATGATGCTGGAGATAAAATGCCCCGTTAGCAATTATGTTCCAAAAGTGATAAGATATGCGCTAAAAAGGGCAGAAAACACTGAAAACAGATACTGACTATTACAAGGATGAGAATAAAACATTTTTTTAGGGAACTTTCGTTTCATACCCGTTGATTGAGAAGGTATGTTTTATAAGTGATAAATACTTTCAAGGGGAATAAAGAAAAAGTAAAAATATGATAATAAAGATTTTTTATTTATGTTCATAAATAAAAAAGAGTGTTATATTAATCAACATTCATTTTTAAGTTGCAAATTGTGTTTTCCCTCATGAGTTATAAATATACATTACCATTCATTATACTTATCGTATGCTTATCAACGGGAGGTCTGATTTCTACAGACATTTTTCTTCCGGCACTTGGAGAAATGCATCAATATTACCATGTTACTGAATCTCAGATTCAGAGTGCTGTAGCGATTTTTCTTTTTGCATTGGCTCTTGGACAGCTCATTTATGGTCCACTGAGTGATAATTTTGGGCGTAAAAAAACACTTCTGTTTGGCTTGTTTTTATGGTTATTGACCACGCTCAGTGTAATTTATACTGTTAATATTCATGCTTTCCTTGGATTGCGTTTTTTACAAGGACTTGGAGCTTGTGCAGGAATTGTTTTAAGCCGTGCTATTATCAATGATTTATTGGATAAAAAAGCGGCCGGAAAACTTTACTTGATTGTTTTTCCCTTTATTGGCATGTCACCAGCACTTGCTCCTTTAGTGGGAGGGCTCTTATTACAAGTTTTTAATTGGCAAGCTACCTTTATCTTTTTAAGCTTGTTTATATTTCTAACCATTTTGCTCTGTTATTTTGTGCTCACAGAAACCTTGCCACCTCAAAAACGTCAACGTTTTTCTTCAGTAGGATTTATAAAAGGATGTTTAGGCGTTCTTAGAAATAAACAATTTATTTTTTATGCGCTTATTCCGTGTTTTTCTTATGCGGCATATTTCGCTTATACTGTAGAATCGCCCTTTTTACTTACAACTTTAGGTTTGCCAGTAATATATATTGGTTATAGCTATATTGGTGTTTCTCTTCCATATATTATAGGAAATCTTGTAGCACGGTGGTTTTTTAAGCGAGAATCTATGGAAAGAACCGTATGGCGAGGGTATATTATTTTTGTTGTGGGTGGATTGTTATTTGCTCTACAAATGTATGTAAGCCCATGGCCGCTTGTGACGAGTTTTATGGCTATTGCTGTTCTCACTTTTGGGAATGGTTTTTTATTGCCTTTAGGGACAGCGTTGGCTATTTCTTCGCATCCACAAGCTGCTGGAGCAGCTTCCGGTATGATGGGAGCTTTACAATTGGGGAGCGCTGCGTTGAGTGCTGCGGTTATTGGAAAGATATCTGGGCACAATCCGCAGACAATGGCAGCTTTATTAGCAGTGTGTTGTCTGTTGGGTTTTATGATTTATATCTTCAAAGCGTATGATTTTATGCATTCAGAAAATAATTGAGAGAGATAAAAAAGAGCACGTCATGTGTAAACATTTTGCTGTTATTTTCCTTAAATGGAGATTGCCATAGCTGAGAATGGATTCTCATTAAGCGCATTGCATTGTACATATTTAAAATTTTTCGTCGTTTAATTGAATTTTGATACAATTGGTTATTCTTGACAGTTTTACAGGGAGGGGATTTTATGCGTGTTAGAGTTCTGAAATGTCTGCGTTTTAATCGTTATCTTCAGTTGGAAAGTTTTGGCTCCAATCGATCTTCTGAGAGAAGGCGATCTTCTGGGAGAAGGGATGCAGGAGATAAATAATGAACCTTCGTGTTGTCATTCTGTCTCCTGTGATGCCAATTTGGGATGACGGCGTTTTTTGTTCTTCATTTACAAAGCTATGTTTAGCAAAAGGATTCCAAATTACGCTATGCGATACAATGTCCCTTTTTCCGCGTGACTCTTCTTTTTGTAATAACTCCGCCCTAGAAATTTTGTCTTTTATTACAGAAAAACTGGAAAGACATTTTAAAGAGCCTTCCGTTCTCGTGGGTTTTTCTATGGCTGGAACATTAGTACAAATACTAGCTGCGCGGCTTTCAAATGTTCGAGCCGTCCTAGCTGTAAATGCGCCAGGCTATCCAGATACGCTTTTGCAACGGCGTATTGGACATATTCTTAATTTCTTGAAAAATAAAGATTTGTCAGGAGCGCTAGAAGCACTGAATGCTTTTATGCACTCTCGTGGAGTTATAAAAAAAAGAGCTTTATTGGAGGTTCCTACTGACAAAAAGAACATAGCTATTGAGCGTATGCAAAAGGGATTTCAACTCCTTTTAGAAATGGATGCAAGGGACGAGATTATCAAGTACACTGGAAAGTTTTTAGCTTTGATAGGTGAAAAATCGCAACTTGCAACTGTAGATAATCAAACACGAAGTCATTGTGTGAATCATGAATATAAGATTGTTGCTAATGCTGGTACGCGTTTATGGGATGATAATCCCGTTATGACGAATAGAATTCTTTCTGAATGGATGTGTGAATTATGAAAAAGAAAGTTCTTGTATTTCCTGGTGATGGGATAGGACCAGAAGTCTGTGATGCTGCGCTAATGGTCTTAGAGCAATTGAATTTGCCGATTGAATTAATCTATGGCGCTATTGGTTGGGAATGTTGGAAACAGGAAGGGGATTCTATTCCTCAAGCGACTTGGCAAAAAATAACGGAGAGTGATGCCATTTTACTTGGTGCTGTGACCAGTAAAGAGAAAGAGGTTGCTTTAAAGGAACTTGCGCCACATTTACAAGAAAGGCAACGGACCTATATTTCACCTGTCATTCAACTTCGCCAAAAGTTAGGCTTATTTGCCAATATACGTCCTATAAGATACATTATTGGTCCAAGAAAGCCTTTTCATTTTTGTGTTATCAGAGAGAATAGCGAGGGTCTCTATGCGGGGCTTGATTTTCGTAGTATATCTCCTGAAAAAGCAACATGGTTAAAACATCCCAATTTAGAAAAATATAGCCTTGAAGATGCCGCATGGACAGTACGGTTGCAGACACGCTTTGGTTTAGAGCGGATCTTTGAATATGCTTTTTCTTATGCACGAGAACATGGTTTCAAACGGGTTACTTTTGCTGATAAGCCAAATATCATGCGAGAAAGTAGCCCATTTGCTCAAGAAATTTTTGAGAAAGTTGCTCAAAATTATCCGGAGATTGAAGCAGATATTCACAATGTTGATGCGGTTGCTTTATGGATTGTAACAAAACCAGAACAGTTTGGTGTGATTGTTGCTGAAAATATGTTTGGTGATATTCTCTCTGGTCTTGGTGCTGGAGTGATGGGTGGATTGGGACTGGCGCCTAGTGCAAATGTGGGAAGCAAAATTGCTTATTTTGAACCCGTTCATGGCAGTGCACCGCGCATTGCTGGACAAAATAAAGCAAATCCTTCTGCTATGCTCTATACCACAGCTTTACTCTTGGATCATTTAGGTTTTAAAGAGGTGGCGCAACAATTGTCGGAGAGTGTTGATCAGGTTATTCGTGTTGGAAAAACGGTGACCTATGACTTAGGGGGGGTAGCCACGACACGTCAAATGGTTGAAGCTGTTACGAACTCTCTTGTAAATCCTATCCCTATTTGTCGAGCGGCGATTATTACGGTCGGTGATGAACTTCTTTCAGGACAGTATTTGAATACAAATTTGCAGGATTTGAGTCAAAGCCTGAACAAGAGAAACATCCAAGTTACCCGCCATTTTGTTTGTGCTGATCAATTACAGCAAATCAGTGAGACAGTGATTGCTTGTCTTGGACAAGAAAATCTCATCATTATCAGTGGAGGATTAGGACCAACGTCTGATGATAAAACCCGTGATGCGATTGCACAAGCTGTGCAAAAGCCCTTAGTCCATCATGAAGAGGTATGGCAAACAATCAAAGGTCAATTGCAACGGTTAGGGATTGCGCCGGATACCAATAATGCCCGTCAAGCGTTGTTTCCTGAGACGGCACAAGTTCTTGATAACCCTACGGGGACAGCACCTGGTTTCACCCTCTCTTGTAGTGGGAGTTCTCTTGTGGTCTTGCCTGGTCCGCCCACCCAGGCTCTGTCATTGTTAGAACATTATTTAGAACACGGTGAGAAAAAATATTTTACTGTACCGCGTGCTCAATATGCGTGGACTTTGATTGGAATTGATGAAAGTACTATTGCGCATTGGGTTGATAGCCATTTTGCCAATGAACCGTTTGAGCGGCATTTTTTATGGAAAAGTCCTTATGTCCTTGTACAACTGATTGGTAATTCATCAACACCCTTAGCACAGCATTTAATCGAAGAGTTTGAAGATCATTTTCGTCCATATTTGGTTGGTGCAGAAATTACTACTGCTTGTCAGCAATTAGCGAGGTATGCAGAAGTACATTGGTCAGCAAGTGATCCCATGCTTTTAAAATATTTTCAACAAACGGAAAAAAATGCGAAAGCTCTTCCACAGCTCGAGGTTAAGGTTAGCTTATCGCCTTCTTTAGAAGGTTTAGAAAACCAAAAAGAAAGCCTTGGGCATGCAACAATGACTGTACGAATTGAAGGGTTTGGTGATGATCATATTATGTTTCCCTATACGCGACCGCTGTTAGGTGTCGTCTTACAGGAATATGCTGCTTGGTTAGTTTTAAAAAGGTATTTGCAAGTAGAAACTTAAAAATGAAATTCTGAGGAGTTATAGAAAGACTTCCCTAGTTATTATTATTATAGTTTTGGTTAAAGGCGGTGTCGTTTTTATGCTATAGAGTGTTTGTATTTGCTAGTAGATTTTAGTCATCAGATAACAGCTGAGGAGTTTTAAATAACGAGCAAATAGGAAAATATTTTATTCTAAATGAATGCATAGAAAACGCAGCTATTGTCTTTAAAATTTTGTTGAGGCTATTATTGAGGTTAGAATTCTATATTAACGCATTTTGCAAAAAATATTGATACAGTTTAGTCTTAAAAAACATGCATTATAGGGGATTTTTATCATACAATAAAATCAAAATTGTTTTATTCTGTTTAGAAGAAAAAATCTCGGTGCATTTTGATTGAAAGAAGAGAGATCCGTTGTTAAGAGGGGCAATAAAGAAAATCTTTCTACTACAAGACAATGTGATGTCTCAATTCTTTACAATGCTGAATTTTTTTTAATTTTGTTGAAAAATATATCTGCAAGAAGTCTATCAAAAATATGCATTGTTCGTTTGCTTGTTAAATTGCCATAACATAAAGGAATCTCTGGAGGATTTTATACTATCGCTTTATCATTATATTTACCGGCCCCCAATGTTGTGACAGCTCTTGCATTAATACGATTCACAAGAGGCCTTTTTACTCCTTTCTTTAGAGTTTTTTATCCACACGCCAGTCCCGCTTATGATGTGCAAATAAATGATAATGATTTATTCAACATAAGAGGATTTGAGATGAGAGTATCTTACAATATTCTGGGGTCTCATTCAACATGCAAAATAATAAATTATCATTATAAATCAAAGCATTGTCATTATTAGGCGTTATGCGTCATATGTGGTGATTTCTAATTGTATGTCGTAAGTGAAAGTGATGTGTGGATAAAGAACGTTTTTAAAAGGAGTAACAAGCCTTTTATGAATCGTTTTGATGCAAGAATTGTTAAGCAATATTGGAAGTTGCTAAACAGGAAAATGATATTTGTTTTATATTTTTATAAGCGTAAAGATAATGATGCTTAACAGAAGCTCATATTTTTTGTGCTAAAAGCATAAATTCTATATTTGGCATGCACGATAGCATTTAACAATACTTTAAAGAAGAAAAAAGGAGAAATTGTACGCTGCAAAAAATATATACGCAACATTTTTAGAGTTTAAAACTATATATCATTGTTATTCTTAAATGAATATTTTTAATATATCTCAACAAAAAGATATATATATCTTATAAAGAATTTCGCTATTTATTTCTATTCTTTTTACGTAGAATATTTCTACGATTCACTGCTTGACAATTTAAATATATATCTCGTTTGTTTTTGATTAATTTTGAGGATATCTAGATAAATTTTATAAAAAGTCATTTTGAATCAAAATCTACAGTATTGGAATTATTATACAAGATCTATGAGGGAATCATTACTCATCTAGTCCCCTTTCTCGTAATATTCTCAAAAAGGAAAATGTTTTTATTGAAGAGAGTATTGTGAGTATTATATGGAGCTTTAAAAATTAAAAAACTGGCAACATATGTTGCCAGTTTTTAGAAAAATAATCCAACAGAATTAGAATGAACGCTGGAAACGGATCATACCTTGCAAAGCGCTTTTTCCTTTTAGAGCATGTGTATATGTATCACCATTTGCGCCTTTGTGAGTGCGATCATCATTCCAAGAAACATAAGTTAATTCAGGTGTAATGACGAATCCTGGAACCAGCGTATAGGCAATATTTACAGAAGTTGCAAAGGTTTTTACAGCACTATAGGAAACCTGAGCATTTAACTTTGCTTTTGGAGTAAGTTTGTAAGTTGCACCAGCCCAAGCAGCCCATTTTCCACCCCAGTTTGCATAGATTGTCGTATTTTGCCGTGACAGCACATTTTCATCTACTGTGTAGTAATCAACATTGTTCTTATAACCGCCCATTATCCATAGATTTAACCGATCATTGACATTGAAATCCATGCGTACTTTAGCAGCCCACTTTTTATAATAAGCATCGTATGCTGTAACTGCTGAAAAACCACCCCATTTTTGCATAAATTTCATACCCAAAACTATATTAGGAGTGTATTTTTTTATTCTTTTACTTGGAAGACTATCTGCAGCAACGTTAGCAATTTTATCATCTTTATCTATGTAATAGTATATATTTTCAGGATTCTCGTCATCGTAAGGACTATCAGCATTCCCCAGTTCAGCTCCGATAATAGCAGAAAATCCACTGTCACCACTGAAGGTATAAGAAACGAAATTGGTACGTGTAACACCCGCTGGTGCTATGCTATCATCGTTAAAAACGTTCCCATAGCCACCAGTCCAACTATTAAAAATTGTATCATCAAGACCTACACGGAAACCACCCAATTCAATATAAGCGGCTGAGAGTTTTGCACCAGCACTGTCCTTACCATTACCCCAGTTGGAGAAGATACGTGCATAGGAACGAAGTGTTCCTAATTCTGTTTCAGAAGCGGCTTGAAAAACAAGAGTTAACCGTGATGATGCACCATAGGTTTTTCTTTTCTTAGATAGTTGAGCGTCAGTTATTGCATCTATATTATCACCGCCTATAAAATCAGCGCGAACATTTCCTGACAAACGCATGCATGTTTCTGTTCCAGGGATATAGAAATACCCTTTCCCATATGCATCGCAAACACGAATATATTCTACAGGCTCCGGTTCTGCTATCGCTTTTGGAGCTGCTTGTGCTCCAGAAATTGCAAAAAAAGCTGCGGTAGAACTTAAAAAGAGGGATTTAATATTCATAAAGGATCTCCAATGAAAGGTAGTTTAATCTTCGTTAGGGAATATAATTTGCTCAACTCATAAAAGCAAAAATACGCAATACCTACATTTTAGCTATACTGATCTTTTAAAAAGATACAAATATGAAAACGCTTTTTTTCAAGATATTCATATACTATTCAGGGGAATGTGGTAAAAAAGGCACAATTTTTGTTTTGTTAACTTTTTATCTTCTAAGATCACTAAAAAAGAAAAATTTTAGATATTTTTGAAAAAAATCGAAAAGGTCTTGAACTTTCTGTTGATACCATTTATGCACAGTCTTGGAGAGGTGGCCGAGTGGTCGAAGGCGCTCCCCTGCTAAGGGAGTAGGGCTCAAAAGGCTCTCGAGAGTTCGAATCTCTTCCTCTCCGCCACTCAATCTTTAAATGTAAATAACTTATTGATTTTCCATATGTTTTTTTAAGGTGCGGGATACATGAATAAAGGTTAGGGAATAGGGTTTTCTAACATTCCTCCGCAACACGAACATTTTTTTGGCTTTTCTCTTCTCTAATCGTTTCTAATATTCCTTTGAAGGATTCCAAATCCTGTTGTGAAAAAACCTTTAAAAGTCTTGTAAACATACAAACGGTTTCACGACACAAGGGATCAGACGACTTGATGGTAAAACTGCTGCGACAAGCATCCGATTCTCTCCTTAGACGGGCGGCTGCCTCTTGATTTAAAGCGTAAACCTCTATGATCTTTTCTTCCATGCCAACAGGTACAGATTTTTTGCCAATTTCTACGGATGATAAAAATGGGACCGAGATGTCTAATTTTTTAGCCATATCTAACAGACGTTCAGAGTGATCTATGCGAAGTTTGCGTAAGGTTTTACCAAAGGGTGTAATCATCTAAAAAATCCTATGAAACAAATGAACATTCACCCTGATTCTAGCATATTTAAAAATTATTTCTCTCAATTATTAGGAAAGATTTCTTTTCAAAGGGAAACTATTTTAAGAGAGATGTGGAGGAGCTAACTCTTTGAAAACCATTGTTTTAAATGGGCAAAAACATTGTCTATTGCATCCATAATCCGAGCAAAGTCAAGGATGAGTAAAAAGAGAAAAAAGGCTATCCACTTCATCAAGCGAGACATCATTTTTACATTTTGATAAGTGATGATTATTTCTTGAAGCATTTCTTTTTCTGCTTCTGTAAGCGCGGTGGTTTTTTTAGTGTTTTTTCTAGCCATGTTTCCACCCACATAAATATTCACCTTGCTTGTTATGCTTTAAGATCTCTCTTGCTAAGTTTGAACTGATGGCGTTTAAATCTTGGAGCGACAACGTATAATGTTAAAAAATACAATAAAATCAATATATTATGTGCATTTATTTTATATGAATCCACCTATGAATCCACACTTTTATGCACAATTTAATTGACCATTTTTTACAAACAATAGCCATCTATAAACAGAGCATAAAAAGCAAATCATGATGCCAATGTTATAACACATGAGAGTATTCAAATGAAATGCAAAGCAGCTATCATTCATAACATCTCATAAATTTTACAAGACGTTTTTATCATAATAAATCGCATTGTTAAAACGATATGCTTTTAATGATAAACACAAAACACGTATCAAAAGCTTTTTTGATAATAGGTTTAAAGTAATAAACGCAATTTGGATTGAGTGATTAGGGGACTCCCCAAATTTGGGGACACCTCTTTAAGATAATTATAGTGTCTTTAAACGCAGATATTTAAAACGTTTTTTTGAAAGGGGTTAATCCAAATTTGGATTGAGTGATTAAGGACTCCTCAAAAATGAGGGCATCTTTTTTCATAAGCAGAGAGAAGTTGAGAGATAACATCATTAAACGCAGATGTTTAAAGAGAGCTATAGAAAGAGAACACATCCAAATTTGGAGTGGTTAATTTTGCTAATTCAAAAAATGAGCTTAATACCTTTTAAAGAGGCGTTTTGAGAAGGTGCTTTCTTTCAAATTGACCGCCTCAAAAATGAGGGCATTGTATAAATAGGTTTTAAATCATTACAGAGCTAACATGTTTTTTCATTCAAATGTGATAATCTAAAAGAACGCTTTCATAATCATTCCTTTATATTATTTTGGATAAGTTTTTATAAAGCGAATACAAAGCTTGCAATATAATACGTTTTGTATATAGCCACTTGCTATCAATTTCTTTTATAGAGTTCCTTAATATATTTTCATAAAGCCGCGTCACGTAAAATGGCACGGCTTTCTTTTTTGCACTCTTGTCTTTTGAGATGGCATCAAACCAACGCCCCCCGCATTTGGTATTTATTCTTCAGTATCAACAATCTCTATAAGAATATCGCTCTTATTAACCTCCTTATTTTTTGGAACCTCTCTTATCTCACTTCTTCGATTGAGTTTTGCACGCCCACAAGCACGACCAAAGACCTTGATAGTATGAGAAACCTGAGCTTTTCCATAAACAGAGCCATAAATTTGCGCACAGCCACTCACTTTTGCATAATCATAAACCTTGCCATAAATCTTTGCACGGCTATTAACAACAGCATAGCCATAAACATGCGCAGTGCTAAAAAGACAAGCAGAGCCTAACACTCTAGCGTTGCCATAAAGCCTTGCATATTCAAAAAGATAACTATGATGAGAAAGATGCGCATTGCCATAAACATGGGCTTCAATTGAAACGCGACTATTGCCATAGACACGAGCCTTGCCATAAACATAGCCAGCCACATGCGCACTATCATAAACAAATGCATTGTCATAAACTTTTGCATATTGAGAAATGAACACCTTATCATGCACCTGAGCATTGCCATAGACAAGACCACAAATTTGCGCATTGCCTCGTATTTTTGCATTGTCATAGACACGGGCATGTTTATAAACCAATGCATTATCATAAACCCAGCAAAGACCGTTATGAGAAAGATTTTCTTCCTTTTCAATAAAACCACCCAATTGACCAGCCTTGACATCAGAAAAGCTTTTTAAAGCCTGAATGCGATAAAGCGTTGTAATTTTTTGTGTAATTTTATCTTTCAGTTGTTTTGTTTCATTGGTTCGTTTGTATTTTTTAGACATCATAAGAGCCCTCACAATCTCTCTTGTGAAAAAAGTTGCATGGAAAATGTTGGAAAAAGGGAATGACCGCCGCGCTTTAAAGATTTAAAAAGGCTTTATTACGCAGCCAGATGATTTTTAATTCATTATTGGAAAGCAATTCGATATAAGACCTTGTTTCAATATCATCGCGCGTCTTTTCTAAAATCATAACAATGCCGTGACTATTAGCATTTTCACAAATATGAACATAATTGACGACACGGGCGTGATCATAAATTTGTGCATTACCATAGACATGAGCATGGTCATAAATGATCGATTTACCAAGAACGATTGCATTGCCATAGACATAACCAGCGATAATAGCGTTATGATAGACCCTAGCATTCTCATAAACACGACCGGAGTTTAAAACCAGAGCATTACCATAAACCCAGCAATTGCCATCATGAGAGAGGTTATTTTCATTTTCGATAAAACCACCGAGTTGACCAGCCTTGACATCGGAAAAGCTTTTTAAAGCCTGAATGCGATACAATATGCGATTACCAAAGAGACGCGTTTCATTTGTTAATTCATATTTTTTAGTTACAACTGTACTAGTCATGAGAAAACCCAATCTAAATATTTAATAAATTTTGAATGAAATGTTCTTTTAAAGAGGGGCGCCCCCGCCACGCCCGCGGTGTTATTTATGCTACTTGATTTTCAACAATCTTTACAACGTTATCGCCTTCATAAATTTCACAATCCTTAGGAATCCCATATGCATAGTAAGGATTTTGCTTGATATATGAGCAACCATCTCTTTTTAATATTGCATTGCCATGTACCAAACCTCTAATGATGTGATAACCAATCACTTTTGCATTACCATATACAAAACCATAAACCTCAGTATGGCAACCCACGCTCGCATTGCCATAAACAGAGCCATAGATTTTTGCAGCCCCATTAACAACGGCATTCTCATAAACTTTTGCCTTTACTTTAATACGGGCACTACCTGATACTTTTGCATTACCATAAACCCGCGCCTTATGATAACCCCATGCTTTATTGGAAATATGGGCATTGTCATAAATTTTTGCACAATCAAAAACCTTTGCATTATCACAAACCTTTGCATTATCGAAAACGCTAGCATAATTGGAAACTTGCGCATTATCAGATATGACACCACTGACTTTCTTTTATGCTTTTGAGAGCGTATATTGATTTATGTCGGGTGTAGCTATGCTATACAATACCCTCATGAGGGGAAGGCATAGCAACGGACTAACGGCCGTGTTTTGAAGCACCCGATGCCCCCTTATAGGGGTATCAATTCAAATTTTAACCGTTAGAAAGATTTAATTATGAAATCTATAGAAAAAAACACTCCCGTTATCGTTTCCAATGCAAATGACACTATATCCCTTGCAAAACAAGAACCTGCAAAAAAATATGAATTTATTGATGATTGTGAATTAATAGATGATCATTATTTATACCGTATCCGTGCTTTAAGAGATTTTGGTGATGTAAAAAAAGTGATTTAGGCGGGTTGGATAGAAAGGGAAAAGAACCTCAGTCACGAAGGTAATTGTTGGGTTGGAGGCGATGCTAAGGTTTATGGTGATGCTCGTGTTTTGGGAGATGCTCAGATTTATGGCGATGCCTATGTTTATGGCAATGCTGAGGTTTTATGATAGTGTGCGCATTTATCAAAATGCACAAGTTTATGATCATGCTACTGTAGTAGGCGCTTTTTTGAAAAGTGTTGAGATTCTTGGAGATGCACAAGTTTATGATAGTGCTTATATCCGTGATGAAGTCAAGATTTTTAGAAATGCTAAGGTTTGTGGATTGGCTTACATTCGCGGCAATACGAGAATTCCTGAAGATATAAAAATTTAACAACAAATAACCCTTTTAACAAAAGCGTGATTCACGCAACGGGTGAATTGCGCGCAATGGAGGAAAACATAATGAATGAACAAAACACTAACCTAACAGAAGTTAAAGAAACTCCAAATTTAGAAGTCAAGCCAACAGCTATGGATTTCATTTTAACAAGGGCATTAAAAATGATGTTGATATGAATCGCCTCGAACGGTTTATCTCCTTGAGAGAAAAAGAAATCAATAGACAGCTTTATAAAAGTTTTGTTTCCGATCTTTCAGATATGCAATCCAAATATAAGGAAATCACAGCAAAATCTACAAACGCCTATACCTTAAGCAAATACGCTACTCTCGACTGTTATATCGAGAGTATCAAGGAGGCACTAAAAGAACGTCATTTTGCTTTGTTTTCCTGTATTAAAAATCAAACTCATGCACAAGTTACTATAGAGATGACTTTGGTTCATCCATCAGGAAATAAAATCTCTACAGAAGGAACATTCCCTCTTGATGGGAAGGGCAATAAAACAGATATTCAATCCATAGGATCAACCATCACTTATGCGCGCCGCTATTTGTTAGGCATGCTTCTCAATGTCGCAAGCAAAGAAGATGATACAGATGGTAACAAAACAAAACTCTCAGGACCAGCTTCGCCTCAACAAATGGCAGACATTAAACGATTAGTCTAAAAAACAAATGCAAACGAAACAAAAATGTTGGCTTCTGTAAACGTAAATAGCATTTCCGAAATGACTTTTGAACAAGCGCAAACCGTCCTGAATAATTTGTATAAGAAACAAAACCGTCAAGCTTCTGAAGCACAACAAAGATTAGGTGCGTGATATGGACCAAAGAACAGCAGAATGGTTTCAAGCAAGATTAGGAAAAGTCACAGCCTCTAATGTTTACAATATCCTCAGTAGAACAGCCAAAGGATTGCCGACAAGCAAATATGAAGACTACAAAATCAAACTCATGACAGAACGCTTAACAGGGGAAATAAGCCAATCTTATATAACACCATCTATGCAATGGGGGATTGAACATGAAGAGGACGCCCTGAAAGAATATGAATTCATTTATGATGCCGATGTCATAAAATGCGGTTTTATACCACATCCTACCATAGAGATGGCAGGGGCTAGTCCTGATGGCTTGATTGGAGAAGACGGTTTAGTTGAAGTCAAATGTCCACAGTCAACAACGCATCTTCGTTTTTTTATGTATGACGAGATTAAACCTGAATACATAGCGCAGATGCAATTCCAAATGGCTTGTACAGGGCGCAAATGGTGTCATTTCATTAGCTATAATCCACAATTTGTAGGCAGATCTACTGGTTTGAGAATGAAAGTCAAACGCATCCACCGTGATGATGAACAAATTGAACAGCTTACTAAAGCAGTCGAAGTCTTTTTAGCAGAAATAGAGCAAGACATGGAGCAGATCTTGACAAAAGCTGCTTAACCCATGAGGGAGCTCTCTCCTCCCAGCACCCCCGCCCATTTATATAACATACAAGAGTGAAAAGTAATGAGATGATATTGGATGATGGTGATAGATACGTAACAACACGCGAATGTGCACAACTTTTAGCATATCAACCACAACGATTCGCAATTGGGTGATTCAAGGGGTGTTTCCTGAACCCTATAAGCTAGGGAGAGCGTGAGGTGGAGGAAAAAAGAAATCTTGGCCTTTACCCCGAAGAAAAATAAGGAGCAAATAACAACAAATGAGGTAAAGTTGTATAAACTGTAGAAGGTGGTCTAAAAGGTGGTTTGAAATCAGCTTTTTAAGAAAAAATTATATATTTCAATATGTTATGATAATAATATGGTGCCGTATGCCGGATTCGAACCAGCGACCCCATCATTACGAATGATGTGCTCTACCAACTGAGCTAATACGGCATATTTGTGTATTCATTAGCCAAAAGTTTGCGCAAAAGCAAGTATGCATTTTCTCAATAATTTACTAAGATGCTTTAATATTTGAGGTAGGAGGAGGGGGGCGAAAAGGGCAAGCGCAGAACAGTATTTTTTGATCTTGATGCTCTTAAAATGCTTTGCAATTTAAGACCACTCTCAAACTAAAAATATTATTAAAATGCATCTTTGGAGAAAAAAAGATATCAATATTTCTTCATAAAGATAAAAATATTTGTTTCCTTCTATGGAAATGAAGAAGTTTATTGCGCAAAAAATTGAGGGAATAAAAGACATCATCAATCTTTATGAGATGAAGATAAGATCAGCAAAATAAGTAGAAAAATTATTTTTCATTTTTATAGAAATGATAATAAAAGCAGTGGTGTAATGAATTAAATACATTTTTCTATTTAAAATGGAGTAAGAGTCATGTCTGTTGAAAAGAGGCTGATAGAATTAGAAACAAAGCTAGCATATCAAGAAAAACTGATTGATGAGCTCTCTTGCGTGGTAACTGATCAATGGAAAAGTTTAAATGAGATATCTAAACAACTTAATATTTTAATGAGGAGGTTTTCAGATTTAGAAGAACAGAGTGTTTCCGAAGATGTTTTATCATCTCTTCATCAATAGGAGAGATTAGGTATTTGTTGGAAGCTTTCAAATTTTTTATTTATAGTCATTTACTGTCTACTCTTTTAGATATGAAGCACAGCTTTTATAAGATTGAATTTTCCTTCATTTTTTCAAAAAATTAAATCTTATAAGGGACGGATGTTATGAGAAAACAAGCTCTATATATGACTTAGATGCTGAAAAACAAAAAAATCTTTCAGAAAGCTCAATTAGCAATTATGGGCAATACATCTGCTTTCCTTAACAAAATAACTCTTAGAGCTATCTTGTAGGATTAAGTTTTCTAAAATGTATTGAGTGTGCATGGAATGGAGATTCTAGAAGAAACTTACAAAAATCAAATATATTCTTCTGTATATAATATTTTATGAAAGTATTTTTGTTGTTCGTTACTCAAGATACAACATATTGTTGCGAAAGCACCCAAGATAGACCACGCTGGTAAACAAGTAAGAGTAATGCAAATTGAGGATAAGAAAGTTGGTATGGTATTATATAGAGATTGGTTAAAACGATGGATGTCTGTTTGCAGAAGGTTGGCTAGCACTTTATTGAAAGGGGTTGTAATCCAATGTAATGTTTTCACAGAGTGTACACTATCAATCACGAATATTATAATTGTTAGTGTAAAGAAAACGAAAGCCATTAATTTGAATAAAGGACGGAGCATATTTCTTCCTATAATTTTAACGGAATATTTACATAATGCATACGAGAATAAGGGGTTGCATTATGATCAAAAAAATGATCAAAAGAAGGTTTACGTTCTTTTTGTATTTTTTGAAAAAGATGCATAAACAAGGGGATTATTTTATCTTAAAATTTAGATTGCATTTAGCAAAGATAAAGATAATGAGGGAGGAATGATGTTCGAGGAAAAGCACAATGAGTTGAAGCGTAATCTTCAAAATCGTCATATTCAAATGATTGCTTTAGGCGGGGTTATTGGAACAGGTCTTTTTTATGGGTCAACAGAGTCTATAAAATTAGCTGGTCCTTCAGCTATTCTAGCATATCTCTTTGGAGGACTTATTATCTATTTCATCATGCGAATGCTTGGTGAGATGTCAGTAGAAGAGCCAACATCGGGTGCCTTTAGTTTCTTTGCCTATAAATATTGGGGGAGTTTAGCTGGTTTCATAACAGGTTGGAATTATTGGTTTCTTTATATTCTTGTTAGTATGACTGAACTTACAGTTGTGGGATTTTACCTTGATCATTGGATTTTGATTGATCATTGGAAGTCATCTCTTATTGTTCTTTTGCTTGTAACCTTGATTAATTTGTTGAATGTTCGTTTTTATGGTGAATTTGAATTTTTCCTAGCTTTGATTAAAGTGGTTGCCGTTGTTGGTATGATTATTTTTGGAATTTTTCTCATTCTCACCGGAATAGATGGATATCAAGTAGGCATTCATCATCTTTGGACCCATGGCGGTTTTTTTCCTTATGGGGCAACAGGAGTCATTTTAGCTACATGCGTAGTGATGTTTTCTTTTGGAGGAACAGAATTAATTGGTGTTGCTGCTGGGGAAGTATCAAATCCACGCAAGACAATACCCACTGCTATCCGTAAAGTAATGTGGAGAATTATCATTTTTTATGTTGGTTCTATCAGTGTCATTATGATGATAAGTCCGTGGAATATGATTGGAAAAGATGGTAGTCCTTTTGTCACTATTTTTACAACTGTTGGGATTCCCGCAGCTGGACATATTTTGAATTTTGTGGTGATTATGGCCGCTATTTCGGTTTATAATAGTGGTGTTTATTCCAATGGTCGCATGCTTTATAGTTTAGCAATACAAAAAAATGCACCACGTATTTTTAGTAAGCTTAATGCTGCTCATATTCCTTATGTTTCGATCCTTTTTTCATCATTATGTACTGCGATAATTGTTATTGTTAATATTCTTGTTCCCGATAATAGTTTTATGCGAATTATGGCTCTTGCGACCGCGGCAGCAGTTATTACTTGGGCTATTATTGTTATTGTTCATTTAAAGTTTAGAAGAGCACATAAGGACAAAGAAGGATCATTTATTTATGCGTTTGGTCTATATCCTTACGCTAATTATCTTTGCCTGTTCTTTCTTGCCTTATTATTTTGCATTATGTTTTTAAGTGGCTTTGGAAAAGATGGGTTAATGGCTCAAATTTTCGATATGTTAGGAATTAAAGCGACCTTTGTTGAATCATATATTCCTGCGCAGATGCCTGATATGAGCTTGTCGGTTATTATCATTCCTCTGTGGTGTTTGCTTTTGCTTTTAGGCTATAAGCTTAAGAGGCAGCATTAGTGTAATATAAGGGGAGTGATTGGAAGAAAAGTCTTGGGGATCATAAAATTTAATAATGTTACACAAATTTTTGGTGATTTGTGCGTTTTAAGAGATATCACTGTAGAGCTTACAGAAAGACGAATCGCTATTATTGGTGCAAATGGTTCTGGAAAAAGTACATTTGTTCGTCTTATCAATGGGTTGCAGTTACCATCTCATGGTTTTGTAAGCGTTGATGGGCTTGATACAAAGCACGATGCAAAGGCAGTGAAGCGTAAAATAGGATTTGTTTTTCAAAATCCTGATAATCAAATTGTTTTACCATTAGTAGAAGAAGATTTAGCTTTTGGTCTCAAAAATCTAAAACTTAGTAAAGGTGAAATTCAGAAGTGTGTAGATGAAATTTTACAGCGTTATGATCTCCAAGCTTTCAGAAATCATGCGGTTCATTTATTAAGTGGTGGACAAAAACAGTTGGTTGCCATTTCGGGTGTAGTGGCGATGAAACCTGATTATATTATTTTTGATGAGCCAACGACATTACTTGATTTGCAAAATAAGCGTCGTATTACACAAGTTATAGAAGAATTGTCGCAAACAGCGATTGTTGTATCACATGATTTGGAATTTCTCAGAAACTTTGATAGAGTACTCGTTTTTGATAAGGGAGAAATAGCTGTTGATGATGTACCTCGTGTTGCTATTAAAGAATATATGAGAAGAATGTCGTGATCGGCTTATACCTTCCTAGGGATACACTTATTCATCGGCTTAAACCAGAGATTAAGCTGGTGTTTCTGACTTTATGTGGAACTATTATATTTATGGTTTCATCTATATCTGTTCTCTCGTTGTTTTTATTGTTTGTAGCTTTGTTGTATAGAATTGCGAAGATACCTTTCAACAAGGTTTTAAAACAGCTTAAATCTATGAGTTTATTTTTACTACTTATCTTTGTATTTCAAGTTATTTTTAAAAGCTGGCTTACAGGTTTTGAGGTTATATTACGTTTAATTTTTCTTGTTTTTTTGGCATCTCTTGTGTCTTTCACAACTAAAGTTTCAGATATGGTGAGTACAATTGAAACATGGATTCAACCCTTGCGATGTTTTGGTATAAATCCATCAAAATTTAGTATGGTTTTGTCTATGGCAATCAGGTTTATTCCGGTTGTTAGTGAAAAATTCAATGAAGTGCGTGAAGCACAGCGGGCACGCGGATTTGAAACGAACATTACTGCTCTTGCAACGCCATTAATTATACGAACAATAAGGATGGCTTCAGAAGTTGCTGAAGCCCTAGAAGCACGTTCTTATGATGCTCATTCTGATGATAAAATATCTGATGATGATAAAGTTATTCATAGTGAGGGGATAATTCAATGAATACAAAAGATCTAACTTATATTGCTTTATTTGCAGCCATTTACGCAATTTTAGGACTTTTCCCTCCTATTTCTCTTCCTTTCTTGCTTGGTGTTCCTATTACTGCTCAGTCAATGGGCCCGATGTTAGCAGGGTCTATTCTCGGAGCGAAAAGAGGAGGCTTAGCCTCTCTTCTTTTTCTTGTACTGGTCGCTATTGGATTACCTTTATTGGCTGGTGGACATGGAGGAATCGGTGTTTTTTTCGGAGCAACGAGTGGTTATCTGATAGGTTTTGCAGTTGCTGCATTTTTTATTGGTTTTATGGTTGAGTTGTTTTGGCGCCGACTAAATTTTATAATATTGTTTTTGATAAATGCTGTCGGTGGAATTGGGATTGTTTATCTTTTTGGAGTCCCATGGATGGCTTATGTTACTCAGACTCCTTTACTAACAGCTTTAATAAGTTCATCAGGTTTTCTAATCGGCGGTTTTCTGAAAGTGTTTATTGCATCTCTTGTTGCGCTTACAGTTAAAAAAACGATGCCTCTCATTACGCCCAAAAAAAGGTAATTTTTATTTAGAATTGAGGTATTGGAATGCGGTCTATATGAAGATAAAAAGAAAATATGCTAAGTTTTTCTTGTTTTATTTTTACGCTATAATGAAATGAGATACACTTAGGAAAAATATCCTTATTATATTCTATTTGTTTTATTAAAAACAAATCATATTTTTATATATTGTTAGTGAAAAATTCAATGAAGTGTGTGAAACACAGCGGGTACGCGGATTTGAAACGAACATTACTGCTCTTGCAACGCCATTAATTATACGAACAATAAGGATGGCTTCAGAAGTTGCTGAAGCCCTAGAAGCACGTTCTTATGATGCTCATTCTGATGATAAAATATCTGATGATGATAAAGTTATTCATAGTGAGGGGATAATTCAATGAATACAAAAGATCTAACTTATATTGCTTTATTTGCAGCCATTTACGCAATTTTAGGACTTTTCCCTCCTATTTCTCTTCCTTTCTTGCTTGGTGTTCCTATTACTGCTCAGTCAATGGGCCCGATGTTAGCAGGGTCTATTCTCGGAGCGAAAAGAGGAGGCTTAGCCTCTCTTCTTTTTCTTGTACTGGTCGCTATTGGATTACCTTTATTGGCTGGTGGACATGGAGGAATCGGTGTTTTTTTCGGAGCAACGAGTGGTTATCTGATAGGTTTTGCAGTTGCTGCATTTTTTATTGGTTTTATGGTTGAGTTGTTTTGGCGCCGACTAAATTTTATAATATTGTTTTTGATAAATGCTGTCGGTGGAATTGGGATTGTTTATCTTTTTGGAGTCCCATGGATGGCTTATGTTACTCAGACTCCTTTACTAACAGCTTTAATAAGTACATCAGGTTTTCTAATTGGCGATTTTCTAAAGGTATTTATTGCATCCTTTGTTGCACTTACAGTTAAAAAAACTACACCTCTCATTGTACCAAAGAAAGGATAGATTTTGCTGTGAAAGAAGGTTTTATATTACGATATATCTAGGATAAAGAAGAGAAAAATAAGGGAAGATAGAATACTCTCATTATGTTGCTATCTAAATGAGAGTATAAAAAATGGATAATACAAAATCTATAGAGAATATTATTTAAGAGATATAGAAATGACGCGCTATTTCTGATGATAAGAAGAGTTTATTTGATTTTTTTTATTTGAAATAAATTTTATTTCACTATTTTTAATTATTTTGTAAAATACAAATCGTAAATTTTTCTATCAAAAAATTGTATATTTTTGTTTTTTGAGTTATAACAATTGCAATATATGTATTAAATATTATTATATTATGTATTTTTATTAAATAAGATAAGGATAAAAAAACTATGAATATAAGATACTATTTTGCTTTATGCGCTCTTATTTTATGTTTATCATCTGTTGCAAAAGCGTCTGAGCAAACAGGTTTTCAGAAAAAAGAATCTATTATTATTGTTTCTACTATTTTTTCGACAAATACATTTTATGATGATCAGGTAAATTCTTTATTCAATAGAACTGTTAGATCCGATTATTCAGTTAATCATAATAATTCTGGGAACAGTATAGTATCAATATTTCATAAAGTAATACGTGTATATTATGATTTATTTTTATATTTATACAATTCCATATTATCTATATTTAATTGGTAGAGTATAAAAGAATTTATTTTAAATTTTTTGATGGTTCAGATATTTTATTTTGTGATATAACTGTAGAATACAAAAAGAGTGTTATAGTTTTGGTACAATGATTAATAGCACTTATCCTTAAGGTTGCCAAAACGAATTTTGGAAATTCTATTCCGTTACTTTTATTTACACATCCTGCATGTTTGAGCATGTTAGAAAAAATAAAAAATCACATGCGGTAAAGAAAAGTATAATGCTGTATGCGTATAATAATTTTGTCGGGTGTGGTTATGCCACACAATATCCTTTCATGGGGAAAGCATAACGGCGAGATTGTTGCTGTGTTTTTTTAGCCTCCAGAACTCTCTGAGTGTCATTAACATAGCTACTGGTTACAGGGTATCAAAAGCTTTTGGAAAATGGCTTTTTGGATTTAGCTAATTCAGTAAAAGAAGTTCAGGATCTGCTGTATGGCTACGGTAACAATGGGTTAGAACTTTACGCGCATAGTCACAGCAACATGACACTTTTAAATAGGTTGAATTTTTAATATTCAGATGTATAATATTGCAGGTGGTTATACAAGAGAACAAAGTGTATCGATTGATCAATTTTTACGGTCACAACATGTTGAAATTGTTGCTGTTTTGAGTAAACGCAGAGCAAAAACAAATTGGAAACTTTAAACAAAATCGAAAAACTCTTTTGTATTTTGTTGAGATTTTTTCAATGAAGTTGATTGAGCATATTTTATGAAAGTGCTGTTCCACCAATTGTCATATTATTAATACGTAGATGAGGTTGCCCGACGCCAACAGGAACATTTTGCCCAGCTTTTCCGCACATACCAATACCATTATCAAGTTTACTATCATTGCCAATCATTGTGATACGTTTCATGGCATCTGGTCCATTTCCGATAAGGGTTGCTCCTTTAATAGGTGTTACAATCTTGCCATTTTCTACTTTATACGCCTCAGTGCATTCAAAGACGAATTTTCCAGAAGTGATATCAACTTGTCCTCCACCAAATGAAACAGCGTAAATACCATTTTTTAATGAGGACAGAATTTCTTCAGGTGTTTTATCACCTCCTAGCATGATTGTATTGGTCATCCGCGGCATTGGTGCATGTGCATAGGATTCACGCCGTCCATTTCCAGTTGGATGAACACCCATAAGTCTGGCATTTAGCCTGTCTTGCATAAAACCAATAAGTTTTCCATCTTCAATAAGTACGTTACATCCTGAAGGGGTTCCTTCATCATCGACTGTAAGTGAACCACGGCATTGGGGAATTGTACCATCATCAACAACTGTAACGCCCTTTGCAGCAACTTGTTGGCCCAAAAGTCCGGCAAAAGCAGAGGTTTTTTTGCGGTTAAAATCGCCTTCCAATCCATGTCCTACAGCTTCATGAAGCATAACACCTGGCCATCCATTAGCTAAGACAACATCGAATGTTCCAGCTGGTGCTGCTTCTGCTTCTAAGTTTATGAGAGCCATACGCAACGCTTCATCGGCAGCTCTTTTCCAATTTTCTTCATGAATGAATTGGCTAAATGCTTGTCGTCCACCACATCCATAGAAGCCATTTTCACGCCGATTTCCTTCAGCAGTAACGACAGATATCGAAAGTCGAACAAGAGGACGCGTATCGCGAATCAGATGGCCATCAGCACGTAAGATTTCAACATGCTGCAATGATCCAGAAAGAGAAACTGTAACCTGATGCAATTTATTATTTTTTGCACGTAAATAGGCATCAATTTCTTGTAAAAGCATGCTTTTTTCTTCAAATGACGGAGTATCAAGGGGGTTATGTGGTTGATAAAGTTTTTTATTTGTTTGTTGAGGTGCTGCGCTATAAGGTCCTGCCTGATTATGATAGGTAACAGCTTTTGTTGCTTCACTGGCACGTTTGAGTGCTGCAGCGGATAATTCACTAGAGTGTGCATATCCAGTCGTTTCTCCTGCAACAACGCGCAGACCAAATCCCATATCCTGATGAAATGAACCATTTTTAAGCTGTCCATTATCAAACAAAAGACTTTCGCTTTCTGTATATTCTAGGTAAAGTTCACCATCATCAGCATGATGAAGCGTTTCTTGTACAAGGGATTGTACTTTAGAGGAAGAGACATCAAAATGGTCAATGAGTGATTTCATAATTGCTTATCCTATTTTCAGAATACTTGGAAGGTTTCCATCCATTTCTTTTTAGAGGTTGTAGAGTGGGCTACAGAAATTCAATTTTTCAATGTGCGTAAATTTTATTGCGTTGGTAAAGTTATATAGGCTTCACGAAGACCTTGAAGATCAAAGGTACCTCCCACAGCTTGTTCAGGAGTTGTAAAAATAAAATAGGTTGCCATTTTACCTTTTAAAAAGAGCTGTAATATGTCTTCTTTAAGAACGGCTTCAGCGATACAAGTATCACCAAGACAGCGGCGATATTCTACTCTTCCCATATTTTTATCATCAATTTTAAGTCCAACACCTGGAGGTAACTCAACGCGGATTGGAACAAAAACGCGCATTAAAGCTCCTTGATTTTTAGGGAGTTTATAAAAGGTAACACGCAGAGTAATGTCATGGCGACTTTGTGTGTGTACATTTTGTACAACTTCACACTGTATATTAGGTGTACCTAGTGGTAAAGAACACACCTTCGTCCATGCACCATAAGTTTGTGGAGCAGGAACATTTTGCACATGAGACGCCTGCGCCAGTGCATAATGGGCAGAAATATTGCAAAGTGTATAGAGAATAATACGAACAAAGAGAGTTTTTTTTATCAATTTATAAAGTATCACAGAAAATCCTAACTATCTCATTAATATGCGTAGCTTTGTATAAAAAAGAATTCTCAAGCCAAAATTATAACACAAACCATTATCTTCCCAAACAGATTAATTTATATCAACAAAACAAAAGTAGAAAAAAGAGTGTATCATAGAGGACAAGGCTTTTAGCGTTTGCTTTATGATGTTTGGTATATGTATATAGTGTATTAATTGTGTGAGAAATAATGTGTTGCAAAAAAATATTACAAATATTGCAAGCTGTTTTTTGGGAAGAGGAGAGGTGGAGAGGTATTGTATATGTTTTCAAAAATGATGTGCTATTCGCTGGTTTTTCCCTTATACAAGACAATATTTGTTTGTGGATGACAAAAATGGAAAAGGTTTTTGATTGGAATGTCTGTTTCAAGAGAATTATCGGCGGCAAGTGGTAAATCAATCCCGCCCAAACCCAGTATTGGTGATTATATTACGTTATTAAAACCACGGGTTATGTCACTTGTCGTATTTACCGCTCTCGTTGGACTGGTTGTATCGCCAGTTTCGATTAGTCCATTGTGTGGTTTTTTAGCAATTTTGTGTATCGCCGTAGGGGGAGGAAGTGCGGGAGCGCTTAATATGTGGTATGATGCTGATATTGATGCAGTAATGGAACGCACCAAAAGTCGTCCTATTCCTACCGGTAAAATCAGCGCCAAGAAGGCATTTATTTTTGGTATGACCCTTTCTGTGCTTTCTGTAGTGATTATGGGAATTTTCATTAATTGGTTTGCAGCACTTTTTCTTGCGTTCACGATTTTCTTTTATGTCGTTATCTATACAATTTGGCTAAAGCGGATAACACCACAAAATATTGTGATTGGTGGAGCATCAGGTGCTTTCCCACCAATGATTGGATGGGCTGCAACAACGGGTACAGTGAGTATTGAGAGTTTTGTTTTATTTTTAATCATTTTTATGTGGACTCCGCCACATTTTTGGTCTCTTTCTCTATTTTCATCTCTTGATTATGATGTAGCGGGTATTCCTATGATGCCTAATGTACGGGGCGTGTATGCAACAAAAAAACAGATCTTGTTTTATACTATTTTGATGGCAATATGCGCAGCGGGACCTTTTATTATTGGTTTTGCAGGAATTTTCTATGGTATTTTTTCAACAGTTTTGAGCATTATTTTTATTTATTTTTCTTATCAATTGTGGAAAGCTGGTACACATGATGCAACGATTTTGATGGCAAGAAAAACATTTTTCTTTTCGTTATTTTATTTGGCCGCTATATTCGGAATTCTTTTAATTGAAACCTTAGTTTGGCATTTTTTTGCCTTCTAGAAGAGCAAAATGAAAAAAGTGAATAAAAAACAACTTTGCCTAAAAAATATATGATAAAAGAGCATCAGATATAAGTGCTATCCTAAGAGAAGGTAGTCTTTCTCCATTTTTTTCTTTATACCGTTTATATCGTATATAACAATAGTCTATGCGATAACCTGTTTGAAACTGTGGTAAAATTATAGATATTAAGGATGGTTTATGTCTTTACTTCCTCCTTTAACAATACGTCTTTGTGGTCCACGTGGATTTTGCGCAGGGGTTGATCGTGCTATTCAAATTGTTCTTCTTGCGTTAAAAAAATATGGTGCTCCAGTGTATGTTCGTCATGAAATTGTTCACAACCGCCACGTCGTTGAAGGATTGCAGCAACGGGGAGCTGTTTTTGTTGAAGAACTTGATGAGATTCCAGAAAAACATCGACATCAACCCGTTGTATTTTCTGCCCATGGTGTGCCAAAATCCGTATCAGAAGAGGCACGACGCTATAATTTGTTTTATCTCGATGCAACATGCCCGTTGGTTTCTAAGGTTCATAAGCAGGCGATACGGCATCAACGGCATGGCCGTCATGTTATATTAATTGGTCATTCGGGTCATCCTGAGGTGATAGGAACAATGGGACAGCTTGAAGAGGGAGCTGTAACATTAATTGAAACAATTGAAGATGCTTTACATTATCAGCCAAAGGATCCGGATAAATTAGGATTTGTGACGCAAACAACACTTTCTGTTGGAGATACGGCAGAGATTTTGGATGTGCTACAACGACGTTTTCCTGCGTTAGAAGCTCCAGCGGCTGAATCAATTTGTTATGCTACAACGAATCGACAAGATGCAGTTAAGGCAGCGGCAATGGGAAGCGATTTATTTTTGATCGTTGGCGCACCAAATTCCTCTAATTCGCGACGCTTAGTCGAGGTTGCTGAAAGGTTTGGTGCGCAGAAAGCTGTTTTGGTTCAGCGGGTTGATGAAATTGATTTTGATCATTTGGGTGCTCTTTCTGTTGTAAGTCTTTCAGCAGGAGCTTCTGCCCCTGAAATTATTATTGATGAAATCATTTCAGCCTTTCGTGCACGCTATAATGTTACGATAGAATTGGCTGAAACAGTGGTGGAAACGGAAAAATTTTTGGTGAGTCGCGAATTACGTGATGTCATTTTAACACCTCAAGATCTGGCTTTTGTTAATGGCCGAGCTGAGACACCGAAAAATGGCAATGAGAATACGCCTATAACGAAAGTAGAATAATGGCAGTTTATACAAATATTCATCCCGATGATTTAAAGGCATTTTTGTCACGCTATTCGATAGGTTCACTTTTATCCTATCAAGGTATTGCGGAAGGGATCGAAAATTCTAATTTCATGCTGTATACGACAGAAGGGAGGTTTGTTCTAACACTTTATGAAAAACGTATTTCAAGAGATGATTTGCCTTTTTTTTGCAGTCTTATGCAGCATTTAAGGAAGTGTGGAATTTCTTGCCCTCAACCCGTTGTGCAAAATGATGGTACAATGATTGGTGAATTAGCAGGGCGCCCTGCTGCTATTATTACATTTTTGGAGGGAATGTGGATTCGTCAGCCCGATATATGTCATTGTGGCGAGGTAGGAACGCGTTTAGCACAATTGCATTTAGCAGGACAGAGTTTTACCATGAGCCGTAAAAATACTCTTTCTATTATGGATTGGACACTATTATGGGAGCAGTGCAAAAAGAGCAAAGATAAGTTGTTAAAAGAATTTGAGCAAAAAATTAATAGAGAATTGTCTTTTTTACAAGAAAATTGGCCATCAAATTTACCAACAGGGATTATTCACGCTGATTTATTTAATGATAATGTATTTTTTTTAAATCATCATCTTTCTGGTATTATAGACTTCTATTTTGCGTGCAATGATTTTTTGGCTTATGATTTAGCTATCTGTTTAAATGCTTGGTGTTTTGAACAGGACCATTCCTATAATATTTTCAAAGCACGGAGCTTATTGGAGAATTATCAAAAAATAAGATCCTTAATACCTTTAGAAATGAAAGCTATGATTTTATTAGCGCGTGGTGCTTCTTTACGTTTTTTACTCACACGCCTTTATGATTGGTTTAATACACCGTCAGAGAGCTTAGTTGTAAAAAAAGATCCATGGGAATATTGGCATAAGCTTTGTTTTTTCAGTAATGTAGGTTCTCTGGATGAACTAGGTTTGTAAATTGTATGTTAAATCAACAAAAAGTCGTTGAAATTTATACAGATGGTGCCTGTTCTGGTAATCCTGGGGTTGGAGGGTGGGGAGCAATTTTACGCTGGAATGGTCATGAACGTGAACTTTATGGTGGAGAAGTGCAAACAACCAACAATCAAATGGAACTGATGGCAGCCATTTATGCGCTGAAGGCGCTTAAAGAATCGTGTTCTGTCGATCTTTATACGGACTCAGGTTATGTCCGCAACGGAATCTCTATGTGGCTTGCAAGATGGAAAAAGAATAATTGGTGTACTGCGTCAAAAAGTCCTGTAAAAAATAGAGAATTATGGCAGGCTCTTGAAGAGGCTTGTTCTCATCATACCGTCAGATGGCATTGGGTAAAAGGACACGCAGGACACCCCGATAATGAACGGGCAGATGCTCTCGCTCGGAAAGCAATTACTGAATATCGCCAAAATGGATGTTTTGAAAAATAATCCTTTTTATAAATCTTTCTCTTTTGTTACGGGATTATCAGAAGAGATGGTTATTGATAAAGTGTAAATGTACCACTTAAAGCATGGCTTTTAAAGGAAACTGTATAAAAAATAGTATGGTTTTCTTCATTTGGTATGAAATAAATTGGAGCACTAAAGAGTATATAGTTGGCGCTCTCACGTACTTTTTTTGCTGGTCCAATTTGCATGTCTCCTCCATCTAAAAAGAGAGAGTGAAGGGGAGTTGCATCGTTATTTTGTATTTTGATAAAGAGGGTATTTATCTTTTTTTCAGCGCTTATTTTTATTTCATGATGCGTTGTACGGGGTAAGGCATCTTGAGCTGCCTTTAACAAGGACAAAGGAAGACGCTGTTTTTTTTGAATGGATGGAGAAAAATCAAAGTTAACAGTAAATGGCAGGCAGATTTTGTAACACAATCCAACAGTTAAAGTGCCACTTAAATTGTTAGTTAAACCGGAAAGAGTAAAGGGTAATACGACTTTATCTTTGTAGCCAAAAGACCAATCATTTTCTGTTTCATAGAGTTGTGGTGTAGGATAAAAGATTTCATAAGAGACTTGTTGATTGAAGTTAAAAAATGCTGCTATGCCTGAATACCCTGGATTGCGCCAATAGGTCTTCCAGTTTGGTTTAAGAACAATTTCAATCATACCCTCTCTTATTCCAGAGGGAGATGGTTCGGTAAGAGCCAATCTGATACGTCCACCCTCTGATTCATACCAAGATGTTGCAAAAAGATCTGAGTTTGGTTTTGTTTGAGCGCTGACAGAGAAATTAAGTAATTCTAAAATGATGAATGTTAAACTTACAGTAACTAACAGTCTTTTATAAAGAGCAATTACGCTATTTTGTGAACTTATAAATGTTTGGATTTTTTTCATTGGAACTTTATTTTCCTGTTGTACTAACTAAAGTGAATTTTATCATGTAAATTACGGAGAATAACAGATTGATGAAGCAGTGTAATGGTTTTTTGGGGGGACAGTTGCTCATAGCAATGCCCGGAATGAATGACAAACGCTTTATGCGTTCTGTTATTTATATTTGCGCGCATTCTGATGCTGGTGCTATGGGGATTATTCTCAATCAACTGCACCATATTGATTTTCCAGAACTTTTGCTTCACCTTGGCGTCATAGACAGTGACAAAAAAAAATGCCTTTCTGAACCGATAAAAAAGTTTCCAGTACGCTATGGTGGGCCTGTAGATCCTTCACGGGGTTTTGTCCTGCATTCAGATGATTATGCTTGTAAAGAAACCGTTCTTATTGCAGATAAAATCTGTTTTACTGCGACGATTGATATCTTAAAAGCGATGAGTTGTGAACAAGGTCCACAATATGCATTGATTGCGTTAGGCTATGCTGGATGGAAAGCTGGGCAACTCGAGGCAGAAATTTCTACGAATGGTTGGTTAATTAGCTCCACATCGCCTAGTTTTCTTTTTGAAAGCAATTTAAGCCGCAAATATGATGAGAGTTTAATTCGCATGGGAATCAACCCAACTTATCTCGCTTCTGAAATGGGGCACGCGTAGAGTTTCATTCTTTTTCAAGTGTTTTTGATTTTATAGAATAGTCTATTCATGATGTTTTCCTTATATAAGGAAAATGATTTTGAACAAGAGTGATTAATTCTTCGATAGCAATTGGCTTCGTGACAAGTGTACTTTGAACATATTTACAGCCTTCTTGACGGAGGAAGATTGCTTCTTTTTCATTTTCAACGCCTTCTGCGATGATTTGCAAATTAAGATCGGTTGCCATATTAATAATGGACTTAAGAACAAGCTTTTTCTTGAGAGAGTCGATTGAGATAAGCGAACGATCTAATTTGACCATGTCGAATGGATAACGCACAAGATAAGCCAGTGACGAATAACCTGTTCCAAAATTATCAAGAGCAAGATTCATGCCAAGGGCTTTAATTTGTTCAAGAAAATGGGCTGATTGTTCAGGATTTTTTCTTAAGACGAACTCGGATATTTCTATCATCAATCCGCCTTTATTAAGCGGATGGCGCAATAAAGTGGAGCGCAATTGACTGATAAAGCGCGGATGAACCATTTCCACACTTGGTAAATTAATGGAAATAAAGAAAGATTGTTGGGAAAATTTTTCTTGTACATTGGTAAGATCAAGGACGGCATTATCGATGATGAATTGGGATAAATCCATAACCATTTGTTCGTTTTCTACGATCTTGATAAAATCAGAAACATTTAAATTTCCATAATTTGGATGATGCCATTCTACAATTGTTTCAAAACCAATAATGTGTCCATCCGACAAATTAAGGATAGGATGGTAGAGGATTTTTATTTCATTACGTTTTATAGCGTAATGAATATCTTTTCCCATAGTATTATGTTCAATGCCTAAGGTACGAAAATTGGGGCGAAAAGGTTCAATATGGTTGCCCCCCTTTTGTTTGGCGCGGATCATTGCGAGTTCACTATCATTTAAAATATCTTTAGCGGTGGCTCTACTTTCACTCCATGTGACGAGTCCAATGGATGTGGAAAGCGTTATTTTTTTTTCTGTAAGTGAAATAGGCGCTGAGATTGTTTTGTGCAGATGATCAGCAAATGCTGCAATTTTCTGTGGTTCAGTTTCACTGAGTAAAATAATTGCAAAACGGTCTGCGGAAAGACGTGATAAGGTATCTTGAAAGTTAATAAGGCGGCTTAACCGACGTGCTATGATGAGCAATACAGTGTCACCAACAGCGATTCCTAATTTGCGATTAATTTGACGGAAATTATCAAAGTCAATCATAAAGACAGTGGGTTTAATTTTGATATTCGCTTTAGCCAAAGAAGTATAGTTTTGTAGTCTGTCGAGGAAAACTTGTTGGTTAGGAAGTCCTGTTAAGCTGTCGTGAATAGAATCGTGCAATAAACGTTCTTCAGCTTTTTTATGGTTGGTAATATTGACAATGGTTCCAATAACACGCGTAATTTTGCCATCTTTTTGCATAGCCGGTCGTGCACGAAGGGAGAACCAATGATAATAACCACCACCAGAAGACAACCGAAAAACTTGATCAATACGTCCTTTTTTGTTTTTAAGAATAATATCTAAAATGGCTTGAAAGCGTTCACGATCATCGTAGTGTAAGGCTGAAATCCAGTTGCGCATAGAACCATTGAGTTTATGGGGTTCAGTACCAAAAAGGGTTGCCATGTTTGGATGTACAATGATGCGGTCACGCTCAACATCCCAATCCCAAATAATGTTTCCAGCACCCTTTGCGGCAAGTACTTGTTGTTCAAGATCGGAAAATATTCCTTCATGAAAAGCATCACTGGAAAAAGTTTGCTGCATAACGGTAAAGCTAATAAGAAGAACAATAAGGACTAATCCCCCTGCTAATGCTGGCTGAATAATGTCATTATTTAAAGACCCTGCTATGCATGCATAGGCTCCAACACACCAGAAACTAATGAGCAGCCATGTTGGAATAATCATGATTGCTCGGTCATAGTTTCGAATGGAAAAATAGCTGATGAGAATTATACCAAGTATGGCAGTAAGCCCAAAGGACAGACGGGCAATACCAGCTGCTCTGGTTGGATCATAAACAGCAAATGTTCCAAGACCACAAAGAGCGATGGTCCATATGATTGCACCATAACTGAAGTGATAATGCCAACTGTTAAGGCGTAGGTAGGTAAAAAGAAAAATGAAAAGTGTAGCAGCAAGTGCTACTTCTGTTCCAGCACGCCAGATTGGTTGCGTTGTTAAAGTAATTGCAAAAAATTTATTTAAAAAATTAAAGTCAATACCGATGTAAAAGAGTACTGCCCAAGCGATAGCCGCTGTTGCAGGAAAGAGTCCTGTTCCACGAACAACAAAAAGAACGGTTAATAAGAGTGCTAAAAGACCTGATATCCCAAGAAGGATACCATGATAAAGTGTATAAGAATTGATGGCATCCTTATAGGCTTCAGGTTGCCATAAATAGATTTGTGGTAGATTTGCAGAATTGAGTTCAGCAACAAATGTAACAACAGCACCAGGATTCAACGTAATACGAAAGATATCAGAGTTCGTACTTGCTTGACGGTCGAGAGAAAAGCCTTCACTTGGAGTAATGGATTGAATCCGTGCTGATCCGAGATCTGGCCAAAGAAATCCTGAATGAGCCATACGATAATGGGGGGCAACGATAAGACGATCGATTTGTTCGTCTGTTGGGTTTGCAAGAGAAAACACGGCCCAGTTTCCAGAAAAATTTTCACTTTTGGCTTGGACCTCAATGCGCCATACAATACCATCTGGTCCTGGAGCTGTACTTGTTTGAAAGATAGAGTTGTTTGTATGATGAATTTCTATTGCTCTTGAAAGATCAAGAGCCGCATCTTGAGAAGAAATCTTAACTGGTTCAATTGCCTGTGCTGGCGTAAGGTGGATAAAAGAACTGACAAGGATAATAAAAATGATGTCAATGATTTTACGCAAACTCTTCACAATGTCCCACTCTCAATATTATAGGATATTTAATTTTAATTTAGATTTTCGAGAAAAAACGTCCACCTTTTATCCTTTGATCTACATGACAAGCGGTTATTGTTTTCTTTTGAAAAGTCGTAAGATTTTATACAAAAACAGATTAACCCCTCATTTACTTTCGTGAAGTTTGAAGCTGATAGAGTTTTATATTTTTGTAGGGCAAAATCAAACCATGAGTTTTCACATTTCATAGAAACAACTTCGCTTACCATTTACTTTATCACATGAAGGAGGCGTTTGGTAGTTTTGTACAGTCCTTTGATAAATATTTCCCAAACTTATTTAGTGAAAAGAACTTTTGTGGTAAATTTTATTATAAAATCTGTAGATATTATGGGAGTTACTTTATAAAAAAATATATCTCTAATATGCACGAAAGCATTTTGAAAAGTTGAGTTTAATCTTACTTTTTGTATGAAAGGATTGATGTTAAATCATCAAAATTCATGAGAGGACCAACAGGTCCAATAGCAGCTAATGTTGGAGTGGAATTGATACAAAGACGATGTGCTAAATCAGTTAATCTTGTCGGGGTAATGAGATCTAAGCGTTCCATTATTTCAGATATGGGAATGGGACGACCGTAAAGAAGCATTTGGCGAGCAATGAGATGTGCTTGACTAGAGGGGTTCTCTTGTGACATTGTAAGATTCGCACGATATTGTGCTTGTGCTCGTTGAAGTTCAGTGGCATGAATATTTTTGCTAGCCTTAGAGAGCTCATCAAGAACCACTGGAAGGAGTTCCTTTAGCCCTTCTTGTCCAGTCGCAGCATGAATCCCAAAAAGCCCAGTATCTGAAAAAACCCAATGAAAAGCATAAATAGAATAGCATAATCCACGCTTTTCTCTCACTTCTTGGAAGAGGCGTGATGACATACCGCCGCCAAGTATAATGGAAAGAATTTGCGCAGTATAAAAGTCACGTGCGTGATAAGCACGTCCTTCAAACCCTAAAACAACTTGTGTGTCCATTAAATCACGATATTCACGAAAATCTCCACCAACATAATTAGCAAGATTGGTGAGTGGTGCTGTTGCATGGGGGCGAAAAGTGCTAAGGCGGCTTTCAACCTCTCGCAAGAAGTCTTTGTGTTGTACCGCTCCTGCAGCAACGACGATCATACGATCTGCACTATATTGCTGATTCATGAAATTATGGAGATCAGCAGATGTAAAGGATTGAATTGTTTGGGGAGTTCCTAAAATAGAGCGACCAAGAGCTTGGTGACGAAAAGCTGTTTCAGTAAAATGATCAAAAACAACATCATCAGGAACATCATGAGCAGCACCAATTTCTTGAAAAACCACTTGTTTTTCTCGTTCTAATTCATTTTCATCAAATTTTGAACACATCAAAATATCAGCGAGAATATCAATGGCAAGCGGTACATCATTTTTAAGTACGCGTGCAAAATAAGCAGTTGTTTCAGTACTGGTCGTAGCATTGATTTCACCGCCAACATCTTCAATATCCGTCGCAATCTGAAAGGCTGTACGGTTTTCCGTTCCTTTGAAAGCCATATGTTCAAGAAGATGAGCAATTCCGTGTTGTGCACAGGTTTCATTGCGTGAGCCAACTTTAACCCATATTCCAAGCGCTACACTTTCAATTTGTTGCATTGTATGTGTGGCAATCGTCATACCATTACTAAGGCGACTGATATCTACACGCATGTTTTTATGACTCCATTAAATAAGCCAAATACCTTATATTAAGGGCAATTGGAAGATTGTTGATTTGACTCAATGCAGCTAACTTCAATAAGATGCGCATGATTTTAAAGAAATATAATCTTTTACTATTTTTTCATTATTAGCAAGACTTATAAAACGTTCTTCGTATTCCATTAAAGTGTTCAAAGCAGAAGGACAGGGAGCATTAATTCCACAAGCATTTCTGATAGCATCAGGAAATTTGGCAGGATGAGCGGTAGCAAGGACTATCATTGGAATATGTGGTTGTTTATTTTCGCGCGCTACTTTAAGAGCAACAGCTGTGTGTGGATCAGCAAGATAACCGCTTTCTTTATAAACATGGTCAATCGTTTGTGCTGTTTCAGCTATATTACTTTTCCCAGCAGAAAATAAAGAACGAATATTCTTAAGTTGTTTTTCATTAAGATGGAAAGATCCTGATTTTCTCAAGTTTTCCATTGCATTGCGAATCCATACTGGGTCACGATCATTACTTTCAAAGAGTAAACGTTCAAAATTAGAAGAGACTTGAATGTCCATAGATGGTGATGTTGTATGGGTTATCGGTTGTGTTTCATAAATACCGCTCGTTAAGGTACGTACGAGGATGTCATTATCATTTGTTGCAATGATGAGCTGTGCGATCGGTAAACCCATACGAGCAGCAACATAACCTGCAAAAATATCACCAAAATTTCCAGTAGGAACAGTAAATGAGACAGCTCTATCAGGAGCACCGAGAGAGAGTGCAGATGAAAAATAATAAACAATCTGCGCCATGATACGTGCCCAGTTTATAGAATTAACACCGGAAAGCGCTGTTTTTTGTCGAAAGTTATGATCGTTAAACATTGCTTTGACAAGCGCTTGGCAATCATCAAAGTTTCCATCAATAGCAATGGCATGAACATTACTGCTTTGGTTCGTCGTCATTTGTCGTTGTTGAATAGGTGATACGCGTCCTTTAGGAAACAAAATGAAAATATCTACATGTTTTCTTTCAGCAAAGGCTTGTATTGCGGCACCACCAGTATCACCTGATGTAGCAGCAATAATCGTTGCCCGTTTATTTTTTTTAGTGAGAACGTGATCTATCAATCTGGAAAGAAATTGCATTGCAACATCTTTAAATGCCAAGGTGGGGCCATGAAAAAGTTCAAGGATAAATTCGTCTGCTCCAGTTTGGAGTAATGGACAGATTGCTGGATGATGGAAAGTGGCATAAGATTCAGCAATCATTTTTTCAAAAGAGGTATATTCGATTTCCTCATTCACAAAGGGCCAGAGAATTGTTTTAGCAATTGTTGTGTAGGATTGACCGCGTAGTGCTCGTAGTGCATTGGGTGATAATTGAGGAAATTTTTCTGGCAGATAAAGCCCACCATCATGTGCGAGACCAGTCATAATCGTTTCAGTAAAGCCTAGGATAGGGGCTTCACCTCTTGTGCTAATATATTTCATGAATCTTTTCTTTCATTTATTTTCAGTAAAATGATACATTATATATTTCATGTTTTTTATAATATTCAAATTATTAAATGCATGAAAGTTTGTTTGCTTATATTTATCAATAATGAAAAATCAGTGACAACAGAAACAGGAACATTATAAGTTTGGGATGTTTTATATAATATATTGAATATTAAGTTTTTTTGACATTATAAAATGTCAAAGCTGTTTTTCATTATTTTATAATTTGAATTGTTTATTGTCTATCATGGTTGGTATACGAACAATTACCGGATAATTTTTTTATGAAACTTACTTACTGGTGCGTTTATTTTTTCTTAATCTCGTATAATTAATAACGTGTACAATAATGAATTTTTATAAAATCGTATATTATGATTTGCCCTGAGGTGTTTACGAAATAATTTATAGCATTTGTACGTAAAATTGTAGATTGGAAAAGACCTTTATTCCGTTTAAATGATCAGTTTTTATGCTAATAAGTTGCTATATTGATACTACAATGCATTGATTTATACCGATAATTTAGTATTTTTCATGTTGAATTAGACCCCCGAATATTGTAAGATTCTCCCATCTCCCATCTCCCATCTCCCATCTCCCATCTCCCATCTCCCATCTCCCATCTCCCATCTCCCATCTCCCATCTCCCATCTCCCATCTCCCATCTCCCATCTCCCATCTCCCATCCTCTTATGTTTAATCAATCATCAAAACTATATTTTGGCACGTCATAAGCAGGGCTGATGTGTGGGTAAAAAACTCTAAAGAAAGGAGCAAAAATGCCTCTTATGAATCGTCTAAATAGCACGGGCTGTCGCAACATTGGGGGCCGGTAAATATGATGGTGTCGACTTGGTACTACACGGTATAATAGGTAATAAAAAAATCATCCATAAAGCATAAAGAGCCTGCCCCAATTATTTGAGGCAGGCTGCAATTTAATTTAAAGATTTCTTTTAGAAAAAACAAACAGATAAGTTAAATTATTATGCTTTTCCTATTCCTATTCCTAATAATCCACTAAATAGAGACATAAAAAGCCCAGTGAAATAACCAAAAATCATAGCTCCTAATGTCGTAAAAGTTCCTATTGTAATGGGTTCAAATACTTTCTGAAATTCTCCTTCAATTGTATCTTCATTTTCAACCCCATGTTTTAAAATTGGAACATAAAAAGTAGCGATATTAACTGCTTTCTTTTTTATTTCCTTCATTACAGAAATATCTTTTTGTTGTGCATTACTGCTTAAATGATTTGCATGCGCATTTACAACTTGTAAAAAAGTGAAAGCAATTGCTATAAAAATACTTAACGTATGATTTTTAAGCATTTTAATCATAATTTTACCTCAAATATTTTTTAAAATCTAACAAAGCAATCTATTAGTATTACCGATAAACATGATAGATATATGAGGTGTTATCAGTTCTCATGATAAGAGTAATACAGTAATATAGTGACCAAATACTTCGGTTATACTTAGAATGCTATATTGCAAACTTTTGAATTAAATATTCAAAAGTTTATTTGCTAGGTTGGAAGTATCTCATTAATCCCTTTACCATCCACCCTAAGAGCATGCCTACTATAGTTGTTGCATACCCAGCTAGCGCTGCAATACCAAAGGTTCCTAGCGTAAGTGTGATGGGTTCAATCACTTTTTCAACTTTTCCTTCAGCAGTAGTATCATTTATTGCTTCATAATTTAAACTGGGAGCATAGAAAGCCGTAATATGGGTTACCTTCTCTTTTACCTGCTCTATTACAGAAACCTCTTCTTGTTGTACAACATTGCTCAAAGAATTTGCATGAACATTTACAATTTGTGAAAGAAAAAAAACAGTCGCTATAAAAATATTGAATAGATAATTTCTAAATAATTTCGCCATAATTTTACCTCAAATAATTTCTACTTTCAACTCTAATGTATTGAATACATAAGTATAATAAGTGGAATATATAAAATAGATTTGCTGTCTTAGAAGTAGAAAACTGTTTTATTATGGATTTAAATAAATATAATAAAACACATAATCTACTTCTTAGTATTTTGTGTTGAATGGTTTATTTAAATATTGATACGATGTCTTTTATCAATCCGATGATGAAACTGAATGCATATCCAAAGACCAAAACGCCTACTCCTACCGTAATAGGGTCCACTACCTTTTCAAATTTTCCTTCAAGAGCGGCTTCATTTGTTGTTTCATAACTTACTGCTGGAACAGAGAGAGAAGTTGTATCAACTGTTGTATATGTTACATTTGTCACTTGTTCTATCACGCAATCAGTATCTTCTTTTTGAGAACTGTTGCTTAAGTAATTTGCATGAACATTTACAACTTGTGAAAGAAAAAAAGCAGTTGCTATAAAAACACTTAATGAATATTTATTAAACAATTTAACCATAATTTTACCTCAAAATATTATCTAATTTTTGTTATTATGTAATAGATAATTTTTATTATATATACCTAGGAAACAAACAAAAACTATATATCATATTACATATAATGCACATGTATACTACATTATGAATTAATAGTCAATAAAGTAATATTTGCACTACGTATTTTATTAAAATACATATAACGGATATATAAATTTTACTTTACTTTCTATAGGTATTTTAAAAAAATTACTAAAGATATTTATGTATTAAAAATGGTATGATTTACTAAAAAGACTTATTTTTAAATTGATGTCTATATGAGTTTGTAGGAGAGAAGCTGTTATCAGAGAAGAAGAAGTATTTTTTTGTTATTTTTGTACTACACATTTAAAATATTTTTTCACTCTATAAATTAAAAGACATCATATATCGTATGAGTACGAATTAGCGTTAAAATATCATACATCATTGAATAATGAAAAAAATATTATTATCTATATGAAAGTATTTTTTAAGTTTTTAAAACCAAGAGATATTTGTTGATTATTATTTATAGTGATGAGTTTTATAGATTATATGCTATAAAATCTATATTATTATGTTCAAATTTTATATTTACATTGTTTTTATATATTAAAGAACAGATCGTATTTCAGTTATAAGTATATCAATTTTGTATTTTATTATGATCAGAAGGAAAAGTTATCATTTTACCATAAGTTAATATAAGTTCAGAAGAGATAAACATTTCATGGGTTATAACAATTGCTATATATCTATTGTTTATAATACCGAGCTAATGCAGTTATATTTTCTCCCTAGTTAGTATATTTAAATGAGGTTAAAGTCTTAAGAATGTTTCTAAATGGAGGGTATGAATTGCTAGATCTCTAAGACGGTTTTTCATGATAGTTCTTGCCATACTGCCATTGCCTCTAAAACTTCTAGTAAATAATCATGTTTGGCGATAACTGTTTCAGCTCCAGCTTCTGCAAGTGCACTAGAGTGACCAGGGTAGCTATGTGATCCTCCAGTAAAGCCGATAACACGCATACCTGCAGCAGTAGCCGCATGTACGCCGTGAACTGAATCTTCTATAACAATAGTATTTTTGGGATTTGCACGCAACTGTTGTGTTGCAAAAAGAAAAACATCAGGTGCTGGTTTTGTTCTTTTCGTTCCAACTTCAGGTGCAGAAAATATTTTATTTTTACCATCAAAAAGATCATAAAGATTAACGGCAGAGAGCATCTCTTTTACATTGTCACTTTTTGCATTAGAGCAAATACAATAGGGATAACGCGTTTGAACGATCTTTATAGCTTCTCTTATACCATCAAGGGCACGTAAATCAGTTGTTATTTGTGCTCGAAAGAGATTTGACATTTGAGTTATGAGATGAGCAGAGACTGGTTTTCCTGTTTCTTGTTCAACTTTTTTAAGAATATCTCGAAAAATCAGTCCTGCGTAGCGTTCTGCCAATTCTTCAGGTGATATTTCATATCCTATTTGTTTAAGTAATTGAGATCCAATTTTTGCTGCGAGATATTCAGAGTCGACTAAAACGCCATCACAATCAAAAATAATGAGATCTATTTGAGGCATGAAATATTCCTTTACATATTATTTATAGCTTGAAAACTTTTATAGAAATGTCATTGAGACGATTTTATTTCATAAAAATATGCTTTTAAAGTGAATTCTTATTCATTTGACGAAATGAAGAGACGAAAAGCGTGCGTTGAAGGAAAGAAAGTAAGGATTTATCCGTATGAAATTCTTTATTTTTCTTAAAATAGCAAAAATATCTGTCAATTTTACAGGATTTTAACAATACGTTTACTCTATTTTGTAAATATGAATTGGTAATGCGGGCCTATAAACTATTTTGATTGATTATAGGGCAAATTCAGTTCATTTTGTTGGGTTTTTCATGACAGTTATTCAGCTTCAAAAAGATTTTGTTCACACTTTTTCACGGGGACCATGGCGCAATAAAATTTTCAAAGGAGATTGTGTTGCTGTATTGGAAAAACTTCCCAAACATTCAGTTGATATGATTTTTGCTGATCCTCCTTATAATTTGCAATTGGATGGTGCTTTATATCGTCCAGATCATTCGCTTGTTGACGCGGTTGATGATGCATGGGATCAGTTTGAGAGTTTTGCTGCTTATGACGCTTTTACACGGGCATGGTTGCTTGCTTGTCGTCGTGTCTTAAAACCCAATGGGACAATTTGGGTTATAGGATCTTACCATAATATTTTTCGCGTTGGTACGGCGTTGCAAGATTTAGGTTTTTGGATGCTCAATGATATCGTTTGGCGTAAAAATAATCCTATGCCTAATTTTCGAGGACGCCGCTTTCAAAATGCTCATGAGACGCTTATTTGGGCTGTTCGAGATCAAAAGGATAAAAAATATACATTTAATTATGATGCTTTAAAAGCTGCGAATGAAGATCTACAAATGCGTTCAGATTGGCTTTTCCCTCTGTGTACAGGTTCTGAACGTTTAAAAGATGAGGCAGGGCGCAAATTACATCCAACACAAAAGCCACAAGCATTATTAGCCCGTATTATTATGGCTTCTAGTAAGCCTGGTGATGTTATTCTTGATCCGTTTTTTGGTTCGGGGACGACAGGTGCTGTTGCAAAACTTTTAGGGCGTGATTTTGTAGGTATTGAACGTGAACAAGACTACATTGATGCGGCATGTGAAAGAATTGCTGCGGTTAAACCTTTAAATAAACCGGAATTAGCAATTTTGGATAAGAAAAAAGCAGAACCGCGTGTAGCATTCAATAGTTTACTTGAAGCAGGTTTGCTTCATCCTGGAGAAGTTCTTTATGATCGCAAGAAGCAAGTATCTGCTATTGTAAGGGCTGATGGTACGGTTATGCATGGTGGTGAAGCCGGTTCTATTCATGCAATGGGACGAAAGGCTCAAGATTCACAAAGCTGTAATGGTTGGACTTTCTGGTATTATGAGGAAAATGGACGATTGAAATCAATAGATGACCTAAGAATGATAATACGTTCTCAGATGTTAAAAAACGGCGTCCTATGAAGAGGCAAGCTGGTGCTATCATTATCTGTTAGGTGAGCTTCAATATTGTGTTCTTAATATTGAGACGATTTGATATATTTGTTTTCTTCCTAAGTGTTTGTTATTCACATATCATTCCCCGCTTATAATGTGCAAGAAAACGTTTTATTTATAATGCATAATTAAGAGGATTTTAAATGAGAAAATCCGCTGTATTCTAGGCTTACATTCAAACTGTACAATGTGAACTCTCATTATAAATAAATATTTTTATGAAGAATGAAATATTGTGCATGCAACTAAAAAATATTTCTCAGTATTGCACATTTACGGGCTTTTTTAAAGGACATTTCTTAAAGCACCCAAGCCTATTTCATGACGGCGCCCGTGAATGGTATAGCGATAAAGCCATTGAACACCCACACCTTTACGCTTATAAAAGATACAAGCCGGTCCCATCATACTATCTACCGGCCCCCAATATTGCGATGAACCTTGCTATTTAGACGATTCATAAGAGGCATTTTTCCTCCTTTCTTTAGAGTTTTTTACCCACATGTCAGTCTCATTTGTGATGCGCAGACGTATGGTTTTTATTGATTCAAAATAAGAGAAACTTACAATGTTCGGGGGTATCATTCAATATGCAAAACGATTAATTATAGTTATAAATCAATATCTTATTTATATTAAGATTTATTTCAACCGAAAAGAATTGGGAATAGCTACAGAAATAGCTTTTTTCATAACAGTAGGCAGTGCTTCGTCAGCAAGATTCTGGATATCGCACCACCAACCATCTTCACGATTCATTTCGTGAACACTTTGAGTATAATAAACATCGAGTTTTAGAGAGAAGTGGGTAAAAACATGTGTAACTTGCCCTTTGAATTGCCAATTGGCGATAAAGGGCGCGTTTTGAAGACTGTTTTCGTTGTTTATTCCAATATTGTTAGGAATTTGCGTCATTCCACCGAGAAGTTTTTTACCTTGTCGTTTTTCTAAATAAATTTGTTCCTTTTCATTAAGAACGACAAAGGCAACGCCATTTTTTGAAGGGCGTTCTTTTTTAGGTGCTTTAACTGGAAAAGATTCCGGTCTTTTCATCTTTTCTGCTCTACACAGCTTTTGAAGAGGGCAGAGGTAACAAGATGGATTGCGTGGTGTGCAAAGAGTTGCTCCTAGATCCATCATTGCTTGAGCAAAGTCTCCAGGGCGATTTAAAGAGGTAATTTTTTGTGTTTTTTCTCTGATTTCAGCTTTTGCTTTTGGCAAGACTGCAGCAATAGCAAATAAGCGGGTAACAACACGTTCAACATTACTATCAATCACTGCTACAGGGTGGTTAAAAGCAATTGCGGCAATGGCAGCAGCGGTGTAGTCTCCAATACCAGGAAGAGTTTGCAATATTTTTACGGATTGCGGAAATTGTCCTTCGTAGTTTTCAATAAGCTGCTTAGCACAATTTATAAGATTGCGTGCGCGTGAATAATAGCCAAGTCCAGCCCATGCTTTCATAATATCCTCTTGTGGGGCTTTTGCTAAAGAGGAAAGGTCAGGCCAAAGTTTTAGAAATTTTTGAAAATAAGGTTTCACGGCTTCGACAGTTGTTTGTTGAAGCATAATTTCAGAAAGCCAAACTTGGTAGGGATCAGGGTGGATACCTTGTTTTTGTTCTTTGGGGGTAATCCGCCATGGTAAATGTCGGTGCTTTTGATCGTACCAAGATAGGAGGCGCGAAGAAATTTCGTACATGATAGTTTTGAAGCATAGGAAGATATAAAATGCAAAAGAAAAAAATATTTGTTTTACAAATCATATTTTTCTTTTTCCTCCTATGATAAAAATTTTGCTTAGCTGAGAATTAGACTTTGTTGATATTTAATGAGATATTTGGAGGAAGAGTTCTTTAGATGAAAGAAATTTTAATAATTGAGTTCATGACTGAATGTTGATTGAAAAATTGAGAAATGAGCAAACAATTTAAAAAGCGCCATTTTTATTCTCTTTCTGAGACAGTATCTCGTATGCTTGATCCGGTTTTATGTAAACGGACAGGGCTTAACATGGCTCTTATAGAGCATTGGCCACAGATTGCAGGTCATGATATAGCTGTGCATACAATGCCGCTTAAAATTATTTGGAAATGTCGCGCTCATCAAGATGACGTTTTTCAACCAGCAACACTTGTTGTCACATGTGAAGGTTTCTCTGCTTTAAAATTGATGCATGAAACAGATGAATTGCTTCGTAGAATTAATGTTTTTTTTGGATATATTGCTATTGATCGTATTAAGATTGAACAAAGGTGTATATCTGTTTTAAAAAATCACTTACCGATGAAGTCTGGTCCGAATGAAAAAGACAAAAAACGTATAGAAAATATGCTTAAAGAGGTTGAAGATGAAAGTCTACGCCAATCACTTTATGAACTTGGCTGTTGCATTTTTGCAGAAAAAAATAATAAATAGAAAGAAATTTTACATCTTTTCCTTTAATATGTAAAAAATGTTAAGTTTTTTATTGTTCAATAACAACAGAAAAGTATTATTTATGCTAAAATTTCGTTCTTTGTTGTCTTTCAGGATAATTTTTCTTTTAATAACGGCTATCCAAATCAGTGTAGCGGGGGCAGCTGCTAGGGATATTAAGCCAGTTGCGACTGTTGATATGGTTGAACTTCTTCAATCGGGTAAGGTTAAGGATAGGTTTGAGGGGGACAAGAATGCACCCGTAACAATTGTTGAATATGCTTCATTGACATGTATTCATTGTGCAGATTTTTATAATAATGTCCTTCCGCAAATTCGTAAAAAATATATTAAAACGGGAAAAGTAAAACTTATTTTTCGAGATTATGCTTTTGATCCTAGAGCAACGGCGGGTTTTATGTTGGCACGATGTGCACCAGAAGACCGCTATTTCCCTTTGATCGAAGTTTTATTTCAAAAACAGCAGGAATGGGTTTGGGAAAAAGATGCTTTAACACCATTGAGAAAAATTGGCTTAATGGCTGGTTTTACAGACGAAAGTTTTAATGCTTGTCTAAAAAATCAGTCACTTTTAGATGAAGTGAATGCATCTTTTGAGCGTGGTAAAGAGCTTGGTGTTACTGCAACACCTACATTCTTTATTAACGGTAATAAGTATGAAGGTGTTATGTCAGTAGAATCTTTCTTTTCGGTCATTGATAGTTTTCTTAAAAACTAAATCTTCTTTCCAAAAGATGGGATATTGATAGTTTTCGTCGTTTCTCTTTTGGAAGGATTGGTTTTACGCATTTGTGAGGCAATATTTTCTTTAATTTAGCCAATTTAAAACTGAAGCATTTTTTTAATGGGCTCCAATCAAATAATTATTTTGATGCTGCTATGGGAGGATTTTTATGATGACAAAATGGGTTTATAGTTTTGGTGATGGCCATACAGAAGGAAGCGCAAGTGAGCGCAATCTTCTCGGCGGTAAAGGGGCGAATTTAGCTGAAATGAGTCATCTTGGTTTGCCTGTACCTCCTGGATTTACTCTTACGACAGAAGTTTGTAATTTTTATTATGCCCATGATAAGTCATATCCACAAGAATTACAGGAAGCTGTTACACAAGCGCTTAAAGGCATTGGTGAACAAACAGGACGTGAATTTGGTAACGAAGAAAAGCCGCTTTTGCTGTCTGTTCGCTCTGGAGCCCGTGCTTCTATGCCAGGAATGATGGATACGGTACTTAATCTTGGAATGAATGATAAGACTGTACAAGCAATTGCTTTACAAACCAATAATGAACGCTTTGCTTATGACAGTTATCGCCGTTTTATCCAAATGTATTCTCATGTTGTTTTGGGATTAGATCATTCTCATTTTGAAGAAATTCTTGATGATGCAAAAATACGCAATGGTTATGCTGTCGATACAGAGATGACAGCGGCTGATTGGAAAGATGTCATTGTTTCTTATAAAGCATATGTTGAAGAGAAGTTAGGGAAACCTTTTCCACAAGATCCTGAACAACAATTGTGGGGAGCAATTGGAGCAGTTTTTTCAAGTTGGATGACAGCACGTGCAATTACTTATCGTCGTTTACATAATATTCCTGAAAGTTGGGGAACAGCAGTAAATGTACAGGCGATGGTGTTTGGTAATATGGGTGAAGATTCGGCAACGGGTGTTGCTTTTACCCGCAATCCATCAACAGGTGAGAAAGAGCTTTACGGTGAATTTTTAGTGAATGCGCAGGGTGAAGATGTTGTCGCAGGCATTCGAACACCCCAAAATATTACAGAAAATGCACGTATTGTTGCGGGCTCAAATAAACCATCCTTGGAAAAAATCATGCCCGAAGCTTTTTTGAAGTTGTGTCAGATCGCACAGAAGCTTGAGCAGCATTATCGCGATATGCAGGATCTCGAATTCACCATTGAAAAAGGTAAATTGTGGATGTTACAGACTCGTTCGGGAAAGCGAACCGCACGTGCTGCTCTAAAAATGGCAACTGAAATGGTGGAAGAAGGATTAATCAGTCGTGAAGAAGCGGTGTTGCGAATAGATGCAAAGTCACTCGATCAACTTCTCCATCCAACACTTGATCCTAAAGCAGAGCGTTTTGTTATTGCACGTGGGTTACCTGCTTCTCCAGGAGCAGCAACGGGTGAAATTGTTTTTACTTCAGAAGAGGCAGAAACTGCCTCCACGGAAGGTCGTAAAGTTATTTTGGTGCGTGTAGAGACAAGCCCAGAAGATATTCACGGTATGCATGCTGCGGAAGGGATTTTGACGACGCGTGGTGGTATGACAAGTCATGCTGCTGTGGTCGCGCGTGGTATGGGGAAACCATGTATTTCTGGTGCTGGTAATGTACGCATTGATTATAACACAAAGACAATGTTTGCTTCAGGGCAAAATTTTAAAGAGGGTGATGTTATTACCATTGATGGTGGGAGTGGAGAAATTTTCAAAGGGAAAGTTGCGATGTTGCAACCTGAGCTTTGTGGAGATTTTGCAAAATTGATGGAGTGGGCTGATGGGATACGGCGTATAAGAGTTCGCGCCAATGCTGAAACACCCTCTGATGCACGTATGGGGCGTTCCTTTGGAGCTGAAGGTATTGGACTTTGCCGCACGGAACATATGTTTTTTTCTGGTGAACGTATTGTGGCCATGCGTGAAATGATTTTAAGTAATGATGAAAGTGGACGTCGTAAAGCATTGGATAAGCTTTTGCCAATGCAGCGCTCGGACTTTAGTGAATTATTTGAAATTATGTGTGGTTTGCCTGTTACTATCCGTTTACTAGATCCACCATTACATGAATTTTTGCCAAAAACAGACGCAGAAATCTTTGAAGTTGCAACGGCTATGGGTGTCTCAGTAGATGCGCTTTCTGCACGTGCACAGCAATTACACGAATTTAACCCTATGCTTGGATTAAGGGGATGTCGTTTAGCTATTACTTATCCCGAAATCGCAGAAATGCAGGCGCGGGCTATTTTTGAAGCAGCAGCAGAAGCTGCTCAAAAATCCGGCTCTCCTGTTATGCTTGAAATTATGGTGCCACTTATTGCGCTGAAATCTGAACTTGATTTTGTAAAAGCCCATATTGATAAGGTTGCTAATGAAGTGATCAAGGAAAAGGGTCAGAATATTCAGTACATGGTTGGAACGATGATTGAGCTTCCAAGGGCTGCTCTTCGAGCGGATGAAATTGCCGAAACAGCTGAATTTTTTTCATTTGGAACAAACGATTTGACGCAAACGACTTTTGGAATTTCACGTGATGATGCTGCTCCCTTTTTAGCAACCTATTTTCAAAAAGGACTTTTAGAACAAGATCCTTTCGTATCGATTGACCGTGATGGAGTAGGGGAACTCGTTTCTATTGCTGCACAGCGGGGGCGTTCACGACGGGAAAAAATTAAACTGGGAATTTGTGGTGAACACGGAGGTGACCCTGCGTCTATTGCCTTATGTGAAGAAAATGGTCTTGATTATGTTTCATGTTCTCCTTTTCGGGTGCCAATTGCACGTTTAGCAGCAGCACAATCGGCTCTTGCAATAAAAATATAAAAAGATTTTGAGTTTTTTCATTGTATAGTAAGCAACTATTTGTGTGTTTAGGCGGCTTATAAGAGGTATGTTGATTTCTATTTAAGTGTTTTTTTCGACGCAAATGTCTCTTGTAATATGCAAGTTAATGCATTGATTTATAATGATAATTTTTATTTTGCATGTTGGATGAGACTCCCGAATATCGTAAGATGCTCTCATCTCAAATCCCCTTATGTTGATCAATTAAAGTTACTTACTTGCACATCATAAGCGGGGCTAGTGTGGGTGAAAATTCTAAAGAAAGGAGTAAAAATGCCTCTTATGAATCGTCCAAATACCAAAGGCCGTCGCAACATTGGGGGATGGCAAATAGTATGATGAGGCTGGCAAAAATAGTATGATGGGGGGCTGGCTTGTTACTTCATAAGCGTAAAGATGGTGGTGCATAATGGTTTTACGCTATACCATTCACAGACGCCATCGTGCGTGAAATGGGCTTAGGTGCCTTAAGAGATGTCTCTGTAAAGCAAGCTTGTGAATGTGCAACCCAAAAAAGGCGTTTTGTTCTTCGTGAGGGTCATGACTCCATTAAAGAACATGACAAGCAAAAGTGTGAGGCAATGCGTAATCTGCATTATCTAAAAGATATCGCTCTCGATGCTTTTAAAAGTTGTAAAGCAGAATTAAAAGGAAATGATAAAAATGGTGAGTGTTTTTCATCTTTAAAACTTCATATTCTCCCTAAATTAGGCTGTTTACCGGTTTCAGAGATTACACGAACAGATATACGCAATACACTCGCTCCCATCTGGCATACAAAAGCTGAGACAGCTAAAAAAGCCTAAACCGCCTTAATATTTGTCTTAAACATGCTGCTGCATTGGGTTTGGATATTGATTTACAGACAACAGAAAAAGCAAAATCTCTTAAGTAAACAACGCCATAAAGTTAAGAATATACCTGCTATGGATTGGCAAGATGTCTCGTCTTTTTATCAGACACTCTGCAAAACACCCAACCATGACGCATTTGGCTTTGCGTCTGCTTATTCTGACAGGCGCGCACACATATCCTTTGTGTTAATCCATAAAGATCAAGTTGAAGATGATATATGGACCATCCCTGCTGAAAATATGAAAGAAAACGCACTTTCATGATTTATGATAAAAAGAGTTAAAATGAAAGAAATTTTCTGTATTGGTTGCTTTCTTTTAAGTGGTAGAAACGATGAATACTCATTGTAAATCAATATTTTGCTTGTGTTATGGTAAATAACTTACCTGCATTTTTCATTTTCTTGACTAAAAGAAAAAATGAAGATCTACCATAAGCTGTAGGGATAAGGGAAAACAGTATGTCTCTGATGTATTTATAAAAAAGTATAAGGCACGGGGATATATTATCGTAAAATTTTCAGTGCTTACATCTCTCAGATGAATGCATCTTTCAGTTTAACAAACCAACTTCATACATTTTTACCAAGACTGTGTGATCCATTTTACCTGTTATAGGAAGATCAAACATTTTTTGAAACTGTTTTAAGGCTTCGATTGTTTTCTGATCTTCTATACCCGTGACAACCACCTCGTGATGACCAAAAATGCGTAAAGCTTTTTGCACTTGTATAATATCTGCAACAAGAGGTTCTGAAACAGTCTCTTTGAAGCGTGGCATATCTTTTGTTTCTATTGTTTCATTTATCATTTCTTTTTCACTACGTTTAATTAATATGGCAATTTCATCTGTTGCGGTTTTAGGTAAAATATTTTTTTGTATTTTGTGAGCTGTTTGTTCTTTCCAAAGTGCTATGGCACGACGCGTTTTAGGTCCCTCTCTTCCATCTAAAGGACCATCATAAAATCCTAGCTTTGCTAACTTTTTTTGCATTTTTAGTATGTTTTCTGATAAAGCAGGAACAGATGAATTTTTCTGTAAAGGGTTTAGAAATGGACCAGAAGTTTCTTGAGAAACTGCGCGAAATTTTTCTTCTTTTTCAGGAAAAGGGGAGTTTCGTTCTATATCTGCATCAAATGCGCTCTTCATTTTAGTAAAGGCATCTTGATGCATTATCATTTGTGAAAATAAAGCATTAAATGAAACAAATCCAAAACTAATAGTAAAAAGAATTAACCCAGCAAACAATGAAGTATTTTTCCTTGTATAAAAACAAAGTGTTTTTGCTATCCAAAAAAGAAAATATCCGATTATAAGAAAAAATGTTATAACAATACTACTATAGTATTTACGCTGTTTTACGTTTTTTATTCTGCGTTTTTTTTGCTTTTTTACCATTATTTTTATTTTTTATTTCCAATAATATTCTTATAAATTATTATCACTCCCAGAAAGAGAGAGAGATTTGTATTGTTGTTTTCTCTTTCAAATTGTAAAAATAAAGAAACCTGTTGTGTAAACCTATAAGCTGATAAAACAACAATTATTCTCATTCAAATTTCTTAATTTCATATTATAGAGCATTTTTGAGTGTATATAAAAATTTTACAACCCTATGACACCAATTTACATTTGTAAGTGACAGCGTCGCATATCATTCTCAAATTAAAAGTGCTACGTTACTTCTTTATTTTTTTGCCTATATATTTTGTAGTCTTTGAAAGCGAAATTGAAACACATTTACTTATCACGCTCCCGAGCTGATAGTAGGATATAGCTCTTGCAAATATTTACATGTCCATAATTTATGTTTCCACCCAATGTTAATGGGCATCGTTATCTTTCAATACCATCTATGTTCTCATATAAATTCATTCTCCTAATATTTCATAAATATCAATGAAAATGACTAAAAAAATATCTGTGAAAAATAAGCGAGCTGTTTAGTCCTTACAATTTAATATCATGCTCTTTTTATAAAAAAGAAAATCGCAAACATGAAGGACTGTAATCATCATATGTTGTTATGCTTATGATACATAGTTTCTTTCGTTGCATTATTTTACTCTTGTTATATGTAATGAAGAAGGCGAGCATACATATTTTTAATATTCTTATTTTTATAGCGCAATTTTTATGTTAATTTTTTAATGAAAAGATAATACCTCTCATTTTTTCACAGCTACTTCATATCCTATTATAACATAGTTAATTCTGTAAATCTGATAAACAAATGCTTAATTTGATAAAAGGATCATTTTATAAATTTTTTATAAAGGAGAAGCGTATACGTTGCTATTTTGTTTCATTTACAGCTACGGTGCATTGATTGCCCATGATACGTTTTTTGATCAAATTATTATTATTTTTGTTTTTTGTTTTTGTCATTATTTCGTTTTTTGTAGAAAAGCCGAATAATGATCATTCCCCTATCCAAAGAGAAAATGAGACAATAATGAGTGATGTAGTTATTGCTTTTAAGGAAGCTTTAAAAGATTTACGAACATTCTGTGACCGTAATATAGAAGCCTGCAAAACCGGAAGGTCTTTTTTTAGTTCACTTGGCGAACGTGCATATTATGGTGCAAGAGCAGCATACAAATATTTTGGACGTATATTGGATAGTCAAAATATAAAATCTTCTCCAGATATTATATTTAAGAGAGAAACAGAAGAATCTACATAAAAACAAAAAGCATATGATGTTATCTTGAAATAAAAATTTTTAGTGCTCCCTAACAATGTTATACTAAGAAAAATAAGTATTTATCTGTCAACCCATTGCATTTAACATGATCATCACATAAACAGGATGGAGATTATGGTAGAAACGATCGATGATATTATAAAAAATTTTTCTTTTCTAGAGAATTGGGAAGATCGTTATCGCTACGTGATTGAACTTGGTCGTGAATTGCCACCTTTTCCAGAAAGTGCTCGAAACGATGCTCATAAAGTACCAGGCTGCGTTAGCCAAGTGTGGCTTTTGGCTTCACGCAATAATTCAGAAAATCCAATATTAACATTTCAAGGTGATTCTGACGCCCATATTGTGCGCGGTCTTATCTACATTCTTCTCGCTTTCTATTCAGGTAAAAAAGCCTCTGAAATTCGTAATGCTGATGCTGAAGGACTCTTTAAAACACTTGGTTTAAACGAAAATTTAACACCACAACGATCAAATGGTCTTAAATCAATGATTGAACGAATTCGTAACGAAAGTTATGCATAAAACAAATATCTCATAGTAAACAATACTATAGAAAACATACCTGACAAAAAATATACTTATGGACTACAGATACCTAATTTTTTAGAAAACGCAATTACTTGTTTTTCTTTCGTTTGCTTTTGCGTCCAAGCCCCATTTCTTTTGCCAGAGCAGAACGTGCTTTCGCGTAATTAGGAGCCACCATAGGATAAGAACTATCCAATTGCCATTTTTCACGATATTCTTCAGGCAACATTCCATAATGTGTCATGAGATGACGCTTTAAAGATTTAAACTTTTTTCCGTCTTCAAGGCAAATGAGATAATCTGGAAAGATTGAACGTTTTGGGTTAACGGCTGGCCTTTGTTTTTCAACTTCGACTTCTGTTGATTCTACATTCCCCGCTTTACGAAAAGCGGCATGAACATCAGCAATTAAACTTGGTACTTCAGTCGGTCGAATAGAATTATTACTTACGTAGGCAGCAACGATATCAGCAACCAATGTAATAACTAAATTGCTTTCAGTCTCTAAGACTGGATGATGTTCCATTCTTGTTTCCTTTATTTAAAATCAAGTAATTTAAGATCGAGATACAGTACATATACTCATGTAAGAGATCCAATGTACATAGGCTTCATATTGTACAAAAATCTTTTTTGTCAATTCAATTATTCTATAAAATTGCTAAAACACAAAAAAATCAAATAAAAACCTATTTTTAGACATAATCTTCAATAAGAAAAATAAAACTATTAATCTCTTAGAAAACAGATTTTATTATAAAATATCATAAATAAAATATATAATAAAGATATTTATTGTATATATATCACATAATTGAAAAATATTATATTTAATATATAAATAATTTTAATTTAACGTTTAATTATTACTAATAATAAAATCACAAATCAATACGATATATAAAAATTTTTTATATAAAAAACTGTATTTTTCTATATATTATTTAAAATAAAATGTATTTTATATATTAAAAATACATTTATCTTTTTAAAAGTAAAAATTAATTCTGCTACAAAATAGCCTTATTTTTTTAATCTAGCATTTTTATGAAAGTCGTATTCTTCTCATAGAAGACGTTACCTGTTGTATATTATAAATAGCAGGACATGGTGTCATTGTACAATTATTACAGCTTGCTTTTGTTAAGTGTGCAGAGCTGACAGCTTTTATGCACTTGCATAAATGATATGATTCTAACATATAAGTAAAATCATCAATCTCTTTTAAGATAGGATCATGCATGAACAGCTCTTTGCTTCCCCCCCCAAAAGCATTAAAAATTGCACATAGAGAAAGACATCATGGTATTGATCGTGCAGATCCTTATCATTGGTTACGTGCCTCTAATTGGCAAGATGTTTTTAAAAAACCGAGCTGTCTTGATAAAAATATTAGAAAACATCTTGAAAAGGAAAATGCTTACCAAGCTTTGCAGATGGCTGATACGAAACCATTACAAGATTCACTTTTTGCAGAAATGAAAAACCGCATCCAAGAGAATGATAGTTCTGTTCCTATAAAACGTGGTCCTTTTGCTTATGGATTTTCTTATGTTACAGGAGGTCAACAACCCCATTATTTTCGTACGCCAAGAGATGGAGGAGAAAAAAATGTTTACCTTAATGGTGATGCTTTGGCTGAAGGGAAAGAATATTTTAATTTTGGTTCAGTTGAAGAATCTCCTGACCATACACATGTTGTATGGACTTATGATGACAAAGGCTCAGAATTCTACACCGCTAAAATTCGTAATTTAGAAACATTGTCTGATAGTATGGATATCATTACAGATACATCGGGACAAATTGTGTGGGATGCTAAATCCGAAGGTTTTTTCTATACCAAGATGGATGAAAACCACCGCCCTTCAGAGCTCTATTATCACCGATTAAATACCGACCAATCGCAAGATAAGCTTATTTTTCGTGAAGATAATCCAGGATTTTTTTTACATGTGAGTGGTTCTAAACTTAATGACATTATTTATATTAATATTCATGATCATGAAACGTCAGAGATTTGGTTGATTCCAGCTGAAGCGCCACTCACTGTTCCTCAATGTGTACGGAAGCGACAAAAAGGTATTGAATATTCACTAACAGAAGGTGGTGATGTTTTTTATATTCTGACCAATTTGGATAATGCAAAAGACTTCAAAATTATGGTCACGCCGTTTGCATCTCCACAATCAGAAAACTGGTCTGAACTTGTACCACATCAGCTTGGTTGTTTCATATTATCTCATGATGCATATCAAGATTTTCTTATCTGGATTGAACGTTTTGAAGGGCTTCCACGTATAAAAATAATGGAGCGTACCACTCAACAAATTCATTCCATTGCTTTTACTGAAGAAGCTTACTCTTTAGGTCTACAAGGCGCAGCAGAATATAACAGTCCAACTATTCGCTTTTCCTATTCATCTATGACAACACCGGATCAAGTGTTTGATTATGAGGTGAAAAATCGCAAACGCACGCTTTTAAAAACGCAAATAATTCCCTCTGGGCATAATCAGGATGAGTATATAACGCGACGTATTACGGCAACGGCAGATGATGGTGAAAAAATTCCTATCTCAGTTTTTTATCACAAAACTACTGTTCTAAATGGTCGTGCCCCCTGTTTACTTTACGGTTATGGAGCTTATGGAATCTCCATTCCTGCAAGTTTCAATAGCAATGCACTTTCTTTAGTTAATAGAGGTTTTATTTATGCCATTGCCCATATTCGTGGAGGAAAAGAAAAAGGAGTTGAATGGTATGAAAAGGGAAAACATCTCTTTAAATACAATACATTTACAGATTTTATTTCTTGTGGGCGCTATCTTGTAGAAAACAACTTCACTTCTCATGACCGTCTCATTGCTCAAGGTGGTTCAGCAGGAGGGATGTTAATGGGAGCTATTGCTAATATAGCTCCACAAGATTTTGCTGGAATCGTAGCAAATGTGCCTTTTGTTGATGTTTTAAACACCATGTTAGACACTTCGCTTCCACTCACACCTCCGGAATGGCCCGAATGGGGAAATCCACTTGAATCAGAAGAAGATTATAATCTTATCGCATCTTATTCTCCCTACGATAATATTAAAGCTCAAGAATATCCTCCGATGCTTGTGACGGCAGGGCTAACTGATCCTCGTGTCACCTACTGGGAGCCTACAAAATGGGTAGCAAAATTACGAGACTTAAAAACAGATGATAATGCGATTTTATTGCGCATTAATATGGATTCAGGTCATGCAGGTGCGGCTGGACGATTTTCGAAGCTAGAAGAGGTTGCGTATATTTATGCGTATATTTTAAAAATAATAGGAAAAAACTGCTGTTAATTGAAAATATCTTTATCTTTTCGAAAGGCTCGATAACCCATTAGATTATAGAGCCTTTAGTAAAAAATTATTTAGAGAGCTTAAAATCCACAATCTTCATAAAGTTTCAAAACATAATCCCAATTAATTAAATGATCTACGAAAGCTTCGAGATATTTTGGGCGCGCATTGCGGTAATCAATGTAATAGGAATGTTCCCACACATCGACACCCAAAATAGGTTGAGCACCATGAACTAAAGGATTTTCCCCATTAGGTGTTTTCATAATTTCAAGCTTACCATCTTTAACAGCAAGCCATGCCCATCCAGAACCAAACTGGGCACTGGCAGCAGCAATAAAATCTGTACGGAATTTGTCATAACCACCTAGATCAGCTTCAATAGCTTTTGCTAATTTTTCAGGAAGCTTTTGACCACCTCCACCTTTTTTCATCCAATGCCAAAAATGGTTATGATTGTAATATTGCGCTGCATTATTAAATAAACCAACATTTTTGCCAAAACTTTTTTTCACAATATTTTCAAGGCTTTCGTTTTCTAAACCTTCATCTTTTACAAAGTTGTTGGTATTGGTAAGATAAGCGAGATGATGCTTATCATGGTGGTATTCAAGTGTCTCGCGTGACATATAGGGCGAAAGGGCATCATAATCATAAGGCAACGCGGCCAATTCAAAAGCCATTTTTAAAATCTCCTCGATTCTATTTGTTAAGCTCATTTCAAAAACTTAATTTGCCATTTACTGTTCCTAAAAGCAAATATTGAATATCTATTTGTATTAAAATTTGATTATCATCTCTTCGTAAAGAGACTTCTGGATATATACGTCTAAACAATTAAAATATCATTGATTTATAAATACTTCCTTTGAAAATTTTTTCTATCTGTAACCTAACAAAAAATGCAGTGATCATTTTCAAGAAGAATATGCCACTTCATTAAGAGCCATAAAAGAGTGTTATTAGCTTTTGTTTTGTTGTCTAAAATGTTCCCTCAAATACCATACGAAATGCTATCGGTTGTATTTACAGACACTATTGATTTTCATACAGATCTTGGCAAAATTTTAACAAGCCCAATGACAGCTTAGATATATTGATTTCCAATGCGCTTATTTTTAATCAATAAATGATGTTCGCCATGCATGTTTAACCAAATTTCTCAATAGGCGAAGATAAATTGTTGTACTTTGAACAACCAAAAATCGGGAATACGATTAAAAAGACAAAAAATCCTAAACACACAAGGTTGCTCTGTTTTTCTATCTGATTGAAAGAATTAGGATTTGAAAGCATCAAGAAAACATAAATTCATTCTAATTTATAATATCAATAATTTGCATTTTCTGTTACCATAAAAGGAAATACAAAAAATATAAAATAACAGATGGATTGATAGCTTTTCCTTAATGTTAAGAGAGTAAATCGGTGCAGAGTTTTTTATGAATTTTATATCAAAGCAACAGTAATAAGATTTCAAAACTTTATGATAAAAAAATAAGAGCTTTGATTTTCAGATATTGCGTCTGCTCCCAGGAATCGTTATAAAGTCCGAGAATCGCTGTAAGGATATTTTTCTTTGGGGTATAGCCAAGCGGTAAGGCACCGGTTTTTGGTACCGGCATTCCCTGGTTCGAATCCAGGTACCCCAGCCACATCTATAAAATCAGTTTTAAAGTAGAAATTTGAGAGCAAGCCTCTAGCGAGTTCGTGAAGGTATAGCTAAGTGCTTACATTATCTATCTATAAGTATTTCTCTCGTCTTTGAGTAAAGAATATCACGGATGGGGAGCTGAAACTAAGAGCGCCTGCGCTTACGAGAGATAAATAATTTTCAGAAAATTGATTTTTGGGAGTTTTAATTCATAGAGGAGTATGAGAGGGAAGGGATAAAGGATTCTATCAACTTAGAATATGAAATCTACAGTGATGGATTTTGTGCTCTATAGCAACACCAGCGGGTAACTTTCCGTATTCCACCGTTTTCATTCCGTCGGACGGCATAGCAATATTTTTGATAAGGAAACACATGCCGTTGCATATCGCGTACAATACCAGCAGTATTACCGTGTGGTGCGACATAATCAATGAACCACATATATTCTCCACCTTGCCAATTAGCATGAGGCAAAAGCTCTCCTTTTTCAAGCATAGATTGATGATTTTTTTCATCTAAAAAAGCCCAAGTGATAAACGCACAAAATTCTCCACGTTCATTTTTATAGAGCCTATACTGTCCAGTACGTAAGGCTGGTCCTATATTGAATTCGATATCCCAAATTCTCCAACGGCGGTGTAAGGGGGATTGAAGCATTAAAACCACCATAGCTCCTAAAGCTGTGAGGGGATCTATGAGCGATGGTGGAGGGTTTTCATTTACAGACATTATCTTTATCTTTCCTGTAGAGATTGTTCTAAAATTTTAGTGATAGGTTCAAAGAAGTAGGAAATTAAACGCCGTTTTGCTGTAATGACATCAGCTGTCACGGTCATTCCGGGGATAAATTTAAGCTGTTTACCATTCAAATTGAGATGATCTTGGTCAATTTTGATTAAAACTGCATAAGCCCCATTAATTTCTTTATTATAGCGCGCTGTTGCGCCTACATTAACAACTGTACCGTAAATAACGCCGAAACGTTCAGGAGGAAAGGCGGAAAACTTTACATAAGCACGTTGGTTTTTTTCTAAAAAGCCAATATCTCGGTTATCAAAAAATGCTTCGACAATGAGCCCGCCCGTGACAGGGACAATACGCATGAGAGTTTTACCAGCCTCGATAAATCCGCCCAAAGTGTGGATACTTAAATCATCAATGCGACCATCAACGGGGGCGTAGAGTGATAAGTGGTCAAGACGATATTGAGTGCTATCAAGTTTTGCTTTTAACCCTTGAAGATTTAATTCTGTTTCACGAGAAAGCTGGCGATAGCGGGCAATTTCATCGGAAATGAGGCTTTGTCGTTGTTGGCGGAGGGTATCTATTTCGGCGGTGTTTTCTTCTAGACGCTTTTGATTGGTTAAAATTTCATGTTCCACATTTTTGAAATCGTGTAAACGTTCTAGATACATTGCTTGGCTGATAACTTTTGTTTCCATAAGGCTTTTTGCAGCTTTTAGTTTTTCTTGAATTAATTGACGATCATCCTCTAACCTATCTAATTGCGCATGTTGTGTTGCACCACTGCGCTCAATACGGTTTTCTTGTGCTTTTAGCGCCCTTAATTTATCTTGTAGAGATTGAAGGGTAGCGCTAATAAGTTTTTCCCCTTCCATTCTTGCAGTTTTGTTTCCAGAAAAAGGGACAACTTGTAGATAGGCAAGACCTTTGGTCACAAAATCTTTATCTAAAGGATCACTTTCACGTAAAGCTGTTAAAATAGCTGTTGCGATTTGTGCTTGAAGATTTTGTTGCGCAATATCGGCTTGAACGCGTGCGCGTTCATTGATGGCTTCGCGTTGATCCAATTGGATAAGGAGATCCCCTTGATGAACAAATTGTCCTTCTTTTACCAGAATTTTCTCAATACGACCTGTATTTTGTGCTTGTACGAGTTGAACATAGGCGGTGGGAATGACCGTTCCTTGTCCTCGTGCAACGATTTCTGTTTTTGTGACAAAGCTACCAATCACAATAAAGAGGAATAAGGTGACCAAAACGATAACCACCATATGAAGCGTTGGTGACAAAGGGCGTAAACGAGGTGTTTTATCCGCCATTTTTCATCTCCAGATCAGCAAAGTTTAAGACAGTTGCGTGCTGAGGAAAAAGATCACGTTTGTGGGTAATAACGAGAACGATGCGTTCTTGCGAAAGTTTATATAAATGCTCAACAATTTGTGCACTGACAATATCATCTAATGCGGAGGTTGGCTCATCCAAAATAAGAAGGCTTGGGTTTATGAGAAAAAAACAAGCCAAAGCCAAGCGTTGGCGCTGACCACCTGATAAAAATCCACCTTGCTCTCCCACTTGTGTTTCTAGTCCTTGAGGCAACTGAGCAATCAAATCGTGACAAGCGCTAGCATATAATGCAGCGTTGATTTCATCTGATGTGGCATCTGGTTTGGCGAGAAGCATATTTTCAAGAATGGTTCCAGAAAAAAGGCAAGGATTTTGGGGAAAATAGGCAATTGTTTCACGCACGCTACGGATATCAAAATTCTGTAAAGGTTGGTTGTTAAGGAATATCTTTCCACTTGTTGGCGGGTAGAGACCACAAAGGAGCTTAGCCAAGGTTGTTTTTCCACATCCTGAAGGACCAAGCAACATAATCGGTTTTCCAGTTTGTAAACAGACATTAAGGTGGCTGATAATAGGTTTCTCTTCATAAGAAAAACAAAGATCGTTGGCTTCAAGAAGGGGTGTTGTAGTGAGCTGAAGAGGAGGTTTTTCTACTTCCCATTCTGATGGAGTATTAAGAATATCACCCAAACGAAGGCGAGAGATTTTTAAGTGCTGCCATTCTTCCCATAAAGAGGCAAGGCTTAAGATAGGACCAGAAACATTACCAGCAAGGAGATGAAAGGCAATAAGTTGCCCTAATGTGATTTGGTTTTGAAGAACAGCTTGAGCACCAAAGAAGATAATAAAGATAGTGAAAAGATCGCCAAAAATATGACTCATGGCTCCATTGAGAAGATGCAATTTACTGGTTGTTAGGCTTTGATCTAAACTACGGGCTAAAGTTTCTTGCATGCGTATCGTATGAGCAGCTTCTTTTACGTGTGCTTTAATGGCTTCAAGATTGGTAAAACTTTCAATAAGGCGCGATTTATGAGCAGCTTGCAGAGTGAAAGTACGGCGTAATTGGCGGCGCAAGAAGGGACCGACCAACGCTAAAGAGCCCATTTGTAAGGGCAAGATGATAAGAACGATAAAAGTGAGTTGTGGACTAATGGAAAAGAGTGCAGCAATATAAATAATGGCAAAAAGAACATTCAGGACGGTTGTCGCAATGGTTCCTGTTAAAAAACCACGAATTGTATCAACCTCTCCGATTCGTGTGAATAGTTCCCCTACTTGCCAAGTGGATAAGACAGGTAATGAGAGGCTTAACACATGGGTGTAGATGCGACGTCCAAACTCTAATGTCAGTCGATTGGCTAAATAAGCCCCTAAATAGCCAGAGAGGGAGCTAAGAGCTGTGCTAAACAGCATGATAGCAATCATAAGGATAACGATAGCATAGAGGCTTTCAATGCGCTGAAAAGGAAGAATACGGTCGATAATCGCTTGAAAAATAAAAGGATTGACTAAGCCCAGCAAACGTAAAACAACAGCAACGCAACTGAGTTCGATGACATAATAAATATATTTCTTTGTTGTTTTTGTAAACCAAGAGAACGATACTGGTTTTTCTTGTGAAGGACTCATTTGAATTTATAATTTTGTTTAAGAGGAAGAGCGATAGATGTCGCATATTTAAACAGTATTGTAAATAGTATTATTACTCAACAAAATATACATTTTGTATGAATATAATATAAACATATTGTATTTATTGTTTATACATTATTTTTATTATTATTTTTCAAATTATAATTTGACTTTTTCTAAAATGAACAGTAGAGAATTTACCACATTATCATTATGATACAGTTGTTTCTAATAAATAAAAAAGGAGGATTTAAATGGGTAGTTCAAGCTCATCACATGATTCAAGTAGTAACTCACATACAAAAAGTTGGCTTTTTCCAGAAGAAAGTGATTGTAGTGCAGGCGCTCATTCCCAAGCAGCAGGCGCGGGCGGCCTCGTCGGAACAGCAATAGGAGGTGTTGCTGGTGCAATCGGAGGTATTTTTGCTAGACCGAAAGGTGTCAGTAATGGCTTTGTCAATGGAGCAATAGGAGGTGGACTATCAGGAGCTGGTGATGCCGTGGTAGATAAATACAATAAATGCTATACGGCACCAAGTTGTGAAACAAGCGATTATTTTAAAACAGCTGCCATACACGGAGGCATAGGAACAGCAGCTGGTGCAGTATTCGGTCCGGGAGCACTAGTAGGCGGATTAGGAGGAGCTGCTGACGGTTTGATAGATAAGTACAATCAATGCCATCCGGATCCAAGTTGTCAAGCAAGCGCTTATGCCAAATCAGTACTCATAAAGGGAGGCGTAGGAGCAGGAATTGGTTTCTTAGCTGGTCCGGAAGGAGCAGCCGGAGGTGGAGCACTGGGAGCTGCTTACGGTTTTATGGATAAGTACAATCAATGTCATCCGTAAAATGGAGGGACACTGTTTCTAATTTATTTAGAAAATAGCTATAAAGATATTTCTGAGATCAGTAATATTGCAAACATACTTTAAAGCTATGGTTAAACTGATTTCAGGGATATTTTGGTGTATAATAATAGATATTTTATTTTGGATATTTTTGTTATGAGTACTTTTACTAGCTCCTTAGTAACAGCAATTGTATTCGGAATTTTAATGTTTTTTTTCAATAGATTTAAAGGTGAGAACTGGAGTATAAAAAGGACAATATTATCAACAATTATATTTTTTATATTATATTATTCTGGAAAATTATTAGTTAAATATATGGGAATTTTATAATAATTATTTAACTTTAAAATTTAGAATTACAATATAATTAATTTAAATTAATAATATTATTTAAATGATATTATGATAGATATTTCTGAGATCAGTAATATTGCAAACATACTTTAAAGCTATGGCTAAACTGATTTCAGGGATATTTTGGTGTATGATAATAGATATTTTATTTTGGATATTTTTGTTATGAGTACTTTTACTAGCTCCTTAGTAACAGCAATTGGATTTGGAATTTTAACGTTTTTTTTCAAAAGATTTAAAGGTAAGAACTGGAGTATAAAAAGGGCAATATTATCAACAATTGTGTTTTTTATATTATATTATGCTGCAAATTTATTAATTGAATATATAGGAATTTTATAATAATTATTTATATTTAAATTTAGAATTACAATATAATTAATTTAAGTTAATAATATTATTTAATATGATATTATGATATATATTTTATATAGTGTTAAAATAGCATTTATTTTAATATATATTAATGTTATTTTTAAAATTTTTTCTTATGTATTTAAATATAAAACTTTTAAAAGTATAAAATAAGAATTATTTTAGATAATTTTCCTTTTTATATTATACTTTACTGCAATATATTCATATATATCTTAAAACATATGTAAATAAATAAAATTTTTGAATTATTGTAATTAATTATAGTTATATCTTGTTATTTATTTTAGTATTTTGATATTTTATTTTCTAAAAGCACAGAGAGTAAAATGAAATAAAGTCATTAAACTCACAACGACAGAGATCTGTAAATTGCTATTAGAGTAATCAAGAGCGCGTCAATATATAGAGTAAGTATTGAAAATTTAGAGCTGATCTATTCACTCTCGTCCGTATTGAACTTCATTGAGAAATAAGCTGTTTATTAAAAAAATATCTATTGTTAAGTCTCTACTCATCATCTTGAGAAAGCGGGAGGGAAGCGACTTCTGTATCAAGTGCATCCATAAAATCGATAATAAAAGCAGCATTTGTCCCCAAATCTCTTAGCAAATAACGAGAAGCGGAGCGCATATCAACGAAAGTTGTATCCCCTTCATCAGTTAAACGGATGACAATATCTGAAATGAAGCCGAGGTAAAAAGTTTTTGCCATCGTTTCAATATAAATCTCATTTTCCTTGCCTGTAAACTCTCTTTGAGCCACAATAGGCCAGTCATAAGTTTCTAACACATTGAGAACTAATTTACGAATACGCTCAGGGGATCCGTCATAACGGCGTCCTGACATTTCCGGCCATTGTAACATCTGTAAGGCTGTTTGTTCGGTTAAAACACTCTTAAGCGGTAAAGCATCATTGGGGCGTGTTGTACGAAAAAAAGCTGGAGGTCTTTGTGTGTCAGTAGAGACATCATGAAGAGCTGGTAAAGCAAACCAAAATCCAAAAAATAACATTAATGGCGTACCAGTAATTAATGAATAAATAATCCCTTTTAAAGCTTTCATTCCCCCCAGAGCGCCAAACACCCATAAACTGTAAAGTGCTTTGAATGCAAGAAAAAGAGAAACAATAATACAGCAAGCAGAAATGACAGTTAAAATTATAAAGTCAACGACATGGATGACAGAAAAACGCTGTAGAAACACTGAAAATAATAAAATAAAAAACGCCAACCCACTAAAACGGGGAGACCACACTGCGGCCCTTGAAACGAACCGAACGTATTTTTTTTTCATGAAACTTTTTTCTCCTCAACAGTGTCCCTTAAGAAAAGCTTTTTCAGATTCCTTATCTTAAAATTTTCCTAGTCATACAACAAAAGTAAAGCAGTTGTTTTTGAGGTCAAGGATCGTTGTATTCATCAAATTTTCAGCAAATTCATAAAGGGTAAATAATAATCATTCTTTTTATAGTTTATTATCGTGTTAATCTGATTTTATGAGAAAAATTTATAATCACATAGAAATAAAATGAGAAGCCAAACCGTCAGGTTTATAAAATTCTGTTTTTACAGAACTTTTAGCTATCTTTATTGTTTTTTTGCAAAGAGATATTTTGTATCGAAGAAGAGATGATTATTTGCAAAAGAGATCATCTTTTTTTGCATATTTATAATGAATATACTATTTTTTATATCCTTATATGCAAAATTTATATTTCAAGAGGTGATTGTTATGGAAATCATGATGAATGATTTTTTACTTCGATAAAAAATCAGTTTTTTAAATTTTGCATAAGAATGGTATCTTCATGATGGTATTCAATTGATAAAGGTTGCAAATAATCATTTTGATATGTTTTTATTCATTTAACATGTGACAAGTTGCAGATGAAAAGAAGGTTTCACTTTCTTTCTTAGCAAGAAAAGAGGGAGCAAAAATGCGTAAGAGTACAAAACCTTTATTCAAATTTTTAGCGACCAAAACTGAATTGATATTGTTTTTAGGCTTTGATTGTTTAAGCTCTATAATTTGTATTGGTTTTCCAATGATGAGATCGAGTGTAGCGTCAGGAGCGGTGCGATCATTAAGGCTATAGAAAATAATTCCATCATATGTGTAGGCTGCAAGTGACCAAAATTGTGTTGTTTTCAAAGCCTTTAAATGAACAGGACCATTTTCCAGATTAAACCGGCAGACTTTAAGAAGAAAAAATGGATCAGTAGATTGTTGAATAGGATTTTGAGTATTTAAGTCAACAAATTGATAAGGGGAACCGGACTTTTTCAGTTCTGTCCATATATTATTCTGCGCCCAATAGGGTATGAGAAAGAGAACGCAAATATGGACAATGACAGCGCCAATGATTGAAAGAAGTCCGATGTAAATGAATTTAATCACAGTTTATTTGTCCTGATGGAATTCGTTCCACGGATGGCATCGTAAGTTTTTGCAATGCCGTTGCGGAGATGATTGAGGTATCATATAAGGTAAGAATAAGACCAAATTCTCTTTGGCTAATCGTTGCAAGCCAATTGCCTGAGGACGGCTTTTGTGAAATATTGATAAGAAATGAACCATCGCTCTCATAGGTAATATTGTTGGTATAGAGTTCGAAAGGTATTTCTTGAGATGAAGTATACGGTTTGAGTGATCTATCCGCTGTATAAAGGGTAAAAAAGCGTGCTTCAGGGATATAACCTTTTATTAAATAATGGCAATTTGGTTGGAGTGGACGCCCGTGGTTATCTTGCCAAATTTGGAAAATGAGACCTTCTGTGTGCCCAATTGAAACATCACCTCGTTTGGCAGCGCGCGCGCGTATAGGGATCACTGTTGGATGTTCCAACTTGAGGGTAAGCACTCCATTGTCCAATTGTAAAGCGTCCAAAATGATGAAAGGAATTGAGTGCATAATCAACACTCAATATCCCGCATAAAATGGAAAAAGCAAAAATGAAAAAGGGAGACATAATCTTGACAAACATTCTAAGAGATCTCGAATTCAAAATCTTGAAGTGCCTATATTTTCCCCTTTCAAAGAGGTTACAGGCGGCTTTTTCAGACTATTATTAATCAGATGTATAATATTTGATGTTTCATGTGAGAGCGTATGGGATATTGGGACTGTAAGGTTGGAAACATTGTGAGAAGGGGATGTCGGTGGTTGATAAGGAAGAAGGGAGTCTTTAACACCATAGAGTTGCTTGAGCATAATATTTTGATGTGCAGAAAGCATAATGCTATGCCATATCATGGCAGGAACACCACCACCAAAGGCGCGATTCATTGATGAAAAGTTATCATTTCCCATCCATACAGCACCCGTATAATTACCAGTAAAGCCAACAAACCATGCATCGCGATAGGATTGTGATGTTCCAGTTTTTCCAGCAACAAGTGTCATGGGGAGGGCTGCGCGTTTACCAGATCCTCGTGTTGTAACGCCCACCATCATTTGGTTTATAGAGGCGGTAGTTTGTTCACTGAGGACACGATGAAGTTTATTACCATTATGTTCTAAGTCCCATACGATATGTCCATCTGTTGTGCGGATTTGTGTAAACCCATGGAGATTTCCGGCTATACCCCCATTTGCAAAGACATTAAAACCAATTGCTTGATCCATAGGTGTCATATTAGATGTGCCTAAAACCATAGTTTTGTGTGATAAGATATGTGCATGGATTCCCATATTTTTGATTAGATCTATGATGGGTTGGGTATCGCGGTTAAGGTAGTGATAGGTAAGATAGACAGGCACGGTATTGATGGAAAAAGCCAAAGCGGTTGCGAGATCAATTTTGCCAAGATAATGACCAGAATTATTTTTGGGTGACCAGCCACCCCAACTGATGGGAGCATCTAAGACGATTGATGAAGGAGACAGACCATGTTCCATTGCGGTTGCGTAAACATAAGGTTTGAATGAAGAACCAGGTTGTCTGCCTCCTTGTGTTGCTCTGTTAAACTGACTTTTACTATAATCCACTCCTCCAACGATTGCACAGACAGCACCGTTATTGTCAAGGATGACTGTTGCGGCTTGTGTTACGCGGTATTGTTGACCATATTGCTGTAAATGATACGTGATAGCTTCTTCTGCTGTTCTTTGAATATCCGGATCGAGAGTCGTTTGAATAATCAAACTATAACTTGGAAGTTCGCTACTTATTTTTTTGACTTCGCCAAATACCCAATCAAGAAAATAATCAGGTTGAGTAGTTTTTATTTTTGTAAATGCTCTTGCAGGATGGCGATGAGCATTGATAATTTGGCTTGCTGTCATAAACCCACTATTAACAAGATTAGAAAGTACCACGTTGGCACGTGTTTGAGCAGCAAAGAGATGTTTATGAGGAGCATATTTGCTTGGGGCTTTGAACAATCCTGCTAACATAGCAGATTCACTAAGGGAAAGATTGTCTATGTTTTTGTCAAAATAAAATTTTGCCGCAGCGGCAATACCAAAATTATTTCCTCCCATATATGCACGGTCAAGATAAAGTTGCAAAATTTGTCGTTTGCTGAAGTTTGCTTCTAACCAGAGGGCGAGATAAGCTTCTTTGATTTTACGTGTTATGGTTCTTTCATTTGTTAAAAACAAATTTTTAGCAAGTTGTTGTGTAAGGGTTGAACCACCCTGAACGACACTCTTAGCTTGCATATTTTGTGTGATTGCTCGGGTGAGACCTTGCAAATCAATACCCCAGTGATCAAAAAAATGTCTGTCCTCCGTTGCAAGAACAGCTTTAATAACAGAATCGGGCATTTCTTCCACAGGAATGGATGCAGCTGGTAACGTGCCACGATGACCGATGGGATTTCCATATCGGTCTAAAAAAAGAATGGAAAATTTTTTGAAAGAATACCAATCTTTTTTGGTTAATTCAAAAACTGGAATGCCTACAATGGTAAAAAGTGTAAAACCAATCAATCCTAATGTTAGTGTTTCATCAAGAATTTCTATGATAAAACGTTTCCCTCCTCGGATATGAAAACATTGTGAGGCGATTTTTGCTTTTTTCCAAAAGAAACGGTTAGCAGAACGGATACGATAAAGTGCTGTATCAAACAGCGCATCTAATTCAATGAATCTAGGACTGCGAAATGATTTATTATGTTTTTCTTTCTTTTTTTTAAAAAAATAAAACATATGAAGAAAGCCTATAACAAAATAATACAACCAAACAAATCTGTAATATTTTATATGGAGTAAGAGTATTTTTTTGCTATAGTTTTAAGAGAGAAAGAGCATATTTTAAGATTACGATAAGAAGTCAACCGTGGATTATATATCTCGTTTTTTCTTGTGTTAAATTTTTTTATTTCAATTATTGTGTAATCTGTACTGAAGACGTTATTTTTAAAATGATTAAAATTGGAGATACTGTCCAACCCTTCTTTTATTACACAGAAGGATTATTGTCCTTTATACATAAGTTTAATAAATAAAAAATATTGTTCATTTTATATTCAGGGAAAAGAGATTATAAAATATCTATGATGGAAAAAGTTTTTTTATTTTTAATGATAACAGTCTTTTTCGGAGCAAACTCTGTTCTAGCTGCGAGTTGTGTCGAAGTAGGTAGGAAAGTTGCTAACCAAGAGAATGGTGTTTTAATGCGTTCAACACCTGTTGTTAAGGATGGAAGAGATATGTGTGTGATTGTGGTTGTATCGCCTGCTCGTGAAGATAAAAAGTTACGTCGTATTGAAGTCACTGTCCCTGCTAATTAAAGCTTAGCAGGTGTTGTAATGCGTATTTTGATTGTTGAAGATGACCGGAATCTCAATCATCAATTAGCGGAAGCCGTAAAAAGTGCAGGGTATGTTTCGGATAGTGCTTTCGATGGTGAAGAGGCTTATTTTTTAGGAAGTACAGAGTCTTATGATGCTGTCATTCTCGATATAGGTTTGCCCTATATGGATGGAATTCGTATCATTGAAAAATGGCGTCAAGAAGGATATTCCATGCCTGTTTTAATGCTAACCGCGCGAGATCGCTGGTCTGATAAAGTGCGTGGTATTGATGCAGGTGCAGATGATTATGTTGTTAAGCCATTTCACCTAGAAGAAGTCATGGCACGGTTGCGGGCGTTAATTCGTCGAACAACTGGTCATGCAGTAAGCACATTATGCTGTGGTAGTGTTTTGTTGGATACGAAAACGTCTCGTGTTTTCGTTGATGGTCAATTTATTAAACTAACATCTTATGAATTCAGACTTCTTTCATATCTTATGCATCATCGTGATAGGATTGTTTCAAGAACAGAACTTACGGAACACCTTTATAATCAAGATTTTGATAAGGATTCAAATACGGTGGAAGTTTTTGTTGGTCGATTACGTAAAAAGCTTGGAGTCGATTTGATTGAGACTATTCGGGGGATGGGGTATCGCGTGAGAACGCTAGGTGATCAATGAATATTGTAAAAAAGAATAACGGGTTTAGGAGGTTCTTTTTTTTCGTTAATAGATCTTTGAGTTTACGCGTTATGATATTATCAACATTATGGATTATTATTTCGCTTTCATCGATTTCTGCAGTGAGTATTTTGTTTTATCAGCGTTCAAGTGAACAAAGTTTAGAGCGTGTTCTTTCGGCTCATCTTTATAGCCTTATTGCAACAGTTACAGTTTCACCACAAGGAAATTTAAGGGGGAGTGTGGGAATTGATGATATTCGTTATTCAGATCCAACATCGGGGTGGTATTGGGAAGTTGTTGCTCTATCACATAATCTAAAAGGAAGATTGACATCCCCATCATTGGGAACAGAAAGAATATTTTCGCGGAGCGATGTTAATGTGCCTTTTAACAACAAATTCTTTCGCTCTTATCGAATAAAGGGCAACAATGGTCAAAAGTTACAAGTCATTGAGAGTGATGTTGTTCTTGATAATCAAGATCATGTTGCGCGTTTTCGCCTTGTTGGAAATATTGATGAAGCACATGCGCAAGTGAAGGAGTTTAAGCGGACTTTACAAATTTTTCTCTGGAGCTTTGGGATAGGAAGTGTTCTTATTAACATTGCTATCATCTTCTTTAGTTTTCAACCATTAAAACTGATCCGACAAGCGTTGAATGATATTCGTGAAGGCAGGGTTCATTACGTAAATACGGATTTAGTCAGTGAAGTTATGCCGTTAGCAAAGGAGATGAATGCTCTCATCACTAATAATCAACGTATTATTGAACGGTTTCGCACACAGGTTGGTAATCTTGCGCATTCATTGAAGACACCTTTGTCAGTTATTATGAATGAGGTTGATAGGATGAGTGGAGAGCAGGCAGTTTTATTGAGAGAACAAACGCACATGATGCAGTCTCAAATAAACCATTACTTACAGCGTGCTCGAATTGCTGCACAATGCGACAGTGTTGTTTATCACACGTCAGTTCGTACAGTGATTGATCGTTTGATGCGAGTTATGGAAAAGCTTAACCCTGAAAAACAGTTTCAATTTGTTATGGATGTTGAGGATATTATTTTTTCTGGTGAAAGGGAAGATTTAGAGGAAATTGTAGGGAATCTGATTGATAACGCTGCTCAGTGGTCTCATACAAAAGTTCTCATCTCTTGTCACTTAGAAGAAAATATTGAAGAAGCAGAATTCTTTAGTATCCTCGTAGAAGATGATGGTTCTGGTTTAACAGAAGAGCAAATTGGTGAAGCTTTAAAAAGAGGTTGGCGGTTTGATGAGAGCAAGCTGGGAACAGGTTTAGGATTAGCCATTGTTTCAGATATGGTCAATGAATACGGTGGAAGCTTTGTGTTGTCGCGTTCTGATTTGGGGGGACTGTATGCAAAAGTTTTACTACCCAAGGTTAATGATTTTTAATAACAAAAATTAATGCGTTAATAAATAAAGAGGGAATTTAGAGTTATTGATTCTATTCCTCACATGTTGGGAGCTTTTTATAGCTTAAAGAGTGAGTCTGTTTATGGTTGGCATTCTATACTAAAACGGTTGATAAAAAATGATTAACAGTAGAAGCTATCAGAAAACTTCAAAAAAGTTAGAATAACGAGGCTGTAGCTTTTAAAACAAGCCAAGGTTCGATAAAAATCATTGATAAAATTAAAGAGGCGTTTAAGTAAAATCAGAAACCAGAGGACAAATAGAAGGCTGTACCTGTTATATTGTCTACCACAAATTATAGTTCATTTGCATATCTAACCAAAACTTTTCTTTACTAAAACAAGCAAACTCTAATTTAATGGCAAGCTCGGTACTCATAAAGAGGCAGGCTCATTAATAACTCTTGATAGAGAAGTTTTGTTACATGAAGATGGACAGCTAATTTCTGTGTTATTAACCCCATTTCTTCAAAAAAACTATTTTAGGTACTTCACTTGGATATGCGAGGTTACGCATCGTTTTAAATTCCTTTAAGCAATGGTAATCTTGATAATCAACAAGATCAACGTCTATTCGCGATAAAGCGAAAGGTAACACGCTACTTATCGTGGGAACATATTATGTTGACATAGTATAAAGTAGTATTCTGCAAGTCCGTCTTTAAGAGAGTGCGTTTTAGAGGCCGATGCTTCCAATATTTCAGCACGTATAGCATTTGTTAAAGCGGTTAAGATAACATGTAACTTTTTTGTGAACCGATTGGATAGCTTTTATAAAGCCAGTCATATAAAATAATTTTAAGCTTTTATGTTTTACGGCTCACAATCGCCATCACTATCCCTTTCCGTATATCAAAATTATACGGTAAATAATAAGCGTCAAACACAATACTGAAGAATTTACCTCTATCTTTATACATCTTGCAAATCTACCTTCAGATAACGACGCAATAATTAAAAATATTTTCTTATCAATGATCTCACGATAAAATTCTTACGATAATTCGATTGGATAAGTTTAATTTTCTAATTCCAGAAACTCATACCTTCCAAAGCTTAAACCAATTTAACATGTTTTTATTAAATAAAGATATAGTTTTAGTAGCGCAATCAACAATGGATTTTTACTCGAATAAAGTACAGATATTTGTGGTAAAAAACATTTCTAAATGAAATAAAGAAATGGTTAAACCGTGATGACTAATTTATAGTTCAGTTTCTTACTTGAAAATCTGGATAGATTTATTTAGCGATGTGATATTATGTGATATTGTTGGTGGAAAAGTTAAGGTTTATAATAGAAGATATGCTTTTAATTCTGGTGCATCATACCTAATTTGCAATGGTCCACATGGAGGACACGTTGGACTTTTCCTTCAGAGAGATTTGATAATTTGGCCACTGCCTTGGCTCTTTATGCCGTTAATACTCGTGGATTTGATATTGTAAGAGTAGATAGAATAAATATAATAGAAAGGGCAGGGGGCTTTTTTCCTTATTAAAATTAACCCAAGCCTAATATTTTATGGATCGATTTGAATTTTCAAACGCGATTGCAGAATTGTTAATGAATAAAGCTCGAAAGGTCGTTTGATGGTTAAGGGGAATAATCAACAAACTTTCGTTGATGTAAGGGACATCTCAAAGGTTTATAAAAGTCAAAAAAACTTTTGGGATTATTTTCGTTCCTCAAAGAGAGAAGAAAATAACGATAAATATGCATTAAAAAACGTAACACTGCAGTTAAAAGCTGGAGAGTGTTTAGGACTTTTGGGCCCAAATGGAGCAGGAAAATCTACATTAGTCAAAACAATTTGCGGTTTACAAAAAGCTGATTGTGGCAAAGTTCAGGTATTGGGTTATTCCCCTTCACATCGTAATTATGATTTCTTAAGAAGAATCGGTGTTGTTTTTGGACATAAGTCTAGCTTATGGTGGGATTTGCCTGTTAAAGACAGTTATACTGTATTACAGAAAATATATGACATAGATCGCAAAAATTTCACGCTAAAGCTGGAAGAGCTTACGCAAGCTTTGGGCCTGTCCTCAATACTCAATAGACGGGTTCGAAATTTAAGCCTTGGGGAAAGGGTTAAATGTGAAGTTGTTGCTGCCCTTATTCATGACCCTGACTTACTGATATTAGATGAACCGACTGTTGGGTTGGATATCCTCTCTAAATATGAGTTGCGCAAATATCTTTACAGTCTTGTTAAGCAGCAAAATAAAGGAGTTATCATAACGAGCCATGATATGGCGGATATAGAACATTGTGCTTCTAGGATTGTCCTTCTCAAGGAAGGTACAATTATTTTTGATGGTTCTGTTCATTCGGTATCAGAAAAAGTTGGAAGCTTTGTCACAAGCTCACTTGTTGTACAAGAACACCTATTTTCGGATGATTTTATTGAACAAGTCAAAGCGGCTGTTGATCAGCTTTCAATCCAAGGTGAAATAATTTCAAAAACCATGACACAATCAAAAATGGAATGGTTAATTGATGCAAATATCAAAGATAAAATGTTTGAATGTTTACAAAAACTTATTATTGATCAGCCAAATATTGCAATTCAATTTTCTCCGCCTTCTCTTGAAGATATCTATTTAAAACAGTTTAAGGACGGGGATAAGTAAGAATGCGTTTAAAATCTTTTCTGATGCTAAAGGCAGTGAGGCGGTATTTTGCTTGTGCAAAGCTGTTTGCTTTTATAGCCGTTAAGGAAATCCTTATTGACAAATATATGCTCGTAATTGATCTCTTACTAGCAACGAGTATCCCTTTTATCACGCAATATATTATTTGGCACTATATTTACGTAGGCAATGCAGAGGGCATTGTAAGCGGGTATAATTTTCAGCAATTAATGTTCTATTTTGCAATTTCTATAGCATTCTGGCGGCTTAATAATTCTTACAGTGTGATTGAATATTTTGCACGAAACATTCAAGCTGGCGAACTTGAGCCCCGTTTACTTTGGCCTATACCTATTCCGGTTCAAAGGTTTTGGGATTTTTTGGGTGGTGCAGTTATCTATGCATGGCCAATTGTTATCATTGTAGCTGTTTGTTTTTTTCTTTTTGAAGTCAAAACTGTAAGCTCCTTCTATTGGTTCTGGACGATTATCTATATCATAGAGACACAAATGTTATGTTATTTAATTGGCCTTTTTATAGCTGTTAGCACATTTAAATTTGTTCGTCCTGATTTTCTTTTAGCATTGCTATCTGCGCTGCAAGGTATATTAGGCGGGACCATGTTACCCCCAAGCTTTTGGCCTGAAACTATAGCGCCTATCATGTTTTATAATCCGTTCAGATTTATCATTGCCGCTCCCGCTGAATTGATTGTTGACCCCAATATTGGCAATTTAATCTCATATTCTCTTCAATTAAATTTGTATCTGTTTTTATTCATTATTCTTTGCGCAATTTATTGGAAAGTTGCTGTGAATCAATATGAAACAGCGGGAGGTTAAAATTATGGAAAAATTTCTAGCTTATGTTTCAAATAGTTTAAAAAACTCCAGCGCTTATAAAGCCAATCTCGTAGGGTACATTGGCTTAACATTTATCGTAACCCTTATTAGATTATTCTACGCTGATTCCATCTATCAAAATACGAATTCATTGAAAGGATGGACGCTAGAAGAATTTGACGGCCTTATTTTTTTTATGTTAGTGGTATCCTTATTGCTAAACACTTTTGCCTCGTCGATAAATAACTTTTTTATACGCTTCTTTCAGGAAAATTAGAGCCGCTCTTAATGCAGCCAGTTCCACTCGTTTATCATATGTTATTGCGATGGGCGAATAATAATAACTTGCTAATACTGTTGGGTTTACTGGTTCTAGGTGCATTATATAATATGCCTAAACTGGATTTCACTTTGCTGTCTATAACAGTTACCTTTTTGACAGTTCTTTTTACAGTCATTTCCAATCTGGCTTTTATAACGCTTCTGCATTCTATTTCACTTTTAAGCCAGAAATATCTTCCAGTTGAATATATACATAGCGAGATGTTTAAACTCAATCTATTGCCACCACATCTATTTGGTATGGTGAGTTTGATAACTATAATCTCCTTTGCACCCTCATTGGTAGGTGCGGGTATAACTGTAACAGCATTACTAAATCCATATTCAAGTTTAATATATTATTATTGGCTCTCAACGGTAATCTGCGTCGTTATTGCTTGGCAATTTTTCAGAACTTTAATGAAAAAACGGGTTTCACTTGGTGGATGAGGAAACTATGGGCAAAGCAAAAGGTTTGATTTTCCAGTAATCCTTGTAATGAGCGCGCGGATGAAGGCAGCAGTAAAAGATATAATAAAGAGACATATTCACCTAATCGGAGAATATCTTATAATTCAAGAACGTTACCATCAAACTTATGACGCTCCTCAAAAAAACTGTATCCAGATTAATGATATGGAAAATGAAGTTTTAAAGAGTTTAGCAGTTTAAATTACTGATGGATTTAGGCTTACATACATTGTTGCTATGAAAGAGTGTGTAGTTTCAAGTGCATATTATCTTAAATTTTTCAAATAAGAACCAAAGCTAAGCTCAGAGAAAACACTAAGATCTAGAAACAAGGCGATGATGGCGGAGTAAATCAAAAAACTAGAAAATGTGTTCAACCCGTGTAATACATAAAAGAAGATGTCTTCAAGAACCGCACGACATACCCGATTGTAATAACCCCCATAGATCAAGTATCTTCAATTTGGATCATATTATGTAAAAATTGAAAAGAGTATTAAATGCTCTTAAAAAGATATCAGGTTCTATAATACAAAAATGTATTAGTATAATGCCATATTGATATCTTGGTAGAAAAGACTAAGCACATTTTCCATTCTGTAGGGAGTTACAAAGAAAATACTGGTTATAAGACTGTTAACGGTGCTTCTCTGGTGCCCTGAAGAGTTCAATAATTTACAATAAAAATGAATGAATTATTACTATATGAGGGAAACTTATGACTATTGATTCTATTATGTTTTTTGTAGCGTTACCCCTCATTTTTTTGAAGCTTTTTTATAGCTTCTATAGCTAGCCTTTTGCGGTCTGCGCTCTTGGTATAGAGAGATGCCATCTTATCTTCTGTCCATCCAAAAAGTGCTTTGAGTTGTGAAACTGTTGCACCGGAATTAGCGGCACGCGTTGCTGCTAATTTTCTTAAGCCATGTGCCGATTTTTTAATTCCCGCTATGTTGCAAGCTTCACGAAAGAGATTGCCAAAACTTTCTTTAACGAGCTTATTTCCGTTTTTCCCAACAATGAATGTTTTTTCTCCAATAGGACCAATTTTAAGAGTTGCTGCTAATTCAGGCAAAATGGGTAGAAAAACATCTGTTTGGAATTTACTTTTCTCTGTCTTAAGATGAATGATATTATCTTTCACGTCTTTCCAACCAATGCGAACAGCATCACCACGACGCAAACCCGTATAAAGAAGAACATCAATCCAGACGCGTTCATGCGTTCCTAAAGCCCATTGTTTATAATATTCCTCGACATCTTCTTCTGTCCAAACAGCAAATCCATCTTTGTTGTTGTAAGTTGGTCTTCTTACTCCTGCTGTTGGATTGTTTTCTAAAAGCCCTTGATCAATTGCCCAATTAAAAAGACCATTAAGGGCTTTTAAAAAATTATGGGCGGCTGTTGGTTTTTCTTTGCGGCGTTCAACGCCCGCTGTAATATGTGACTTTTTTATTTCTCTGTATGGAATATTGCCTATGGCATCACATACCTTCATAAGGATGAGTTCTCTTTGTCTTTTCGTAGCTTTAGCAAGGCTATGCCAATGAACGCTGTTAAAATACTGTTTAAGCAGCCATGCAAATGAACCTTCAACAAGTTTACCTACTTTAGGTTTAGGGGGGATGAAGCCTTGTAATTCGGCAAGTGCATTTTTGTAATTGTCAACAAACTCTTGAGTGCCATAGGTCCCTCGTACTCTAATACGTTTTCCATGACCAATACGCACATACCATACGATTTTACCATATTTGGTAATTTGTTTAACAAGATGAGGGGGGCGTGGTTTTGGCATGGCAATTTCACATCTTAGAGAGCGCATTTTCGTAGTATTCATTCTTTGACAAATCTAATAATTTGTTTGGATGCACGGCGGCTTTTGGTATTGGGATATCGGATTTCAGATAGATCAGAAGTTCACCAGTAGGTTTGATTTCTATTAATTCGCATCCTTGTTTTTTCGCTTCTCTTAAGGCGCGAGCAATCGCTGGTTGTGTTATAGCAGCGGGACGTGGTGCCATGTTTGTCCTCCTTTCTTAGATACAATTTGCCTATGGCGTGAATCACGCATTTCTTGAAAGTTGTTATGAGAGGGTGGGGGTGCTTGGAGGCTGTAGAGAAGCACCCCCATAAGGTTAAGCAGCTTTTGTCGAGATCTTTTGTATCTCTTGCTCTATCTGAGTTAAAAAGGCTTCAACAGCTTGGTTAATGCTGTTAATTTGTTCATCATCACGGTGGACACGTTTGACTTTCATACGCAGGTGAGATGATTGATGTGTAAAGCGTGGGTCATAGCTTACAAAATCACACCATTGTCGCCCTGTACAAGCCATTTGGAATTGCATTTGTGCGAGATATTCAGGTTTGATTTCTTCATCAATACAAAAGCGCATATGGGTTGCGGAACGTGGGCATTTGATTTCGATTAGACCATCTTCTCCAATAAGCCCATCAGGACTAGCCCCCGCCATTTCTATGCTAGGATGAGGTATAAAGCCGCATTTTATGATATTGGCATCATAAATGAAGCCATATTCTTGCAAGGCATCATCCTCATGTTCAATGCCCCATCTCATATCTTCTGTTTCATAATGGGGGCTTATTTCACCTGTTAAACGCTCTGTAATGAGTTTGATTTTGTAATCTTCATATTTGCTTGTTGGTAATCCTTTAGCTGTTTTACTGAGGATGTTGTACACATTAGAAGCGGTAACTTTTCCTAATCGTGCTTGAAACCATTGTGCAGATCTTTGTTCCATCTCACACCGCCGCTGTCTGTTCTTGGTTGGTTTGTGCATATTCGATATCTTGGATATGAATATATTCTGCATCTTGAATAGGAACGTCGTTTTGTTCTTGAGATGGTAATTTCTGCGTTTCAATGATTTGTAAGTTCTGTTTTTTCTTCAAACCGTTTAAAACTGTTTGCGCTTGTTCTTCAGACATATCGGCAAGGCTGTTTGCTTTTACAAAAGAGAGCACTTTTTTTTCTTCTGTTAGAGTTTGTTCCATTAATTGTCTGATTTGCATAAGCATCTCGTGAGATACCAAAGGAGCTTGTATGGTGTTATTCATACGAGCAGCTTCATCTTCTTCATAAATGCCTGAAAATCCGAAAGCATAGCGAGCACATTGTATGGTAGCTTTATGACGCAACATGCGAGCTGGATATTTTTGCCAAGTGTCTGATTTTTGTTTGCATTCTGCTAGATATTCAGTGACCTCTATAGGGTCTTTAATGCCTTTGAGACGAATAGCACATTTGATAGCAATGAGATTACCATCTTTATCAAGTTGATCTTGAAAGGTCATACCATCAAATTTTGGATTAGATTTAATGATCTTAATCCACCCGTCGATAGAAACCACGGGAATAATGCCACCACCTCTTTTAGGGAGAGCGTAGATTTCCTTAGTTAAAGGATTGAGACCATAAGTGTTAGCAACAGAAATAAAGGCAGCGAATTCTTCATCAGAGAAATTGTAACTGATACAAGTTTTGACGATAGTTTTTCGAAATTCATCATGAGAGAAACCGTATTTATTTGCCATTGTTGTTAAGGGGGAATTATTCATATTGAAATCCTTTTAATGCATGCTTTGTCTTTTGTTATGATTTTTATGAAAGGGGGCGTCTTAAAAACGCCCCTCATAGTTTTAAAGAACATCACAAAAGCGCAAACGGTGCTGTTTTTCATAAGACCCGTACATTTTATCTTCATATTCAAGCTGTTTGATATCGTCTAAAAAAAAACCGTATGCAGCGCTGTTTTTAATAAAGTCGTGATTTATGACGCCATCAAAGCATTGTTGTTCACGTTCTTTAATGTAGAACTCTGCGATATCTTCAGAGATATCTTCGCAACGATTAGTTGCTGGTTCTACTCTCAAGATTTTCACGGCATTATAAGAATTATCGATAAATTTTATGATATCGGTTTCTTCGTAAAAAGGACCGGATTGCGCAATGTTATCTCTATCATCAGAACTCATCACTAAGAGGATTTCGTCTGGATTTATAAAAACTGGTTTGTTCACAACAGCCTCCATACTGCCTATTGGCAACTAATAATTTCTAAGGTATGGAGACATGTATATTTTCGATTTACGGTAATGTCAATATGAAAAATACCGTATAACGAAAATTATTTTATGAAAATCTATTTATTTTAGTTTGTTTTTTGTAAATATTTGGAGATTTTATGAAAGGTTATAAAGCTGCTAAAAGAAAATTTTTACAATTGTCAAATGAAGAAAAAATAGCAACTATCGCTTTTTTGATTCGATTAAAGTATGAAGGAAAGCTAAAGTTGCCCTCCGCTCTTCTTCACTACAAGATGAATATAGATCATAAAAATCTTGATCTATTGTACTTAAAGCCGGATACGGAGGATACTCCTTGAAGAAGCTATGTAGTTTTACTAGCTCTTCTGCGCTAATGTCTCGGTAAGCTTTAGGATCAGAGTCATCAACAGATAATAAACGTGTAATAGACGATGGACCTAATCCTAAGTGCTTTCCTAAAGCCTTACGACTGCCATGTCCCATTTCGTTTAATTTCTCATTTATCCATATTTTTATTAGCTTTTGAAAACTCATAATATTTTTCTCTCTTAAAATTATTAAATAATCAATGTTGCGTTTTGCGAAAACTTTGTTTATATTTTCGTTAAACGTAAATATATGAAGGAATTTTGTAATTACATGGCTACTACAGCAGTTACGATTATAAAATACTTAGGTGGCGCTAAGCATGTGTCGTTGCTTGTTAAACGCCATGTATCGGCTGTTTATAAATGGACTTACCCTTTCGGAAAAAGAGAAGGTAAAGGTGGTATTATTCCGGCGAAGTATCAAGTGATACTTTTAGACTATGCTCGTAGAAACAACATAGATTTACGCCCTGAAGATTTTTTTTATCCAGAACGCTTGCAGTTATTAATGCAAGAGAAACAACCCCCCCAATGACTGAATTTGTAAAAAGTTCCAGTGCTAATGGCACTCGTGAACATGGCGACGCTTTGCAGTCTTAAGGAGAGAATGATGGCTGTAGAAAAAAAATATGAACTTACTAATGAAGAAATCGCAGTTGGTGGTCGAATTATCTACCGTATTAAAGCATTAAGGGATTTTGGTGACGTCAAGAAAGGTGACCTAGGTGGCTTTATAGAGCATGAGGGCAACTTATCACATGATGGCAATTGCTGGGTAGCTGGTTCCGATAAACCTTTTGATGGTGGCTTTGTTTATGGTAATGCACGTGTTTTTGGAGATGCACGTGTTTGTAGTATGGCTCGTGTTTTTGGGAATGCACAAGTATACGAAAATGCACGAATTTCCTCCCGTGCGTCTGTTTATGATCATGCAAAGATTTACGGTAATGCAGAGATTTATAATTATGATACGCATGTTCATGGTCAAGCGCAAATTTATGACAATGCAGTAGTAAAAGGACAAGCAGAAGTTTACGGCAATTCTCGCATTTATGGGGATGCTAAGGTTTACAACAAAGCACGCGTTTACGGACAAGCCAAGGTTTATGGCAATGCTCATGTTTTTGAGAATTCTAAAGTTTATGACAATGCGTTAGTTTACGGGCATGCCAAGATTAGAGAGAATGCCAAGATTTACGGTAATGCGGACGTTTGTGACTATGAAGATTTTCGCGATAGTGAAGAAGTTTACATGCGTAAACACGTTTCACAGAGCACAAACGAAGCGCATAAGGCAGATGATGGCAAGGCACGTTTAGACCTTATCCCCCCGTCAACACTGATTGAAATCGGTAAAGTTTTAGAATTCGGAGCAAAGAAATACGGAGCAAACAACTGGCGTAATGGCATGGCGTGGAGCCGGTTTTACGGCGCTGCTTTGCGTCATTTATTCGCATGGTTTGGTGGAGAAACGAAGGATGGCGAGAGTGATTTATCACACTTGGCACATGCGGTGTGTTGTCTTGTTTTCTTAATGGAATGCGAAGCAAAACAGATAGGGCATGATGACCGTCTTAAGAGTGAAGTACGAAATTCAAAAGATAAAGCAATTAAAGCGCCATCCCATAAGAAGAAAAAGTGAGGAGGTAGAGATGGAAGATATAGCATCATTTATTATAGGTCATATCATAAGAAACATTCCAATTATTGTGGTTACAATGTTGGCTGTATACTATCGTTTTAAAGCTTCTGATCTACAAGAACAGATAGAGCACAATGATGAAATGATTAATGCCAAGGATACAATAATTAAAGATCAAGAGAAATTAATAGATAAACAGAAAACTTTAATGGAAGAGCAGCTTACAATTTTACATAAAAAATTAGAAGGGCTTGAACAGCAATACAGACTATTTAATTAGAAGTTCCAAAAAGATTTTTCTATGTCTTTAGCTCATTGAAGTTAATTTTATCTCTTTCTTCGTTTTTTGAAAAATAATTTCATAAAATACATTTTGATTGAATATCGGTGATGAATAACACAATTCTTTGTCTTGATCTAGGTACCAAAACGGGGTGGGCAATACGTGGTGTGGATGGTCACATCTTTAGTGGCACGGTCAATTTTCAATCACGCCGTTTTGAAGGCGGTGGGATGCGTTATTTGCGCTTTAAGCAATGGCTTACAGAAATGAAATCAACAGCTGGTGATATTGATGCCGTGTATTTTGAAGAGGTGAGGCGTCATGTTGGTACAGATGCGGCGCATGTTTACGGTGGTTTGTTAGCAACATTAGCAACATGGTGCGAGCATCATCAGATAGCTTATGAAGGCATCCCTGTTAGTACGATAAAGAAGGCAACGACGGGAAAGGGGAATGCCTCAAAAGAAGAGATGATTAAGGCAATGTGTATCAAAGGACACGAGCCTAAGGATGATAATGAAGCGGATGCTTTAGCAATTTTATATTTAGTGAAAGGAAAGGAGGACGGTAATGTCTATTAGTAGAGTTCCTTGCGTAAGATTTTATTCCAATCAGTTTTTAAAAGAGCTTACAGGTTTACAAGCAACGGAGAAAGGCGTTTACACAACATTAGTGTTGCTTATGACAGAAAAGCAAGCGCCTCTTGTAAATAATGCGTCTTATTTAGCAGGCTGGTGTGGGTGTTCAGTAAGAACGTTTAAAAAGGCATTAGATGTTTTAATAAGCACGGATCATATCGCTTGTTTAGAGAATGGCGATTTATGGCATGGGTCCGCCTCTTTTGAACATGGTTATAATAGATTTACCGAGCGCGCTTCGAAAGCAGCGATAGCGAGATGGCATAAGCATAAAACAGGAGAAATGCATGTTAACTAAATTTCCATGGACGCGTCTTTTTGCAGATAAATGGCTTCTTGATATTGCTTGTTTACCAGCGATTGAATGCGCTATTTATCTCAAATTGCGGTTGCAAATGCTTTATGTTGGTGAACCTATTTTGAATGATACACGAGCATTGTCTCATTTTACTGGTTGTTCCGTAAAAAGATTTGAAAAGGCGCTAGAGTATTTATTGGAAACTGGACACCTCATTCTTCAAGATGATGGTCATTTGTGGAGTTTTAAAGTTGGAGAGGAACTTGAATCGCTTAGTGAAGAGCTAGGTAAGTATTCCCTTAATATTGGAGCCAAGGGGGGAAAGTATGTCAACTAAGTTAGCTTGGGTTCGTTGTTTTCCTTCAGATTGGATATCTGATGCTAGTGGAATGACGTCACATCAAATATCAACTTATATGATGTTGGTGTTACTTATGTATAAGAAGAAAGAGCCAATTCGTGAGAATGTCTCTGTATTAGCACGTATTTCTGGTTGCTCAGTAAAAGCCTTTAATAAAGCGCTAGATTTTTTATTAAGTGATGAGAGGCTAATACGTTTAGAAGATGGTCGATTATGGAGTTTACAAGTTGAAGAGGAACTGAATAGCCTCAGTGAAGAGTTAGACAGTTTTGCCTTTAATAATAATGAAGAAATGGAGGTGAAATATGTCAACTAAGTTGGCTTGGACAAGACTTAATACTGATCAATGGATAATCGATGTTTCTTGTATGAAACCGATGGAAAAAGCTGTTTATCTTACTCTCAGTTTATTTATGCGCAAAACACATGAACCTCTTGACGAGGATACTTTCTTATTATCTCGTTATGTTGGCTGTTCAGAAAAGGCTTTCAATAAAGCACTTACTGCTTTGCTCTGTACTAAAAAAATCATACGTTTAGAAGATGGACGTTTGTGGAGTTTAGAAGTTGAAGAAGAACTCAATAATTCCAATGAAAATTTAAGCAAGGCCTCAGTAAAAGCAGCAAAAGCAGCAAAAGCAAGATGGGATGAGGAGAAAAATAACACACAAAAAATGCATGAGCATAAAAATCACACATCAAAAAATGCATGTGCACAATCGAATGATGCATATGCATCAAAAAATGATGCTCGTGCAGAAAATTTTATGCTTGGCGATGCACATAACAATAACATTAACATATATAATAAAAAAAATAACACTATCGTGTTATCAAAAAAAGAAAACGATTGCGATTTTGAAAATAGCGAATTTGTTGATGAGGCTTATGAACCATCAGAAGATCATGATTGCGAAAAGCTAGCAGATGCAATCGAAACGGTAGCAGAGGATCAACCTGCTATTCACGAGCAAGAAAACATTCCCAAAAAAGCCAAGCCGTCTAGAACTGACCGCGGCTGTCGATTACCGGACGATTTTGAACCGGATTACGATTTCGCAATTGCAGAGGGATTGCCTCCAGAACGTGTGAAAGTCGAAATCGCAAAATTCCGAGATTACTGGTGTTCAAAAACCGGAGCCAATGCAACCAAAACCAATTGGCAAGCAACATGGCGCAATTGGGTGCGAAGGGCTATTGATGATTTAACGAAAGGAAGAAATTATGGAAAACCCAATATTGCACAAACAGAACAACAGCGTGGCAAATCTTATCGAGTTGCACAATACATGTCCGATATCAAAAATTCAGACAGTGCGTACAAGTTTTTATTCGAGGACGATGAAAGAACCACCATTCCTTTGGTTACAGGGACAAAAACCCTCGATTGCAGAAGCGGAGCGAATTACCTCACTAGCCAATGATGCGTTGAAAAAACTTGAAAACAAAGCAACTGAAGAGGAAATCCAAACAACGTATCTTGTGTTATCAAATGGTCTCAAAAGCCCATCAGAATATGATGAAAAAGCAACAGCACTTGCGTATTTTTATACCCTTGACGGTATAAGCAGCTGGGCATTGCAAACGGCAACAAAGGACGCTTTGAGAGGCAAAGCAGAAGGTTTAAACGCAACTTTTATGCCATCAACAGCCGATTTTTATCGTTACTGTGAAAAGCTTGAAAGCAACATACGCGAGAATATCGATTACATCGTTAGGAGCCTTGAAAAACCTGAGAGACAGGACAAAGGAAAGGAGACACCTTTAGCACCAGAGCGCTTAGAAAAGCTTCAAAAAGAGCTGAGTGAAGTTTTAAAGGGTCTTGAAGACGAGATAGCAAAATAGTGAAAAATGCTGATCATTTTGCAATTTGATATGTGTTTAAATCGACAAAAAGAGACCGTACAAAGCGATTTAAAGATTTTTTGATACAAACCACATAAAAATTTAAAAACGCTTTGTACAGTCATTTTTGAGGCAAATAGACCAATAGGTAAAATTATGGACTAAAAGCATGGCAATTTTTAGAGATCTGTTCTTAACAAAACGTAAAAAACCGCAGAAAAAGTTTATTGCAACGGCAAGAGGGCATGCCCCATGGGGATTAGGAGTTAGTGAATGTTTTTACAATCTTTACGAGTATGAGGATGGCTCTAGAGAATATGAGGAATTGCAAGGTGGACAATATCACGAGATACCTCAAAATGCAGATTACAGTACCAAAGCGCAAGTGAAAGCATGGCTATACGGTGGTAACATACCAACATCAGTATTGAATTACGAAGCATTGATAGACGAAATAAACAAAACGATACCGAAGCAAGGTTATGAACCATTGGTTTGTAAAATTACAGATGATGGTGAGGTAAGTTATTCACATTCACATGCTTATGATATCGATAAGGAACTGGAAAAAGCGCTTGATATTCAATTGGGTAAAAAACAAAATGAAAAAAACGTGTTGACAATAAAACACGAATAGGATATTTGCGAATCATACATTCCAAAAACACTTTAAAAGCGGGAAAGTATGATTCTCATCAATAATCTTTTTACCGCAAATTGTAAAGTGTTTTTCTCATAATGTGCTTGTAGCATATGATGAGGGGATTGCCGGGTGTGTTTATGTCATACAAGACCCTTTCGAGGGGAAAGCATAACAATGCACGTTCCGCTGTGTGTTTTGGAGCGCCCGGCATTCTTTGAGAGTGTTAATCAAAAACAATTAATATCGCAAGGTGAAATTATGACTAATTTAATTTACTTCAATAACAATCAAATTGATAATCAAAACAAATTTAACGATTCAACAGTTCAAACCATGTCGAGTATTGAAATTGCAGAATTGTGTGGTAAACGGCATGACCATGTTATGCGTGATATCAAGAAAATGCTTGAAGAACTTAGCGCCCCCAAATTTGGGGTGGCGGATTTTTTAGGCAGTTATATTGATGAACAAAAGAAACCACGCCCTTGTTATTACCTTCCAAAGCGTGAGTGTTTAATTCTTGTCTCAGGTTATAGCACAGCATTAAGAGCAAAGATAATTGACCGATGGCAACAATTAGAACAGCAAGTAGCAGCACCGCAAATCGATTACTCTAGTCCACAAGCAATGATGGGATTTTTGAATTATTTACAAGGGCAAATAGATCAAAAAGATAACGTGATTGCAGAATTAGAACCAAAGGCAATGGCTCTTGAACACTTGCAACGTTCAGATGGCTTATTTGGTATTATAGAGGCAGCTAAAGTATTAGAAGTAAAACCTAAGGACTTAAGTGATTACTTAAGAAGATATGGATGGGCTTATAGAAGGGGACCAGGCAGCCCATTATTACCTTATCAAGATAAAATCCAAAAAGGTCTGATGGATTGCACGACCATCATGATTCAAAAGCCAGATGGTACAGAAAAGTTGCTACCATCAACTAAAATAACGTCAAAAGGATTGGCTTGCTTAAGAGAAGAACTTTACGGAAAATCGCAATAATTTTTAAAAACTCATATTGACATTAACAACCCCTTATGTTAACAGAATCACAAGTGCTTCAAAAACACGAAAATCACAAGCGGGTTAATCACGATAAGATTATTCCCCTGCTTTTAAAATACTGATTGTCTTTTATGCTATTATTAGCATATATTGGTTACATCGGGTGTGGTTATGCCATACAATACCCTTTCATGGGGAAAGCATAACGACGGACTTGTGACCGTGTTTTTGAGCGCCCGATGCCCTTATAGGGTTTTAAATCAAAAACGCATTTTACAAGAAAGGTTTTTCCAATGGAAAACAACGAATTCAATATAACAACTGATTTTTTATGCAATCTATGGATGGCTGTGTTTAAGGAAGTTAACAGTAATTATACTGAAGATCAATATAGCGATGCTTTAGTAGAACTTATGTCTGATATTGAAAAAGTTTTGGTTTTAAAATTACAAAACGAAATTCCAAATGTTGCAAAAGTCTTAGCAATTATTACAGAGTTTGGTAAATCTGAACCAATGCAATCAATAGCTAAATTGTTGAAAGTTTATAGCCCTGATATCAGTGATGATAATGTACACCATATAAACAAAGCAGCATAAATAACGGCGCGGGGGGCGCCTTTCTTAGTGCAAAAAAAAGCCGTGTCATATAACGACGCGGCTTTAAGTTTAAGAAAAAGGAGGTATAAAAAAAAGAGAAAAAAACTATAATCAGTTTATACACAAAATGCATAAAAGATTCAAGAGTCTAGAACAAAAAAACCGTACCAAAATGAATTGATACGGCATTTCTGCAAAAACCATTTTACACAAGAAAAATAACAATGACCACAAACAAATTACATATTTTGTGTAAAAACGCAATATTGTTTTTATCAATTTGTATCTCAAAATGAATTATGCTACTGTTAATTCGCAACGTTTATAGCGTTGCATTTTTAGCCGCTCTTTAGGTTAAAATACTATCCCCTTTAAGAATGAAGCCGTGCCAATTAGTTTTGACACGGCTTTCTTTTGCAATACATGTTGGTTCCCTAATTATATAACTAAATTGTGGATAAAAAACAAGTTTATTCTTATCATATTGTACTTTTAAAAAGAGTGTGATATCGTGAAAACATTAAGAAATTGACTAGCCTTGTTATGTTTTTACATGACAGGGCTTTTTTGTATCTCATCATTATGATGTTGTGTTTTGATTAAAATGATGCTATTTAAAAACTGCGAAACTCAAAATGATTTTGTCTGTTTGATAAGGCAAGGCTCTATTTAGGCGGCGTTTTTATAACGTTGCCTTTTTTATTGTGCAATTGCATAAAATAAAACCGTGCCAAAATTAATTGGCACGGTTCTATCCTATCTTTGTTGATCCGTAAATAATCAACCATAATATGGCACATTCTGTATAAAAACGCAAGAATTTATACTAAAAAATGTGTCTATTTAAAACTTCACAAAGCAATTAGCAATCGCTGGCTTTCTTTAAGACCTCACTCATACGCATACGCCAGTCTTTACCTTGTGCCTTAAAAAAAGCAATAACTTTAGAGTCAAGACGTAAGGTAATTGCTTCTTTTGGAGATGCAACTGGAGGGCGTCCTCGTTTGCGACGCTCGTTATTTACATATTTAAAAAAGGAAACTGGTAAAACTTCTTTAGCTGGTTTTAAACGTGCAAGTTCTTCATCTGTGAGTGGTGGCGAGTTCACAGCCTCCCAATCTTCTTTTGTGTAATACCGTTCTTTTTTAAAGGTTTTTTTGATAGTCATTGAAAACCTCTCTTTCTTTCTTATTGGCACGACGAAAACTGATAACAGATATCGCTTCAGTGCCAAGTTGTGCAAAGATAACAACCGTTGTTCCATCAGCAAAACGTCCAATAGCTTTCATACGATTTGAATACGTTGCATCAATAAAAGCATGTTCCCACTCAAAGTAAATCACATCGGCAAAATCCAACCCATGTTTATCAATGTTTAAAACTCTTTTAGGTTCATCCCATACTATTTTCATATATTTTGTGTACACTAAAAATAAGATTTTGTCAATAAATTATTGAAAATATTGAAAAAATAATAAAACTATACTATAATTACATACATAATAGGTACATATCTAATGGAATTGATAAATGCTTAATAAGGCAATTTTAATTGGCTATCTCGGTGCCAATCCCGACAGCAAAACAATGCAGAATGGTACTGAGGTGGTTAATTTTCGTATCGCAACATGCGAAAGCTATACAGACAAAAGCACTAACAAAAAAGTAGAGAAAACAGAATGGCATTCAGTTGTGGTGTTTAATCAACACTTAGCAAAGATTGCGCTTCAGTATCTCAATAAAGGCAGTAAAGTCTATATTGAAGGGCAGATACAAACCCGAAAATGGCAAGATAAAAATGGTATTGACCGTTATACAACAGAAATTGTTTTACCTCATTACAGAGGGGATTTAAAGCTTTTAGACAGCAAAAATGATGATGATCAAGAGCGCGTATCATCACCGTACGATAGAAGCTATCAACGCCCTCTTGATATGCCTAGAAATGCTTTAAATGATCAAGTTCCTTTTTAATGATAAAGAGGATAATGAAGAAAAACACAATAAAATCAGTACATTAAGTGCATTTATTTTATATGAATCCACCTATGAATCCACACTTTTATGCACGATTCAATTGATCATTTTTTATAAACAATAGCCATCTATAAACAGAGCATAAAAAGCAAATCATGATGCCAATGTTATAACATATGAGAGCATTCAAATAAAATGCAAAGCAGTTATCATTCATAACATCTCATAAATTTTACAAGACGTTTTTATCACATAATCGCATTGTTAAAACGCAATTGAATATGAGGGCTTGTTCAAATGCAGATACTTGAAACGTTCTTTAAGAGGTTAATCCAAATTTGGATTGAGTGATTAGGGTCTCCTCAAAAATGAGGGCACCTTTTTTCATAAGCAGAGAGAAGTTGAGAGATAACATAATTAAACGCAGATGTTTAAAAGAGAGCTCTATAGCTGTTTTTTGTTTTATGAGAGATTGCTTTAAAAACCAACGCTTGCTTTTGATTGACTTGATATAACTTTACAAAGCGTTTTGAGAAGGTGCTTTCTTTCAAATTGACCACCTCAAAAATGAGGGCATTGTTATGAAGAGGTTTTAAATCATTACAGAACTAACATGTTTTTTCATTCAAATGTGATGATCTAAAAGAACGCTTTCATATATATTATTTTGGATAAGTTTTTATAAAGCGAATACAAAGCTTGCAATATAATACGTCTTGTATATATGTGCTTATAACTCCTTAGAGTGATGATTGATTCAACATGAGAGATATGAAAGCCGCGTCACGTAAAAATGGCACGGCTTTCTTTTTTGCACTCTTGTCTTTTGAAATGGTATAAAACCAACGCCCCCCGCATTTGGTATTTATTCTTCAGTATCAATAATCTCTATAAGAATATCGCTCTTATTAACCTCCTTATTTTTTGGAACCTCTCTTATCTCACTTTTTCGATTAAGTTTTGCACGCCCACAAGCACGACCAAAGACCTTGATAGTATGAGAAACCTGAGCTTTTCCATAAACAGAGCCATAAATTTGCGCACAGCCACTTACTTTTGCATAGTCATAAACCTTGCCATAAATCTTTGCACGGCTATTAACAACAGCATAGCCATAAACATGCGCATAACTAAAAAGACAAGCAGAGCCTAACACTCTAGCGTTGCCATAAAGCCTTGCATATTCAAAAAGATAACTATTATGAAAAAGATGCGCATTGCCATAAACATGGGCTTCAATTGAAACGCGGCTATTGCCATAGACACGAGCCTTGCCATAAACATAGCCCGCCACATGCGCACTATCATAAACAAATGCATTGTCATAAATTTTTGCATATTGAGAAATAAACACCTTATCATGCACCTGAGCATTGCCATAGACAAGACCACAAATTTGCGCATTGCCTCGTATTTTTGCATTGTCATAAACACGGGCATGTTTATAAACCAATGCATTATCATAAACCCAGCAAAGACCGTTATGAGAAAGATTTTCTTCCTTTTCAATAAAGCCACCGAGTTGACCAGCCTTGACATCAGAAAAGCTTTTTAAAGCCTGAATGCGATAAAGCGTTGTAATTTTTTGTGTAATTTTATCTTTCAGTTGTTTTGTTTCATTAGTTAGTTTGTATTTTTTAGACATCATAAAACCCCTCACAATCTCTTTTGTGAAAAAAGTTGCATGGAAAATGTTGGAAAAATGGAATGACCGCGGCGCTTTAAAGCTTTAAAAAGGCTTTATTACGCAGCCAGATGATTTTTATTTCATTATCGGAAAGCAATTCGATATAAGACCTTGTTTCAATATCATCGCGCGTTTTTTCTAAAATCATAACAATGCCGTGACTATTAGCATTCTCATAAATATGAACATAATTGACGACACGGGCGTGATCATAAATTTGTGCATTACCATAGACATGGGCATGGTCATAAATGATCGATTTACCAAGAACGATAGCATTGCCATAGACATAACCAGCGATAATAGCGTTATGATAGACCCTAGCATTCTCAGAAACACGACCTGAGTTTAAAACCAGAGCATTACCATAAACCCAGCAATTGCCATCATGTGATAAGTTTTTTTCGTTTTCAATAAAGCCACCGAGTTGACCAGCCTTAACATCAGCAAAGTCTCTTAAAGATTTAATGCGATAAAGGGTATGATTGTTTAATACACGCGTTTCATTTGTTAATTCATATTTTTTAGTTACAACTGTACTAGCCATGAGAAAACCCAATCTAAATATTTAATAAATTTTGAATGAAATGTTCTTTTAAAGAGGGGCGCCCCCCGCCGCGCCCGCGGTGTTATTTATGCTACTTGATTTTCAACAATCTTTACAACGTTATCACCTTCATAAATTTCACAATCCTTAGGAATCCCATATGCATAGTAAGGATTTTGCTTGATATATGAGCAACCATCTCTTTTTAATATTGCATTGCCATGCACCAAACCTCTAATGGTATGATAACCAGTCACTTTTGCATTGCCATAAACAGAACCGTAGACCTTAGTATAACCTCCCACACTAGCATTGCCATAAACAGAGCCATAAATTTTTGCAGCCCCATTAACAACGGCATTCTCATAAACTTTTGCCTTTACTTTAATACGAGCACTACCTGATACTTTTGCATTACCATAAACCCGCGCCTTATGATAAACTCATGCTTTATTGGAAATATGGGCATTGTCATAAACATGGGCATGAGGATAAACGCGGGTTTTGTCGCAGACATGGGCATTGCCATAGACCTGACCACAAACTTGCGAATTGCCTCGTATTTTTGCATTCTCATAAACACGGGCATGACCATAAACCCATGCATTATCATATACCCAGCAGTTGCCATCATGAGAGAGGTTATCTTCATTTTCAATAAAGCCCCCCAATTGACCAGCCTTTACATCATCAAAATCTCTTAATGCGCGAATGCGATAAAGTGTATAATCATCCAATACACAGGTTTCATTTGTTAATTCATATTTTTTGGATACAATTTTAGATACATTTATAGTGGTCATAGGTAAGTTCCCAATCTAAATAATGGATTAAATTTGAATGAAGTTTAAAGAGGGGCGCCCCCGCCGCGCCCGTGGTGTTATTTACGCAGCGTCTTTTATGGTCTGATCACAAATTTTGATTTTACCATTCAATTTTTTTGTATCTATATATGAATTACCAAAAACACTCACTTTATTGCAAATGTATGTACCACCTGTAATTTTAGCATTGTCATAAATACAAGCATCATCACAAACCACAGCAAAAAACCAAACTTGTGCGTTACCAAAAATCTTTGCATTCCCATAAGCTTGCGCATAGCCAGTTAGTAAAGCGTTCTCATAAATTTTTGCATTGCCTTTTATAACAGCCCTGTCAGAAACTTCAGAATTATTCAAAACACAGGCATGATTGTAAACAAAAGCCCTTCCCAAAACCCTAGCATTATCAGCAATTTTTGCATTGTCATAAATTTTTGCACAATCAAAAACCTTTGCATTGTCACAAACCGTTGCATTATCGAAAACGCTAGCATAATTGAAAATTTGCGCATTATCAGACACGACGCCATTGTCAGCAACCCACGCATCATCATAAACCCAGCAGTTACCATCATGAGAGAGATTATTTTCATTCTCAATAAAACCACCCAATTGACCAGCCTTGACATCAGAAAAATCTCTTAAAGCACGAATGCGATAAAGGGTACGATTACCAACGACATGCGTTTCATTTGTTAATTCATATTTTTTGGATACAATTTTAGATACAGTTTTAGTGGTCATAGGGAGCTCCTAATCTAATAATCGATAAAATTTGAATGAAGTTTAAAGAGGGGCACCCCCGCAGCGCCCGTGGTGTTATTTACGCAGCTTGATTTTCATCTTCAGAATTGCAATCATATTGGTAATCATCATCATAACCATAATCATCATAATATTCGTGACGATAATAATCATCTTCACTACCCAATTCCGGATATGCCTCGTCCCAAATATGATCATCAGCAGTTAAAGAGGCAGCACTATGTACATAAGAATTGCCTGAGATAAGAGCCCCACAAACCATGGCATCATCAAAGACACGGGAATCATCACAAATGTGAGAAGCGCCACTTATTTTTGCATTGCCACCGACATGGGCATTATCACATATGACAGCATCATCAGAAACATGGGCATAATTCGTTACAGAGGCGTTATCATAAATTTTTGCATTCCCTTCAATTGCAACAGCATTTTGCACATGGGCATTGCCATAAAGTTTTGCATTGCCTTTTATTGTACGACCTTCAAAAATAGCATTTCCATAAATTTTTGCCTTGCCATAAACGTCGACAAAATAACCTTTTATTTTTGCATTTCCAAAAACACGAGCCTTTTCAAAGACACGAGCCTGATCATAAACCCAGCAGTCCCCATCATGAGAGAGATTACTTTCCTTTTCGATATACCCCCCAAGGTCACCTTTTTTGACATCAGCAAAGTCTTTTAAAGCACGGATACGGTATAATAAGTGACCATTAACGCATTGCATATCATATGTGAATTCATATTTTTTGGATGATGTTTTCTTATTAACAGTAGCATTCATAGCTAGTGTCTCCTAGTTGTTTGAAGTTTTCAGTTGATACCTATAAAGGTATCGGGCGTTGAAAACACGGCAACTAGCCCGTTGTTACGCTTTCCCCATAAGGGTATTGTATGGCGTAACCACACCCGACAAAATCATTATATGCGTTCAATAGCATAAAAGAAAGTCAGTTCTCAAAAAGATGGGAAAGATTGTTTCGTAATCCATCCGCTAGTTGTTAGTGTTTTCATCACTTGAGTATTTATATAACAAAATACATATTTATTGTCAACTATCTTTTATTATTTTTTGTGTTTTTTATAATTATTTTTTATGCCATTGTGTATAAATATGCGTCATATTCTTATAAATATTTTCTGTTTTATTGACTCTATTTGACTCTATATTACACAATTGCGTTATTTTTCTCTTTTAAACATCATAATAACTAAAAACGCTCTCATAATGCCTATTTTTAACTTTATAACGCATCATTATTTTTATGAGATAATTTGTGAATATTTTTGTGAATTTTTTATAAGAGGTTTGTAATTTAAACAGCTTTATAGAGACCGCGTCTTTATAATCAGCGCTTTTGATTCAAATCTATTGTTTTGATTCATTCTCTATAGCCACCGCATCATTTTCATAAAACAAGGATAATATGATCATGCGGTTTTGATTTGTTATAAAAACATTTTGAATTCTTATATCCTTATCAAAATACCTTTTTATGGGCTTTTGTCTCTTGTCAGTGATTAGCAGTCATTTTACCCCCTCATTTTTAAAAAAACTTTTCGATAAAAGTAAAAAACATTATATTTCAATATGTTAGTAAGTTTTGAGAAAAAAACCATCCCAATAAGATGATTTATATAGACAATTAATGAGATAAGTTGATTAAAACTTGTCAGTATCTGTCAAAAAATTGAACTGACACCATTTATGATTTTAATGAATGATTAAACCATGTTTTATGAGAGGGAATATAGCTCTTTAAATGCCTCTCAAAAGACCGTTTGTAATTATGAGATATGTTATAAAGAGTAACTTATAGATTTAAAGAGGGTTTTGAGTTTTGAAACTTTGTGTTTTAAAGAAAAAAATACTAAAAAGACAAAAAACAATCTCTCTTGATAAATACAACCTATTCATACGCATAATTCTCTTTAAAGAGAACTTAAGAGATATGAAAGGCATCATTTGAGATTGCGAGTTAATCTTTTAAAGGCAATGTAAAAAAATCTCATTCTATTTAAGATGGGATTTCTTAAAAGCCTTAAAGCAATCCAAATAAGAGTGTCTAAAAGTGCAAGGCTTCTCTTTTTAGAATTGCGCATAGTAAATCATTCCTTTTAAGATTATAGGTAAGCAACCTAATAAGAGAGTATAGATTATGGTTATAAGATCTATACCCCTTATGAGATTGGCATGCTTCATAAATCTATTCAGTTTCTCTTAATTCCAAATTTGGCAGGTTTTTAACAATCTTCATTGTTTCTAAACTTACGGTAATAACCCTTTGGAACAATTCCAATGGATAAGCAGGGTTGCCAATGGTCTCAACCGCATAGCGATTGGCATCATTAACAATGCCACTCTTTTTATCAGTTTTTACACATTGCCGCCCCATAACCCATTCAAGAGCGGGTTTACCATTCACGATATACTCATAAGCTTCCTTAGGTATATCTGTTATGATGATATTGCTATTATAAATAACTGTAGACTTATCCTTTTCCTTACTATTTTTGATTTTTGCGAATTTCATTTCTGTAACGTAATAAAATTTCTCAGGATTAGAGATCTCTGTAAGTTTTGGATTGCCTTTTTTAAAGGTCACTGGATAAGGGGCCACCGTTTCATAATTAACGTGCAAATTACCTAATTCACGACCCGCATTAACAAATGCCCAGAAATCCTCAGCACTTTTTACGCAAGGGATGCGAGGCAATTCTTTAGAGAGATTATCAGCATAGCGAGCACGGTAATCTTCTGAATGCAAAAGACCGTAAACATAATAGAAGAGATCATCCTTAGTTATGGTCTCATTAGGATAAGCAGCTTTAAAATGTGCTAAACCTTCATCAGTAATGGCATCACGGCGTTGTAAATCAGCAGCTTTGGTTTCTTCTGTAGAATTTGCAAATAAATGAGATTGTTTCTTATCATGGTCATCTATTGAAGAGTCAACATCTTCGTAAATATAGCGTGGAAAGCATTGGTTTTTTTCTATTAAATCATGATTAGGCAAAGCATTACTCATCAAAACAGAAAAGCTTTTTTTCCCTCCTATGCCTGTAACTTGTATTACCTTGTTTTCAACTGCTTCTCCTATAGAGAATATACGCAGCATTTGGTAAACACCATCATTAAAGTCCCGATTATAATAAAGCCACTGTCGTGTGAAAGGACGGTACAAGCTTGTGGTAAGACAATTTTCCTTAAAATTGAAAACCTTTCCTTTTATTAAATATTGTTTGAGATTATAACTCCAACTTATTTTTTTCTCATCCGAACTAACAAAATCATTTATAACCTTTGCACGTGTTTTAGAGTCAGCATGTGGATAGGTCTCGTTAAAACGTTCTACTTCACTATTATAGAAGGCAATCATATTATGCATATTTTTTGCTAAAATCTTATGACTTGAGTTATATGCCCATGCATCACGATTGCTCTTAAGACCACAGGAATAAGTCTCAAAAAGTTTTTTATCATGACCTTCCTTAACACCCATGGCTAAAAACGCTTTAAAACTTTCATCACGTTGATTTATCCAATCACCATGCTTGTCTGGTGTAATAATTTTCCAACCGTGTTCACTCCGTGTAATACCCTCAATACTACCAAAGGTTTCGATTATTGTGAGTTTTTTTTCTCTTGTGAGATAATCACCAATATCACGAAAATATATTTTACCACGCTGTTTGGATTCTGGATTTTTTACAAGAATAGAGATGGCAATGGGAGCCCGAGATCCTTCTCCAAAAATGCCACCACTTTCTTTCTTACGTTGTTCTCCAGAAGTCCGAGCATTTCCCCGTAAATGGAAAATATAAAGGCTGCTAAATTCCTCAACGAGGCATTTACGTAGACCATCCATAGAATTTGCATCTATAAAACTTGCATTGGTAACAAAACCAATAACACCACAGTCTTTTATACGGTCACTAGCCCAACGAATAGCTCGAATATAACTGTCATATAGTGCTCGTATATTCGTTACTTCCGATTGAACGGCATAAGTCTCACTGATACGTTTATCTAAGAGTGGATAAGGAGTGTTTTTTGCATTGTCATTTTCGCTTTTTTGCCCCACGGAATAAGGAGGATTACCAAAGATAACTTCAATATTGAGTTTTTTCTGAAGTTCCAAATAGGCACTGTTTTCCTCTAATAAACCCTTCATCAGATCTTGTTTTTCAACCATCTGAAACGTATCGGTTAAACCAATATGCTTAAAGGGGATATAACCTCCTTTCATAAGACTATGATAGGTCGATTCAATATTAATCGCTGCTATGTAATAAGCTAAAAGGACAATCTCATTGGCATGGATATCATGACGGAACTTATATTCCATATCCTCTGGTTTTATCAGATCAGATTGCAAAAGCCTTGTGATAAAGGTACCTGTTCCCGTAAAGGGGTCAAGAATAGAAACACCCCGTGAACCTAAGCTCTTGCCAAATTCTTTGCGTAAAACATCATTAACCGAATGAATAATAAAATCGACAACCTCAACAGGGGTGTAAACAATACCTAATTTTTCTACCGTACGCGGAAATGCCTTGGCAAAGAAACTTTCATAAAGAGTGATGATGAGGTTTTGTCTTGCTTGCGGAGTGGTAATCCCAGAAGCACGTAATTTTACACTATCATAGAATTCTTTAAGGTCCTTTGACTCTTCTTCAATATTTGTCTTATCTAATTCCTTTAAGATCTTTTCCATCGCTTGCGAGATGGTATTGTTTTGGACAAATTGATTGCCATCAAACAAAGCTTCAAACACAGGACGCGTCACAAGATGCTGTGCAAGCATCTCAACCGCTTCCTCTTGTTTAATATCACTGTTTAAATTGTTTTTTAGTTCGAGATAAAAGCTCTCAAAAGCATGGCGTGCTTCGCTTGTCTCATCAGCAAGCATGTTTTGCAGACGATTGATATGGTTTTGTGCAATCTCAGCAACATTACCAGCCCAGTTTTCCCAATAATCGGTAATGGCAAATTTCTTCGCAAGGAGTGTTTTAAGGGCATGGGGAAATTCAAAACAAAAGGAGTAGTTTCTGTTTACTTTATAGCTCTGATGAGGTTCATAAGCTGGTTTTCCAATTTCCAGTCCCATACTTTCTGATTTCTCATAGATTGAGATTTTATCCTCAACCGCAGTCATACTGTCTAAGGCAAGAATCTCTAGGGTATGACTTACATCTTGCCCTAAAATCATCTGGTTGAGGGTTATCTCAAAATTCTCATCATGGGCAAGTAAGGCATTGATGACTTGCCAGACAACCTTGTATCTCTTGTTGTGTCTTAGAGCCTGTTCCGCAGAAATCCCCGCAGGAACGCCAACCGGTAGAATGATATAGCCTCTCTTTTTGCCCTTGGCACGGCGCATGATACGTCCCACCGCTTGTATCACATCCACATGACTTTTGCGCGGGTGTAAAAACATCACCGCATCAAGAGCAGGAACATCCACACCTTCAGAGAGACAACGGACATTGCTTAAGACACGACAAACATTTTCCCCCGCATCTTCTCTTAGCCAATCAAGAGCTTCATTGCGTTTTTTAGCACTTTGAGTTCCGTCAATATGGTTGAAGGTACAATCAAGAGGAGGTGTCTCTTTACGGTTCTCATAAAGAACACGCAATCTTTCCTTAGTTTTTTCAGAATTAAAGGCTCTACAGATACTTTCAGAGGTTTTAATATCTTTACAAAAAGCCAAAGCCCTCCGCATGGGGTTAGGGTCATCACTTAAATCAACCTTCAAATCGATTTTACTGAGAGCTTGATAACAGCCTACAAGCTTGGTTTCATCATCAAGAGTAAGTTCATAACTATTATCAGTCATCAGATGTTGAATGGATTGAGCCACGACTTCTTCATTCACACCTAAGACAATAATCTTATAAGGTGCTAACAGGTCATTCTGAACGGCTTTTGAGAAGGTATAGGTATAAAGGGTTTTTCCATAGAGCTCTTCATCATCCATAGATGCTAACACAGCATTAATCTCATTGGCTTGTTTCTTGGCATTATCCGTAAAGATCTTTGGAGTTGCGGTCATGTAGAGACGTTTTTTGCCCTGAACAATGCTGTTATCATGAACCTTAACAAACTCTGATTCACTGTTGTCTGTACCCAATACAGCGCCCGTTGTCCTATGGGCTTCATCGCAAATGATTAGATCAAATTCAGGTAAATCATAGTTCTTTTGTGCATCGGATATCACTTGGATGGAATGATAAGTCGAAAACACCACAGTCATCACATCAGATGAAATTTTATTGGCTTTGCTAGCAAGCTCTTTTGCATCTGTTGTAGCAGGTAGGACAAGATCAGATGCGTTAAAATCAGCAGCATCCTCTTGGTTTTTACGCCGCTTGCCAACTTGTGTATCAGAACACACCGCAAAGGAACGCAACGGAACTTGTGTATCGCTTGTCCATTCTCTGATGGTTTGTGACATAAGAGCAAGAGAAGGTACCAAAAACAAAACCCGCTTGCCTTGACCAGCAAGAGTTTCTGCTATCTTAAGACTTGTGAAAGTTTTACCTGTTCCACAAGCCATAATCAGCTTGCCACGGTCTGCTTCTTTTAAACCCTCACAAACAGCGTCCAGTGCTTCTATCTGATGATCTAAAAGCTTTTTCTTCTTTTGCTCTTTAAGAACAACATCCCCTTTTTCTTCAAAGGCACTCCAATCGATTTGACTTTTTTCGAGATCAAACAGATTAATCTGTTGAATGCGGATTTCTTGTCCTTCACAGGTATGAGAAGCATTATCACTCCAATCACTTTCAGTGCTGTCAATAAGAATGCGACGAGAGAAGATCTTTTTTCCAGAGGCAGCGATAAAACTATCAATATCTTCTTTTTTAATGCAATGAGAGGCGTCATAGCATTTGCATTGGATAGCAGCATAGCTTTCCTGATCACGGATTTTAGCGACCAAATCAATTCCAATATCACGACCATCTTCACCACGCTCTTTAGCCCAATCGCAATAGGTTTGAACCTTTTCGTATTCTTGACATTGCAGCGGGTCATGGGTCAAATAAACCATGACAAGGTTTTCGAAAAGAGTACCTAACTCACGAGGAGATTGTGCTTTATTACGATAAGACTGTAAGAGAGCGCGTAAAGAAGATTGTTTATTATCAGAATTGATGGTTTGAGACATTATTCAATAAACTCCATTGCCTTATGAGACTCAAAAAATCACAATGGCGTTTCATAAATACATTTAGAACAAATATCGAGTACCCAATAAACCAAAATGGCGCGAAAACCTATCAAATGCGTCAAAAAAATTTAACAAGTTGCAATTATAAACAGCCTATAAACAGCAAAGTAGTAAAATTTACTATTCGTTTTTGTGTTAATAAAAACAAATTCGATATGTATTTTAAGAGATCAAAATAAATAGTTTGAAGTGTTTTATGATCACAAAAATCATAAATGGTGTCAGTTCAATTTTTAGACAAATACAGACAAGTTTTGATCAATTATTCCCATTAATTGTCTATATAAATCATCTTATTAGCATTGAATATTTCTCAAAACACACTAACATATTGAAATATAATGTTTTTTATTTTTATCGAAAAGTTTTTTTAAAAATGAGGGGGTAAATCAACCGACAACGACTGACAAGAATATGACCTGAGTTATGACTATCCATTCAGATCATATCTTTCTCTTTTGCCAGCACTCTTTAAAATCATCTTCTGTTCATTCGCTTTATTGCCTTGCATTCTCGTTTTTTACCAAAGGATGCCATTCATAATAGGTACTCGATTTACTTGTCTGATGGGTTATAAACTTTTTGCGAATGTGGTTTGTATGGCATAAAACATCTAAAGCTTGTTTGACCGCTTCCTTGTCCTTTAAATGCGTCCAGCAGCGTCTGTAGATATCACGAGCAGTAAAAACCTCAGGTAAGCATTCACAGCGCTCTATAATCAAATTTGCACGCTCTTTTATCAGTATATCCGCAGCAGCATAAAGCCTTTTTACATGACTTAACAGATAGTTTGACCAACGCAAGGCTGTTGAGAGAGAAGGCAAAGTGATCTCAAAACGCCCATCCTCAACAAGTTCGATAATGAGGGCAAGGCTTGCTATGGTTTTTGGCATTTTTAAAAGATGCGCTTGGTAAGAGACAGAAACTTTGCTTTCCTTGATTTCTTTATGATGATTTTCCCACCATTCACGAAACAATTCTTGAGCATTAGCAGCAAAGCGCATGATCCGTGGGTGCTTAGGTGATCCCAAGGGTTTGTCATAAAAAGAACGAAGCACCTTTTCATATTCTTGATAGGCTTCTTGATTGGGATTTTTATCTTTCCATTCCCACTCTTGGTTTTCATCCGGCCACACCATCATTTGAAACCGTTGCAATAAACCATCATCTCCTTTCCCAGACAGCATTGCCTGAAGTAGGGGCATTATCCTTAAGGGTTGAATCCCTCCAATGATAGAAAGCGTTGCATTGGGAATATGAAGGGTTCACGTCCAATACGGTCATAGGTGAATTGACCATCCCCATTAAAGGTTTCCAAATAAAAAGCCCGCTCCGATTGATATTCAACCCGCTCCATATTTGCTAAAAAACCAGAAAGTTCATCACGAACTAACAGTAACCCACGTGGATTTTCTTTGAGTAATTCTCCTAGCTTTTCGACCGTTGTGTCATTGACAATAAAACGTGAATTTTCCTCATCCTGCTGGTTATCTTTGGTTATGTTTTCAGCTAAAATAGAACGGGCAGCTTGGGTATCTCCATTCTTTAAAGCTTTTCCGGCTTGTTTATTCTTTTGTTTTTGGTTTATCGCCTCAAGAGCCTGTTCAATCTCTGCTTGTTTATTCTTTTGTTGGTAAGCTTGCAAAGCTTCTGTTTGAAGATCAGCAAGGGGTTGAAGAGCGGTTTTCAAAGCCGGTGTTTTTCGTGTAGAAGGGTTACCAATAATAGCCCCCCATAGATTAGGAACAATGTACCAATTATCATGCTGTTTTGGAGCAATGCGCACGCCATTGCCAATCAGAGCAGCTAAAGCACAGATAGCAGAGACAGCCACAAAATCGAGAGGCGATTGTTGACGGTCAGCAATATCGTAAACATATCTGCTTAGTCTATAAGGCATTTGTAAAATATTAAAAGGCTCGACCGGTAAAAGAGCGGTGTTAATCGGTTTTAATTCGCCCCATCCCATTTGTTGCAAAGCCTGTTCATAAGGGATGGCTTGTAAACAGGGATGCTCCTTTAAAGAGACAGGATTGTTATCGTTATCAGTATTATTTACAGAGCTATTTTCGTTGTTATCAAGACTATGTTTTGTCATTGTTTTTCACTTTCATAATTTAATAATAAAATGTTGAAGTCAGAGCCATGGGGGGCTTGCATCATCAAGACTTCAAAGCCTTGGCGATAAGCACGGGCAGCAAGCATCCATTGTCTTGTAAAAAGGTTCTATGGATTGCAAAGGAGCCACCACCCTCAACTAAAGCCACCAACGCGGGGATGGTTTTGCCAGAGGGATGGGGGCAGTTGCTATGAAAGCGTAAACTAGGGAGGCAAGTTACAAGTGATACCACGCTTGCGTAAATGAAGCTCTGCTATGGTCTCTTTAAAAGAACATAGAGATAAACTAGGCACTTGATCATCATGGGCAGGGCAGCGGGCTAGTCCATAAGCACTATGCCAGACACCCCGCAAGGCATTTGTAATGCCCCGAGCATTTATAAAATGATACATTTTTCGCATCCTTAGACGTTGCGTCACAGGACGGTTTTTGCTATTTTCTTATCGGTTCATAAGAGAAAGCCTTGTCCGTCCTTACGTGACAAGGTTTTTTTATGCCACATCACTGAGATGTTGACGTTGCGTTTTGGCTTTTTCAATCACATTCAACAGATCCGATTTTAACCAACGCGATAAAGAACCAAATTTTAAGGGCTTTGGTAAAGATCCATTGGTGACATGGCGACGAAATGTTGAAACGCTTATATGCAATAATTGTGCACTTTCACGGTCTGTAAGAAGAACATCATTTTCAGTCATAACTAAATCCTTTCAATCTAAAAAGAGCAACAAATCATAAGTATTTATTAACCATATTTTATTGAGATTTGAAAGTAAGTTTAATCATAAAAAACAGTACTTTATGATGTATTTTCTCATTTGATAATTTATGAGTCTTATTGAAACGGAATGAGAGAACGAAGAGAGAAAGTTATCCACAGATAATGGAATAAAAATGGGGTACAAGCCCCCATCTTTTAAGATTTGCTCGTGACATAAGCCGCCCATTTATCCATATAAACACGGCGCTGTTCTAAATAATCAGTACGACGATAAGCACGTTCTACTTTACCCCCGACGGTATGACTTAGAATGGTTTCTGCGACCTCAAAAGGGGCATCGGTTGTTTCAGCTAACCAATCGCGTAAACTAGAGCGAAAACCATGGGGACAAGCATCAAGTCCAGTTTGTTTCATATATTTTGACATGCAAGTATCAGCAAGGGGACCACGACCTTTTGCAGAAAAGAAGAAATCATTACGAGACAGCAAACGCGCTTGTTTCAAAATTTCCAATGCTTCTGTTGATAAAGGTACGCGAAACTCTGTTGTAGTATCAAGCCTTCCTTTCATATTTTCAGCAGGGATGGTCCATATATCATCTTCAACTTGATCTTTATGGATATGACGCAAAGGATAGGTACGAACACCTGTAAGAATAAGTAAACGCAAAGCTAGATGTGTCATGGTTGTTGTTTCGCAAAGTGTTTTGTAAAAAGCCGGTATATCTTTCCAATCCATTGCAGGTCTATTTTGCGTTTTATGGCGTTGTTTTCCTAGGAGCGCGCGTGCTTTTTCTGTAGCCTGTAAATCAACATCCAAACCCAAGGCAGCAGCATGTTTGAAACAAATATTGAGGCGATTAAGAGCCTGTATAGCTGTTCCAGCTTTTGTATGCCAGATGGGAGCAAGCGTATTGCGTATATCGGTTTGTGTAATTTCTGAAACCGGCATACAACCTAATTTAGGGAGGATATGAAGTTTTAAAGGTGAAAACCACTCACCATTTTTACCATCTCCTTTTAATTCTGCTTTGCGACTTTCAAAAGCATCCAAAGCAATATCTTTTAGATAATGAAGATTACGCATTGCCTCACGTTTTTGCTTTTCACGTTCTTTAATGGGGTCACGACCTTCTTGTAAAACAGAACGCCACTCAGTTGCCAATTCACGTGCTTTTTTTAAAGAGACATTTCTTAAAGCACCCAATCCCATTTCACGACGCCGCCCGTGGATGGTATAACGTAAAAGCCATTGAGCACCCCCATCTTTACGCTTATGAAGTAATAAGCCAGCACCATCATTATATTTGCCAGCCCCCAATGTTGCGACAGCCCTTGCATTAAGACGATTCATTAAAGGCATTTTTGCTCCTTTCTAAACTGTTTTTTACCCACACACCAACCCCACTTATGACGTGCAAATAAGTGACTTTAATTGATTGAACATAATATGATTTGAATTGAGAGAATCTTACAATATTCGGGGGTCTCATTCAATATGCAAAACAGTAAATTATCATTATAAATCAATACGTTGTCTTAATGAGAAGGCGGTGTTGTGAAAAGAACTAAAAAAAGGGGACGCCCCAGAAAATTAGGGCAGTTAAGAGAGCCAAATGGACGCATTTCAAGAGCAAAAACACCGCGTGAACCTGTTGATCACTTGGCACTAACAACACGTGCTAAGCGCTTTGGTTTAACGCTACAAGAGGCAAAAAATCCACTTTCTGGCACCTATATCGGGCGGCTTTGTTTGCAAGGCGTGTTGACTCAAGAGCAGTATGACGCCGCACAGCAATATCTCCAGATAAGAAACGACTATCTTTGTGCAAAAGGCTTGCCAAACGCTATTTATGATGATGTGTCTACAAGTTCAGACCAAAAGAGTCTTGAACAATGGGTTGAAAAAGCAACCCATCACTATCAAGCCGTGCAAGAGGTCATAAAAGAAGCGCAATGCCTTTATAGGCAGTACAACCTTTACGCAGCAATGCAATATCTTGTTATAGAAGATCAAATGCTACCGCATCTCGTGAGTTCATTGCGTATCGCTCTTAATGCGCTTCAGAAACATTTTGATCGTTAGACAATTCTCCAAATAAACTTGATCAACGCTATCAACGCTATTAAACTCAAGAGGAACGCTATAATTAGTCCTAAATATTTCATTATACCAATAAACATTGCCACTCCTAAAATTGCTATTAGTATTATTGGATTAATTACACCAAACGACGCTATAGCTGTTAAGAATACTGTTATGAAATGACAGTACAAAAGCGCATTAAATGTGTTGTCAATATTTTCAGCTTTTAAACTTAGATCTCCCATTTCTTTAAGTGCCCCTATATAACCCACATGCGATAATAATGCTACACCTATTGGTATAGCTAATCTGTCTTGGTGTACGTGGTCTAATCCGAAGGGATTGAAAGCCAGTATCATCAAGCAAATTATAAAAGATAATGGCAGGCATAAAATTAGTGTAAATAGTTGTTTTTTCGAGATCATTGAAATTTCAATCTTATAATCAATTTAAATTTTACCTTTCCTCTATAATTGATTCCCTTTGAATATATCAATATGTGTTATTTTATTGTTGACAATGTGTTGCAAATCGTATTTAATGACAAATGCGGCACTGGTCGTATTGTATCTAGACGAAGGGCAGTGCAGTGAGGAAATCCCCGCATTTGCGGGGTTTTTTATTATCGGGAGGGAGTATTTTATGACATCAGAAAATACAGAGCCAACTCCAGCAGTCAAAAGAAAATGGATACCACCTAGAGCTGGGATAGGGCGTGTTAAAGGCGTTCCCAATAAAATGACCCGCATTTTAAAAGAGGCAGTGGTGAGGGCTGCTGAAAATGCCGGCAATAAAATAGGCAATGAGGGTTTAATCTCTTATTTGGAAAAGCAAGCAATGGATTGCCCCGCTGCTTATTTAGCACTGCTTGGCAAGGTGTTGCCTTTACAGGTTACTGGTGAGGACGGCGGAGCAGTAAAGATCATAGGGCGTGTTGAAATCGCTCCTTTAATCGATGACGATAAGACAGATTAAGATAGTACCAAAACTGATACCAATCTTTTCAGGCACGGCAGCAGTGCGTGCGGCTTGGGGAGGGCGGGGTTCAGGCAAGACAAGATCATTTGCCTTGATGGCGGCTTTAAAGGGCTATCAATTTGGTATGGGAGGGATATCGGGGACTATCCTTTGTGCACGTCAATTTCAGAATTCGCTCGCAGAAAGTTCTTTGGAGGAGATCAAACGCGCTATTGAAGCCCATGATTTCTTAAAGGACTATTATAAGGTTGGGGAGTCTTCAATTAAGTCTCGTGATGGTCGTATCGCCTTTCAGTTTTCAGGTCTTGACCGTAATATAGCAAGCATTAAGTCGATGGGGCGTATTTTGCTTTGTTGGGTTGATGAAGCAGAGCCTGTTACGGAAACGGCTTGGCAAACGCTAATACCGACTTTACGTGAGGAAGGTGAGGGATGGCGTGCAGAGTTATGGGTTACATGGAATCCATTGCGTGAGAATGCTCCTGTTGAGAAGCGGTTTCGCTTTTCTGATAATGAGGCAATTAAGCGTGTTGAGATTAACTGGTCAGATAATCCAAAGTTTCCAAAGATTTTGAATGAAGCGCGGTTGGATGATCTAAGAAATCGTCCAGAGAGCTATAAGCATATTTGGGAAGGGAATTATCTCAAAGCCGTTCAGGGCGCTTACTTTCAAAAAGAGATGTTGGCAGCCGAGCAGGAGGGGCGAATAGGGCGTGTTTCTCGTGACCCTTTGATGCAAAATAAGATATTGTAACAAAAAATACAATAAAGTCAATAGCTTGAGTGTAATTATTTTATTTGAATCCCCATAAGAATCCATACTTTTATGCACGATTCAATTGAACATTTTTTACAAACAATAGCCATCTATAAACAGAGCATAAAAAGCAAGTCATGATGCCAATATTATAACAGATGAGAGCATTCAAATGAAATGCAAAGCAGTTATCATTCATAACAGGTCATAAATTTTACAAGACGTTTTTATCATAATAAATCGCATTGTTAAAACTATATGCTTTTAATGATAGAATGCAAAACACGTTTCAAAAGCTGTTTTGATAATACGGTTAAAGTAATAAATGCAATTTGAATTGAGTGATTAAGGACTCCTCAAAAATGAAGGCATCTTTTTTCATAAGCAGAGAGAAGTTGAGAGTTGATATAACTTTACAAAGCGTTTTGAGAAGGTGCTTTCTTACAAATTAACCGCTTTAAAAATGAGGGCATTGTTATGAATAGGTTTTAAACCATCACAAAGCTAATAGGCTTTTAAATGTGATAATCTAAAAGAACGCTTTCATAATCATTCCTTTATATTATTTTGGATAAGTTTTTATAAAGCGAATACAAAGCTTGCAATATAATACATTTTGTATATAGCCACTTGCTATCAATTTCTTTTATAGAGTTCCTTAATATATTCATTCATAAAGCCGCGTCACGTAAAAATGGCACGGCTTTCTTTTTTGCACTCTTGTCTTTTGAAATGGCATGAAACCAACGCCCCCCGCATTTGGTATTTATTCTTCAGTATCAACAATCTCGATAAGAATATCGCTCTTATTAACCTCCTTATTTTTTGGAACCTCTCTTATCTCACTTTTTCGATTCAGTTTTGCACGCCCACAAGCACGACCAAAGACCTTGATAGTATGAGAAACCTGAGCTTTTCCATAAACAGAGCCATAAATTTGTGCACAGCCACTCACTTTTGCATAATCATAAACCTTGCCATAAATCTTTGCACGGCTATTAACAACAGCATAGCCATAAACATGCGCAGTGCTAAAAAGACAAGCAGAGCCTAACACCCTAGCGTTGCCATAAAGCCTTGCATATTCAAAAAGATAACTATTATGAAAAAGATGCGCATTGCCATAAACATGGGCTTCAATTGAAACGCGACTATTGCCATAGACACGAGCCTTGCCATAAACATAGCCAGCCACATGCGCACTATCATAAACAAATGCATTGTCATAAATTTTTGCATATTGAGAAATAAATACCTTATCATGCACCTGAGCATTGCCATAGACAAGACCACAAATTTGCGCATTGCCTCGTATTTTTGCATTGTCATAAACACGGGCATGTTTATAAACCAATGCATCATCATAAACCCAGCAAAGACCGTTATGAGAAAGATTTTCTTCCTTTTCAATAAAACCGCCCAGTTGACCAGCCTTGACATCAGAAAAGCTTTTTAAAGCCTGAATGCGATAAAGCGTTGTAATTTTTTGTGTAATTTTATCTTTCAGTTGTTTTGTTTCATTAGTTAGTTTGTATTTTTTGGACATCATAAGACCCCTCACAATCTCTCTTGTGAAAAAAGTTGCATGGAAAATATTGGAAAAATGGAGTGACCGCCGCGGCGCTCTAAATGTTTAAAAAGGCTTTATTACGCAGCCAGATGATTTTTATTTCATTATTGGAAAGCAATTCGATATAAGACCTTGTTTCAATATCATCACGAGTCTTTTCTAAAATCATAACAATGCCGTGACTATGAGCATTCTCATAAATATGAACATGATTGACGATACGGGCGTGATCATAAATTTGTGCATTGCCATAGACATGGGCATGGTCATAAATGATCGATTTACCAAGAACGATTGCATTGCCATAGACATAACCAGCAATAATAGCGTTATGATAGACCCTAGCATTCTCATAAACACGACCGGAGTTTAAAACCAGAGCATTACCATAAACCCAGCAATTGCCATCATGAGAAAGGTTACTCTCATCTTCGATAAAGCCGCCCAGTTGACCAGCCTTGACATCAGAAAAGCTTTTTAAAGCCTGAATGCGATAAAGTATGTGATTAGCAAAGAGACGCGTTTCATTTGTAAGTGCAAATTTCTTTTGCATAGGAACAATCCTTATAGAATATGAGATTTGAAATGAAAGATTTGGAAAGCAGGCGCCCCCGCAACGCCTGTTATTTACGTTGCTTTATTTATGGTTTTGTTATTTTACCAATATCTTCATAAATTTTTTGATTGCCATTAACCACGGCATTGCCTGAAATTTTTATTAAATAACAAACATATGCGTTATTATCAATGAAAGCATCATCATAAACACGAGCATACCAATCAATACGAGCAGAACCTGAGATTTTTGCATTTCCATAAATAAAACCACTCACATACGCATTATGAGAAATTTTTGCATTCTCATAAATTTTTGCCTCATAAAGGATATTGGCTTTATTACAAACCATGGCATTGCCATAAACTTGACCACGCACTATAGCATTGTCATAAATTTGCGCATTGTCATAAACATGGGCATTGCCTCCAAAAACCCATGCCTTATCACGAACCACGGCATTGCCATAAACACAAGCATTTCTATTAATAAGGGCATTGCCATATATTTTTGCATTTTCATACACACGGGCATCACGAGAAACGGTAGCATTATCATAAACCCAGCAATTGCCATCATGGGATAAATTGCTTTCATTTTCGATAAAACCACCCAATTGACCAGCCTTGACATCATCAAAATCTCTTAATGCGCGAATGCGGTGTAAAGTAACCCCATCACGAATGCAGCTTTCATTTGTTAATTCATATTTTTTTGTTATGGGTAAATCAACACAAACATTGTCACAAGGTTTAGATACACAGGAGAGCTTTGTATTGCCTTCAATACGGGTATACCAACTCACAAAGGCATTACCATAAACTTTTGCCTTATCTCTTATAACAGCCTTATCACATACAGCAGCATTCTCAAAAACATGGGCATATTTGTAAACAAAAGCATCCCCATAAACCAAGGCATTATCATAAATTTTTGCATTGTCATAAATACTTGCAAAATCAAAAACTTTAGCATTGTCACAGACCGTTGCATTATCGAAAACACTAGCATAATTGAAAATTTTCGCATTATCAGAAACATGGGCATTATTATACACACATGCCTCGTTACCAACCCAGCAATTGCCATCATGAGAGAGGTTATCTTCGTTTTCAATAAAGCCACCTAACTCTCCAATTTTAATATCATCAAAGTCTCTTAAAGCCCGAATGCGATAAAGGGTGCTATTAGCACATACACGGGTTTCATTTGTTAATTCATATTTTTTGGATACAATTTTAGATACATTTATAGTGGTCATAGGTAAGTTCCCAATCTTAATAATCAATAAAATTTGAATGAAGTCTAGAGAGGGGCGCCCCCGCCGCACCCGCGGTGTTATTTATGCAGCTTGATTTTCATCTTCAGAATTGCAATCATATTCGTAATCATCATCATAACCATAATCATCATAATATTCGTGACGATAGTAATCATCTTCACTACCCAATTCGGGATATGCCTCGTCCCAAATATGATCATCAGAAGTTAAAGAGGCGGCACTATGTACATAAGAATTGCCTGAGATAAGAGCCCCACAAACCACGGCATCATCAAAGACACGGGAATCATCACAAATGTGAGAAGCGCCACTTATTTTTGCATTGCCACCGACATGGGCATTATCACATATGACAGCATCATCAGAAACATGGGCATAATTCGTTACAGAGGCGTTATCATAAATTTTTGCATTCCCTTCAATTGCAACAGCATTTTGCACATGGGCATTGCCATAAAGTTTTGCATTGCCTTTTATTGTACGACCTTCGAAAATCGCATTTCCATAAATTTTTGCCTTGCCATAAACGTCGACAAAATAACCTTTTATTTTTGCATTTCCAAAAACACGAGCCTTTTCAAAGACACGAGCCTGATCATAAACCCAGCAGTCCCCATCATGAGAGAGGTTACTTTCCTTTTCGATATACCCCCCAAGGTCACCTTTTTTGACATCAGCAAAGTCTTTTAAAGCACGTATACGGTATAATAAGTGACCATTGACGCATTGCATATCATATGTGAATTCATATTTTTTGGATGAGATAACGGGGGTGTTTTTAACTGTAGATTTCATAATTAAATCCTTACTGATTAGATGTTTTTCATTAACAACCCTATAAGGGCATCGGGTGTTGAAAAACACGGCAGTAAGTCCGTTGCTTACACTTTTCCCTAATAAGGGTATTGTATGGTGTAAGCACACCCGACAGAATCTTAATATACTAACAAGAGCATAAAAGACAGCCAGTTTTTAAAAAGTATGGAAAAGATCTTACGTGATCCATTCGCTTACTGTTTCAGTGTTTTTCAATCACTTGAGTATTTATATAACAAAATACGTATTTATTGTCAACTATCTTTTATTATTTTTTGTGTTTTTTATAATTATTTTTTATACCATTATGTATAAATATGCGTCATATGCTTATGAATATTTTCTGTTTTATTGCATCTATTTGACTCTATATTACGCAATTGCGTTATTTTTCTCTTTTAAACATCATAATAACTAAAAACGCTCTCATAATGCCTATTTTTAACTTTATAACGCATCATTATTTTTATGAGATAATTTGTGAATATTTTTGTGAATTTTTTATAAGAGGTTTGTAATTTAAACAGCTTTATAGAGACCGCGTCTTTATAATCAGCGCTTTTGATTCAAATCTATTGTTTTGATTCATTCTCTATAGCCACCGCATCATTTTCATAAAACAAGGATAATATGATCATGCGGTTTTGATTTGTTATAAAAACATTTTGAATTCTTATATCATTATCAAAATACCTTTTTATGGGCTTTTGTCTCTTGTCAGTGATTAGCAGTTATTTTACCCCCTCATTTTTAAAAAAACTTTTCGATAAAAGTAAAAAACATTATATTTCAATATGTTAGTAAGTTTTGAGAAAAAAACCATCCCAATAAGATGATTTATATAGACAATTAATGATATCAATTGAATAAAACCTGTCAGTATCTGTCTAAAAATTGAACAGACAGCATTTATGATTTTAATGAATAATTAAATCATGTTTTATGAGAGGGTATATAATCCTTTAAAGCCTTTCAAAAGACAAGAAATGGTTATGAAGCATGTTATAAAGAGTAACTTATCAATTTGAATGGGGTTTTGAGTTTTGAAACTTTGTGTTGTAAAGAAAAAAACACTAAAAAGATAAAAAACATTATATTCCAATATATTAAGTCTTATCAATTGTTCAAAAAACAATCTCTATTGATAAAGACAACCTATTCATACGCATAATTCTCTTTAAAGAGAACTTAAGAGATATGAAAGGCATCATTTGAGATTGCGATATAATCTTTTAAAGGCAATATGAGAGTGTCTAAAAGTGCAAGGCTTCTCTTTTTAGAATAGCGCATGGTAAATCATTCCTTTTAAGATTGTACATAAGCAAGCTAATAAGAGAATATAGATGATGATTATAAGATCTATACCCTTATGAGATTGGCATGCTTCATAAGTCTTAAGTCTATTCAGTTTCTCTTAATTCTAGATTTGGTAGTTTCTTAACAATCTTCATTGTTTCTAAACTTACCGTAATAACCCTTTGGAATAATTCCAATGGATAAGCAGGGTTTCCAACGGTCTCAATAGCATAGCGATTGGCATCATTAACAATGCCACTCTTTTTATCAGCCTTTACACATTGACGCCCCATAACCCATTCAAGAGCAGATTTACCATTCACGATATACTCATAAGCTTCCTTAGGTATATCTGTTATCGTGATATTGCTATTGTAAATAACAGTAGTTTTATCCTTTTCCTTACTATTCTTGATTTTTGCAAATTTCATTTCTGTAACGTAATAAAATTTCTCAGGATTAGAGATATCTGTAAGTTTTGGATTGCCTTTTTTAAAGGTCACAGGATAAGGCTCTACCGTTTCATAATTGACGTGTAAATTGCCTAATTCACGACCCGCATTAACGAATGCCCAGAAATCTTCAGCGCTCTTTACGCAAGGGATGCGAGGGAGTTCTTTCACTAAATTATCAGCATAGCGAGCACGGTAATCTTCTGAATGCAAGAGACCGTAAACATAATAGAAGATATCATCTTTAGTGATGTTCTCATTAGGATAAGCTGTTTTAAAATGTGCTAGTCCCTCATCAGTAATGGCATCATGGCGTTGTAAATCAGCAGCTTTGGTTTCTTCTGTAGAATTTGTAAATAAATGAGTTTGTTTTTTGTTTTTATCTTTTAAAACCGTAACATCTTCATAAATATAGCGTGGAAAGCATTGGCTAGTATCTATTGCATAGTAATCAGGTAAATTTTGACTCATCAAAACAGAAAAGCCACTTCGTGCTCCTAAACCTGTAACTTGTATCACCTTATTATCAACGGCTTTTCCTATCGGGAATATACGCGGCATTTGATAAACCATTTCATTGAAAGTACGATTATAATAAAGCCATTGTCGTGTAAAAGGACGATACGAACTTTGTGTGAGATCTACTTCTTCAAATTCAAAAACTTTTCCTTTTACCAACTCTTGTTTCAGTGCACGACTCCAACTAATTTTTTTTGCATCCGAATTAACAAAATTGTTTATAGCATTGATACGTGTTCTACGGTCAGAATGTATATAGGTTTTATTAAAACGTTTTACTTCGCTATTATAGAACGTAATCGTATTCTTCATATTGTTTGCTAAAGATTCACGACTTGAGTTATATACCCACGCATCACGATTGGTTTTTAGACCACAAGAATAAGTCTCAAAGAGCTTTTTATCATGCCCCTTTTTAACACCTATAGCTAGGAATGTTTTAAAACTGTCATCACGTTGATTTATCCAATCTCCGTGTTCGTCTGGTGTAATGATTTTCCATTCTTGTTTTTGCGTAATACCACCAATGCTACCAAAGGACTTGAGTACAGACAGTTTCTTTTCTGTCGTAAGATTATTACCAATATCATGATAGTAAATTTTGCAATCTCCAGAAACATTGGGATTTTTGATAAATAATGTTACGGCAATACCGGTCATACTACCATTACCAAAAACATTTTCGCCTTCTTGAGCTCGACCACCGCTTAACATGTTTTTGCGAATATCTCCTCGTAAATTAAGCACATAAATACTGGTAAATTCCTTGGTTAAAGATTGTCGCAAGGTATTCATTGTTAACTTTTCCATATAACCAGAACCAGAAACAAAACCGATAACCCCAGCATTATCAATACGGTCACTTGCCCAGCGAATGGCACGAATATAACTATCATAAAGCGCCCGTATATTAGTTGCTTTTGAGTGAGCAGCATAGGTTTCACGAATACGGTTATCTAAAAGTGGATAAGGAGTGTTCTTGGCATTATCATTCTCATTCTTTTGCCCTACGGAATAAGGAGGATTGCCAAAGATAACTTCAATATTCAGATTTTTCTGAAGTTCTAAATAGGCGCTGTTTTCCTCTAGTAAACCCTTCATCAGATCTTGCTTTTCAACCATCTGAAACGTATCGGTTAAACCAATATGCTTAAAGGGAATATAATCTCCTTTCATAAGACTATGATAAGTCGATTCAATATTAATGGCAGCAATATAATAAGCTAAAAGAACAATCTCATTGGCATGGATATCATGACGGAATTTATATTCCATATCCTCTGGTTTTATCAGATCAGATTGCAAAAGCCTTGTGATAAAGGTACCTGTTCCCGTAAAGGGGTCAAGGATAGAAACACCCCGTGAACCCAAGCTCTTGCCAAATTCCTTGCGTAAAACATCATCAACCGAATGAATAATAAAATCCACAACCTCAACAGGGGTATAAACAATGCCAAGCCTATCCGTTATCTTTTTGAACGCCTTGGCAAAGAAACTTTCATAAAGAGTGATGATGAGGTTTTGTCTTGCTTGCGGGGTCGTAATCCCAGAGGCACGTAATTTTACACTGTCATAGAATTCTTTAAGATCCTTCGACTCTTCTTCAATATTTGTCTTGTCTAATTCCTTTAAGATCTTTTCCATTGCTTGCGAGATGGCATTATTTTGGACAAATTGATTGCCATCAAACAAAGCTTCAAACACAGGACGCGTGACAAGATGCTGCGCGAGCATCTCAACAGCTTCCTCTTGCTTGATATCACTGTTTAAGTTGTTTTGTAATTCCTCGTGAAACGCATGAAAGGCATGAAAGGCTTCACTCTTTTCATCAGCAAGCATGTTTTGCAGGCGATTGATATGATTTTGCGCAATCTCAGCAACATTGCCAGCCCAGTTTTCCCAATAATCCGTAATGGCAAATTTCTTCGTTAAAAGGGTTATCAGAGCATTACGGAACTCTTTAAAAAAGGGTAATCTTGTTTGTACTCCAACACTTTGAGCAGGTTCATAGGCGGGTTTTCCTATCTTTAATCCCACACTTTCTGATTTTTCATAGAGTGAGATTTTATCCTCAACCGCAGTCATACTGTCTAAGGCAAGAATCTCTAGGGTATGACTTACATCTTGTCCTAAAATCATCTGGTTCAGGGTTATCTCAAAATTCTCATCATGGGCAAGTAAGGCATTGATTACTTGCCAGACAACCTTGTATCTCTTGTTGTGTCTTAAAGCCTGTTCAGCAGAAATCCTCGCAGGGACGCCAACCGGTAGAATGATATAGCCTCTTTTTTTGCCTTTGGCACGGCGCATGATACGTCCCACCGCTTGTATCACATCGACGTGACTTTTGCGCGGGTGTAAAAACATCACCGCATCAAGAGCAGGAACATCCACACCTTCAGAAAGACAACGAACATTGCTTAACACACGGCAGGTATTTCCCCCCGCATCTTCCTTTAACCAATCAAGGACTTGATTACGTTTTTTTGCACTTTGTTTTCCGTCAATATGTTCAAACTTACAATGAAGAGGGGAGGTCTTTTTATAGCTTTCATAAAGAGTCCGTAATTCATCCTGAATTTCTTCAGAATTGAAGGTATCACGAATGCGTTCAGAGGTTTTAATATCTTTACAAAAAGCCAAAGCCCTCCGCATGGGGTTAGGGTCATCACTTAAATCAACCTTCAAATCGATTTTACTGAGAGCTTGATAACAGCCTACAATCTTGGTCTTATCATCAAGAATAAGTTCATAATTATCATCGGTCATAAGATGTTGAATGGATTGAGCGACTGCTTCTTCATTCACACCCAAGACAATAATCTTATAAGGTGCTAAAAGATCATTCTGAACGGCTTTTGAGAAGGTATAAGTGTAAAGGGTTTTTCCATAGAGCTCTTCATCATCCATAGAAGCCAGCACGGCATTAATCTCATTGGCTTGTTTCTTGGCATTATCCGTAAAGATCTTTGGAGTTGCGGTCATGTAGAGACGTTTTTTGCCCTGAACAATGCTGTTATCATGAACCTTAACAAACTCTGATTCACTGTTGTCTGTACCCAATACAGCGCCCGTTGTCCTATGGGCTTCATCGCAAATGATTAGATCAAATTCAGGTAAATCATAGTTCTTTTGTGCATCGGATATCACTTGGATGGAATGATAAGTCGAAAACACCACAGTCATCACATCAGATGAAATTTTATTGGCTTTGCTAGCAAGCTCTTTTGCATCTGTTGTAGCAGGTAGGACAAGATCAGATGCGTTAAAATCAGCAGCATCCTCTTGGTTTTTACGCCGCTTGCCAACTTGTGTATCAGAACACACAGCAAAGGAACGCAACGGAACTTGTGTATCGCTTGTCCATTCTCTGATGGTTTGTGACATAAGAGCAAGAGAAGGTACCAAAAACAAAACACGCTTGCCTTGACCAGCAAGAGTTTCTGCTATCTTAAGACTTGTAAATGTTTTACCTGTTCCACAAGCCATAATCAGCTTGCCACGGTCTGCTTCTTTTAAACCCTCACAAACAGCGTCCAGTGCTTCTATCTGATGATCTAAAAGCTTTTTCTTCTTTTGCTCTTTAAGAACAACATCCCCTTTTTCTTCAAAGGCACTCCAATCGATTTGACTGTTTTCGAGATCAAACAGATTAATCTGTTGAATACGGATTTCTTGTCCTTCACAGGTATGAGAAGCATTATCACTCCAATCACTTTCAGTGCTGTCAATAAGAATGCGACGGGAGAAGATCTTTTTTCCAGAGGCAGCAATAAAGCTATCAATATCTTCTTTTTTAATGCAATAAGAGGCGTCATAGCATTTGCATTGGATGGCAGCATAGCTTTCTTGATCACGGATTTTAGCAACCAAATCAATTCCAATATCACGACCATCTTCATCACGCTCTTTAGCCCAATCGCAATAGGTTTGAACCTTTTCGTATTCTTGGCATTGCAGCGGGTCATGGGTCAAATAAGCCATGACAAGGTTTTCGAAAAGAGTTCCTAATTCACGGGGCGATTGTGCTTTATTACGATAAGACTGTAAGAGAGCGCGTAAAGAGGATTGTTTATTATCAAAATTGAGGGTTTGAGACATTATTCAATAAACTCCATTGCCTTATGACATTGACTCATTAACATCGTAAGAATCGTAATGGCGTTTTATAAATACATTTAGAACAAATATCGAGTACCCAATAAACCAAAATGGCGCGAAAACCTATCAATTCCCTCAAAAAAATTTAACAAGTTGCAATTATAAACAGCCTATAAACAGCAAAGTAGTAAAATTTACTATTCGTTTTTGTGTTAATAAAAACAAATTCGATATGTATTTTAAGAGATCAAAATAAATAGTTTGAAGTGTTTTATGATCACAAAAATCATAAATGGTGTCAGTTCAATTTTTAGACAAATACAGACAAGTTTTGATCAATTATTCCCATTAATTCTCTATACAGATCATCTTATTGGGATGGTTTTTTTGTAAAAATATCATAACATATTGAAATGTAATGTTTTTTACTTTTTGCTAAAAGGTGTTTTTTAAAATGAGGGGGGTAAATCAACCGACAACGACCGACAAGAATATGACCTGAGTTATGGTTATTCATTCAGGTCATATCTTTCTCTTTTGCCAGCACTCTTTAAAATCATCTTTTGTTCATTCGCTTTATTGCCTTGCATTCTCGTTTTTTACCAAAGGATGCCATTCATAGTAGGTACTCGATTTACTTGTCTGATGGGTTATAAACTTTTTGCGAATGTGGTTTGTATGGCATAAAAGCTCTAAAGCTTGTTTGACCGCTTCCTTGTCTTTTAAATGCGCCCAGCAGCGTCTGTAGATATCACGAGCAGTAAAAACCTCAGGTAAGCAATTACAGCGCTCTATAATCAAATTTGCACGCTCCTTTACCAAGATATCGCCCGCAGTATAAAACCGTTTCGCATGGCTTAACAGATAGTTTGACCAACGCAAGGCTGTTGAGAGAGAAGGCAAAGTGATCTCAAAACGCCCATCCTCAACAAGTTCGATAATGAGGGCAAGGCTTGCTATGGTTTTTGGCATTTTTAAAAGATGCGCTTGGTAAGAGACAGAAACTTTGCTTTCCTTGATTTCTTTATGATGATTTTCCCACCATTCACGAAACAATTCTTGAGCATTAGCAGCAAAGCGCATGATCCGTGGGTGCTTAGGTGATCCCAAGGGTTTGTCATAAAAAGAACGAAGCACCTTTTCATATTCTTGATAGGCTTCTTGATTGGGATTTTTATCTTTCCATTCCCACTCTTGGTTTTCATCCGGCCACACCATCATTTGAAACCGTTGCAATAAACCGTCATCTGCTTTTCCAGAAAGCATTGCCTGAATGATAGGAATAATCCGAGAAGGTTGTATTCCCCCAATCATTGAAAGCATTACATTGGGAATATGAATCGTTCCACGTCCAATACGGTCATAGGTATAGAGTTGATCCCCATTAAAAACTTGTAAATAAAACCCACGGTCTGTTTGATATTCCTTAAGTTCCAAGTTTGCTAAAAAACCAGAAAGTTCATCACGAACCATCAATAATCCTCGCGGGTTTTCATTGAGTAATTCCCCAAGCTTTTCGACGGTCACATCATTGACAATAAAGCGAGAGAGGCAATCATCTTTTTCATTGTCTTTAGAAAGGGTTTCCGACAAAAGAGCATTGGCAGCCTCAGAATCTCCTTTTTTAAGAGCTTTAGAAGCTTGTTTTCTCTTTTCTTTCTGATTGAGCTCCTCAAGGATTTCTTTAATTTTTGCACGTTTTTTTTGTTTTTTCCATTCTTGATACCATTCTTTTTGCAGGTGAGCGATAGGTGTTAAAGCGGCTTGCATGGCAGGTGTTTTTCGTGCAGAAGGTTGACCAATAATCATCCCCCATAGATTAGGAACAATCTTCCAATTATTACTATGCTGTTTTGGAGCGATACGAACCCCATTGCCAATCACGGTTGCTAAAGCACAGATAGCAGAGACAGCCACAAAATCGACAGGGGATTGTTGATGGTTAGCAATATCATAAATATACCTTCCCAAGACCAATGGAACTTGTGTAGCATGAAAAGGCTCGACCGGTAAAAGAGCGGTGTTAATCGGTTTTAATTCACCCCAGCCCATTTGTTGCAAAGCCTGTTCATAAGGGATGGCTTGTAAACAGGGATGCTCCTTTAAAGAGACAGGGGTGTTATCGTTATCAGTATCATTTAAAGAAGTATTGCCATTTTTATTGGTTAAATCAGTTTTATTTTTGTGGTCCATAAGATATTCCTTTCAAAGGGTAAAAAATCATTAAAATCAGCTCCTTCGGGAGCTTGCATCATCAAGACTTCAAAGCCTTGGCGATAAGCACGGGCAGCAAGCATCCATTGTCTTGTAAAAAGGTTCTATGGATTGCAAAGGAGCCACCACCCTCAACGAGAGCAACCAACGCGGGGATGGCTTTCCCAGAGGGATGGGGGCATTTGCTATGAAAGCGTAAACTAGGGGGGCAAGTTACAAGTGATACCACGCTTGCGTAAATAAAGCTCTGCTATGGTCCCTTTAATTGGTTGACTTTGCTTCCAAATCTTTTGTGCTCTCTCTGCTTTCTGTTTTGCCTTGTTATCTTCACAACAAAACTGTTTTGAGAGAGACAACCTATAATCATAAGTTTTATCAAAACATGTTTGTGTATTGATAAGACCAATGTTCTTAAGAGCTTGTAAGATCTCTTTAAAAGAGCAGCCGGCATAACAATAAAGCAAGAGACGCCCATCATTTCCATTGGCAAGGGATAAACTAGGCACTTGATCATCATGAGCAGGGCAGCGAGCAAGTCCATAAGCACCATACCAGACACCCCGCAAGGCATTTGTAATGCCCCGAGCATTTATAAAATGATACATTTTCGCATCCTTAGACGTTGCGTCACAGGACGGTTTTTGCTATTTTCAATTTACGATAATTTGAGAAAGCCTTGTCCGTCCTTACGTGACAAGGTTTTTTTATGCCACATCACTGAGATGTTGACGTTGCGTTTTGGCTTTTTCAATCACATTCAACAGATCCGATTTTAACCAACGTGATAAAGAACCAAATTTTAAGGGCTTTGGTAAAGCTCCATTGGTGACATGGCGACGGAATGTTGAAACGCTTATATGCAATAATTTTGCACTTTCACGGTCTGTAAGAAGAACATCATGTTCAGTCATAACTAAATCCTTTCAATCTAAAAATAGTAACAAATCATAAGTATTTATTAACCATATTTTATTGAGATTTGAAAGTAAGTTTAATCATAAAAAACAGTACTTTATGATGTATTTTCTCATTTGATAATTTATGAATCTTATTGAGCAAAAATGAGTAAACGAAGAGAGAAAGTTATCCACAGATAATGAAGTAAAAATGGGGTACAAGACCCCATATTTTAAGATTGCCCCGTAACATAGGCAGCCCATTTATCCATATAAACACGGCGCTGTTCTAAATAATCAGTACGACGGTAAGCACGCTCTACTTGTCCACCGACCACATGACCTAGAATGGTTTCTGCTACCTCAAAAGGGGCATCGGTTGTTTCTGCTAGCCAATCTCGTAAACTAGATCGAAATCCATGAGGGCAAGCATCAAGTCCAGTTCTTTGCATGTAATGTGACATGCACTTAACAGCAAGGGGACCGCGACCGGTTGCAGAGAAAAAGAAATCATTACGCGACAACAAGCGCGCTTGTTTCAAAATTTCCAATGCCTCTGTTGATAGAGGCACGCGAAATTCTTTTGTTGTATCACGCCTTCCTTTCATATTTTCAGCTGGGATAGTCCATATATCATCTTCAATCTGATCTTTATGGATATGACGCAAAGGATAGGTACGAACGCCTGTCAGAATAAGCAGACGCAAAGCCAATTGTGTTAGGGTTGGTGTTTTGCAAAGTGTTTTATAAAAAAACGGAACATCTCTCCAATCCATTGCTGGTCTATTTTGCATTTTATGGCGTTGTTTGCCTAAAAGAGCTTTTGCTTTTTCTGTTGCTTGTAGATCCACATCTAAACCCAATGCAGCAGCATGTTTGAGGCAAATATTAAGACGATTTAGTGCAGCACGGGCTGCTCCAGCTTTTGTATGCCAAATGGGGGCAAGCGTATTGCGTATATCGGTTTGTGTAATCTCTGAAACGGGTAGACAACCTAATTTAGGGAGAATATGAAGTTTTAAAGGTGAAAACCACTCACCATTTTTACCATCTCCTTTTAATTCTGCTTTACGACTTTCAAAAGCATCCAAAGCAATATCTTTTAAATAATGGAGATTACGCATTGCCTCACGTTTTTGTTTCTCACGTTCTTTAATGGGGTCACGACCATCACGAATAACAAAACGCCATTGGGTTGCCAATTCACGGGCTTGTTTTAAAGAGACATCTCTTAAAGCACCCAAGCCCATCTCACGACGCCGCCCGTGAATGGTATATCGATAAATCCATTGAGCACCCCCATCTTTACGCTTATGAAGTACCAAGCCGGCACCATCATTATATTTGCCAGCCCCCAATGTTGCGACAGCCCTTGCATTAAGACGATTCATTAAAGGCATTTTTACTCCTTTCTAAATGTTTTCTATCCACACGTTAATCCCACTTGTGACGTGCAAGGGGATGATTTTGATTGATTCAGCATAAGCAGGTTTGAGATGAGAGAATCTTAGAATATTCGGGGGTCTCATTCAACATGCAAAACAGTGAATTATTATTATAAATCAATGTCTTATTGATGCAAATACGCGCTTTTTGGGATATTGGCGGCACGGGCGCCAAGGCAGATGCGACGGCAATCTGGATAGCACAGTTTGTAGGTCGTGAGATCAGGGTCCTTGATTATTACGAAGCACAGGGGCAGCCGTTATCGGAACACATAGGCTGGTTGCGTCAAAATGGCTATGAGAAGGCGTTGATGGTGTTACCCCATGATGGTGCGACAAGAGACCGTGTGCATAATGTGAGTTTTGAGAGCGCCTTGAATGATGCCGGTTTTGAAACGCAGGTTATTCCCAATCAGGGAGCCGGTGCTGTAAAGATGCGTATAGAGGCAGTGCGACGGATATTACCGTCAATTTGGTTTAATGAAGAGACGACCGTAGCAGGGCGCAAAGCACTGAATTGGTATCACGAGAAATGGGATGAGAAGCGCAATATTGGTTTGGGCGCAGAGCATGATTGGGCAAGTCATGGGGCAGATGCCTTTGGCTTAATGTGTGTTGCTTATGAACCACCACCAGAAAGACAGAAACGAGCAGCCTATAGTAGTAAAAGAGAATATGAGAGCACCTCATGGATGGCAGAATGATGCAAGATCAAGATGACGAGCGTTTAAAGCAGGAAGACGGCAAGGCTTCTGATCTGTCCAGTGACTGTTTGTTTCGCAAGCTTGTCAGTTGGTACAAAGAAGATTTAGAGCATGTGAATAAATGGCGTGAACATGCGCGTGAAGATTTTGCTTTCTACAATGGTGATCAGTGGAATGAGAAGGACTTATCGGTTTTAAAAGAGCAACGCCGCCCTGTTATGACCTTTAACCGGATTGCCCCGCTTGTGAATGCAGTTGTAGGCTCTGAACGCAATAACAAACGAGAAGTGCAGTTTATTCCGAGACAAATAGGCAAGGCGTTGCCAAGTGAACTGCTTACCGGAGCAGCGGAATGGTTTCGTGATATGGCACACGCAGAATATGCCGATTCCGATGCTTTTCAGGATGCTGTCATTTGTGGAATGGGGTGGACCGATACACGGCTTGATTATGAGAATAATCCTGATGGGGAGCCGGTTATCACGCGTTTAGACCCGTTGAAAATGGTTTGGGACAGTGCCTCTGTTCAACCAAATTTAACCGATGCGCAACGGATGTGGTATGTTGACCGCAAGCCTTTGGAAGTTGCAAGGCAAATGTTTCCAAAATCCCATTGGACAGAACTGAATGCAGATTGGGCACGAGATGGTGTTGGTTATGAAGGGGTGCACCATAATGATCTTGAATATTACAGTGATGAGAAAAGCGTTGATGTTGAGAACGGTCGACGAATGGTCACGCTTGTTGAATGCCGTTGGTTTGAACACGAAACCGCTTACAAGGCACCTGATTTAGAGACAGGAGAACTTCGTGATTATAGCAAGGAGGAATTTGAACAGCTTTGTTGTATGATGCCGGATATTCAAGGGGTTCAGTTCAATAAAAAGGTTGTGAAACGCGCCTTTTTGGGCAGGAAGCTTTTGTTAGAGCCTGATCAACCGCTCGTTCCTGCTGGTCAATTGGGTTGGGAGTGTATTACCGGTTATTTTGATAAGATCAACCGGCAGTTTTATGGTGTTGTGCGACCGACAAAAGACCCGCAACGTTGGGCAAATAAGTACTTTAGTCAGATTATGTATATTCTCAATAGCCAATCCAAGGGTGGTATCATGGCAGAGCGGGGGGCTTTTGAGAATGAGGCAGAGGCGGCAAGAAGTCTTGCAAGAGCAGACAGTCTTACATGGACTAAACCTAACGCATTGGCACAAGGTAAAATCCAACCCAAACCTGTAGCACAGTTTCCAGCAGGTTTTTTCCAGCTGTTTAATGAAGCAAAGGAGGCAATCAATCAGGTTACGGGTTTATCACCTGAATTTATTGGCACAAGGGAAGTGACACAAGCAGGTATTCTTGAAGCACAAAGGCGTCAATCAAGTCTCAATCTGCTTGCTTGTTTGTTTGATGGCTTACGTTTGTATCGTAAGCGGCAAGGAAAGATTATCCTCCATTTGATTCAGAATTATTTGTCAGATGGTCGTTTGGTGAGGATATCAGGGGAAGAGAATGCACAATATATTCCCTTAACCCGTGAAGCAGTGATGAGTGTAGATTATGATATTGTTGTTGATGATGCACCGACCAGCCCGAATGAGAAAGAACGTACCTTCGGTATTATCACCCAGCTGTTACCGTTGCTTCAAAATGCCATTACACCAGATATCATGCTTGATTTGTTGCGTTATTCGCCTCTACCTGCGTCGTTACTCAATCGCGTGAGTGAAAGATTCCAACAGCAACAACAGATGGCACAACAGCAGCAGCAAATGAATCCAGAACAGGAAATGAATTTGCAAGAAAAGCAGCAAGACATTGCGACAAAAGCGCAAATGCAACAGATGGATTTACAAGGCAAGCAGATAGATCTGTATATGCGTCAGGAAAGAGCGAAATTAGAAGCAGAATTAATGAAAGAGAAGCATGAATTGGAGCGACAACGTATAATGTTGAAAAATATAATATATTCAATAGCTTATATGTATTTATTTTATATGAATCCACTTAAGAATCCACACTTTTATGCACAATTTAATTGACCATTTTTTACAAACAATAGCCATCTATAAACAGAGCATAAAAAGCAAATCATGATGCCAATGTTATAACACATGAGAGCATTCAAATGAAATGCAAAGCAGTTATCAGTCATAACATCTCATAAATTGTACAAGACGTTTTTATCATAACATAATTGTATAGACGTAAAGAATAATATGGCTTTTGCTCTTTTTTGAGCAAAAAAGGAATTAATCGTTTTGAAGCTGTTATAAGGTTATAGATTTTCACTCATTGAGAATCGCATAAAAGGATTTAAAGACAATCGATTTTATAACGCTTACTAAAAATTTAGAAAACGGTAGATAGCCACCATATTATCTCTTATGAAAGCGATATCCTTTTAATGATAGAACGCAAAACACGTATCAAACGCTGTTTTGATAATAGGTTTAAAGTAATAAATGCAATTTGGATTGAGTGATTAAAGACCCTTCAAAAATGAGGGCACCTTTTTTCATAAGCAGAGAGAAGTTGAGAGATAACATCATTAAATGCAGATGTTTAAAGGAGAGCTCTATAGCTGTTTTTTTGTTTTATGAGAGATTGTTTTAAAAACCAACGCTTGCTTTTGATTGACTTGATATAACTTACAAAGCGTTTTGATTTTAGAATGTAATTTCTTTGAAATTTACTCAATTCAAAAATGAGGGCATTGTTATGTTACGAATAGGTTTTAAACCATCACAGAGCTAACATGTTTTTTCATTTAAATGTGATGATCTAAAAGAACGCTTTCATAATCATTCCTTTATATTATTTTGGATAAGTTTTTATAAAGCGAATACAAAGCTTGTAATATAATACGTTTTGTATATATGCATTTATTACTCCATTAGAGTTGAGACATGAAAGCCGCGTCACGTAAAATGGCACGGCTTTCTTTTTTGCACTCTTGTCTTTTGAAATGGTATAAAACCAACGCCCCCCGCATTTATTGTTTATTCTTCAGTATCAATAATCTCTATAAGAATATCGCTCTTATTAACCTCCTTATTTTTGGGAACCTCTCTTATCTCACTTTTTCGATTCAGTTTTGCACGCCCACAAGCACGACCAAAGACCTTGATAGTATGAGAAACCTGAGCTTTACCATAAACAGAGCCATAAATTTGCGCACAGCCACTCACTTTTGCATAGTCATAAACCTTGCCATAAATTTTGGCACGGCTATTAACAACAGCATAGCCATAAACATGCGCAGTGCTAAAAAGACAAGCAGAGCCTAACACTCTAGCGTTGCCATAAAGCCTTGCATATTCAAAAAGATAACTATTATGAAAAAGATGCGCATTGCCATAAACATGGGCTTCAATTGAAACGCGACTATTGCCATAGACACGAGCCTTGCCATAAACATAGCCAGCCACATGCGCACTATCATAAACAAATGCATTGTCATAAATTTTTGCATATTGAGAAATAAACACCTTATCATGCACCTGAGCATTGCCATAGACAAGACCACAAATTTGCGCATTGCCTCGTATTTTTGCATTGTCATAAACACGGGCATGTTTATAAACCAATGCATTATCATAAACCCAGCAAAGACCGTTATGAGAAAGATTTTCTTCCTTTTCAATAAAGCCACCGAGTTGACCAGCCTTGACATCAGAAAAGCTTTTTAAAGCCTGAATGCGATAAAGCGTTGTAATTTTTTGTGTAATTTTATCTTTCAGTTGTTTTGTTTCATTAGTTAGTTTGTATTTTTTGGACATCATAAGACCCCTCACAATCTCTCTTGTGAAAAAAGTTGCATGGAAAATGTTGGAAAAAGGGAATGACCGCCGCGCTTTAAAGATTTAAAAAGGCTTTATTACGCAGCCAGATGATTTTTATTTCATTATTGGAAAGCAATTCGATATAAGACCTTGTTTCAATATCATCACGTGTCTTTTCTAAAATCATAACAATGCCGTGACTATTAGCATTTTCATAAATATGAACATAATTGACGACACGGGCGTGATCATAAATTTGTGCATTACCATAGACATGAGCATGGTCATAAATGATCGATTTACCAAGAACGATAGCATTTCCATAGACATAACCAGCGATAATAGCGTTATGATAGACCCTAGCATTTTCAGAAACCCGACCTGAGTTTAAAACCAGAGCATTACCATAAACCCAGCAATTGCCATCATGGGAGAGGTTGCTTTCATTTTCGATAAAACCACCGAGTTGACCAGCCTTGACATCAGAAAAGCTTTTTAAAGCCTGAATGCGGTAAAATATGCGATTACCAAAGAGACGCGTTTCATTTGTAAGTGCAAATTTCTTTTGCATAGGAACAATCCTTATAGAATGAGATTTTAAATGAAAGATTTGGAAAGCAGGCGCCCCCCGCGCCGTTATTTATGCTGCTTCATTTTCGATAATTTTTTCACGGCTATTGATTATAACATCATCACTTACTTCATTACGAACATACGCATTTCCAAATATTTTTGCATTGCCATAAATTTTGATATTTTTTTCAATAACCGCTTTTCCATAAACCCTAGCATTTTCAAAAATATGAGCACCCTCACTTACATAAGCAGAGCCCGATACTTTTGCATTGCCATAAACAGAGCCATTCACATAAGCACTATGCAAAACTTTTGCATTGTCATATATTTTTGCCTCTATAGTAATAAAGGCTTTTCCATAAACCACGGCATTGTCATAAACTTGACCACAAACCTTGGCATTCCCATTAACCACGCACTTGCCATAAACCCATCCCTTGTCTCGAAACCACATATTCCCTGAGATACTAGCATGATCATAAACCTTGGCATTGTCATAAACATGGGTATCATGACCATAAACTTTAGCATGATCACTAATAACAGCATTCCCATAAGCTTTAGCATGTTTAGCAACAACAGCTTCATTACGAAGTTTTGCATTTTCAGACACGACGCCATTGTCAGCAACCCACGCCTCATCATAAACCCAGCAATTACCATCATGAGAGAGATTATCTTCATTTTCAATAAAGCCACCCAATTGACCAGCCTTTACATCATCAAAATCCCTTAATGCGCGAATGCGATAAAGATTTATAGGCACAAATTTACCATCCTTATTTTGGTAAATTTCTTTGATTTCATTTGTTAATTCATATTTTTTAGTTACAACTGTACTAATCATGAGAAAACCCAATCTAAATAATCGATAAAATTTGAATGAAATGTTCTTAAGAAGGGGGCGCCCCCGCCGCGCCCGCGGTGTTATTTATGCTGCTTTTTATGGACGACACATTACAAAGGAAATCTCGCCATAAGGAGAGAGCCGTTCTGTATAAACATTCTCTCTTGTATTGCCATAGGCATTTTTAGTAACAATAGCCATGCCATAGGCACTTGCATTTTCATAAATATGGACATTACTGATAATTTTTGCACTATCAAAAACCCGTGCGTTATCATAGACATGGGCATTGGCAAAAACCTTGGCAAAATCATAAACATGCGCATTGCCATAAACAAAACCACCAACCGCAGCATTGCCATAAACCCTAGCATTATCATAAACACGACCGGGTTTTAAAACATACGCATTATCAGCAACCCAGCAATTGCCATCATGAGAGAGATTACTCTCATCTTCAATAAAGCCCCCCAATTGACCAGCCTTAACATCATCAAAATCTCTTAAAGCACGGATGCGATAAAGGGTATGATTATCAAAGACATGGGTTTCATTTGTAATTTCATATTTTTTGGATACAGTTATAGTATTCATAGGTAAGTTCCTAATCTAAATAATGGATAAAATTTGAATGAAATTTAGAGAGGGGCGCCCCCGCCGCGCCTGCGGTGTTATTTACGCAGCATCTTTAAGAGACTGATCATTAGTACAAATATCATCACGAATTTTTATATGGCTATTAACCACGGCATTGCCATAAATTTTTACATGATGATCGATATTTGATTTACCATAAACCTTGGCATTATCATAAATTCTTGCCAAGCAACCAACGCGCGCCGAGCCAGAGACTTTTGCATTGCCATAGACACTTGCATAATCCTTAATCCAAGCATTGCAAAAGACATGGGCATTATCATAAATATGTGCCCATACATAAATACGTGATTTACCATAAACATGGGCATTTCCAAAAACATAGCCACAAATATGTGCCCTCTCATAAACCCGTGCGTTATCATAAACCTTGGCACCATCAGCAATAGTAGCATTATCACTTACAACGGCATTGCCATAGACATGACCACAGACCCTAGCGTTATCGTTAATTTTTGCATTTTCATAAATATGAGCTTTATAATCAAATACCCATGCCTTGCCATTTACAGTAGCATTTCCATAAACCTTGGCTTGTCTAAAAACTTTAGCTTCTTGATAAATTTTAGCATTCTCATAAAGCTTGGCATCCAAAAAAACCGCGGCATTATCATAAATCCAACAATTGCCATCATGAGAGAGGTTATCTTCGTTTTCAATAAAACCACCCAATTGACCAGCCTTTACATCATCAAAATCTCTTAATGCGCGAATGCGGTGTAAAGTAATCCCATCAAAAGTGAAGTTTTCAGTGGTTAATTCATATTTTTTGGATAATGTTTGTTTATTAACAGTAGCATTCATAGCTAGTGTCTCCTACATGTTTGAAGTTTTCAGTTGACACCCTTATAAGACGCCGGGCGTTGAAAACACGGCATGTAGTCCGTTGTTATGCTTTTCCCATGAAAGGGTATTGTATGGCATAACCACACCCGACAAGATCTTCATATACTAACAAGAGCATAAAAGACAATCAGTATTTTAAAGGACATGGGAAAGGCTGTTTCGTAACCTATCCGCTACATGTTAAGTGTTTTCATCACTTGAGTATTTATATAACAAATTACGTATTTATTGTCAACTATCTTTTATTCTTTTTTGTGTTTTTTTATAATTATTTTTTATGCCATTGTGTATAAATATGCGTCATATGCTTATAAATATTTTCTGTTTTATTGACTCTATTTGACTCTATATTACGCAATTGCGTTATTTTTCTCTTTTAAACATCATAATAACTAAGAATGCTCTCATAATGCCCATTTTTAACTTTATAACGCATCATTATTTTTATGAGATAACTTGTGTATATTTTTGTGAATTTCGTTGTCATTTTATAAAGAGACCGCGTTTTTATAACCACCGCTTTTGATTCAAATCTATTGTTTTGATTCATTCTCTATAGCCACCGCATCATTCTCATAAAAGGATAATATGATCATGCGGTTTTGATTTTTATAAAAACATTTTGAATTCTTGTATCCTTATCAAAATGCCTTTTTATGGGCTTTTGTCTCTTTTGTTTGTTTTGTCAGTTAATCTAGCCCCCCCTTTTATTTAAAAAAATTGAGATAAAATAAAAACATTATATTTCAATAGGTTAGTATTTTTCAAAATTTTAAAATATCACGTATAAAAGCAATGTGAGTAATATAGACAATTAATGACACGCGTTTTGTCTGTTTTGTCAAATTTTGTCAGTAAATTTTAAAAGACAATTGTTATGATTAGAGTGCGTGTTTTAACCATGTTTTATGAGAGGGAATATGGCTCTTTAAATGCCTCTCAAAAGACAAGAGATGGTTATGAGGCGTGTTATAAAGAGTAACTTATCAATTTAAAGGGGGGTTTGAGTTTTGAAACTTTGTGTTTTAAAGAAAAAAACACTAAAAAGACAAAAAACAATCTCTATTGATAAATGCAACCTATTAATACGCATATTTCTTTTTAAAGAAAGATATGAAAGGCATCATTTGAGATTGCGATATAATCTTTTAAAGGCAATGTAAAAAATCTTATCCTCTCTTTTTAGAATAGCGCATGGTAAATCATTCCTTTTAAGATTATAGGTAAGCAACCTAATAAGAGAGTATAGATTATGGTTATAAGATCTATACCCCTTATGAGATTGGCATGATTCATAAATCTATTCAGTTTCTCTTAATTCTAGATTTGGTAAGTTTTTAACAATCTTCATTGTTTCTAAACTTACCGTAATAACCCTTTGGAACAATTCCAATGGATAAGCAGGGTTGCCAATGGTCTCAAGTGCATAGCGATTGGCATCATTAACAATGCCACTCTTTTTATCAGTTTTTACACATTGCCGCCCCATAACCCATTCAAGAGCGGGTTTACCATTTACGATATACTCATAAGCTTCCTTAGGTATATCTGTTATTGTGATATTACTATTGTAAATAACAGTGGTTTTATCCTTTTCCTTACTATTGCCAGCAAATTTCATTTCTGTAACGTAATAAAACTTTTCGGGGTTCTTTATATCTGTAAGTTTTGGATTACCTTTTTTAAAGGTAACGGGATAAGGCTCTACCGTTTCATAATTAACGTGTAAATTGCCTAATTCACGACCCGCATTAACAAATGCCCAGAAATCCTCAGCACTTTTTACGCAAGGGATGCGAGGCAATTCTTTAGAGAGATTATCAGCATAGCGAGCACGGTAATCTTCTGAATGCAAAAGACCGTAAACATAATAGAAGAGATCATCCTTAGTTATGGTCTCATTAGGATAAGCAGCTTTAAAATGTGCTAAACCTTCATCAGTAATGGCATCACGGCGTTGTAAATCAGCAGCTTTGGTTTCTTCTGTAGAATTTGCAAATAAATGAGATTGTTTCTTATCATGGTCATCTATTGAAGAGTCAACATCTTCGTAAATATAGCGTGGAAAGCATTGGTTTTTTTCTATTAAATCATGATTAGGCAAAGCATTACTCATCAAAACAGAAAAGCTTTTTTTCCCTCCTATGCCTGTAACTTGTATCACCTTGTTTTCAACTGCTTTTCCTATAGGGAATATACGCAGCATTTGGTAAACACCATCATTAAGATCCCGATTATAATAAAGCCACTGTTGTGTAAAAGGACGGTACAAGCTTTTGGTAAAACAATTTTCCTTAAAATTGAAAGCCCTTCCTTTTATTAAATATTGTTTGAGATTAAAACTCCAACTTATTTTTTTCTCATCCGAACTAACAAAATCATTTATAGTCTTTGCACGTGTTTTAGAGTCAGCATGTGGATAGGTCTCATTAAAACGTTCTAACTCACTGTTATAGAACACAATCATATTATTTATATTTTTTACTAAAGATTTGCGGCTTGAGTTGTATGTCCATGCATCACGATTGCTCTTAAGTCCACAAGAATAAGTCTCAAAAAGCTTTTTACCATGACCTTCCTTAACACCCATAGCTAGGAATGCTTTGAAACTGTCATTACGTTGATTAATCCAATCACCATGTTTGTCTGGTGTAATGATTTTCCAACCGTGTTCACTCCGTGTAATACCCTCAATGCTACCAAAGTCCTTAATTGACTTAAGCTTTTCTTCTCTTGTGAGATAATCTTCAAGATCATGAAAATATATTTTATCACGCTGTTTGGATTCTGGATTTTTTACAAGAATAGAGATAGCAATAGGGGCTCGTGATCCGGAACCAAAAATTTTTCCACCTTCTTTTCGAGAAAGCTCTCCAGAGGTTCGTTGATTACCACGTAAATGGAAAATGTAAAGGCTGCTAAATTCTTCAACAAGGCATTTACGTAAACCTGTCATAGAATTTGCATCTACAAAACTTGCATTTGTAACAAAACCAATAATACCACGGTCTTTTATACGGTCACTAGCCCAACGGATGGCACGAATATAACTGTCATATAGTGCTCGTATATTAGTTACTTCCGATTGAACGGCATAAGTATCACTAATACGTTTATCTAATATGGGGTAAGAGGTGTTTTTTGCATTGTCATTTTCGCTTTTTTGACCTGTTGAATAAGGAGGGTTACCAAAGATCACTTCAATATTCAGGTTTTTCTGATGTTCTAAATACTCACTGTTTTCTTTAAACAATTTTTGCAGCAGATTTTTCTCTTCAAGCATCTGAAACGTATCGGTTAAACCAATATGCTTAAAGGGGATATAATCTCCTTTCATAAGACTATGATAGGTCGATTCAATATTAATCGCTGCTATGTAATAAGCTAATAAAACAATCTCATTGGCATGAATATCATGACGGAATTTATATTCCATATCCTCTGGTTTTATCAGATCAGATTGCAAAAGCCTTGTGATAAAGGTACCCGTACCTGTAAAAGGGTCAAGAATAGAAACACCACGGGAGCCTAAGCTCTTGCCAAATTCCTTGCGTAAAACATCATCAACAGAGTGAATAATAAAATCCACAACCTCAACAGGGGTATAAACAATACCAAGCTTATCTGTTGTACGTTTAAAAGCCTTGGCAAAAAAGCTTTCATAAAGTTTGATAATCAGATTTTGTCTTGCATGGGGTTCGGTAATCCCAGAGGCACGGAATTTGACACTGTCATAGAATTCTTTAAGCTCTTTTGACTCTTCTTCAATATTTGTCTTGTCTAATTCCTTTAAAATCTTTTCCATTGCTTGTGAGATGGCATTGTTTTGAACAAATTGATTGCCATCAAATAAAGCTTCAAACACAGGACGCGTGACAAGATGCTGCGCTAACATCTCAACAGCTTCTTCTTGCTTGATATCACTGTTTAAGTTGTTTTGTAATTCTTTGAGAAACGCATCAAACGCACGGCGTGCTTTACTCTTTTCATCAGCAAGCATGTTTTGCAGGCGATTGATATGATTTTGTGCAATCTCAGCAACATTGCCAGCCCAGTTTTCCCAATAGTCACTCATAGTAGATCTTTTGACAAGAAATGCCCTAAAAGCATTGGGAAATGCCTTATACAGAGGCAATTGTCCTTGCCCATTATGATGAGAAAGGGATTTACGGACAGTCGTAGCAAAAGAAGCATGTGCACTTTCTGTTTTCGCTTGTAAGGGCACATCATCAACAACGGTTGTCACATTTTCTATCTCCATCTTTTGAGAAACCGTGACAATATCGATAATAGAACTTACATCTTGCCCTAAGTTCATTTGATTAAGGGTTTTGCTAAAATTCTCATCATGCGAAAGCAAAGCATTGAGAACTTGCCAAACAACACTGTATTTCTTATTGTTTTTTAAAGCCAATTCAGGAGAGATCCCAGCCGGCACGCCAACCGGTAAAATGATATAGCCTCTTTTCTTATTGGGAGCCCGACGCATCACACGCCCCACCGCCTGTATGACATCCACTTGGCTTTTGCGCGGGTGTAAAAACATCACCGCATCAAGAGCAGGGACATCCACACCTTCTGAGAGACAGCGAACATTGGTTAAGATACGACAGGTATTGTCCCCCGCATCAGCTTCCAACCATTCAAGCAATTCCGTTCGTTTCTTGGCACCATCTTTTCCATCAATATGTTGCACCTCACAGAGAAGAGGAGGTGTATCTTTGTGTTCTTTATGGATTTTACGGAAAGCTCTCTTAACACCCTTGCCTTCAAAGGTATCACGAATGCGTTGCGAGGTTTTAATATCTTTACAAAAAGCCAAAGCACGGCGCATGGGGTTAGGGTCATCACCAAGATCAACTTTCAGATCGATTTTGCTAAGAGCTTGGTAACAGCCTAAGATCTTTGTTCTATCATCAAGAGTAAGTTCATAATTCTTATGGTTGGTAGGAATCTCAAGAGTATCACGTACGAACTTTTCATCCACACCCAAGACAATAATCTTATAAGGCGTTAAGAGGTCATTCTTGACGGCATCGGAGAAACTATAAAAATAGAGCTGTTTTCCATAGATTGTCTCATTATCCATAGACGCCAGCACAGCATCCAGTTCATCCGCACGCCTTTTTGCATTGTCACTAAAGATGCGCGGGGTTGCGGTCATGTAAAGACGTTTTTTGCCCTGAATAATGCTGTTATCATGAACCTTGATAAAATCAGATTCACTTTTATCCGTTCCCAAAGCCGCCCCCGTTGTTCTATGGGCTTCATCGCAAATGATCAGATCAAATTCAGGTAAATCATGGTCCTTTTGTGCATCAGCAATCACTTGGATTGATTGGTAAGTAGCAAAAACAACATTCATAACATGGGGAGAAACTTTGTTTCCTTTCTCTCCAAGCATTTGCGCATCGGTTGTGACAGGCAAAGCAAGATCCGAGGCACTCAGTTCAGCATCATCATCATTATTGAAACGCCGCTTGCCTATTTGCTTATCCGAACACACAGCAAAGGAACGCAACGGGATTTGTGCATCCGTTGTCCATTCGCGTATGGTTTGTGACATAAGAGCAAGAGAAGGCACCAAAAACAAAACACGCTTGCCTGTTCCGGCTATTTGTTCTGCTATCTTGAGACTGGTGAAAGTTTTACCCGTTCCACAAGCCATAATTAGCTTGCCACGGTCTGCTTCTTTTAAACCCTCACAGACAGCTTCAATGGCTTCTTTCTGATGGGTAAAAGGCAACTTTTGTTTCTTATCTTTAAGAACAATTTTCCCTTCTGTTTCAAAAATCCCCCAATCAATTGCACTGTCTTCCATATTGAAGAGATTAATGCGATAAACCGGAACCGCTTGTCCTTCAATCATGGTATTGGCGTTTTCACTTAATTCCCCTTGCGTGCTGTCAATAAGAAGGCGATATTTAAAACGATTTTTACCTGAGATGGCGATAAAGCTCTCAATGTTCTCTTGCGTGATCTGATAATTTGTCTCATAAAATTTACATTGAATGGCTACATACTCATTGCAATCACGGATTTTTGCCACCAGATCAATATCCGTATCTTCATCGCTTCCTTTCCATCCATGCACATCAGCCACGTCTCTATAGCTTTGGACCGTTTCATATTCTTGGCATTGGAGAGGGTCTTGTGTGAGATAAGCAATCACAAACTTTTCGAAAGCCTTTTGCTTTTCTTGATCTGAGATTGGTTTTTCACGATAGGATTGTAAGAGAGAGCGTAAAGTGACTTGTTTATTATCAAAATTGAGGGTTTGAGACATTATAGAGAAACTCCATACCTTATGACATTGACTCATTAACAGTGTAAGAATCACAATGGCGTTTCATAAATACATTTAGAACAAATATCGAGTACCAATAAACCAAAATGGCGCGAAAACCTATCAATTCCCTCAAAAAAATTTACAAGATGCAATTATAAACAGCCTATAAACAGCAAAGTAGTAAAATTTACTATTCGTTTTTGTGTTAATAAAAACAAATGCAAACCGTGTTTTAAGAGATCAAAATGATTGTTTTGAAGTGTTTTATGATCACAAAATATCATAACAATTGTCTATTAAAATTTACCGACAAAAATTGACAAAACAGACAAAACTCAAGTCACTGATTGTCTATCTTACTCACATGGCTTTTATGCATTGGATTGCAAAAATTTGTATAATGCTAACCTATTGAAATAGAATGCTTTTATTTTTTCTCTCAATTTTTTTAAATAGGAGGGGGGGTAAATCAACAGACAAAACTGTCAAAAGAGACAAAACTCTTTTTACAAAAGAATTCTGATCTTTCCCTTTGCAGAAGGTTACCTAACAGAATGCCATTGAAAAGAGTTTTGCAAAATTGTTGTGAGAAGCTTTAAAAGAGCTTTCTTCATTGCTTTATACTCTGATTTTTCACCAAAGGATGCCATTCATAGCGTATGGTAGAACGACCGCCTTTTTGCTCCTTGTTATCACAGATTTTACGAAGATAGTTGCAACGGCATAAAACATCTAAAGCTGTTTTAACGGCTTCTTTGTCTTTTAAATGCGTCCAGCAGCGCCTGTAGATATCACGAGCAGTAAAAACTTCAGGTAAGCCATTACAACGCTCTATAAGCAAATTTGCACGCTCTGTTGTTAAGCTATCATCCGCCGCATAAAGACGTTTCGCATGACTTAACAGATAGTTTTCCCAACGCAAGGCTGTTTGAAGGGCTTCTTTATTGATTTCAAAACGACCACCTTCGACAAGTTCAAAAATCAAAGCAAGACTTACTATGGTTTTGTCCATTTTTGCACAATGCGATTGTAAAGCTTCAGAGAGATCATCCCTTCTGATCGCTTTCTGATGATTTTCCCACCACTCACTAAACATCTCTTGTGCTTCAGCAGAAAAACGCATGGTCGTTGGATGTTGAGAAGATCCTACCGGTTTATCATAAAGAGAACGAAACACTTTTTCATAAGCTTCCCATGCCTTTTGATTGGGATATTCATCCCTCCATTCTCTCTCTTTATTGTTATCGGGCCATACCATCAGTTGAAACCGTTGCAATAAACCATCATCGTTTATTCCACGGTTTATCGCTTGTACAATGGGAATAATCCGAGAAGGTTGAATGCCTCCTATAATGGAAAGTGTTGCATTGGGAATATAAATTGTTCCACGTTCTATACGGTCATAGGTATAAGGAGAATTTCCATTAAAAGCCGTCAGATAAAAAGAACGGTCAGTCTGATATTCCTTTCTTTCCATATTAGCTAAAAAACCAGAAAGTTCATCACGAACCATTAATAACCCCCGCGGGTTTTCTCTCAGTAATTCTCCAAGCTTTTCAACCGTTGCATCATTGACCAGAAGACGTCGTTTAACAAGAGTTTCATCCTCACTTTCTTGATCTTCAAGAGGTTCATTAAGAAGAGCGATAGCTTGTTGCTTGTTTTTATTTTTAAAAGCTTTTCGGGCTTGTTTTTTCTTTTCTTGTCTCTCTAATTCAATGAGAAGATTTTTTGTCTCTTTCTGTTTTTTCTGTTTCCGCCATTGTTGATACCATTCATTTTGAAAGGAATAAAGAGGAGCGAGAGCGGCTTGCATATCAGGTGTTTTGAGAGTTGCAGATCGCCCGATAATGGCGCCCCATAGATTAGGGACAATTTTCCAATTGTGCGTATTTTGTTTTGGAGCAATGCGAATTCCATTGCCAATCAGGGCAGCTAACCCACACAGAGCCGAGACAGCAATAAAATCGAGAGAAGATTGTTGGCATTCAGCCACGTCATAAATATAGTCTCGTAAAGTTGAAGGCATTTGTTCGGGGTGAAAAGGTTCAACCGGTAAAAGCGCTTTGTTTATCGGTTTTAATTCACCCCATCCCATTTGTTGCAAAGCCTGTTCATAAGGGATGGCTTGTAAACAGGGATGCTCCTTTAAAGAGACAGGGTTGTTATCGTTATCAGTATTATTTACAGAAGTATTGCTATTGTTTTCTAGAATATTTTTTGTCATTTTTTTATCTTTCATAATTTAATAATAAAATGTTGAAGTCAGAGCCATGGGGAGCTTGCATCATCAAGACTTCAAAGCCTTGGCGATAAGCACGGGCAGCAAGCATCCATTGTCTTGTAAAAAAGTTCTATGGATTGCAAAGGAGCCACCACCCTCAACAAGAGCGACCAACGCGGTGATGGTTTTCCCAGAGGGATGGGGGCAGTTGCTATGAAAGCGTAAACTAGGGAGGCAAGTTACAAGTGATACCACGCTTGCGTAAATAAAGCTCTGCTATGGTCTCTTTAAAAGAACATAGAGATAAACTAGGCACTTGATCATCATGGGCAGGGCAGCGGGCTAGTCCATAAGCACTATGCCAGACACCCCGCAAGGCATTTGTAATGCCCCGAGCATTTATAAAATGATACATTTTTCGCATCCTTAGACGTTGCGTCACAGGACGGTTTTTGCTATTTTCAATTTACGATAATTTGAGAAAGCCTTGTCCGTCCTTACGTGACAAGGTTTTTTTATGCCACATCACTGAGATGTTGACGTTGCGTTTTGGCTTTTTCAATCACATTCATCAGATCCGATTTTAACCAGCGCGATAAAGAACCAAATTTTAAGGGCTTTGGTAAAGATCCATTGGTGACATGGCGACGGAATGTTGAAACGCTTATATGCAATAATTTTGCACTTTCACGGTCTGTAAGAAGAACATCATTTTCAGTCATAACTAAATCCTTTCAATCTAAAAATAGTAACAAATCATAAGTATTTATTAACCATATTTTATTGAGATTTGAAAGTAAGTTTAATCATAAAAAACAGTACTTTATGATGTATTTTCTCATTTGATAATTTATGAGTCTTATTGAAACGAAATGAGAGAACGAAGAGAGAAAGTTATCCACAGATAATGGAATAAAAATGGGGTATAAGACCCCATCTTTTAAGATTGCCCCGTGACATAAGCCGCCCATTTATCCATATAAACACGACGCTGCTCTAAATAGTCAGTACGACGGTAGGCACGCTCTACTTTACCCCCGACTGTATGACCTAGAATGGTTTCAGCGACCTCATAGGGAGCATCGGTTGTTTCTGCTAACCAATCGCGTAAACTAGACCGAAAGCCATGCGGGCAGGCATTAAGTCCAGTTTTTTTCATGTAGAGTGACATGCTCCTTTCAGCAAAGGGACCATGACTTTTAAGAGAAAAAAAGAAATCATTACGAGAAAGCAGGCGCGCTTGTTTCAAAATTTCTAATGCTTCTGTTGATAAAGGCACGCGAAACTCTGTTGTAGCATCACGCCTTCCTTTCATATTTTCAGCAGGGATGGTCCATATATCACCATCAACTTGATCTTTATGGATATGACGCAAAGGATTTGTACGAACGCCTGTAAGAATAAGCAGACGCAAAGCCAGTTGTGTTAGGGTTGGTGTTTCGCAAAGTGTTTTATAAAAAGCCGGTATATCTTTCCAATCCATAGCAGGCATATTTTTAACTTTATGGCGTTGTTTTCCCAAGAGTGCGCGTGCTTTTGCTGTTACCTGTAAATCAACATCCAAACCCAAGGCAGCCGCATGTTTCAGACATATATTAAGACGATTAAGAGCTCTATAAGCTGTTGCAGCTTTTGCATGCCAGATAGGAGCAAGTGTATTGCGTATATCGGTTTGTGTAATCTCTGAAACCGGCATACAACCTAATTTAGGGAGAATATAAAGTTTTAAAGGTAAAAACCAACTTCCAGCCTCACCATCTCCTTTTAATTCTGCTTTACGGCTTTCAAAAGCATCCACGGCAATATCTTTTAAATAATGCAGATTACGCATTGCCTCACGTTTTTGTTTCTCACGTTCTTTAATGGGGTCACGACCCTCACGTAAAACAGAACGCCATTGGGTTGCAGTTTCACGAGCTTGTTTTAAAGAGACATCTCTTAAAGCACCCAAACCCATTTCACGACGGCGCCCGTGGATAGTATAGCGTAAAAGCCATTGAGCACCACCATCTTTACGCTTATGAAGTAACAAGCCAGCACCATCATTATATTTGCCAGCCCCCAATGTTGCGACAGCCCTTGCATTAAGACGATTCATTAAAGGCATTTTTGCTCCTTTCTAAACGGTTTTCTACCCACACACCAACCCCGCTTATGACGTGCAAATAAGTGACTTTAATTGATTGAACATAATATGATTTGAAATGAGAAAATCTTACAATATTCGGGGGTCTCATTCAATATGCAAAACAGTAAATTATCATTATAAATCAATGCCTTGTCTTGGAGCGGCAACGCATTTTGAATGAGCAAATGCACAATCAGATTATGCGGTCCAGAACAGAAGCATATAGAGCACGCAGCATTTAGAAAGGTGAAAGAATGAATGCACAAATGACTGAAGAGAGTAATGGAATGAATGAAGCTTACCCATTGGATAATCAAGTTTTTGATGATGATGGGCATTTTAATGTTAGCAATGAGAGTGAAACCGTTACCAGTGATGATGTGAGTTCTCAAGAGACGGTTTCACAGCCTGTTCATGAACCCTCTGAAATCTCTACTTTAGAGCAGCAACGTGCAGAAGAGCAAGCGCGTCAAGCCCGTGAAGCGTTGATGAAGTTTTATAATCCTCAACCACAGGAAACTCCAGTTGTTGAAGGAGACAATATGCCCCCTGATATGAGTCAGGATATTATCGGCTATATGGCATGGATGGGCAAACGGCTTGAAGAGCAGGATAGGTTTATTCAAGCGCAACAGGATGCGCAAAGGCAGGCTTATGAACAACAATATCATGATGCGCATTTAAATCAGTTTTTAGAAAATTCTGTTGCAGCAACCAAGAGTAAGTATAGTGATTTTGATGCAGCAGCGGATTATCTTTATGAGACACGTGCGAAGCAGTTATCGGCTTGGTCCAAAGTTTATCCAGAGTACGCACAAAAGAGTACGATTGATGCGATTATAGGCAATGAATTGCGTACTATAGTAGCGACGTGTGCACAAAAGGGTACAAATCCAGCCGACGAGCTTTATGGGATAGCGCAAAACCTTGGTTATCAGAACCAAGCGATCCAAGCTAATAATCAGGTTGCAGCGCTTCAAAGCCGTCAGAATTCTGCGAGGACTTTAACAGCATCCGGAGGAGGAGGCAGTACAGGACCTCTTTCATTTGAGACGATTAGTGCAATGTCCGATAAAGAGTTTCAAGCATGGTACAGCAATCCAAAGAACCAAGCGCTTATTCGCAAATTGAGTGGTGCGGATGATGAGGATTAAGTGAACGACTTTTTTAGAGAAGAAGCCGCTTTTGATGCGGGTTTTCCTCCGGCTTTTAAGCCGGTTTTTTTATAGCAAAGAAAGGTGAAATAAATGGCAACAACCAATATAGGGATTAATGAACCCCATGCATTAAAAACATGGGCAAGAATGCTGGATGCGGAGGTATCAAAGGCAACCCCGATTGCTCCATTAATGGGCAAGGGCTCCAATAGCATTATTCAGGTCAAAACAGAGACACAGAAAGGCAAAGGAGATTGTATAACCTTTAGCCTTCGTGCGCAATTAGCAGGTCGTGGTGTGAGTGAGGGCGAAACGCTTGAAGGAAACGAAGAAGCGCTCCAATTCCTCCATGATAAATTGTATATCAATGAACTCTATCATGGCACGCGCATTCCCAATGAAGGGACGATTGATACGCAACGCACTTTGTTTAATTTGCGCGAAGAAGCCAAAAACAGTTTATCGGATTGGTATGCTGACCGTTTGAGTTTGATGTTTTTCATTCATGCTTGTGGCTACACAGCCAATAGGCTTCATTTTGAAGGGGATTTGATTGATCTTGACCCACTTTACTATGGGTTTAATACGCCGATTGCCCCAAGTAGTAAGCGCATTGTGCGTCCAGATAGCAAAACCAAGGATGAAGACCTTACAGAGAAAGCCAAACATAGCTTTAATCTTAAATTGATCGATGAAGCGGTTCAATGTGCAAAACTTGCAAACCCTAAGATTAGACCGGTTCGTGTGAATGGCGAAAGTGTCTATGTTTTATATTTGCATCCCATCCAAGTAACGCAATTGCGTACAAATACAGAAACGGGTCAGTGGCTTGATATTCAGAAAGCAGCTTATACCGGTTCACGTGCTAAAAACCCAATTTTTGATGGTTCTTTGGGCATGTATAACGGTGTGATTTTACGGGAATCTGAACATGTGACCAATGGTGTCAAATCAACGGATAGTACTCGCGTTGCAGGGGTTCGTCGTGCTGTTCTTCTTGGAGCCCAGAGCGTTGTTATGGCTTTCGGCAAGGGTTATGGCGATACACGCTATAAGATTGAAGAAGAAACTTTCGATTACAAACGTGAATATGGTTTTGGTGTTCATACGATTATAGGCATGAAGAAAACCTGTTTCCAAATGCCCGGAAGAGCCCAAGGCGCACAAGATTTTGGCACGATTGTCATTCCCACCTACACCGGTGAAGTTGACGCGAATTAATGAGAAAGGAATAAGATATGGTCGATGGAGTAAAAGGTCATTTACACGGCAGAGATCTTCATACGCATCAGGTGAGTTTTTTGCGTTTAAACATCACGCATAAAGATAAGGATTTGACGCGTAAGATTGGAACTTTGCCTCGTGGTGCGATGATACTTTCGATTAAAGCATTTGTGAAGACAGCGTTTTCGGATGCGAAATTAAAGATTGGCAGCACCTATGGCGGTAATGAGTTTAGCGAAAAGGATATAAAAGCCCAAGGGTCGCAAGATTTTACACCAACAGATCAAAAATCTTTTGTAGCAGATGATAATGAGATGACCCTTTATGCAACACGAGACAAAACAACAGCCGCTGGTGAGTGTGTTGTGGTTGTACAATTCGTGACTAATCGTTGAGAGGGACAGGACATGGTAGATTGTTTATCAAAACCTTTGCAAGGGAGAGATCTTCATACCCAGCAAGTAAGCTTTTTACGTCTTAATTTTAGCTATGAAGATAAAGAAAACGCATTGAAAATAGGAACTTTACCTCGAGGCGCTTTAATTACGTCAATTAAAGTATTCGTCAAGACAGCGTTTTCGGATGCTAAGGTAAAAATAGGGAGCACTGCTGGTGGCAATGAGTTTGGTGAAGCGGAAATCAAACAACAGGCAGTTAAAGAAGTTAAGCCTACCAATCAAAAAGAGTTTGTCTCTTATGATGAAGAGGTCACGCTTTATGCTAAAGCCGACAAGACAGTACAAGCTGGTCAAGCAAGTATAGTCGTTGAATTCGTGACCAATCGTTAAAGTTGTGATGGGAGACGTCCGTTTCCCTCACGGATTTATGGAGTAGATTGTACGCTTAATTGCAAATTAAGGGCAGAGAGCACAGCAACTAAAGTAGAAAGTCTAGGGTCACCCGTTTTGCTAAGGGAGCGATATAAACCACTGCGTTCACGGTTTGTTTCCTTTGCTAATGCACTCATATTTTGAGCGCGGGCAACGATACCAAGAGCATCTGCGATATGCGCAGCATCACCAGTTTTGAAGGCTTCGTTTAAAAAGACTTCTTGAGATTCTGGTGTTGTGAGGTGTTTTTCAAAGTTAAAGGTTTTCAATTTCATTTTTAAGGTCCTCCAAGAGAGATAAGGCTTTTTGAATATCTTTGGATTGTGTGGATTTGTCACCACCACAAAGCAATATAATGATTTTATTACCTTTTTGAGTGAAATAAATCCTGTAACCCGCGCCATAGTGGATACGTAATTCACCTATACCATGAAAAAATTTAACATCACCTAAAAGCCCTGAACGAATTTTATGAAGTCTTGCAAGAATTATATCGGCAGCTTTTCTGTCTTTAAGCTTTTCTAACCATTCATCAAATTCATCTGTTGTTTTTATTATCGCTACCATTTGATTACTATAGTACACAGATGATAATACGTCAAGAATAAATTTCTACTGAAAGGTTTAATGATGTCACGTCATTATATCACGATAAGGACGGGTGGACCGATACAAGATCGGCAAAATATTGTTCGCCATAGGGGAACATTTGCAAGACTGGTGTCGGTCATTCAGGATGAGATTGATGATATCGCGGATGAGTATATTCCTCAAATACAAGAAAGTATTTTTGCCGCCATTCGGTTTTGTGAACGTACAACGTATTGATTTATAATGATAATTTACTGTTTTGCATATTGAATGAGACCCCCGAATATTGTAAGATTCTCTCAATTCAAATCATCTTATGTTCAATCAATTAAAGTCACTTATTTGCACGTCATAAGTGGGGTTGGTGTGTGGGTAAAAAACAGTTTAGAAAGGAACAAAAATGCCTTTAATGAATCGTCTTAATGCAAGGGCTGTCGCAACATTGGGGGCTGGCAAATATAATGATGGTGCCGGCTTGGTACTTCATAAGCGTAAAGATGGGGGTGCTCAATGGCTTTTACGCTATACCATTCACGGGCGGCGTCGTGAAATGGGATTGGGTGCCTTAAGAGATGTTTCTTTAAAACAAGCTCGTGAATTGGCAACCCAATGGCGTTTTGTTCTTCGTGATGGTCGTGACCCCATTAAAGAACGTGACAAACAAAAGCGTGAGGCAATGCGTAATCTGCATTATCTAAAAGATATCGCTTTAGATACTTTTGAAACTCGTAAAGCAGAATTAAAAAATGATGCTAAAGATGGGCGTTGGTTTTCACCTTTACAACTTCATATTCTCCCTAAGTTAGGTTGTATGCCGGTTTCAGAAATTACTCAAACCGATATACGCAATGTCCTCGCTCCCATCTGGCATACAAAAGCTGGAACAGCAGAGAAAGCTCTCATTCGTCTTAATATTTGTCTCAAACATGCTGCTGCAATGGGATTGGATGTTGATTTACAGGCTACAGAAAAAGCAAAGGCTCTTTTAGGCAAACAACGTCATAAAATCAAAAATAGACCAGCAATGGATTGGAAAGATATACCGGCTTTTTATAAAATACTTTGCAAAACACCAACTCTAACACAACTGGCTTTGCGTTTGCTTATTTTGACAGGTGTTCGTACCTATCCTTTGCGTCATATCCATAAAGATCAAGTTGAAGATGATATATGGACCATCCCTGCTGAAAATATGAAAGGAAAACGTGATGCTACAACAGAGTTTCGTGTGCCTTTATCAAATGAAGCATTAGAAATTTTGAAACAAGCGCGTCCTCTCTCTCGTAATGATTTCTTTTTTTCTGCAACTGGTCGTGGTCCTCTTGCTGATACTTGTATGTCACAATATATGAAAAAAATTGGACTTGAAGCCTGCCCGCATGGTTTTCGGTCTAGTTTACGCGATTGGCTAGCAGAAACAACTGATGCCCCTTTTGAGGTAGCAGAAACCATTCTAGGTCATGTGGTCGGTGGACAAGTAGAGCGTGCTTACCGTCGTACTGATTATTTAGAACAGCGCCGTGTTTATATGGATAAATGGGCTGCCTATGTTACGGGGCAATCTTAAAATATGGGGTCTTGTACCCCATTTTTACTTCATTATCTGTGGATAACTTTCTCTCTTCGTTTACTCATTTTTGCTCAATAAGATTCATAAATTATCAAATGAGAAAATACATCATAAAGTACTGTTTTTTATGATTAAACTTACTTTCAAATCTCAATAAAATATGGTTAATAAATACTTATGATTTGTTACTATTTTTAGATTGAAAGGATTTAGTTATGACTGAAAATGATGTTCTTCTTACAGACCGCGAAAGTGCAAAATTATTGCATATAAGCGTTTCAACATTCCGTCGCCATGTGACCAATGGAGCTTTACCAAAACCTTTAAAATTTGGTTCTTTATCGCGTTGGTTAAAATCGGATCTGTTGAATGTGATTGAAAAAGCCAAAACGCAACGTCAACATCTCAGTGATGTGGCATAAAAAAACCTTGTCACGTAAGGACGGACAAGGCTTTCTCAAATTATCGTAAATTGAAAATAGCAAAAACCGTCCTGTGACGCAACGTCTAAGGATGAGAAAATGTATCATTTTATAAATGCTCGGGGCATTACAAATGCCTTGCGGGGTGTCTGGTATGGTGCTTATGGACTTGCTCGCTGCCCTGCTCATGATGATCAAGTGCCTAGTTTATCCCTTGCCAATGGAAATGATGGGCGGCTCTTGCTTTATTGTTATGCCGGCTGCTCTTTTAAAGAGATCTTACAAGCTCTTAAGAGCATTGGTCTTATCAATACACAAACATGTTTTGATAAAACTTATGATTATAGGTTTTCTCTCTCAAAACAGTTTTGTTGTGAAGATAACAAGGCAAAACAGAAAGCAGAGAGAGCACAAAAGATTTGGAAGCAAAGTCAACCAATTAAAGAGACCATAGCAGAGCTTTATTTATGCAAGCGTGGGATCACTTGTAACTTGCCTCCCTAGTTTACGCTTTCATAGCAAATGCCCCTATCCTTCTGGGAAAAATATCCCCGCGTTGGTTGCTCGTGTTGAGGGTGGTGGCTCCTTTGCAATCCATAGAACCTTTTTACAAGACAATGGATGCAAAACAGAACAGTTACCAAAAAAAGCCATGCTGGGCTCTGTTAAGGGCGGTGCTGTGCATTTATGCCAAGCCAATCACCAACATCTGGTCATTTGTGAAGGAATTGAAACAGGTCTTTCTCTGCTGTCTGGTCTGTTATCAGAGCCTGTGACTTTATGGGCATCCCTTTCAACCAGTGGCATGGTGCATGTGAATTTACCCCATATCAAATCAAAAACCCATCTCACCATAGCTATGGATGGCGATGATGCGGGTCGTAAAGCAGGTTTTGCCCTTGCTGCCCGTTCTTATCGCCAAGGCTTCAATGTCTTGATGATGCAAGCTCCCCATGGCTCTGACTTCAACATTTTATTATTAAATTATGAAAGATAAAAAAATGACAAAAAATATTCTAGAAAACAATGAAAATAGTTCGGTAAATGATACTGATAACGATAACACCCCTGTCTCTTTAAAGGAGCATCCCTGTTTACAAGCCATCCCTTATGAACAGGCTTTGCAACAAATGGGATGGGGCGAATTAAAACCGATTAACACCGCTCTTTTACCGGTCGAGCCTTTTAATATTTTACAAATGCCTTATAGACTAAGCAGATATGTTTACGATATTGCTGACCGTCAACAATCGCCTCTCGATTTTGTGGCTGTCTCTGCTATCTGTGCTTTAGCTGCTCTGATTGGCAATGGCGTGCGCATTGCTCCAAAACAGCATGATAATTGGTACATTGTTCCTAATCTATGGGGGGCTATTATTGGTAACCCTTCTACACGAAAAACACCGGCTTTGAAAACCGCTCTTCAACCCCTTGCTGATCTTCAAACAGAAGCTTTGCAAGCTTACCAACAAAAGAATAAACAAGCAGAGATTGAACAGGCTCTTGAGGCGCTAAATCAAAAACAAAAGAATAAACAAGCCGGAAAAGCTTTAAAGAATGGAGATACCCAAGCTGCCCGTTCTATTTTAGCTGAAAACATAACCAAAGATAACCAGCAGGATGAGGAAAATTCACGTTTTATTGTCAATGACACAACGGTCGAAAAGCTAGGAGAATTACTCAAAGAAAATCCACGTGGGTTACTGTTAGTTCGTGATGAACTTTCTGGTTTTTTAGCAAATATGGAGCGGGTTGAATATCAATCGGAGCGGGCTTTTTATTTGGAAACCTTTAATGGGGATGGTCAATTCACCTATGACCGTATTGGACGTGGAACCCTTCATATTCCCAATGCAACGCTTTCTATCATTGGAGGGATTCAACCCTTAAGGATTATGCCCCTACTTCAGGCAATGCTGTCTGGGAAAGGAGATGATGGTTTATTGCAACGGTTTCAAATGATGGTGTGGCCGGATGAAAACCAAGATTGGAAATGGAAAGATAAAAATCCCAATCAAGAAGCCTATCAAGAATATGAAAAGGTGCTTCGTTCTTTTTATGACAAACCCTTAGGATCACCTAAGCACCCGCGGATCATGCGCTTTGCTGCTAATGCTCAAGAATTGTTTCGTGAATGGTGGGAAAATCATCATAAAGAAATCAAGGAAAGCAAAGTTTCTGTCTCTTACCAAGCGCATCTTTTAAAAATGCCAAAAACCATAGCAAGCCTTGCCCTCATTATCGAACTTGTTGAGGATGGGCGTTTTGAGATCACTTTGCCTTCTCTCTCAACAGCCTTGCGTTGGTCAAACTATCTGTTAAGCCATGCGAAACGGTTTTATACTGCGGGTGATATCTTGGTAAAGGAGCGTGCAAATTTGATTATAGAGCGTTGTAATTGCTTAGCTGAGGTTTTTACTGCTCGTGATATCTACAGACGCTGCTGGGCGCATTTAAAGGACAAGGAAGCGGTCAAACAAGCTTTAGAGCTTTTATGTCATACAAACCACATTCGCAAAAAGTTCATAACCCATCAGACAAGTAAATCAAGTACCTATTATGAATGGCATCCTTTGGTAAAAAACAAGAATGCAAAGCAATGAAATGAATAAACAAAAGATGATTTTAAGAGTGCTGGCAAAAGAGAAAGATATGACCTGAATGAATAACCATAACTCAGGTCATATTCTTGTCAGTCATTATTGTTGATTTACCCCCCTCATTTTAAAAAAAACTTTTAGATAAAAATAAAAACCATTATATTTCAATATGTTATGATATTTTTACAAAAAAACCATCCCAATAAGATGATCTGTATAGAGAATTAATAGGATCAATTGAACAAAACCTGTCAGTATCTGTCAAAAAATTTAACTGACAGCATTTATGATTTTAGTGATCATAAAACACTTCAAACTATTTATTTTGATCTCTTAAAATACATATCGAATTTGTTTTTATTAACACAAAAACGAATAGTAAATTTTACTACTTTGCTGTTTATAGGCTGTTTATAATTGCATCTTGTAAATTTTTTTGACGGATTTGATAGGTTTTCGCGCCATTTTGGTTTATTTGGTACTCGATATTTGTTCTAAATGTATTTATGAAACGCCATTGTGATTCTTACACTGTTAATGAGTCAATGTCATAAGGTATGGAGTTTCTCTATAATGTCTCAAACCCTCAATTTTGATAACAAACAATCCTCTTTACGCTCTCTCTTACAATCCTATCGTGAAAAATCAATCTCAGATCAAGAAAAGCAAAAGGCTTTCGAAAAGTTTGTAATTGCTTATCTCACGCAAGACCCTCTCCAATGCCAAGAATATGAAACGGTTCAAAGCTATAGAGACGTGGCTGATGTGCATGGATGGAAAGGAAGCGATGAAGATACGGATATTGATCTGGTGGCAAAAATCCGTGATTGCAATGAGTATGTCGCCATTCAATGTAAATTTTATGAGACAAATTATCAGATCACGCAAGAGAACATTGAGAGCTTTATCGCCATCTCAGGTAAAAATCGTTTTAAATATCGCCTTCTTATTGACAGCACGCAAGGTGAATTAAGCGAAAACGCCAATACCATGATTGAAGGACAAGCGGTTCCGGTTTATCGCATTAATCTCTTCAATATGGAAAACAGTGCAATTGATTGGGGGATTTTTGAAACAGAAGGGAAAATTGTTCTTAAAGATAAGAAACAAAAGTTGCCTTTTACCCATCAGAAAGAAGCCATTGAAGCTGTCTGTGAGGGATTAAAAGAAGCAGACCGTGGCAAGCTGATTATGGCTTGTGGAACGGGTAAAACTTTCACCAGTCTCAAGATAGCAGAAACTCTTGCTGGTCAAGGCAAGCGTGTTTTGTTTTTGGTGCCTTCTCTTGCTCTTATGTCACAAACCATCAGAGAATGGACAGCGGATGCACAAATCCCGTTGCGTTCCTTTGCTGTGTGTTCGGATAAGCAAATAGGCAAGCGGCGTTTCAATAATGATGATGATGCTGAACTGAGTGCTTCAGATCTTGCCTTGCCTGTCACAACCGATGCGCAAATGCTTGGAGAGAAAGGGAACAAAGTTTCTCCCCATGTTATGAATGTTGTTTTTGCTACTTACCAATCAATCCAAGTGATTGCTGATGCACAAAAGGACCATGATTTACCTGAATTTGATCTGATCATTTGCGATGAAGCCCATAGGACAACGGGGGCGGCTTTGGGAACCGATAAAAGTGAATCTGATTTTATCAAGGTTCATGATAACAGCATTATTAAGGGCAAAAAACGTCTCTACATGACCGCAACCCCGCGCATCTTTAGTGACAATGCAAAAAGGCGTGCGGATGAACTGGATGCTGTTCTGGCGTCTATGGATAATGAGACAATCTATGGAAAACAGCTCTATTTTTATAGTTTCTCCGATGCCGTCAAGAATGACCTCTTAACGCCTTATAAGATTATTGTCTTGGGTGTGGATGAAAAGTTCGTACGTGATACTCTTGAGATTCCTACCAACCATAAGAATTATGAACTTACTCTTGATGATAGAACAAAGATCTTAGGCTGTTACCAAGCTCTTAGCAAAATCGATCTGAAAGTTGATCTTGGTGATGACCCTAATCCCATGCGCCGTGCTTTGGCTTTTTGTAAAGATATTAAAACCTCGCAACGCATTCGTGATACCTTTGAAGGCAAGGGTGTTAAGAGAGCTTTCCGTAAAATCCATAAAGAACACAAAGATACACCTCCTCTTCTCTGTGAGGTGCAACATATTGATGGAAAAGATGGTGCCAAGAAACGAACGGAATTGCTTGAATGGTTGGAAGCTGATGCGGGGGAAAATACCTGTCGTATCTTAACCAATGTTCGCTGTCTCTCAGAAGGTGTGGATGTCCCTGCTCTTGATGCGGTGATGTTTTTACACCCGCGCAAAAGCCAAGTGGATGTCATACAGGCGGTGGGGCGTGTGATGCGTCGGGCTCCCAATAAGAAAAGAGGCTATATCATTTTACCGGTTGGCGTACCGGCTGGGATCTCCCCCGAATTGGCTTTAAAAAACAATAAGAAATACAGTGTTGTTTGGCAAGTTCTCAATGCTTTGCTTTCTCATGATGAGAATTTTAGCAAAACCCTTAATCAAATGAACTTAGGGCAAGATGTAAGTTCTATTATCGATATTGTCACGGTTTCTCAAAAGATGGAGATAGAAAATGTGACAACCGTTGTTGATGATGTGCCCTTACAAGCGAAAACAGAAAGTGCACATGCTTCTTTTGCTACGACTGTCCGTAAATCCCTTTCTCACCATAATGGGCAAGGACAATTGCCTCTGTATAAGGCATTCCCCAATGCTTTTAGAACATTTCTTGTCAAAAGATCTACTATGAGTGACTATTGGGAAAACTGGGCGGGTAATGTTGCTGATATTGCACAAAATCATATCAACCGCCTGCAAAATATGCTTGCTGATGAAAAGAGCAAAGCATGCCGTGCGTTTGATGCGTTTCTCAAAGAATTACAAAACAACTTAAACAGTGATATCAAGCAAGAGGAAGCTGTTGAGATGCTTGCACAGCATCTTGTCACGCGTCCTGTTTTTGAAGCTTTATTTGATGGCAATCAATTTGTTCAAAACAATGCCATCTCACAAGCAATGGAAAAGATTTTAAAGGAATTAGACAAGACCAATATTGAAGAAGAGTCAAAAGAGCTTAAAGAATTCTATGACAGTGTCAAATTCCGTGCCTCTGGGATTACCGAACCCCATGCAAGACAAAATCTGATTATCAAGCTTTATGAAAGCTTTTTTGCCAAGGCTTTCAAACGTACAACCGATAAGCTTGGGATTGTTTACACCCCTGTTGAGGTTGTCGATTTTATTATTCATTCCGTTGATGATGTTTTACGGAAAGAATTTGGCAAGAGCTTGGGTTCCCGTGGTGTTTCTATTCTTGACCCTTTTACGGGAACAGGTACCTTTATCACGCGTTTGTTACAATCCAATCTCATTAAACCAGAGGATATGGAATATAAGTTCCGTCATGATATCCATGCCAATGAGATTGTTCTTTTAGCCTATTACATAGCAGCGATTAATATTGAATCAACCTATCATAGTCTTATGAAAGGAGATTATATTCCCTTTAAACATATTGGTTTAACCGATACGTTTCAGATGCTCGAAGAGAAAAATCTGCTGCAAAAATTGTTTAAAGAAAACAGTGAGTATTTAGAACTTCAGAAAAATCTCAATATTGAAGTGATTTTTGGTAATCCTCCTTATTCAACAGGGCAAAAAAGCGAAAATGACAACGCAAAAAACACCTCTTACCCCATATTAGATAAACGTATCAGTGAGACTTATGTCGCTCATTCAAAAGCAAGTCTCATGCAATCTCTATACGATAGCTACATCCGTGCTATTCGCTGGGCAAGTGACCGTATAAAAGACTGTGGTGTTATTGGTTTTGTCACAAATGCCGGTTTTGTAGATACTAAATCTATGGATGGTTTACGAAAATGTCTGGTTGAAGAATTTAGCAGCCTTTATATTTTCCATTTGCGTGGTAATCAACGCACCTCTGGAGAACTTTCTCGAAAAGAAGGAGGCAAAATTTTTGGTTCTGGATCACGAGCCCCTATTGCCATCTCTATTCTTGTGAAAAATCCAGAATCCAAACAGCATGGTAAAATATATTTCTATGGTGTTGAAGATTATCTCACAAGAGAAAAAAAGCTTAAGTCAATTAAGGACTTTGGTAGCATTGAGGGTATTACACGGAGTGAACACGGTTGGAAAATCATTACACCAGACAAACATGGTGATTGGATAAATCAACGTGATGAAAGTTTTAAAGCATTTTTAGCTATGGGTGTTAAGGAAGGTCATGATAAAAAACTTTTTGGGACTTATTCTTGTGGTATTTCAACTAGTCGTGATGCGTGGGCATATAACTCAAGTCGTGAATCTTTAACAAAAAATATGAAGAATATGATTGCGTTCTATAATAGCGAAGTAGAACGTTTTAATGATGCCCATCCACATACTGACCGTAGAACACGTGCAAAGGTTGTCAATAGTTTTGTAAATTCAGATGAGAAAAAGATAAGTTGGAGCCATAATGTTAAACAAGAATTGGTAAGGGAAAAGATTCTTAAATTTGAAAATATATCTCTCACGCAAAGTGCATATCGTCCTTTTACAAAACAATGGCTTTATTACAATCGTACTTTCAATGAGAGAGTCTACCAAATGCCGTGTATATTTCCTATAGGAAAAGCAGTTGAAAATAGGGTGATACAAATTACAGGTATAGGAATTACACGTGGTTTTTCTGTTTTGATGACTAAAGATGTACCTAATTATCACGCAATGGATACTGGACAAGGTTTTCCACGCTATATTTATGAAGATGTTGAATCTTCAATAGATGACCATGATAAGAAACAGTCTCATTTATTTACAAATTCTACAGAAAAAACCAAAGCTGCTGGTTTACAACGTCGCGATGCCATTACTGATGAAGGTTTAGCACATTTTAAAGCTGCTTATCCTAATGAAACCATAACTAAAGATGATATCTTCTATTATGTTTACGGACTCTTGCATTCAGAAAATTACCGTGCTCGCTATGCTGATAATCTCTCTAAAGAATTGCCTCGCATCCCTTGCGTAAAGAGCACTGAAGATTTCTGGGCGTTTGTTAATGCGGGTCGTGAATTAGGTAATTTGCACGTTAATTATGAAACGGTGAACCCTTATCCCGTGACCTTTAAAAAAGGCAATCCAAAACTTACAGAGATCTCTAATCCTGAGAAATTTTATTACGTTACAGAAATGAAATTCGCTGGCAATAGCAAGGAAAAGGATAAAACCACTGTTATTTACAATAGCAATATCATAATAACAGATATACCTAAGGAAGCTTATGAGTATATCGTAAATGGTAAACCCGCTCTTGAATGGGTTATGGGGCGTCAATGTGTAAAGACTGATAAAAAGAGTGGCATTGTTAATGATGCCAATCGCTATGCACTTGAAACCATTGGCAACCCTGCTTATCCATTGGAATTGTTCCAAAGGGTTATTACGGTAAGTTTAGAAACAATGAAGATTGTTAAGAACCTCCCAAATTTGGAATTAAGAGAAACTGAATAGATTTATGAATCATGCCAATCTTATAAGGGGTATAGATCTTATAACCATCATCTATACTCTCTTATTAGATTGCTTACCTATAATCTTAAAAGGAATGATTTACTATGCGCAATTCTAAAAAGAGAAGCCTTGCACTTTTAGACACTCTTATTTGGATTGCTTTAAGGTTTTTAAGAAATCCCATCTTAAATAGAATGAGATTTTTTTACATTGCCTTTAAAAGATTATATCGCTCTCTCAAATGAGAGCATCATATCTTTCAAAAGCTCTCTTTAAAGACAAATATGCGTATTAATAGGTTGTATTTATCAAGAGAGATTGTTTTTTGAAGCATTGATAAAACTTAATATATTAAAATATAATGTTTTTTATCTTTTTAGTGTTTTTTTCTTTAAAACACAAAGTTTCAAAACTCAAAACCCTCTTTAAATCTATAAGTTACTCTTTATAACATGCCTCATAATCACGAGCTGTCTTTTGAAAGGATTTAAAGAGCCATATTCCCTCTCATAAAACATGGTTTAATTATTCATTAAAATCATAAATGCTGTCAGTTAAATTTTTTGACAGATACTGACAGGTTTTGTTCAATTGATATCATTAATTGTCACTATAAATCATCTTATTAGCATTGAATATTTCTCAAAACACACTAACACATTGAAATATAATATTTTTTACTTTTTGCTAAAAGATGTTTTTTAAAATGAGGGGGGGTAAATGACTGCTAATAACTGACAAGAGGCAAAAGCCCCTTAAAAGGTATTTTGATAAGGATATAAGAATTCAAAATGTTTTCATAACAAATCAAAACCGCATGATCATATTTATCATTTTGTTTTATGAGAATGAATCGAAAAAAGTTTTGAATCAAAAGCATTGATTATAAAGATGCGATCTCTTTATAAAATGACAACGAAATTCACAAAAATATTCACAAGTTATCTCATAAAAATAATCATGCGTTATAAAGTTAAAAATATGCGTTATGAGAGCGTTTTTAGTTGTTATGATGTTTAAAAGAGAAAAATAACGCAATTGCGTAATATAGAGTCAAATAGACGCAATAAAACATAAAATATTTATAAGCATATGACGCATATTTATACACAATGGCATAAAAAATAATTATAAAAAACACAAAAAAGAATAAAAGATAGTTGACAATAAATACGTAATTTGTTATATAAATACTCAAGTGATGAAAACACTAACAACTAGCGGATGGATTACGAAACAATCTTTCCCATCTTTTTGAGAACTGACTTTCTTTTATGCTATTGAACGCATATAATGATTTTGTCGGGTGTGGTTACGCCATACAATACCTTTATAGGAAAAGCGTAACAACGGGCTAGTTGCCGTGTTTTCAACGCCCGATACCTTTATAGGTATCAACTGAAAACTTCAAACAACTAGGAGACACTAGCTATGAATGCTACTGTTAATAAGAAAACATCATCCAAAAAATATGAATTCACATATGATATGCAATGCGTCAATGGTCACTTATTATACCGTATCCGTGCTTTAAAAGACTTTGCTGATGTCAAAAAAGGTGACCTTGGGGGGTATATCGAAAAGGAAAGTAACCTCTCTCATGATGGGGACTGCTGGGTTTATGATCAGGCTCGTGTCTTTGAAAAGGCTCGTGTCTTTGGGAATGCAAAAATAAAAGGTTATTTTGTCGACGTTTATGGCAAGGCAAAAATTTATGGCAATGCTATTTTTGAAGGTCGTACAATAAAAGGCAATGCAAAACTTTATGGCAATGCCCATGTGCAAAATGCTGTTGCAATTGAAGGCAATGCAAAAATTTATGATAACGCCTCTGTAACGAATTATGCTCATATTTCTGATGATGCTGTCATATGTGATGATGCCCATGTCGGAGGCAATGCAAAAATAAGTGGCGCTGCTCATATTTGTGATCATTCTCAAGTTTGTGATGATGCTGTGGTTTGTGGGGCTCTTATCTCAGGCAATTCTTATGTACATAGTGCCGCCTCTTTAACTTCTGATGATCATATTTGGGACGAGGCATATCCGGAATTGGGTAGTGAAGATGATTATTATCGTCACGAATATTATGATGATTATGGTTATGATGATGATTACGAATATGATTGCAATTCTGAAGATGCAAATCAAGCTGCGTAAATAACACCGTGGGCGCGGCGGGGGCGCCCCTTCTTAAGAACATTTCATTCAAATTTTATCCATTATTTAGATTGGGAGCTCCCTATGACCACTAAAACTGTATCTAAAATTGTATCCAAAAAATATGAATTAACAAATGAAACGCATGTCGTTGGTAATCGTACCCTTTATCGCATTCGTGCATTAAGAGATTTTGCTGATGTCAAGGCTGGTCAATTGGGGGGCTTTATTGAGAATGAAAATAATCTCTCTCATGATGGTAACTGCTGGGTTTATGATGATGCGTGGGTTGCTGACAATGGCGTCGTATCTGATAATGCGCAAATTTTCAATTATGCTAGCGTTTTCGATAATGCAACGGTTTGTGATGATGCAAAGGTTTGTGATTGTGCAAAAATTTATGACAATGCAAAAATTGCTGATAATGCTAGGGTTTTGGGAAGGGCTTTTGTTTACAATCATGCCTGTGTTTTGAATAATTCTGAAGTTTCTGACAGGGCTGTTATAAAAGGCAATGCAAAAATTTATGATAACGCTTTACTAACTGGCTATGCGCAAGCTTATGGGAATGCAAAGATTTTTGGTAACGCACAAGTTTGGTTTTTTGCTGTGGTTTGTGATGATGCTTGTATTTATGACAATGCTAAAGTTACAGGTGCTACATACATTTGCAATAAAGTGAGTGTTTTTGGTAATTCATATATAGATACAAAAAAATTGAATGGTAATATCAAAATTTGTGATCAAATCATAAATAAAGCAGCATAAATAACGGCGCGGGGGGCGCCTGCTTTCCAAATTCTTTCATTTAAAATCTCATGTTCTATAAGGATTGTTCCTATGCAAAAGAAATTTGCACTTACAAATGAAACGCGTCTCTTTGGTAATCGCATATTGTATCGCATTCAGGCTTTAAAAAGCTTTTCTGATGTCAAGGCTGGTCAACTCGGTGGTTTTATCGAAAATGAAAATAACCTCTCTCATGATGGCAATTGCTGGGTTTATGGTAATGCTCTGGTTTTAAACTCAGGTCGGGTTTCTGAAAATGCTAGGGTCTATCATAACGCTATTATCGCTGGTTATGTCTATGGAAATGCTATCGTTCTTGGTAAATCGATCATTTATGACCATGCTCATGTCTATGGTAATGCACAAATTTATGATCACGCCCGTGTCGTCAATTATGTTCATATTTATGAAAATGCTCATAGTCACGGCATTGTTATGATTTTAGAAAAGACACGTGATGATATTGAAACAAGGTCTTATATCGAATTGCTTTCCAATAATGAAATAAAAATCATCTGGCTGCGTAATAAAGCCTTTTTAAATCTTTAAAGCGCGGCGGTCATTCCCTTTTTCCAACATTTTCCATGCAACTTTTTTCACAAGAGAGATTGTGAGGGGTCTTATGATGTCCAAAAATACAAACTAACTAATGAAACAAAACAACTGAAAGATAAAATTACACAAAAAATTACAACGCTTTATCGCATTCAGGCTTTAAAAAGCTTTTCTGATGTCAAGGCTGGTCAACTGGGCGGTTTTATTGAAAAGGAAGAAAATCTTTCTCATAACGGTCTTTGCTGGGTTTATGATAATGCATTGGTTTATAAACATGCCCGTGTTTATGAGAATGCAAAAATACGAGGCAATGCGCAAATTTGTGGTCTTGTCTATGGCAATGCTCAGGTGCATGATAAGGTGTTTATTTCTCAATATGCAAAAATTTATGACAATGCATTTGTTTATGATAGTGCGCATGTGGCTGGCTATGTTTATGGCAAGGCTCGTGTCTATGGCAATAGTCGCGTTTCAATTGAAGCCCATGTTTATGGCAATGCGCATCTTTTTCATAATAGTTATCTTTTTGAATATGCAAGGCTTTATGGCAACGCTAGAGTGTTAGGCTCTGCTTGTCTTTTTAGCACTGCGCATGTTTATGGCTATGCTGTTGTTAAGAGCCGTGCAAAGATTTATGGCAAGGTTTATGACTATGCAAAAGTGAGTGGCTGTGCGCAAATTTATGGCTCTGTTTATGGAAAAGCTCAGGTTTCTCATACGATCAAGGTCTTTGGGCGTGCTTGTGGGCGTGCAAAACTGAATCGAAAAAGTGAGATAAGAGAGGTTCCCAAAAATAAGGAGGTTAATAAGAGCGATATTCTTATAGAGATTATTGATACTGAAGAATAAACAATAAATGCGGGGGGCGTTGGTTTCATGCCATTTCAAAAGACAAGAGTGCAAAAAAGAAAGCCGTGCCATTTTTACGTGACGCGGCTTTCATGTCTCAACTCTCAATGGAGTTATAAGTACATATATACAAAATGTATTATATTGCAAGCTTTGTATTCGCTTTATAAAAACTTATCCCAAATAATATAAAGGAATGGTTATGAAAGCGTTCTTTTAGATCATTACGTTTGAATGAAAAAAACTATTAGCTCTATGATGATTTAAAACCTATTTATACAATGCCTTCATTTTTAAAGCGGTTAATTGAAAGAAAGCACGTTCTCAAAACGCTTTGAAAGCTATATCAAGTCAATCAAAAGCAAGCGTTGGTTTTGAAAGCAATCTCTTAATAAAATAAAAAACAGCTCTTTTAAAATCAACCGGTCCAAATTTGGGCTGGTTTGGGCTGGTTAAAATTACTCACCCCAATTTTGGGGGAAGTATCTTTCTAACTTCTCTCTAACTATCTTAAAGAGGTGCCCTCATTTTTGAGGTAACTAAAATCACTCAATCCAAATTTGAATTAACCCCTTTCAAAAAAAAGTTTCAAATATTTGCATTTAAACAAGCCCTCATATTCAATTGCGTTTTAACAATGCGATTTATTATGATAAAAACGTCTTGTACAATTTATGACCTGTTATGAATGATAGCTGCTTTGCATTTCATTTGAATGCTCTCATGTGTTATAACATTGGTATCATGATTTGCTTTTTATGCTCTGTTTATAGATAGCTATTGTTTGTAAAAAATGATCAATTGAATCGTGCATAAAAGTATGGATTCATAAGTGGATTCATATAAAATAAATGCACTTAATATATTGATTTCATTGTATTTTTCTTAACAACACGTTTCTGTGAACGGGAAACATTTTACTTTAATGAAAGCCGTGATGTTACTTTCACCACACAGGCAGGTAAGGGGGGCTATGATGCGTCTGATAGTCCCCATATTGAAACGGCAGTGCAAATCAAAAATGTTTTTCTTAACGTAGGGCATAATAAGTCCGAATTGGAGAAGAGAGATCATCTTTCCTTAGAGACTTCATTGTCCTCAGGGCATCAAGGAACGCCGGTTTGTTACAGTTATTTTGATAGGAAATTGTATCTCTATCCCATACCAGATAGAGCCTATCAGGTTCAACTCATTCTCTCACCCATGCGTTTAGCAGATCTTGAGACAGTTAATCAAGAACACCCGTGGTTTGTGCATGGTTTTGATCTTCTCAAAGCCCGTGCGAAATATGAGTTGTATAAAAATATTCTCAAAGAACCCGATTGTGCGGTAGCAGCTTACAGTGATTTCGAAGAACAATTGCGGGAATTGCGTGCTGAGACCTCTAAACGTCATAACGTTACAAGAATAATTCCAACGGATTTCTAACATGGTTTATTTCCCCATTGCCGATTACAGACCGGATGTTTCGGTTGTTAACAGCAGTTTTACCGATATGCTTGTGAATGTTTTACCGGCGGACGGTTCTTACATTCCCATGCCCAGTGCAACGGTTATTTCTGCTCCTTTGGAGGAAAAGCCGTTAGGTTCGATAGCCTTTAGATCAGGTGATGGGGTTAAGATAATCGTAGGAGGAGCCAAAAAGCTCTATGCTTATGATAGTCAAACGCGCGGTTGGAAAGATATCAGTCAAACTGGTGTAACCTATCAAGCGCATGAAGAGAACAAATGGTCCTTTGCTCTTTTTAAAGATATGATTATTGCGGTCAACAAAAATGATAAACCACAGGTTTTCAAAGCCAAGAGTTCACAACGGTTTGAAGATTTAGGAGGCAATCCCCCCAAAGCTGGTTTGGTCAAGGTTTGGGGACCCTTCGTTTGTTTAATGCAATTGACCGATAATCCAAATCGTGTCCATTGGTCAGGAGAAGGTGACGAAACTATTTGGGAGACCCAATATAACGTTAGTGGTTATATGGATTTTCTAGATGGAGAATATGTTCAAGGGGCAACAGAATCGACCAGTCCCTTGGTTTTCTTGCGTTCTGCTGTTTATGCAGGGGCTCTTACTTTAGGTTCTAAGAGTCCTTTTACTTTTCAGAAGATACAAGACAAGCGTGGAGCGAGAAGTACACAAGCTATTGCTTGTTGTGGTGATAATGCTTTTTTTGCTGGTGATGGTGGCTTTTATCAAGTGAGTGCCGATGGACAGCTTTTACCGATAGGCTTTGAAAAGGTTGACCGAACGGTGTTTACAACTTTTGATAAGCTTGCTCTTGATGATATGCAAGGAGTAGTCGACCCTATTTATAATCGTGTTTATTGGTCTTTAAAACGTGGAAATAACCAACAAACCACCTTTGTTTATGATTGGGGTTTGCAGAAATGGTCAACAATTCAAGGAGAGCCTGTAACTTTGTTTCCTGTTTTTACAACAGGCTACACTTTGGAGCAGCTTGATGAGGTTTCGACAAGTCTTGAAAGCTTACCAGCTTCTCTTGATAGTTCCATTTGGCAAAGTGGTGCACCGGTTCTTGGTGGTTTTGATGCGCAAAACAGGCTTGTCGTGTTTACAGGGTCTCCAATGGAGGCGGTTGTTGTATCGCAAGAGATGGGTGCGCCTGATGGTAGCTTTAGCTTTTTCACGAAGATGTTTGCCGAGGTTGATACGTTAGAGGGACTTTTAAGTGTAGGGGAACGTAGCGTTCGCAACCCTCACACGCCGATTACATGGCATAAGGAAAGAATATGTTCTTTTGTTACTGGTGCCTATCATGGGCGTTCACGCAATCGCTATCACCGCTTTAAGTTACGTATTCCAGAGGGTGTACGTTGGAAGCATATCACGGGTTTTAACGTGGATTTACGACCTTTAGGCAGACGCTAATGGCAAAAGTGTTTCTTACCTCTTGTTGGGATCAGGAGCGGATAGCCCCTTATCTTGAGGAGATTATTGCAGCCTTTGGTCAATATGTAGAGCGTTTTAAGGACGAGATTACTTTGCAACAGCTTATCGAAGAGATTTGCAGCGGCAAGAAACAATTATGGTTGGTGCTTGATGATGACGACCAGTTTTTATTAGCAGGGACGACGCAAATACAGCACACGGTTTTGGGCAAGAAGCGCGCTCTGATTTGTGATTGTTGCGGTCGTGGCGCATTAGAGCTTGTTGATCACCTAGGCGTTATAGAAGATTGGGCGCGTGAGAATGGTGCTTTTGAAATGGAAATTTTGGGTCGTTTAGGTTGGAAACCGGCACTTACCAAGAAAGGCTATGGAATAGATATGATATATTTTAGGAAGGACTTGAAAGATGGGGAGTAAACGACCGGAAGAAACGAAAACAAATCAGGTACAAACCACAGCGCCTCCTTCATGGATGGAGAATGTTTTTAAACGGGGAGGTGCGGATGCATATAATCTTTATAACTTAGGTGCTGGTGGTAATACTTATATGGGACCACGCGTTGCGCCTTTGAGTGCTCAAACCAACCAAGCAATTGGCGGTCTTGGGAGTATGCCTCATCATTATCAAAATCGCTCTTTGATGAATACAATCTACAATCCAACGTCGGCAGCAAGCAACCTTGGATTTGTTGCATCTGGTGGTCTGATGGGGCAAGACCCGTATTTTGGTGAGGTTCTTAAAGAGGGTTTAAGTGAGATAAGGAATAGTATTAATAGACAGTTTTTAGGTAGTGGTCTCTATGGTTCTAGTGCGCATAAGAATGAATTAAATAAAGGGCTCAATGATGCGCTTGCCCGTATTGTGTATGATCGGCGTGATAGAGACTTACAGCATATGATGCAAGCCAATGCGATGATTGATCAAGCCAATCAAAATCAGTTGGGAGCATCAAGTAATTTCTTACAGGGTTACGGCAATGCGTATAGCAATGCGTTACAAGGCGGAGGGGTGCTTGATGATTACAATCAACGCCTTGTTGATGCCAATCGAGAACGCTGGATGGAGCAAGACAATAGAGGTTGGAGTAGGTTGAACATGTTGATGAATGCAGGGCATGGCTTTGCAAGAAACTATGGCACAACGACGAATAATAGCACAGTTTCTAAGTTTGAAGGTAACAATCCTTGGAAAAATGCAGGGACTGTTGGTTCTCTTGCACTTCAGGCAGCGCCGATGGTTTTTGGTTATATGGCTGGTGGTCCAGCAGGAGCAGCAGCAGCTGGATCGGCATCATTTGCATTTCAAAATGCAATGAAGAACAAAGGATAATAATTCAAGGAGAGTGTGATGTATGGACCACTAATATCAGGGGCAGCAGCGGCGGGGAGAATCGCTTTGCCACACATAAATAATTTATTTATGAGATATATTTTCCCTCCAATAACTAGAGGAACGCTGAAAGGAGCGAAAAGATTGGGACAATTAATAGATCGTGCTCCAAGATTAATAAAAAAGTATCCCATGTGGTCTACGGCTAGTGGATTAGGGGCTGGATTGTATCAATATGGTCAAGTTGATCCAGAGATGAAACCAGAAGCTAAGATGGTCATTCCATCTTGGCAGGAGAGAGAAATTTATGCAAAAAATTTAATGCCGATACCGGGAGACGGTAGAGCCTATATTGATCCTTACACAGGAATACCACATGGAAATCATCCTCCTTTACCGAATGCGTTAATGCTTGATCAACAAATGCTCACGCCTAAGGTTGATGATGCAAGCCAAAACGGATTATCAGAAATTACATCTCCAACACCGCCTCCAGAACCGACAGATTTAGATAAATTTTTACAGTCCGATACTTATAAGTTTTTTCAGTCAGATCCTTATCAGAAGCTTCAAGATCTTTTTGCTGGTATGGCAGCGGCACCATCAGGTGGTTCGGGATGGGATGCGCTTGCAAGTGGGGTTGAGCGTCTTAATCAAGGCGATAAGGAAAGAAAGAAGGTTAACCAAACCGTTGAGTACCTGAAATCACAGGGTATGAGTGAAGAAGAAGCAAGGTTTATAGCTGGAAATAAGGCTGCTCTTAATGCGGTTTTTGCACAAAAGCTTAGTGGTGGGAGCGATAATCCTCAATTCACCAGTGACGGTAGGATGCTTGTGAAAGACCCAAATGCTCTAGGTGGATATAGATATCTCATAACTGAGGGTAGTAAAGCCTATGACGAAATGAAAAATCGTGAACAGATGAAGAAATTACAAATAGTAGATGCCCAAATTACGAGAAAGAGTACGTCACGAACGATAAAGGAAGCACTCAATATACTTAAGAAAAAGCCTCAATACGCAACAGGTCCAATTGGTCAATTATTTCAAGATTTATGGAATACACCCGCAGCAAGTTTGAAAGGGCATCTTGAATCTATCAAAGCTGGAACACTGCTTAAGAGGTTAGAGAGGATTAAATCTCTTTCACCTAATGGTTCTTCAGGACTTGGTCCTTTAAGTGATAAGGAAGGCGTGAAATTAGAAAATGCTTATGCTGCTTTGCAACAGGGTTTACCTGCTAAAGAGTTGATAAGGAATTTGCAATACTTGGAAGAGGTTTACAACAAACTAACAGATGCGCAATTATCTCTTTTGCTGCGTGATGATATCACGCCTGAAGACGTGGCTGCTGCTTTTGGAAGTAATTTGCCTGTTGTGACCAGCAAAGAGCAAGAAGACGCCTTGCCTCGTGGTACACGTTTTATTGGTGAAGATGGTAAGCAAAGAAGAAAGAATTAAGGGGAGTTGAAATGGCATATATTCCTTACTCTCCTATTGTTGATGATGCATCAGACGATAGGAGTATATCTTCATTGAAAAAGCGACGTGGTAATCAAGATAAAAAAACAACCGGTTATATTCCTTATTCTCCCATTGTTGATGATATGTCAGATGATGATGGTATATCTTCAGTGAATTCACAACTTACAACAGATGATATTTCCTTTGATGAGAAAGATCTTAGTGTTTGGGATGCATTGAGAACACATGGGATAAATGGTTTCTGGGCAGGTCATAGTGATGAGATACAGGCGGCGCTTGAAGCGGGTGTTACGGACTATTGGAGCGGTGATAAAAAAGCAGAAGAAGTCTATAACAGAAGAGTCGCAAAGGAGCGCGCTTACCAGAAGGCATTGGAAGAGAAACATCCATGGTGGTCCTCAGGTGCTTATTTTCTTGGATCACTTGCTCCAGTAGCATTATCCTTTGTTCCTGGATTCCAGTGGTTGGGTGCAGGTGGGCTGTTAAGAGGAGGTTCAACCTTAGGCAATTGGGGTAGGGCGGCTCTTGTAGGAGCAGGTTCAGGGGCTTTACATGGTGCTGGAGCAGGGGAAGGTTTAGAGGATAAGCTTCTATCGGCAGGGGTTGGAGGTGCTATTGGTTCTGTTGCTGGTCCTGTTGGTTCTGTTGCTGGTACATTTGTTTCTTCGGGCGTTGATAAAATAAGACATGCATGGCAATCGGCTCCTTTTATAAGAGGTGGTTTGAACCCTGCTTATAAGGATGTTCCAAACAAAGCGGTCAGAGAAGTTGCAAGGACGTTGTACGATGATGGTGTTGAGAATGTTGCAGAGCGTCTTGCTTCTGCGCCGCGCGGTGCATTTTTGACAGATATCAGTCCAAATCTAGAAGTATCTCTTGCCAATACGGGGCAAATAAACAGACACGTTTCTGATATTGTGAACCGCGCCCATGGGAGACGGATGCAGGGGGCTGTTGACCGTCTTCGTCAATCGGCAGATGAAAACATTACACCTTTACAAGATGTAGATATTTTCAAAAGTATGCTTAAAGAGCAAGGAGAAAAAACCTATAAACATCTTTATGATAAAGCGCTGGCGGTTCCTGTAGGCGAAAAGTATTATCCAGCTCTTGATAAGCTTTTTGAAAATGAAGGGTTTCAAGAAGCTGTCGAGCGAGCAGTTAAAATTTTAAAAAAAGACCGTCGTAAGGCAAAACCTGAGGCATTTTATTCAAGAGATTTTAAACATATCAACTATAAGCCTACGATGGAGTTATTAGATCAAACCAAGCAGTCTCTTGATTACTTTGTAAGGAAGCATGAGAATCTTGGTGATAACCAAATGGTCTCTATATACCAATCTCTTAAGAAAGATTTGGTAGACATAACGGACAGAATTTCCCCTACTTATAAAGCCGCCCGTGATAGCGTAGCAAAATATGCAGGTTTTGAGGAAGCCATAAGTAAAGGTAAAAATATTACTAAGAGAGATGTTTCAGGAGTGGGGATAGCAGAAGGACTCCAGAAAGGAGCGATGCCTAATGGTGTTAATAGTTATCGCGTCGGGATGAGAGATTATGTCGATGATATATTAAAAGGTCCCAATGCGGTTCGAAACCTTTCTAATATTTTACAAACGGGTCGTATGACTGATAATCTTAGCCGTTCTTTAAGCAGTAAAGAACTTGATGCTTTTAGACGGGCTGTAGATGAGGAAAGATTTTATCAAGATGCTGCTAAAAGAGGTGTGAAGCCGTTTTTAGGGACGCCTGAACCCTCTCCTTTTACAGGTGTTAATTTACCCTATAGTAAAGGGAGTACTGCTCGTGCAGGAGCTAAAATGACTCAAAATCTTTTATCGGATACGATTAGGAAATTGCCTCAAAAAGAAAGGCAACTGCTTGAACGTGATATAGCGAAGTTAGCGACTTTTGGTGTTAAAGGAATGAGTCAACAGGAAGTTGTTGAAATACTCCAACGGTTTATCAATTTGCATAAAAAGGGAATTAAGAGTGAATATATTTCGCATGTGTTGTCTTCGGCGTTGACGCGACAAGCAGGTGTCTTTGCAAGGAGTAAGCTTCTATGACCCGTTCTAATTCTCCTATTGATGAAGCAATACGTCAGGCGGCAGCGCGTTATGGTTTGCCTGAGAGTTATTTGTATCGTGTAGCCCAGATTGAAAGTGGTGGGAATCCCAATGCAAGGAATCCGCGGTCCTCTGCTGGTGGTCTGTATCAGTTTATAGACAGCACAGCCAAGCAATATGGCTTGCAAGATAGATTTGACCCTATACAAGCAGCAGATGCGATGGGTATACTCACACGGGATAATCGCAATCATTTAAGCCGTGTTTTGGGGAGAGCGCCTAGTGAGGCAGAATTATATTTAGCACATCAACAAGGTGCAGGGGGAGCCGCGCGTCTTTTGCAAAATCCCCATGCCCAAGCGGCACAAATTGTTGGCAGCAATGCCGTTGGTTTGAATGGCGGAAACAGGGATATGCGTGCTGGTGATTTTGTCAATCACGTTTTGCAGATGTATGGTGGACAGCAGCCTTCTCGTCACCCTGCTGTTTATAGAGGCTCTGTTGCACAGGGGGGATTTGGCAATCGCGAGAATTTGCTTCAGGTTTTAAGGGCTCTGTTAGCCTCACAGGAAGAGGCTTCAGAAGATGAGAATGATGAAGAGGAAGCCCCTCTGATGTCAGACTTTATGAGAGCGTTTTACGGACCCTTTTATAGGGTATAGGATTTACCAACATGTCGACGATTTATGATTGGTCGCTTAGAGCGTCTGATAACACACGCGCTGATGATCTGATTGATTGGTCAGAGGGGCAATCCCCCCATACGGTCAATAACAGTGCGCGTGTAATGATGCAGCGGGTAAGGGAGTATCTTACAGACACAGGAAGTGCTGTTGTCGGGGTTGTTACGGTTCATGAAGAGCAACAACGCACAGAGATTAAGATTGAAAGCACGTCGCAGTTTACAGAGTATAAGGCGGGTCTTTTTATCCAGTTTCAAGCGACGGGCAAGAATGTAGGGGTCACGACGGTTTCCTTGAATGGGTTAGAAGGGAAGCCTGTTTATAAGGCAACAGAAAGAGGAGCACAGCTTTTATCAGGAGGGGAGATTCAGAACAGTTGTGTGTATAGTTTGCTTTATAGCAAGGATGGTTGGCATCTCTTAAATCCTACACCGGTGCCTTTATCTCAAGATTTTGACAGCAGTCTTTATCCTTCAGGTTTTATAGGCAGTTTTGCGATGCGCAATGTTCCTGAGGGTTGGTTGTTATGCGATGGGAAAGCCTATTCACGAACTGTTTATCGACCATTGTTTGAGGCGATAGGAACGGTTTGGGGAGCAGGGGATGAGGTGACAACATTTAATGTACCGGATTTTCGGGGGATGTTTTTGCGTGGTTTGGATGGGGGGCGCAATGTTGACCCTAATCGTCGCTTTGCAAGTATTCAGACAGATCTCATGCAGTCACATCAACATGAGGGTCAAACACTTTCTCTTTCTCATTTTGTAAGCAACGAAAACTATTGGGATGGCAATACCACAGATATATTGGGTCATAGGTTACGTTTGTTTGAGGGCGGTGTCATATCGCTTTTTACCGGCATAGAGAGTGAGAATATTCACGGATACATTGTCGAGCCTTATACACTTGATGATAGGAGTGATATTGTTTTGGAACGTTCAGGAGCGGGTGAAACCCGTCCGATCAATGTGTCGATTGTCTTTGCGATAAAAACATGAGGTTGAGATGTCAACGATTTATGATTGGTCTTTAACGGCATCAGAAAATGCCTACAGTGATGATGCAATCAATTGGTTTGAAGGACAATTACCAAGCACGGTGAATAACAGTGCGCGTGTGATGATGCAGCGGGTAAAGGAGTATCTTACAGATACATGTGGTGTCCTTGAAAGTGTTTTTACGAATGATGCAGCGCAGCAAAGAACAGCCATTAGGCTTGAGAGCAAGTCACAGCTTAAAGAATATAATAATGATCTGGTTTTGCGCTTTAAAGCGCGGGGCAAGAATATTGGCGAGACGACCCTTGCGCTTAATGGATTAGAGGGACAAGCTGTTTATAAAACAACAGAAAGAGGAGCAGAGTTTTTATCAGGGGGCGAGTTCCAACAGGGGTGTATTTATAGCGTTGTTTATAATCATGGGCTTTGGCAAGTTTTGAATCCTACCCCCATTCCTTCTCCTGTTCCAGTTATTTCACCTTATCCTTCAGGCACGATAGGGGCTTTTGCCATGCAGTTTTTGCCTTCAGATTGGTTATTGTGTGATGGAAAGGCGTATTCGCGCAGTGATTATAGTGCTCTGTATGAAGCGATAGGGATCAGATGGGGAGGGTGGGAGAGTCATACGAAGTTTAATGTTCCCGATCTGCGCGGGGTGTTTTTACGAGGTGTAGATGATGACCGTCAGATTGACCCATGGCGTAGTTTTGCAACCTTACAAAATGATAGCATAAAGGTGCATGACCATGGTGGTGAGAGCTTTTCCATTTTGAATAGTGAAGGGGAGAAAGAAAGTTGGCATGGGGATATCACTATTTTATGGGGTTATGAACTGAATGATCAACAAAGATTGAAACTTGCAGAACGTTTGGGGGTAAAAGTAGAAGATATCCGTGTTCACCATAAGTTTGCTTTCCCGCATTCCCATCTTCATATGCAAGATGTTGTTTTGGAGCGTTCAGGAGAGCATGAGACCCGCCCAAAGAATGTATCGGTTGTTTTTGCGATAAAAACGTGAGGTTGAGATGTCAACGATTTATGACTGGTCCTTAACAGCATCAGAAAATGGTGGTGCTGATAGTCTCATCAATTGGTCAGAGGGGCAATCCCCCAATACGGTCAACAATAGTGCGCGTATGATGATGCAGAGGGTAAAGGAGTATTTATCGGATACGGGGGGCGCTTTTATAAGCACGTTTAAGATTGATGATAAACAGAAAAAGGTAGAGATTTATCTGAACAGTCACACAGTTTTTTCCAAGTATCAGACAGGGATATTTTTGCGTTTTCAATCTCCATGCACGACTATTGGAGTGACAACGGTTTCCTTGAATGGGTTAGCAAGCCAACCTGTTTACAAAGCGACAGCAACGGGTCTTGTCCAGCTTACCGGAGGCGAACTTCAACAGGGTTGTCTTTATAGTTTGGTGTATGATGAAGAAATAACGGGTTGGCAACTTCTCAATCCAACGATACAAAAATCGACTTCTTTAAAGCGTTTGCCTTGTGGTCTTATCGGTCCGTTTGCCATGGAAAACTTGCCTTCTGGTTGGCTTCTTTGCGATGGGCGTGCTTATTCGCGTGAGGATTATAGAGATCTGTTTTTGACGATAGGTACGAGCTGGGGAGCAGGGGATGGTGTACGCACCTTTAATGTTCCCGATTTACGTGGGGTGTTTTTGCGTGGTTTGGATGGGGGGCGCAATGTCGACCCATGGCGTAGTTTTGCCAGTTTCCAAGGCTGTTCTTTGAAATCGCATGATCATTTTATTGGTCCCTCAGTTTCAGAGCGTTTTTCCTCGCGCAAGAAACGAGATCTGTCTGTTGAGGCTTCTTTGCCAAGGAGGAAGAGGGCGGTTGATGAGGAGTGTGTTGGTTTAAGCGATGATGGCTATGAGAAATGCCAAGAAGCCTTTGAGGAATTGACTGAACACACTAAGCCTTTTTGGTTTACCGAAGCGGATAAACCTGCACGTTTGCCTTGGTTTATCAGGAGCCCTTTTGCAAACTTTCTTTATTACTCCACGCCTATCACGCAGGGTTTAGAGAGTAGTGGGCATCATGAACACCATCTTTTAGCGGAAAGGGTTGGCGGGGAAGAAACACGCCCGATTAATGTATCGGTTGTGTTTGGCATTAAGACATGAGGTTACAATGTTATCAAAACCATTTGCGATTTCAGGCATAGACAACCCATTGATTTATAATGATAATTTACTGTTTTGCATATTGAATGAGACCCCCGAATATTGTAAGATTCTCTCATCTCAAATCATTTCATTTTGTATCAATTAAAGTCACTTATTTGCACGTCATAAGCGGGGTTATCGTGTGGGTAGAAAACAGTTTAGAAAGGAACAAAAATGCCTTTAATGAATCGTCTTAATGCAAGGGCTGTCGCAACATTGGGGGCTGGCAAATATAATGATGGTGCCGGCTTGCTACTTCATAAGCGTAAAGATGGGGGTGCTCAATGGCTTTTACGCTATACCATCCACGGGCGACGCCGTGAAATGGGCTTGGGTGCCTTAAGAAATGTCTCTTTAAAAAAAGCACGTGAACTGGCAACCCAATGGCGTTCTGTTTTACACGAGGGTCGTGACCCCATTAAAGAACGTGAGAAACAAAAACGCGAAGCAATGCGTAATCTCCATTATTTAAAAGATATTGCTTTAGATACTTTTGAAAGCCGTAAAGCAGAATTAAAAGGAGATGGTAAAAATGGAGGTTGGTTTTCACCTTTACAACTTCATATTCTCCCTAAATTAGGTTGTCTACCGGTTTCAGAGATTACTCAAACCGATATACGCAATGTGCTCGCTCCCATCTGGCATACTAAAGCTGGAACAGCAGAGAAAGCTCTCATTCGTCTTAATATTTGTCTCAAACATGCTGCTGCATTGGGTTTAGATGTTGATTTACAGGCTACAGCAAAAGCAAAAGCTTTGTTAGGCAAACAAAGGTATAAAGCTACGAATATGCCTGCTATGGATTGGAAAGAGATACCGGCTTTTTATCAAACACTTTGCAAAACACCAACCCTAACACAATTGGCTTTGCGTCTGCTTATCCTGACAGGCGTTCGTACAAATCCCTTGTGTCATATTCATAAAGATCAGATTGAAGATGATATATGGACCATCCCTGCTGAAAATATGAAAGGAAAGCGTGATGCTACAACAGAGTTTCGCGTGCCTCTATCAACAGAAGCATTGGAAATTTTGAAACAAGCGCGCCTGCTCTCTCGCAATGATTTCTTTTTCTCTGCAACCGGTCGTGGTCCCCTTGCAAAAAATTGCATGTCAAACTACATGCAACAGATTGGTCTTGATGCCTGCCCGCATGGTTTTCGTTCTAGTTTACGTGATTGGCTAGCAGAAACAACAGATGCTCCTTTTGAGGTCGCTGAAACCATTCTAGGTCATACAGTCGGGGGTAAAGTAGAGCGTGCTTACCGTCGTACTGATTATTTAGAACAGCGCCGTGTTTATATGGATAAATGGGCTGCCTATGTCACGAGCAAATCTTAAAAGATGGGGTCTTGTACCCCATTTTTATTTCATTATCTGTGGATAACTTTCTCTCTTCATTTGCTCACTATGACTCAATAAGACTCATAAATTATCAAATGAGAAAATACATCATAAATGACTGTTTTTTATGATTAAACTTACTTTCAAATCTCAATAAAATATGGTTAATAAATGCTTATGATTTGTTACTATTTTTTAGATTGAAAGGATTTAGTTATGACTGAAAATGATGTTCTTCTTACAGACCGTGAAAGTGCAAAATTATTGCATATAAGCGTTTCAACATTCCGTCGCCATGTCACCAATGGAGCTTTACCAAAACCCTTAAAGTTTGGTTCTTTATCGCGTTGGTTAAAATCGGATCTGTTGAATGTGATTGAAAAAGCCAAAACACAACGTCAACATCTCAGTGATGTGGCATAAAAAAACCTTGTCACGTAAGGACGGACAAGGCTTTCTCTTATGAACCGATAAGAAAATAGCAAAAACCGTCCTGTGACGCAACGTCTAAGGATGAGAAAATGTATCATTTTATAAATGCTCGGGGCATTACAAATGCCTTGCGGGGTATCTGGCATGGTGCTTATGGACTAGCCCGCTGCCCTGCTCATGATGATCAAGTGCCTAGTTTATCTCTTGCCAATGGAAATGACGGGCGTCTCTTACTCTATTGTTATGCCGGCTGTTCTTTTAGAGAGATCTTACAAGCTCTTAAGAATATTGGTCTTATCAATACACAAACATGTTTTGATAAAACTTATGATTATAGGTTTTCTCTCTCAAAACAGTTTTGTTGTGAAGATAACAAGGCAAAACAGAAAGCAGAGAGAGCTCAAAAGATTTGGAAGCAAAGTCAACCAATTAAAGAGACCTTAGCAGAGCTTTATTTACGCAAGCGTGGGATCACTTGTAACTTGCCTCCCTAGTTTACGCTTTCATAGCAAATGCCCCTATCCCTCTGGGAAAACATTCCCCGCGTTGGTTGCCCGTGTTGAGGGTGGTGGCTCCTTTGCAATCCATAGAACCTTTTTACAAGACAATGGATGCAAAACAGAACAGTTACCAACAAAAGCCATGCTTGGCTCTGTTAAGGGCGGTGCTGTGCATTTATGCCAAGCCAATCACCAACATCTGGTCATTTGTGAGGGAATTGAAACAGGTCTTTCTCTGCTGTCTGGTCTGTTATCAGAGCCTGTGACTTTATGGGCATCCCTTTCTACAAGTGGCATGGTGCATGTGCATTTACCCCATATCAAATCAAAAACCCATCTCACCATAGCTATGGATGGCGATGAGGCGGGTCGTAAAGCAGGTTTTGCCTTTGCTGCCCGCGCCTATAGCCAAGGCTTTGAAGTCTTAATGATGCAAGCTCCCCATGGCTCTGACTTCAACATTTTATTATTAAATTATGAAAGCGAAAAACAATGACAAAACATAGTCTTGATAACAACGAAAATAGCTCTGTAAATAATACTGATAACGATAACAATCCTGTCTCTTTAAAGGAGCATCCCTGTTTACAAGCCATCCCTTATGAACAGGCTTTGCAACAAATGGGATGGGGCGAATTAAAACCGATTAACACCGCTCTTTTACCGGTCGAGCCTTTTAATATTTTACAAATGCCTTATAGACTAAGCAGATATGTTTACGATATTGCTGACCGTCAACAATCGCCTCTCGATTTTGTGGCTGTCTCTGCTATCTGTGCTTTAGCTGCTCTGATTGGCAATGGCGTGCGCATTGCTCCAAAACAGCATGATAATTGGTACATTGTTCCTAATCTATGGGGGGCTATTATTGGTAACCCTTCTACACGAAAAACACCGGCTTTGAAAACCGCTCTTCAACCCCTTGCTGATCTTCAAACAGAAGCTTTGCAAGCTTACCAACAAAAGAATAAACAAGCAGAGATTGAACAGGCTCTTGAGGCGCTAAATCAAAAACAAAAGAATAAACAAGCCGGAAAAGCTTTAAAGAATGGAGATACCCAAGCTGCCCGTTCTATTTTAGCTGAAAACATAACCAAAGATAACCAGCAGGATGAGGAAAATTCACGTTTTATTGTCAATGACACAACGGTCGAAAAGCTAGGAGAATTACTCAAAGAAAATCCACGTGGGTTACTGTTAGTTCGTGATGAACTTTCTGGTTTTTTAGCAAATATGGAGCGGGTTGAATATCAATCGGAGCGGGCTTTTTATTTGGAAACCTTTAATGGGGATGGTCAATTCACCTATGACCGTATTGGACGTGGAACCCTTCATATTCCCAATGCAACGCTTTCTATCATTGGAGGGATTCAACCCTTAAGGATTATGCCCCTACTTCAGGCAATGCTGTCTGGGAAAGGAGATGATGGTTTATTGCAACGGTTTCAAATGATGGTGTGGCCGGATGAAAACCAAGAGTGGGAATGGAAAGATAAAAATCCCAATCAAGAAGCCTATCAAGAATATGAAAAGGTGCTTCGTTCTTTTTATGACAAACCCTTAGGATCACCTAAGCACCCGCGGATCATGCGCTTTGCTGCTAATGCTCAAGAATTGTTTCGTGAATGGTGGGAAAATCATCATAAAGAAATCAAGGAAAGCAAAGTTTCTGTCTCTTACCAAGCGCATCTTTTAAAAATGCCAAAAACCATAGCAAGCCTTGCCCTCATTATCGAACTTGTTGAGGATGGGCGTTTTGAGATCACTTTGCCTTCTCTCTCAACAGCCTTGCGTTGGTCAAACTATCTGTTAAGCCATGCGAAACGGTTTTATACTGCGGGCGATATCTTGGTAAAGGAGCGTGCAAATTTGATTATAGAACGTTGTAATTGCTTACCTGAGGTTTTTACTGCTCGTGATATCTACAGACGCTGCTGGACGCATTTAAAGGACAAGGAAGCGGTCAAACAAGCTTTAGAGCTTTTATGCCATACAAACCACATTCGCAAAAAGTTCATAACCCATCAGACAAGTAAATCGAGTACCTATTATGAATGGCATCCTTTGGTAAAAAACAAAAATGCAAGGCAATAAAGCGAATGAACAGAAGATGATTTTAAAGAGTGCTGGCAAAAGAGAAAGATATGATCTGAATGGATAGTCATAACTCAGGTCATATTCTTGTCAGTCGTTGTCGGTTGATTTACCCCCTCATTTTAAAAAAAACTTTTCGATAAAAATAAAAAACATTATATTTCAATGCGTTAATGTATTTTTACAAAAAATCCATCCCAATAAGATGATCTGTATAGAGAATTAATGGGAACAATTGATCAAAACTTGTCTGTATTTGTCTAAAAATTGAACTGACACCATTTATGATTTTAGTGATGATATTTTGAGATCATAAAACACTTCAAAACAATCATTTTGATCTCTTAAAACACGGTTCGAATTTGTTTTTATTAACACAAAAACGAATAGTAAATTTTACTACTTTGCTGTTTATAGGCTGTTTATAATTGCATCTTGTAAATTTTTTTGACGCATTTGATAGGTTTTCGCGCCATTTTGGTTTATTGGGTACTCGATATTTGTTCTAAATGTATTTATGAAACGCCATTGTGATTTTTTGAGTCTCATAAGGCAATGGAGTTTATTGAATAATGTCTCAAACCATCAATTCTGATAACAAACAATCCTCTTTACGCGCTCTCTTACAGTCTTATCGCCAACAGGCAACCTCAAATGCAAAAAAAGGAAAAATCTTTGAAAGTTTTGTTACTAAATACCTTATGCATGACCCTCTTCATTATGGGCGATATGAAAAGGTTCAAAGCTATTACGAGTGGGCTAAAGAGCGTGAAGGTTGGAATAAAAATGATATCGGCATTGATTTGGTTGCTAAACTGCGTAATCGAGATGGGTATGTTGCTATTCAATGCAAATTTTATGAAGCAGACCATCAGATCAGTAAAAAGGATATTGATAGCTTTATTGCTGCCTCTGGGAAAGATATCTTCAAATATCGCCTTCTGGTTGATAGCACTGAAGTGAATTTAAGTGACAATGTGAATGCAATGATTAAAGGACAAGCGATACCGGTTTATCGCATTGACCTTCGTCATATGGAAAACAGTCGTATAGACTGGCAAATCTTTGCAACAAAAGAAGAAGTTGTCCTTAAATCGACAAAAGAACCACGCCCTCATCAGATAGAAGCAATTCAGAAAGTCTGTGATGGTTTAAAAGAAGCTAACCGTGGCAAGCTGATTATGGCTTGTGGAACAGGTAAAACATTTACAAGTCTTAAGATAGCAGAAACTCTTGCTGGTCAAGGCAAGCGTGTTTTGTTTTTAGTGCCTTCTCTTGCATTAGTCTCACAAACCATAAGGGAATGGACAGCGGATGCACAAATTCCATTGCATTCCTTTGCTGTTTGTTCGGATACAAAAGTTGGCAAGCGTCGTAAAAATCAAGAGGATATTCTTGGAATGGAAACATCCGATCTTGCATTGCCTGCTACAACGGATGCACAAGCACTTGCCAAAGAAGCTCGTGAAAACCAAGCAGATGCAATGACGGTGGTGTTTTCGACTTATCATTCGATACAAGTGATATCGGATGCACAAAAAGATCATGGTTTACCCGAATTTGATCTGATCATTTGTGATGAAGCTCACCGTACAACGGGTGCTGTGTTGGGATCAGATAAAAGTGAATCTGAGTTTGTCAAAGTGCATGATAACAGCATTATACAGGGTAAAAAACGTCTCTATATGACCGCAACCCCAAAAATCTTTACGGATAGGTTAAAAAGGAAAGCTGACTTATCTGATACTGTTCTTGCCTCTATGGATGATGAAACACTTTATGGGAAACAACTCTATCATTACACATTTGCAGAAGCTCTAGAACATAAACTGTTATCACCTTGTAAAGTGATCATATTAGTTGTCAACGAAACAGAAGTAAGCAAATCTATTCAACGTCTTATTACAGATAAAAATTATGAACTCATTCTTGATTATAGAACCAAAATCCATGGTTGTTATCGAGCCCTGACCAAAATGGATCTAAAAATTGATCTTGGCGATGACCCCAACCCTATGCGTCGCGCTTTGGCTTTTTGTAAAGATATCAAGACCTCTAAACGCATCTGTAAAAGATTCAATTCTAAAAAAATGAAAGAAAATTTGCTTGCTCTTCATGAAAGCCATAAAGAAACGCCTCCTCTTGACTGTACATTTGCCCATATTGACGGAACTGTTAGTGCTAAGGACCGTAATAAATTGCTTGATTGGTTAAAGGAAGACACTGGGGAAAATACCTGCCGTGTGTTAAGCAATGTTCGTTGTCTTTCTGAAGGTGTGGATGTTCCCGCTCTTGATGCGATACTGTTTTTACACCCGCGCAAAAGTCAAATCGAGATCATTCAAGCAATAGGACGCGTTATGCGTCGAGCAGAGGGTAAAAAAAGAGGCTACATCATTTTACCCGTTGGAATACCGGCTGGCATTCCACCAGTAAAAGCCTTGGAAAATAATCCGAAATATGATGTCATCTGGCAAGTCATCAATGCTTTGCGTGCCCATGATGATGGTTTTAATAAAATCATTCATCATATGTCCATAAAACAGGACGTAAGCTATGCTCTTGACATTGTTGTTCCTTCTCAAAAGGCTACCTCAGAAGATACAACTGTGGTTATTGATGACTTACCGATACACTCAAAAGCAGAATATTCAGGACTGGATATTGGGTCACCAACTTATGAATCCTTTCACGCCTATAAACCAGAAGAAGAACTTGACTTATTCTCTCAATGTGCGGAGCTCATTAGAGCGGCTATTGTTAAGAGAGGTTACGACCCTAGCTATTGGAAAAGATGGGCAACGAATGTTGCTGATCTTGCTCAAAATCATATCACACGCTTAACTGAAGTTTTGACGCAATCAGAAACGGAAACGCGGCGGGTGTTTAATGATTTTATGACAGAATTGCGTAGCAATTTAAACGCAACCATCTCCGAAGAAAATGCGATTGAAATGCTTGCACAACACCTTGCAACGCGTCCTGTCTTTGATGCTTTGTTTGAGGGGCATCAGTTTGTTCAAGAAAATCCCGTCTCTTGTGCTTTACAACGTGTACTCAATATCCTTGATAAAGTTACTCTTAACGAAGAATCTCAAGATTACAGAACTCTCTCTAGGAGTGTACAATTTTACACACGAGGAATTACGAGTCTTGAAGCACAACAAAACTTAATTGTAGAGCTTTATAATGAATTTTTCCGTTATGCCTTTCCGCGTACGGTAGAAAAATTAGGCATTGTTTATACCCCTATTGAAATTGTGGATTTTATTATTCATTCGGTTGATGATGTTTTACGCAAGGAATTTGGCAAGAGCTTAGGCTCCCGTGGTGTTTCTATTCTTGACCCCTTTACGGGAACTGGTACCTTTATCACGCGGCTTTTACATTCTAATCTGATAAAACCGGAAGATATGGAATATAAATACCGTTACGATATCCATGCCAATGAGATTGTTTTATTAGCCTATTACATTGCTGCCATCAATATTGAAGCAACCTATCATGGTCTTACGAAAAGTAATTATATCCCCTTCAAACATATCGGATTAACCGATACGTTTCAGATGGTTGAAAAGCAAGATCTGATGAAGGGTTTATTAGAAGAAAACAGTGCCTATTTGGAACTTCAGAAAAAGCTGAATATTGAGGTTATCTTTGGCAATCCCCCTTATTCCGTGGGGCAAAAGAATGAGAATGATAATGCCAAGAACACTCCTTATCCACTCTTAGATAAACGTATCAGTGAAACCTATGCTACTCAATCAAAAGCAACTTGTGTGCAAGCATTATATGATAGCTATATCCGTGCTATTCGTTGGGCAAGTGACCGTATAAAGGACCGTGGTGTTATTGGTTTTGTTACAAATGCCGGTTTTGTTAATGGATATTCTATGACAGGTTTACGTAAATGCCTTGTTGAAGAATTTAGCAGTCTTTATATTTTCCATTTGCGGGGAAATGCTCGGACTTCTGGAGAACAACGTAAGAAAGAAAGTGGTGGCATTTTTGGAGAAGGATCTCGGGCTCCCATTGCGATCTCTATTCTCGTAAAAAATCCAAATGCACAACAGCGCGGTAAAATATATTTCTATGATATTGGAGATTATCTCACAAGAGAAAAAAAACTTAAGACAATTAAGGAATTTGGTAGCATTGATGGTATTACACAGAGTGAACACAGTTGGAAAATCATTACACCAGACAAACATGGTGATTGGCTTGGTCAAAGGGATGACAGTTTTAAAGCATTTTTAGCCATAGGTGATAAGGATAAGAAAGGTCATGGTAAAAAGCTATTTGAAACATTCTCCTGTGGTATAAAAACCAATCGTGATACGTGGGCATATAATTCTAGCCGGAAGGTCTTAGAAAATAATATGCGTAATATGATTGCGTTCTATAATAGCGAAGTAGAACGTTTTAACAACACCCATCCACATACTGCCCGTAAAACACGCACAAAGGCTGTAGATAATTTTGTCAATTCAGATGCTAAAAAAATCAGTTGGAGCCATAATGTTAAGCAAGAATTGATAAAAGGAAAAGTTTATGAATTTGAAGAGGCATGTCTCACGCAAAGTGCATATCGTCCCTTTACACAAGAATGGCTTTATTACAATCGGACTTTCAATGATAGAGTTTATCAAATGCCGCGTATATTCCCTATGGGGCAAGCAGTTGATAATAGAGTAATACAAATTACAGGTATAGGAACAATCACTGATTTTTCTGTACTTATGACTAATAATTTATCTGATTTAGGTGTAATGAGTGCTGGTCAATGCTTTCCACGCTATATTTACGAAGATATTGAGGTTCCAAAAGATAACAACGAAAAACAATCTCATTTATTTACAAATTCTACAGAAGAAAGCGAAACCACCGGTTTACAACGCCATGATGCCATTACTGATGAGGGACTAGCACATTTTAAAACAGCTTATCCTAATGAGAAAATTACCAAAGATGATATCTTCTATTATGTTTACGGTCTCTTGCATTCAGAAGATTACCGTGCTCGCTACGCTGATAACCTCTCTAAAGAACTCCCTCGCATCCCTTGCGTAAAGAGCACTGAAGATTTCTGGGCATTCGTTAATGCAGGTCGTGAATTAGGCAATTTGCACGTTAATTATGAAACTGTAGACCCTTATCCCGTGACCTTTAAAAAAGGCAATCCAAAACTTACAGAAATCTCTAATCCTGAGAAATTTTATTACGTTACAGAAATGAAATTCGCTGGCAATAGCAAGGAAAAGGATAAAACCACTGTTATTTACAATAGCAATATTACAATAACAGATATTCCTCTTAAAGCTTATGAGTATATCGTGAATGGTAAACCCGCTCTTGAATGGGTTATGGGGCGTCAATGTGTAAAGACTGATAAAAAGAGTGGCATTGTTAATGATGCCAATCGCTATGCTATTGAGACCGTTGGAAACTCTGCTTATCCATTGGAATTATTCCAAAGGGTTATTACTGTAAGTTTAGAAACAATGAAGATTGTTAAGAACTTACCAAATCTAGAATTAAGAGAAACTGAATAGATTTATGAATCATGCCAATCTCATAAGGGGTATAGATCTTATAACCATCATCTATACTCTCTTATTAGGTTGCTTATGTACAATCTTAAAAGGAAAGATTTACCATGCGCTATTCTAAAAAGAGAAGCCTTGCACTTTTAGACACTCTTATTTGGATTGCTTTAAGGTTTTTAAGAAATCCCATCTTAAATAGAATGAGATTTTTTTACATTGCCTTTAAAAGATTAACTCGCAATCTCAAATGATGCCTTTCTTATCTTTCAAAAGCTCTCTTTAAAGACAAATATGCGTATTAATAGGTTGTATTTATCAAGAGAGATTGTTTTTTGCAGCATTGATAAAACTTAATATATTAAAATATAATGTTTTTTATCTTTTTAGTGTTTTTTTCTTTAAAACACAAAGTTTCAAAACTCAAAACCCTCTTTAAATCTATAAGTTACTCTTTATAACATATCTCATAATTACAAACGGTCTTTTGAGAGGCATTTAAAGAGCTATATGCCCTCTCATAAAACATGATTTAATTATTCATTAAAATCATAAATGTTGTCTGTTAAATTTTTAGACAGATACTGACAGGTTTTAATCAACTTATCTCATTAATTGTCTATATAAATCATCTTATTAGCATTGAATATTTCTCAAAACTTACTAACATATTGAAATATAATGTTTTTTACTTTTATCGAAAAGTTTTTTTAAAAATGAGGGGGTAAAATAACTGCTAATCACTGACAAGAGACAAAAGCCTATTTAAAAGGCATTTTGATAAGGATATAAGAATTCAAAATGTTTTCATAAAAATCAAAACCGCTGGTTATAAAGACGCGGTCTCTATAAAGCTGTTTAAATTACAAACCTCTTATAAAAAATTCACAAAAATATTCACAAGTTATCTCATAAAAATAATGATGCGTTATAAAGTTAAAAATAGGCATTATGAGAGCGTTCTTAGTTATTATGATGTTTAAAAGAGAAAAATAACGCAATTGCGTAATATAGAGTCAAATAGACGCAATAAAACAGAAAATATTCATAAGCATATGATGCATATTTATACACAATGGTATAAAAAATAATTATAAAAAAACACAAAAAATAATAAAAGATAGTTGACAATAAATACGTATTTTGTTATATAAATACTCAAGTGATCAAAACACTAAACAGTTAGCGAATGGGTTCGATAAACCTAATCCCTAATATAAAAAAAACTGACTGTCTTTTATGCTCTTGTTAGTATATGAAGATTCTGTCGGGTGTCGTTATGTCATACAATACTCCTTTATGGAGGAAAACATAACAACGGACTAACTGCCGTGTTTTGAGCGCCCGGCACCTTTATAGGTGTCAATTCAAAAATTTAACAGTTAGGAGTTCGTTATGAACGCTATAGAAAATAACACCCCCGTTATCGTTTCCAATGCAAATGACACTACATCCCTTGCAAAACAAGAACCTGTAAAAAAATATGAATTTATTGATGATTGTGAATTAATAGATGATCATTATTTATACCGTATACGTGCTTTAAGAGATTTTGGTGATGTCAAAAAAGGAGATCTAGGGGGGTATATCGAAAAGGAAGATAACCTCTCTCATGAGGGCAATTGCTGGGTTTATAATAAAGCGCGTGTCTTTGAAAATGCCCGTGTCTTTGGAAATGCAAAAGTAAAAAGCTTTTTTGTTGATGTTTATGGCAATGCGCAAATCTATGGAAATGCTATTTTTGAAGGTATGACACTAAAAGATAATGCAAAACTTTCTGGCAATGCCCATGCTAGCAATGCCGTGGTTATCGAAGGCAATGCGCAAATTTATGATAATGCTCGTGTAACTGATCATGCCCATATTTCTGATGATGCTGTCATTTGTGATGATGCCCATGTTGGTGGCAATGCAAAAATAAAGGGCTCTGCTTATATTTGTGATGAATCCCGTGTCTTTGATGATGCCATGGTTTGTGATGCTCTTATCTCAGGCAATTCTTATATTCATAGCAATGCTTCTTTAACTGCTAATGAAGATATCTGTGATGATGCTTATCCCGAATTGGGTAGTGAAGATGATTACTATCGTCACGAATATTATGATGATTATGGTTATGATGATGATTACCAATATGATTGCAATTCTGAAGATACAAATCAAGCTGCGTAAATAATACCGCGGGCGCGGCGGGGGCGCCCCTTCTTAAGAACATTTCATTAAAAATTTATCGATTATTAGATTAGGAGCTCCCTATGACCACTATAAATGTATCCAAAAAATATGAATTAACAAATGAAACCCGTGTATGTGCTAATAGCACCCTTTATCGCATTCGTGCTTTAAGAGACTTTGATGATATTAAAATTGGAGAGTTAGGTGGCTTTATCGAAAAGGAAGATAACCTCTCTCATGACGGCAATTGCTGGGTTGGTAACGAGGCATGTGTGTATAATAATGCCCATGTTTCTGATAATGCGAAAATTTTCAATTATGCTAGTGTTTTCGATAATGCAACGGTCTGTGACAATGCTAAAGTTTTTGATTTTGCAAGTATTTATGACAATGCAAAAATTTATGATAATGCCTTGGTTTATGGGGATGCTTTTGTTTACAAATATGCCCATGTTTTTGAGAATGCTGCTGTATGTGATAAGGCTGTTATAAGAGATAAGGCAAAAGTTTATGGTAATGCCTTTGTGAGTTGGTATACCCGTATTGAAGGCAATACAAAGCTCTCCTGTGTATCTAAACCTTGTGACAATGTTTGTGTTGATTTACCCATAACAAAAAAATATGAATTAACAAATGAAAGCTGCATTCGTGATGGGGTTACTTTACACCGCATTCGCGCATTAAGAGATTTTGATGATGTCAAGGCTGGTCAATTGGGTGGTTTTATCGAAAATGAAAGCAATTTATCCCATGATGGCAATTGCTGGGTTTATGATAATGCTACCGTTTCTCGTGATGCCCGTGTGTATGAAAATGCAAAAATATATGGCAATGCCTTTATTAATAGAAATGCTTGTGTTTATGGCAATGCCGTGGTTCGTGATAAGGCATGGGTTTTTGGAGGCAATGCCCATGTTTATGACAATGCGCAAATTTATGACAATGCTATAGTGCGTGGTCAAGTTTATGGCAATGCCATGGTTTGTAATAAAGCCAATATCCTTTATGAGGCAAAAATTTATGAGAATGCAAAAATTTCTCATAATGCGTATGTGAGTGGTTTTATTTATGGAAATGCAAAAATCTCAGGTTCTGCTCGTATTGATTGGTATGCTCGTGTTTATGATGATGCTTTCATTGATGATAACGCATATGTTTGTTATTTAATAAAAATTTCAGGCAATGCCGTGGTTAATGGCAATCAAAAAATTTATGAAGATATTGGTAAAATAACAAAACCATAAATAAAGCAACGTAAATAACAGGCGTTGCGGGGGCGCCTGCTTTCCAAATCTTTCATTTCAAATCTCATATTCTATAAGGATTGTTCCTATGCAAAAGAAATTTGCACTTACAAATGAAACGCGTCTCTTTGCTAATCACATACTTTATCGCATTCAGGCTTTAAAAAGCTTTTCTGATGTCAAGGCTGGTCAACTGGGCGGCTTTATCGAAGATGAGAGTAACCTTTCTCATGATGGCAATTGCTGGGTTTATGGTAATGCTCTGGTTTTAAACTCCGGTCGTGTTTATGAGAATGCTAGGGTCTATCATAACGCTATTATTGCTGGTTATGTCTATGGCAATGCAATCGTTCTTGGTAAATCGATCATTTATGACCATGCCCATGTCTATGGCAATGCACAAATTTATGATCACGCCCGTATCGTCAATCATGTTCATATTTATGAGAATGCTCATAGTCACGGCATTGTTATGATTTTAGAAAAGACTCGTGATGATATTGAAACAAGGTCTTATATCGAATTGCTTTCCAATAATGAAATAAAAATCATCTGGCTGCGTAATAAAGCCTTTTTAAACATTTAGAGCGCCGCGGCGGTCACTCCATTTTTCCAATATTTTCCATGCAACTTTTTTCACAAGAGAGATTGTGAGGGGTCTTATGATGTCCAAAAAATACAAACTAACTAATGAAACAAAACAACTAAAAGATAAAATTACACAAAAAATTACAACGCTTTATCGCATTCGGGCTTTAAAAAGCTTTTCTGATGTCAAGGCTGGTCAACTGGGCGGCTTTATTGAAAAGGAAGAAAACCTCTCTCATAACGGTCTTTGCTGGGTTTATGATGATGCATTGGTTTATAAACATGCCCGTGTTTATGAGAATGCAAAAATACGAGGCAATGCACAAATTTGTGGTCTTGTCTATGGCAATGCTCAGGTGCATGATAAGGTGTTTATTTCTCAATATGCAAAAATTTATGACAATGCATTTGTTTATGATAGTGCGCATGTGGCTGGCTATGTTTATGGCAAGGCTCGTGTCTATGGCAATAGCCGCGTTTCAATTGAAGCCCATGTTTATGGCAATGCGCATCTTTCTCATCATAGTTATCTTTTTGAATATGCAAGGCTTTATGGCAACGCGAGGGTGTTAGGCTCTGCTTGTCTTTTTAGTTATGCGCATGTTTATGGCTATGCTGTTGTTAAGAGCCGTGCAAAAATTTATGGCAAGGTTTATGACTATGCAAAAGTAAGTGGCTGTGCGCAAATTTATGGCTCTGTTTATGGAAAAGCTCAGGTTTCTCATACTATCAAGGTCTTTGGTCGTGCTTGTGGGCGTGCAAAACTTAATCGAAAAAGTGAGATAAGAGAGGTTCCCAAAAATAAGGAGGTTAATAAGAGCGATATTCTTATAGAGATTGTTGATACTGAAGAATAAACAATAAATGCGGGGGCGTTGGTTTGATGCCATCTCAAAAGACAAGAGTGCAAAAAAGAAAGCCGTGCCATTTTACGTGACGCGGCTTTCATATCTCTCATGTTGAATCAATCATCACTCTAAGGAGTCATAAACACATATATACAAAACGTATTATATTGCAAGCTCTCTAGTCTCTTTATAAAAACTTATCCAAAATAATATAAAGGAATGGTTATGAAAGCGTTCTTTTAGATCATTACATTTGAATGAAAAAAGCCTAATAAAGTTATATCAAATCAATCAAAAGCAAGCGTTGGTTTTAAAAACAATCTCTCAGTAAAACAAAAAACAGCTATAGAGCTCTCTTTAAACATTTGCGTTTAATGATGTTATCTCTCAACTTCTCTCTGTTTATAAAAAAGGTGCCCTCATTTTTGAGGTGACTAAAATCGCTCAATCCAAATTTGGATTAACCTCTTAAAGAATGTTTCAAATATTTGCATTTAAACAAGCTCTCATATTCAATTGCGTTTTAACAATGCGATTTATTACGATAAAAACGTCTTGTAAAATTTATGTGCTGTTATGAATGATAGCTGCTTTGCATTTTATTTGAATGCTCACATGTATTATAACATTGGCATCATGATTTGCTTTTTATGCTCTGTTTATAGATGGCTATTGTTTGTAAAAAATGGTCAATTAAATTGTGCATAAAAGTGTGGATTCAAAGGTGGATTCAAATAAAATAAATGCACTTAATATACTGATTTTATTGTATTTTTATACAAAATGGGACGCCAGGCATAAGCGACCCGTCTCAAGTACGGGTCGTTTTGTATTCAGGACAGCATTTTGTCCACGCGCCGCTTAATGGGCTTTTGGATTTGTTGAGGGCGTCTTTGCGTTCAGAATTTGAGGGTTCAATCCAATCTCTAGAAGAGCGGATAAAAGTTTTAAGCAGCGAGCTAGAAGAGCTGAAAGAGTGTTCATTTTAATTGATGGAGCAAGACCATGGGGATACCTTACCACACGCATGAGTATCAAATACCGGTAGCAACGAAAGAAGAGATTAGAGAGGGGAAATCTATCAACACGATTGTTGTACCGAAATTATTAGGAACAGCGTCCCTTTATGCCTATGAAGCTTTTGCGACCGCGGAGCAGATCGTCCAAGTTCGGCAAGAATCGGAGCAAGCCACGGCGCACGCCAATGGTGCTTATCAAAAGGCGGAAGAAGCGAAGGGACTAGCGGACAGAGCGCTTACAGAGAGTACGAAAACCGGTGAAACAGTGACGACAGCACTCACAGCAGCGAATGTTGCGAAAGAAGGAGTGACGGCAGCGACAACTGCGGCAACAGAAGCGAAAGCAACGGCAGATCAAGCCTTGGTAGCAAGTCGTGATGCGAAAAGCCATTCAGAGACAGCGGTTAATAATGCACGCAGTGCGCATGAAGCGGCATCAAAAGCACAAACAGAGGCAGCAGAAGCGAAGAGTCTATCTGCAGAAGCCAAACAGTTATCAGGAGAAGCAAAGAGCCAATCGGAGAATGCACAGAACTTATCCCAACAAGCCAAGAGTGCTAGTGATGAAGCCAAGCAAGAAGTAGAAACAGTTAAGACAGAAGTTTCAGGAGCTGTTTCTATTGCAAAAGAAGCCAAACAAGCGTCTGAAGGAGCAGAGAGAGCAGCGAATGAAGCCAAGGGCGTAGCAGATGATGCAAAGCTTTTATCGGAAAGGTCTCAGAGTAAATCAGAATTAGCAGAGAGCCTTGCGAATGAAAGCAAGCAGACGGCAACAGATGCGAAGAATGCGAGCACGACAGCAACGACTATTGCGAATGAAGCCAAGCAGATAGCAACAGATGCGAAGCGTCTTGCGGATGATGCAAAAACAACGGCAGAAGGAGCCAAGACAGTCGCCTCAGGAGCGGTTACGAATGCCGTGGAAGCCAAACAAGCAAGTGAAGGTGCCGTGAGGGTAGCGAATGAAGCGAAAGGTATAGCAGAAACAGCAGTAACAGTATCCAATGAGGCAAAAACGGTAGCCAATGAAGCAAAATCGATAGCAGATGAAGCAAAACAGTTATCAGAAGCATCTAAGAGTAAGGCAGAAACGGCAGAAACGCTTGCTCATGAGACGAAGCAGACGGTAATAGAAGTTAGAGAAGAGGTTTCTCGTGTTGTCACGACGGCTACAGATGCTAAGGCTGTTGGTACGGCAGCAACGACAGCGGCGGAAGAAGCAAAGCAGGTGGCAAATGATGCGAAGAGTCTTGCGGAAGAGGCAAAAGGGTTGGCAGACAAAGCAACGACAGCATCTACGGAAAGTTCTCAACAGGTTACGCAAATAGCAAGGACAGTAGAGGAAGCCCTTACAGATGCAAGAGAGTGCAAAGCAACGGCTTCGACCTCGCTATCAGAATCGAGACAAGCTAAGGAGAGTGCAGAACGGGCGGAGCAATTGGCAAGAGCGGCAAAACAAGAAGTTTCTGCTGTTTCACAAGTAGCGGGACAAGCAGCACAGACAGCGACAGCAGCTAATCAGACGGCAGAAGAGGCAAAAGGATTAGCAGAACAGGTCAAAGCAACAACAACGTCTTTTTCGGAAGCATTAGAGCAAAAAGTTTCTTCAGTAACTTCGACGGCTATGGATGCAAGTCAAACAGCATCAACAGCTCTTAATACGGCGAATGATGCGAAGAGTGTTTCGCATGAGGCTAGAGATTTAGCCAATGGGGCGAAGGATACAGCGACAGCATCTCTCACGACGGCACAAGGTGCCAATGAGACAGCAACAACGGCATCCAATGTTGCCGGTGAAGCACAAGAAAGTGCATTGATGGCAGTGTCTGTAGCTAATGGTCTTAAGCAATCGGTTGAACATGTGAAGGCTACAGCGGAGGCAGCAAACAGGACAGCAGAAGGAGCACAACAGAAGGTTTTAACAGTAGAGACACTCGTTACAGAAGCAACGATGAAAGCTTTAGAAGCCAAACAATCAGTCGAAGATGTGAAGAGCACGGCGGATTTGGCAAAGAATATAGCCGATGGAGCGAGGGAAACCGCCAATCGAGCAGAGCAGACGGCAAGAGAAGCCAAGCAATCTTGTGATACAGCGCTTAGTGCAGCGACGGATGCCAAGAATACGTCAACGGCAGCTTCAAGCTTGATTGATAATGTAAAGCAAACAGCGGATGAAGCTAAGCAAGCCGTTGAGAGTATAAAATCTGTAGCAGAAACAGCAACCTCTACCGCCAATGCAGCGAAGGGTGTAGCAGAAGAAGCTAAAAGCGCGGCAGAAACAGCAACAGTGAAAGCAGAACAGGCACAACAGGAAGCCTCAGAAGCAACGCGTTTAGCCAATGAAGCGAAAGCGGTAGCAGAGCAGGCGGCAAGCGCTGAAAGGCAAGTCGTCTCCTCCAATGAAGATGCCTTAAAGACTTTAGCGCAAGAAGCCAAGAGCACAGCCCAAGAAGCGAAGAAGGTTGCCGAAGGGGTACAGAAGAAGGCAGAATCGTTAGCAACGGTAGTGGATGAAAGCCAAAAAGCAGCGACAGAAGCGAAACAGACAGCGGGTTATGCGAAACATGACGCGGAGCAAGCGCGGAGTGATGCGGAAAAAGCAAAAAGCACCGCTTCTGAAGCTTTGAGTAAAGTCTATGATGTGCAGCAAGTCGCCGATGGTGCCAAGGTTAAAGCAAGTTTAGCAGAAATGGCAGGTGAAGAAGCGAAGAAGATAGCGAATAAAGCCGATAACCGAGCGTATGAAGCCAAGCAAGAAGTAGAAAAAGCCAAGGAAATAGCTGGTAATGCAAAATATATAGCAGAAGAGGCAAAGGAGGCGGCAGAAGCAGCCGGTAAAAAGGCAGCGTCTTTAGAAGAAGAAGCGGAAGAAGCTCAAAAAATAGCGAAAGAAGCTAAGGAGACAGCAGGTTTTGCAAGACATGATGCCGAGCAAGCTAGGAGTCAGGCGGAAAAGGCGGCAAGCAACTCTTTGGAAGCTTGGAATAAAGCGCATGATGCGCGGGAAGTCGCTGATGGCGCTAAGGTTACAGCAAGCTTGGCTAGAAGTGCCGGAGAAGAAGCCAAGAAAATAGCAGATAAAGCCGATGACCGAGCGTATGAGGCGAAGGATGAAGCAAGTAAAGCGAAAGATATAGCCAATAGTGCAAAATATCAAGCAGAAGAGGCACAGAAGGCAGCAGAAGCAGCTGGTAAAAAGGCAGCATCTTTACAAAATGAAGCGGAGGAAGCCCAAAAGATAGCGAAGGAAGCCAAGCAGACAGCGGGTTATGCAAAACATGATGCCGAGCAAGCGCGGTCTATAGCAGAAGCAGCCAAAAATGAAGCATCTGGAGCAACGAGTAGAGTAATAGATATTAATCAAGTGGTTGATAATTTGAAAGCGTCCGTAAGTTTAGCACGGACGTATTCAGAAGAAGCCAAGAAAAAAGCCGAGGCAGCAGATTCACAAGCCTATCAAGCCAAGAGCGAAGCTGGTAAAGCCAAGGAAACAGCCGACAGAGCGAAAAGGACAGCAGAGGAAGCAAAAACTGTTGCAGAGCAAGCAAAAAAAACAGCAAATACGACGCAGCAAGAATTTGATGGTATTAAGAATTCCCTAGCAACGGTTTCTTCTGCGTACAACGTATTGATTTATAATGATAATTTACTGTTTTGCATATTGAATTAGACTCCCGAATATTGTAAGATTCTCCCAATTCAAATCATCTTATGTTCAATCAATTAAAGTCACTTATTTGCACGTCATAAGTGGGGTTGGTGTGTGGGTAAAAAACAGTTTAGAAAGGAGCAAAAATGCCTTTAATGAATCGTCTTAATGCAAGGGCTGTCGCAACATTGGGGGCTGGCAAATATAATGATGGTGCCGGCTTGCTACTTCATAAGCGTAAAGATGGGGGTGCTCAATGGCTTTTACGCTATACCATTCACGGGCGGCGTCGTGAAATGGGATTGGGTGCCTTAAGAGATGTTTCTTTAAAACAAGCTCGTGAATTGGCAACCCAATGGCGTTTTGTTCTTCGTGATGGTCGTGACCCCATTAAAGAACGTGACAAACAAAAGCGTGAGGCAATGCGTAATCTGCATTATCTAAAAGATATCGCTTTAGATACTTTTGAAACTCGTAAAGCAGAATTAAAAAATGATGCTAAAGATGGGCGTTGGTTTTCACCTTTACAACTTCATATTCTCCCTAAGTTAGGTTGTATGCCGGTTTCAGAAATTACTCAAACCGATATACGCAATGTCCTCGCTCCCATCTGGCATACAAAAGCTGGAACAGCAGAGAAAGCTCTCATTCGTCTTAATATTTGTCTCAAACATGCTGCTGCAATGGGATTGGATGTTGATTTACAGGCTACAGAAAAAGCAAAGGCTCTTTTAGGCAAACAACGTCATAAAATCAAAAATAGACCAGCAATGGATTGGAAAGAGATACCGGATTTTTATAAAACACTTTGTCAAAAAACAACCATGACACAATTGGCTTTGCGTTTGCTTATTCTGACAGGCGTTCGTACATATCCTTTGCGTCATATCCATAAAGATCAAGTTGAAGATGATATATGGACCATCCCTGCTGAAAATATGAAAGGAAGGCTTGATACTACAACAGAGTTTCGCGTGCCTCTCCCAACAGAAGCATTGGAAATTTTGAAACAAGCACGTCCTCTCTCTCGCAATGATTTCTTTTTCTCTGCAACCGGTCGTGGTCCTCTTGCTGATAAGTGCATGTCACTCTACATGCAAAAAACTGGACTTGATGCCTGCCCGCATGGTTTTCGGTCTAGTTTACGAGATTGGCTCGCAGAAACAACCGATGCCCCTTTTGAAGTCGCTGAAACCATTCTAGGTCATACGGTCGGAGGTAAAGTAGAGCGTGCTTACCGTCGTACTGATTATTTAGAACAGCGCCGTGTTTATATGGATAAATGGGCGGCTTATGTCACGGGGCAATCTTAAAAGATGGGGGCTCGTACCCCATTTTTATTCCATTATCTGTGGATAACTTTCTCTCTTCGTTCTCTCATTTCGTTTCAATAAGACTCATAAATTATCAAATGAGAAAATACATCATAAAGTACTGTTTTTTATGATTAAACTTACTTTTCAATTTCAATAAAATATGGTTAATAAATACTTATGATTTGTTACTATTTTTTAGATTGAAAGGATTGAGTTATGACTGAACATGATGTTCTTCTTACAGACCGTGAAAGTGCAAAATTATTGCATATAAGCGTTTCAACATTCCGTCGCCATGTCACCAATGGATCTTTACCAAAGCCCTTAAAGTTTGGTTCTTTATCGCGTTGGTTAAAATCGGATCTGTTGAATGTGATTGAAAAAGCCAAAACGCAACGTCAACATCTCAGTGATGTGGCATAAAAAAACCTTGTCACGTAAGGACGGACAAGGCTTTCTCAAATTATCGCAAATTGAAAATAGCAAAATCCGTCCTGTGACGCAATATCATAGGATGAGAAAAATGTATCATTTTATAAATGCTCGGGGCATTACAAATGCCTTGCGGGGTGTCTGGTATGGTGCTTATGGACTAGCCCGTTGCCCTGCCCATGATGATCAAGTGCCTAGTTTATCTCTTGCCAATGGAAATGATGGGCGTCTCTTGCTTTATTGTTATGCCGGCTGCTCTTTTAAAGAGATCTTACAAGCTCTTAAGAGCATTGGTCTTATCAATACACAAATATGTTTTGATAAAACTTATGATTATAGGTTGTCTCTCTCAAAACAGTTTTGTTGTGAAGATAACAAGGCAAAACAGAAAGCAGAGAGAGCTCAAAAGATTTGGAAGCAAAGTCAACCAATTAAAGAGACCATAGCAGAGCTTTATTTACGCAAGCGTGGTATCACTTGTAACTTACCTCCCTAGTTTACGCTTTCATAGTAAATGCCCCCATCCCTCTGGCAAAACCATCCCCGCGTTGGTTGCCCTCGTTGAGGGGGGTGGCTCCTTTGCAATCCATAGAACCTTTTTACAAGACAATGGATGCAAAACAGAACAATTACCAAAAAAAGCGATGCTGGGCTCTGTTAAGGGCGGTGCCGTGCATTTATGCCAAGCCAATCACCAACATCTGGTCATTTGTGAGGGAATTGAAACAGGTCTTTCTCTGCTGTCTGGTCTGTTATCGGAGCCTGTGACTTTATGGGCATCCCTCTCAACCAGTGGCATGGTGCATGTGCGCTTACCTCATATCAAATCAAAAACCCATCTCACCATAGCTATGGATGGCGATGATGCGGGTCGTAAAGCAGGTTTTGCCCTTGCTACCCGTGCGCATAGCCAAGGCTTTGAAGTCTTGATGATGCAAGCTCCCGAAGGAGCGGATTTTAATGATTTTTTACCCTTTGAAAGGAATATCTTATGGACCACAAAAATAAAACTGATTTAACCAATAACAATGGCAATACTTCTGTAAAGAATACTGATAACGATAACCATCCTGTCTCTTTAAAGGAGCATCCCTGTTTACAAGCCATCCCTTATGAACAGGCTTTGCAACAAATGGGTTGGGGCGAATTAAAACCGATAAACAACGCGCTTTTACCGGTTGAACCTTTTCACCCCGAACAAATGCCTTCAACTTTACGAGACTATATTTATGACGTGGCTGAATGCCAACAATCTTCTCTCGATTTTATTGCTGTCTCGGCTCTGTGTGGGTTAGCTGCCCTGATTGGTAATGGAATTCGCATTGCTCCAAAACAAAATACGCACAATTGGAAAATTGTCCCTAATCTATGGGGCGCCATTATCGGGCGATCTGCAACTCTCAAAACACCTGATATGCAAGCCGCTCTCGCTCCTCTTTATTCCTTTCAAAATGAATGGCATCAAGAATGGCGTAAACAGAAAAAACAGAAAGAGACAAAAAATCTTCTCATTGAATTAGAGAGACAAGAAAAGAAAAAACAAGCCCGAAAAGCTTTTAAAAATAAAAACAAGCAACAAGCTATCGCTCTTCTTAATGAATCTCTTGAAGATCAAGAAAGTGAGGATGAAACTCTTGTTAAACGACGTCTTCTGGTCAATGATGCAACGGTTGAAAAGCTTGGAGAATTACTGAGAGAAAACCCGCGCGGGTTATTAATGGTTCGTGATGAACTTTCTGGTTTTTTAGCTAATATGGAAAGAAAGGAATATCAGACAGACCGTTCTTTTTATCTGACGGCTTTTAATGGAAATTCTCCTTACACCTATGACCGTATAGAACGTGGAACAATTTATATTCCCAATGCAACACTTTCCATTATAGGAGGCATTCAACCTTCTCGGATTATTCCCATTGTACAAGCGATAAACCGTGGAATAAACGATGATGGTTTATTGCAACGGTTTCAACTGATGGTATGGCCCGATAACAATAAAGAGAGAGAATGGAGGGATGAATATCCCAATCAAAAGGCATGGGAAGCTTATGAAAAAGTGTTTCGTTCTCTTTATGATAAACCGGTAGGCTCTTTTCAACATCCAACGACCATGCGTTTTTCTGCTGAAGCACAAGAGATGTTTAGTGAGTGGTGGGAAAATCATCAGAAAGCGATCAGAAGGGATGATCTCTCTGAAGCTTTGCAATCCCATTGTGCAAAAATGGACAAAACCATAGTAAGTCTTGCTTTGATTTTTGAACTTGTCGAAGGTGGTCGTTTGGAAATCAATAAAGAAGCCCTTCAAACAGCCTTGCGTTGGGAAACCTATTTGTTAAGTCATGCAAAACGTCTTTATGCGATGGATGATAACTTAACAACAGAGCGTGCAAATTTGCTTATAGAGCGCTGTAATGGCTTACCTGAGGTTTTTACTGCTCGTGATATCTACAGGCGCTGCTGGATGCATTTAAAAGACAAAGAAGCCGTTAAAACAGCTTTAGATGTTTTATGCCGTTGCAACTATCTTCGTGAAATCTGTGATGATAAGGAGCAAAAAGGCGGTCGTTCTACCATACGCTATGAATGGCATCCTTTGGTGAAAAATCAGAGTATAAAGCAATGAAGAAAGCTCTTTTTAAAGCTTCTCAAAACAATTTTGCAAAACTCTTTTCAATGGCATTCTGTTAGGTAACCTTCTGCAAAGGGAAAGATCAGAATTCTTTTGTAAAAAGAGTTTTGTCTCTTTTGACAGTTTTGTCTGTTGATTTACCCCCCTCCCATTTAAAAAAATTGAAAGAAAAAATAAAAGCATTCTATTTCAATAGGTTAGCATTATACAATTTTTTGCAATCCAATGTATAAAAGCCATGTGAGTAAGAGAGACAATCAGTGACTTGAGTTTTGTCTGTTTTGTCAATTTTTGTCGGTAAATTTTAATAGACAATTGTTATGATATTTTGAGATCATAAAACACTTCAAAACAATTATTTTGATCTCTTAAAACACGGTTCGAATTTGTCTTTATTTCCGTAAAATGAATAGTAAATTTTACTACTTTGCTGTTTATAGGCTGTTTATAATTGCAACTTGTTAAATTTTTTTGACGTATTTGGTGGGTTTTCGGGCGGTTTTCTCCCATTTCAGACTCGATATTTATCCTAAATGTATTTATGAAACGCCATTGTGATTTTTTGAGTCTCATAAGGCAATGGAGTTTATTGAATAATGTCTCAATCCATCAATTCTGATAAGAAACAATCCTCTTTACGCTCGCTCTTACAGTCTTATCGCCAACAGGCAACCTCAAACGCAAAAAAAGGAAAAATCTTTGAAAGTTTTGTGACGAAATATCTTATGTATGACCCTCTTCATTATGGACGATATGAAAAGGTTCAGAGCTATTACGAGTGGGCTAAAGAGCGTGATGAAGATGGGCGGGATATTGGAATCGATTTAGTTGCAAAACTTCGTAATCGAGATGGGTATGTTGCCATTCAATGTAAGTTTTATGAAGCAGACCATCAGATTAGTAAAAAGGATATTGATAGCTTTATCGCCGCATCTGGGAAAGATATCTTCAAATATCGCCTTTTGGTTGATAGCACTGAAGTGAATTTAAGTGACAATGTGAATGCAATGATTAAAGGACAAGCGATACCGGTTTATCGCATTGACCTTCGTCATATGGAAAACAGTCGTATAGACTGGCAAATCTTTGCAACAAAAAAAGAAGTCGTTCTTAAATCGACAAAAGAGCCACGCCCTCATCAGATAGAAGCAATTCAGAAAGTCTGTGAGGGTTTAAAAGAAGCAGACCGTGGCAAGCTGATTATGGCTTGTGGAACAGGTAAAACTTTCACAAGTCTTAAGATAGCAGAAACTCTTGCTGGTCAAGGCAAGCGTGTTTTGTTTTTAGTGCCTTCTCTTGCTCTTATGTCACAAACCATCAGAGAATGGACAAGTGATACAGATATACCCTTGCGTTCCTTTGCGGTGTGTTCTGATACACAAGTTGGCAAGCGGCGTAAAAACCAAGAGGATGCCGCTGATTTTAACGCATCCGATCTTGTCTTGCCTGCTACAACAGATGCAAAAGAGCTTGCTAGCAAAGCCAATAAAATTTCATCTGATGTGATGACTGTGGTGTTTTCGACTTATCATTCCATCCAAGTGATATCCGATGCACAAAAGAAATATGATTTACCTGAATTTGATCTGATCATTTGCGATGAAGCCCATAGGACAACGGGTGCTGTATTGGGTACAGACAACAGTGAATCAGAGTTTGTTAAGGTTCATGACAACAGCATTGTTCAGGGCAAAAAACGTCTCTACATGACCGCAACTCCAAAGATCTTTACGGATAATGCCAAGAAACAAGCCAATGAGATTAATGCCGTGCTGGCTTCTATGGATGATGAAGAGCTCTATGGAAAAACCCTTTACACTTATACCTTCTCAAAAGCCGTTCAGAATAACCTATTAGCACCTTATAAGATTATTGTGTTGGGTGTGAATGAAGAAGCAGTCGCTCAATCCATTCAACATCTTATGACCGATGATAATTATGAACTTATTCTTGATGATAAGACCAAGATTGTAGGCTGTTATCAAGCTCTCAGTAAAATCGATTTGAAGGTTGATCTAAGCGATGACCCCAACCCTATGCGTCGGGCATTGGCTTTTTGTAAAGATATTAAAACCTCTGAACGCATTCGTGATACCTTCAATTCTGAAGAAATTCAGGATGAATTACGGACTCTTTATGAAAGCTATAAAAAGACCTCCCCTCTTCATTGTAAGTTTGAACATATTGACGGAAAACAAAGTGCAAAAAAACGTAATCAAGCCCTTGATTGGCTTAAAGAAGATGCGGGGGAAAACGTTTGTCGTGTGTTAAGCAATGTCCGTTGTCTCTCTGAAGGTGTGGATGTTCCTGCTCTTGATGCGGTGATGTTTTTACACCCGCGCAAAAGTCATGTCGATGTGATACAAGCGGTGGGACGTATCATGCGCCGTGCCAAGGGCAAAAAAAGAGGCTATATCATTCTACCGGTTGGCGTCCCTGCGGGGATTTCTGCTGAACAGGCTTTAAGACACAATAAGAGATACAAGGTTGTCTGGCAAGTCATCAATGCCTTGCTTGCCCATGATGAGAATTTTGAGATAACCCTGAACCAAATGATTTTAGGGCAAGATGTAAGTCATACCCTAGAGATTATCGCCTTAGACAGTATGACTGCGGTTGAAGATAAAATCTCAATCTATGAAAAATCAGAAAGTATGGGATTAAAGATAGGAAAACCCGCCTATGAACCTGCTCAAAGTGTTGGAATACAAACAAGATTACCCTTTTTTAAGGAGTTCCGTAATGCTCTGATAACCCTTCTAACGAAGAAATTTGCCATTACCGATTATTGGGAAAACTGGGCTGGCAATGTTGCTGAGATTGCGCAAAATCATATCAACCGCCTGCAAAATATGCTTGCTGATGAAAAGAGTGAAGCCTTTCATGCCTTTAAGAGCTTTTATCTTGAACTAAAGAACAATTTAAACAGTGATATCAAACAAGAAGAAGCCATTGAGATGCTCGCACAGCATCTTGTCACCCGTCCTGTATTTGAAGCTTTATTTGATGGCAATCAATTTGTTCAAAACAATGCCATCTCACAAGCAATGGAAAAGATCTTAAAGGAATTAGATAAGACCAATATTGAAGAAGAGTCAAAGGACCTTAAAGAATTCTATGACAGTGTAAAATTACGTGCTTCTGGGATTACTACCCCGCATGCAAGACAAAACCTCATCATTACTCTTTATGAAAGTTTTTTTGCCAAGGCTTTCAAAAAGACAACGGATAGGCTTGGGATTGTTTATACCCCTGTTGAGGTTGTGGATTTTATTATTCATTCGGTTGATGATGTTTTACGCAAGGAATTTGGCAAGAGCTTGGGTTCCCGTGATGTTTCTATTCTTGACCCCTTTACGGGAACAGGTACCTTTATCACAAGGCTTTTGCAATCTGATCTCATTAAACCAGAGGATATGGAATATAAATTCCGTCATGATATCCATGCCAATGAGATTGTTTTGCTCGCTTATTACATTGCTGCTGTTAATATTGAAGCAACCTATCATAGTCTTATGAAAGGAGAGTATATCCCCTTTAAGCATATTGGTTTGACTGATACGTTTCAGATGGTTGAAAAACAAGATCTGATGAAGGGCTTACTAGAGGAAAACAGCGCCTATTTAGAACTTCAGAAAAACCTGAATATCGAAGTTATTTTTGGTAATCCTCCTTATTCCATGGGGCAAAAGAATGAAAATGACAACGCAAAAAACACTCCTTACCCCATATTAGATAACCGTATTCGTGAAACCTATGCTGCTCAATCGAAAGTCACGAATATACGATCACTATATGATAGTTATATTCGAGCTATCCGCTGGGCAAGTGACCGTATAAAAGACCGTGGTGTTATTGGTTTTGTGACAAATGCAAGCTTTGTTACTGGATATTCTATGGACAGCTTAAGAAAAGCTTTAACCAAGGAATTCACCAGTATTTATGTGCTTAATTTACGGGGGGATATTCGTAAAAATATGTTAAGCGGTGGTAGAGCTGAAGAAGGAGAGAATATTTTTGGTAATGGTAGTATGACCGGTATTGCTGTGACACTGTTTATTAAAAATCCTAATGTTTCTGAACCTTGTAAAATTTACTATCATGATATTGGTAATAATCTTACGACAAAAGAAAAACTCACGGCTCTTGAGTTCCTTAGGAGTGTTGATAGTATTGCTGATAAATCAAGCTGGCAAATCATTACACCAGATAAGCATGGAGATTGGATAAATCAACGTGATGAAAGTTTTAAAGCATTTTTAGCCATGGGTGTTAAGGATAAGAAAGAGCATAGTAAAAAGCTTTTTGAAACCTTTTCTCGTGGTATTATGACCAGCCGTGATGCTTGGGCATATAACTCAAGCCGTGAATCTTTAGCAAAAAATATGAAGAATATGATTACTTTCTATAATAGCGAAGTAGAACGTTTTAATGATACCCATTCACATGCTGACCGTAAAACACGTGCAAATTTTGTAGATAATTTTATCAATGTGGATGCAAAAAAAATTAGTTGGAGCCGTGCACTTAAACAAGAATTAGCAAAAGGAAAGTCTTTTGAATCTGAAGAAGCAAGTCTTACGCAAAGTTTGTACCGTCCTTTTACACGACAATGGCTCTATTATAATCGCATCTTTAATGATATGGTTTATCAATTGCCGCGTATTTTTCCAATGGGAAAAGTGGTTGAAAACAGGGTGATACAAGTTACCGGTGTAGGAGCAAGCGGTTTTTCTGTTTTGATGAGTAATGTTTTGCCTAACCTCGATTCAATAGAAAAAAGTCAATGTTTTCCATTGTATCTTTACGAAGATATTGCTGTTGCAAAAGATAAGAACGAAGAACAAACTCATTTATTTACAAATTCTACAGAAGAAAGCGAAACCACCGGTTTACGACGCCGTGATGCCATTACGGATGAGGGTTTAGCATACTTTAAAACAGCTTATCCTAATGAGACCATAACTAAAGATGATATCTTCTATTATGTTTACGGTCTCTTGCATTCAGAAGATTACCGTGCTCGCTATGCTGATAATCTCTCTAAGGAATTGCCTCGCATCCCTTGCGTAAAGAGCACTGAAGATTTCTGGGCATTCGTTAATGCGGGTCGTGAATTAGGCAATTTGCACGTCAATTATGAGACTGTAGCCCCTTATCCTGTGACCTTTAAAAAAGGCAATCCAAAACTTACAGAGATCTCTAATCCTGAGAAATTCTATTACGTTACAGAAATGAAATTCGCAAAAATCAAAAATAGTAAGGAAAAGGATAAAACCACTGTTTTTTATAACAGTAATATCACGATAACAGATATCCCTCTTGAAGCTTATGAGTATATCGTAAATGGTAAACCCGCTCTTGAATGGGTTATGGGGCGTCAATGTGTAAAAACTGATAAAAAGAGTGGCATTGTTAATGATGCCAATCGCTATGCACTTGAGACCATTGGCAACCCTGCTTATCCATTGGAATTGTTTCAAAGGGTTATTACGGTAAGTTTAGAAACAATGAAGATTGTTAAGAACTTACCAAATTTGGAATTAAGAGAAACTGAATAGACTTAAGACTTATGAAGCATGCCTATCATATGAATATGCCAATCTTATAAGGAGTATAGATCTTATAACCATCATCTATACTCTCTTATTAGGTTGCTTACCTATAATCTTAAAAGGAATGGTTTATCATGCGATACTCTAAAAAGAGAAGCCTTGCACTTTTAGACACTCTTATTTGGATTGCTTTAAGGCTTTTAAGAAATCCCATCTTAAATAGAATGAGATTTTTTTACATTGCCTTTAAAAGATTATATCGCAATCTCAAATGATGCCTTTCATATCTTTCAAAAGCTCTCTTTAAAGAGAATTATGCGTATTAATAGGTTGTATTTATCAATAGAGATTGTTTTTTGAAGCATTGATAAAACTTAATATATTAAAATATAATGCTTTTTATCTTTTTATTGTTTTTTTCTTTAAAACACAAAGTTTCAAAACTCAAAACCCCCTTTAAATCTATAAGTCACTCTTTATAACATGCCTCATAATTACAAACGGTCTTTTGAGAAGCATTTAAAGCATTATATTCCCTCTCATAAAACATGATTTAAACACGCACTCTAATCATAACAATTGTCTTTTAAAATTTACTGACAAAATTTGACAAAACAGACAAAATGCGTGTCATTAATTGTCTATATTACTCACATTGCTTTTATACGTGATGTTTCAAAATTTTGAAAAATACTAACCTATTGAAATATAATGTTTTTATTTTATCTCAATTTTTTTAAATGAAAGGGGGGGCTAGATTAACTGACAAAACAAACAAAAGAGACAAAAGCCCATAAAAAGGTATTTTGATAAGGATATAAGAATTCGAAATGTTTTTATAAAAATCAAAACCGCATGATCATATTATCCTTTGTTTTATGAAAATGATGCGGTGGCTATAGAGAATGAATCAAAACAATAGATTTGAATCAAAAGCGTTGGTTATAAAGACGCGGTCTCTATAAAGCTGTCTAAATTACAAACCTCTTAATAAAAAATTCACAAAAATATTCACAAGTTATCTCATAAAAATAATGATGCGTTATAAAGTTAAAAATAAGTATCATAAGAGCGCATTTAGTTATTATGATGTTTAAAAGAGGAAAATAACGCAATTGCGTAATATAGAGTCAAATAGACGCAATAAAACAGAAAATATTCATAAGCATATGATGCGTATTTATACACAATGTCATAAAAAAAATAATTATAAAAAACACAAAAAAGAATAAAATATAATTGACAATAAATACGTATTTTGTTATATAAATACCCAAGTGATCAAAAACACTTAAACAGTAAGCGAATAGGTTACGATAAACCTAATCCTGTTATAAAAACTGACTATCTTTTATGCTCTTGTTAGTATATGAGGATTTTGTCGGGTGTGGTTACACCATACAATACCCTTATGGGAAAAGTGTAACGACGGACTTACTGCCGTGTTTTTGAACGCCCGATGCTCTTATAGGGTGTCAATTCAAAAACATCTAATCAGTAAGGAGACACTAGCTATGAATGCTACTGTTAATAAGAAAACATCATCCAAAAAATATGAATTGACCAATGAAATGGATTTTATGACTGGTCTCACATTGTACCGTATCCGTGCTTTAAAAGACTTTGGTGATGTGAAAAAAGGGGATCTAGGCGGTTTTATCCAAAAAGAAAGTAACTTATCACATAAAGGGAATTGCTGGGTTTACGATAAAGCTCGCGTCTTTGAAAATGCAAAGGTTTCAGGCAATGCGAAAGTAAAAAGCTATTTTGTAGACGTTTGTGGCAATGCAAAAATTTATGGAAATGCTATTTTCGAATCTATTTTTATGGGGGGCAATGCGCGCCTTTATGGAAATGCTCATATTAAAGGGGCGGTTGTTATTGAAGGCAATGCAAAAATTTATGATAACGCCTCTGTAAGTGGGCATGCTCATATTTCTGATGATGCCGTGATTTGTGATGATGTTCAAATTGGAGGCAATGCAAAAATAAGCGGCGCTGCTTATATTTGTGGTAATTCTTATGTCATTGATGATGCCGTGGTTTGTGGGGCTACCGTATCTGGTTATTCTTGTATTCATAGTGACGCCTCTTTATCATCTGATGATGATATTTATGATGCCGCGGTTCCTGAATTTGGTAGCGAAGATGATTACTATCGTCATGAATATTATGATGATTATGGTTATGATGATGATTACCAATATGATTGCAATTCTGAAGATGCAAATCAAGCTGCGTAAATAACACCGCGGGCGCGGCGGGGGCGCCCCTTCTTAAGAACATTTCATTAAAATTTAATCCATTATTTAGATTGGGAGCTCCCTATGACCACTAAAACTGTATCTAAAATTGTATCCAAAAAATATGAATTAACAAATGAAACGCATGTCGTTGGTAATCGTACCCTTTATCGCATTCGTGCTTTAAGAGATTTTGCTGATGTCAAGGCTGGTCAATTGGGTGGCTTTATTGAGAATGAAAATAATCTCTCTCATGATGGTAACTGCTGGGTTTATGATGATGCGTGGGTTGCTGACAATGGCGTCGTGTCTGATAATGCGCAAATTTTCAATTATGCTAGCGTTTTCGACAATGCAACGGTTTGTGATGATGCAAAGGTTTGTGATTGTGCAAAAATTTATGACAATGCAAAAGTTGCTGATAATGCTAGGGTTTTGGGAAGGGCTTTTGTTTACAATCATGCCTGTGTTTTGAATAATTCTGAAGTTTCTGACAGGGCTGTTATAAAAGGCAATGCAAAAATTTATGATAACGCTTTACTAACTGGCTATGCGCAAGCTTATGGGAATGCAAAGATTTTTGGTAACGCACAAGTTTGGTTTTTTGCTGTGGTTTGTGATGATGCTTGTATTTATGACAATGCTAAAGTTACAGGTGCTACATACATTTGCAATAAAGTGAGTGTTTTTGGTAATTCATATATAGATACAAAAAAATTGAATGGTAATATCAAAATTTGTGATCAAATCATAAATCAAGCAGCATAAATAACACCACGGGCGCGGCGGGGGCGCCTGCTTTCCAAATTCTTTCCATTTAAAAATCTCATGTTCTATAAGGATTGTTTCTATGCAAAAGAAATTTGCACTTACAAATGAAACGCGTCTCTTTGGTAATCACATACTTTATCGCATTCAGGCTTTAAAAAGCTTTTCTGATGTCAAGGCTGGTCAACTGGGCGGCTTTATCGAAAATGAAAGCAATTTATCCCATGATGGCAATTGCTGGGTTTATGGTAATGCTCTGGTTTTAAACTCAGGTCGGGTTTCTGAAAATGCTAGGGTCTATCATAACGCTATTATCGCTGGTTATGTCTATGGCAATGCAATCGTTCTTGGTAAATCGATCATTTATGACCATGCCCATGTCTATGGTAATGCACAAATTTATGATCACGCCCGTGTCGTCAATCATGTCCATATTTATGAAAATGCTAATAGTCACGGCGTTGTTATGATTTTAGAAAAGACGCGCGATGATATTGAAACAAGGTCTTATATCGAATTGCTTTCCAATAATGAAATAAAAATCATCTGGCTGCGTAATAAAGCCTTTTTAAAGCTTTAAAGCGCTGCGGTCATTCCATTTTTCCAACATTTTCCATACCAATTTTAACACAAGAGAGATTGTGAGGGCTCTTATGATGTCTAAAAAATACAAACGAACCAATGAAACAAAACAACTAAAAGATAAAATTACACAAAAAATTACAACGCTTTATCGCATTCAGGCTTTAAAAAGCTTTTCTGATGTCAAAGCTGGTCAACTGGGCGGTTTTATTGAAAAGGAAGAAAATCTTTCTCATAACGGTCTTTGCTGGGTATATGATGAGGCATTGGTTTATAAACATGCCCGTGTTTATGACAATGCAAAAATACGAGGCAACGCGCAAATTTGTGGTCTTGTCTATGGCAATGCTCAGGTGCATGATAAGGTGTTCATTTCTCAATATGCAAAAGTTTATGACAATGCATTTGTTTATGACAGTGCGCATGTGGCTGGCTATGTTTATGGCAAGGCTCGTGTCTATGGCAATAGTCGCGTTTCAATTGAAGCCCATGTTTATGGCAATGCGCATCTTTCTCATAATAGTTATCTTTTTGAATATGCAAGGCTTTATGGCAACGCTAGAGTGTTAGGCTCTGCTTGTCTTTTTAGTTATGCGCGTGTTTATGGCTATGCTGTTGTTAATAGCCGTGCAAAAATTTATGGCAAGGTTTATGACTATGCAAAAGTGAGTGGCTGTGCACAAATTTATGGCTCTGTTTATGGTAAAGCTCAGGTTTCTCATACTATCAAGGTCTTTGGTCGTGCTTGTGGTCGTGCAAAACTTAATCGAAAAAGTGAAATAAGAGAGGTTCCAAAAGATAAGGAGGTTAATAAGAGCGATATTCTTATAGAGATTATTGATACTGAAGAATAAATAACAAATGCGGGGGGCGTTGGTTTCATGCCATCTAAAAAAACAAGAGTGCAAAAAAGAAAGCCGTGCCATTTTTACGTGACGCGGCTTTCATGTCTCTCATGTTGAATCAATCATCACTCTAAGGAGTTATAAGCACATATATACAAAACGTATTATATTGCAAGCTCTCTAGTCTGTTTATAAAAATTTATCCAAAATAATATAAAGGAATGATTATGAAAGCGTTCTTTTAGATCATCACATTTGAATGAAAAAACAATGTTAGCTCTCTTAATGGTTATAAAACCTCTTTTAAAACGTATTAAAATACTAAGCTCATTTTTGAGTTGAGTAAATTTCAAAGAAATTACATTCTAAAATCAAAACGCTTTGTAAGTTATATCAAGTCAATCAAAAGCAAGCGTTGGTTTTGAAAGCAATCTCTCATAAAACAAAAAATAGCTCTTTTTTTAAATTAGCCGGCTCAAATTTGAGCTGGCTAAAATTACTCGCCCCAATTTTTGGGGTAGTATCTTTATCTTTCTATAGCTCTCTTTAAATATTTGCGTTTAATGATGTTATCTCTCAATCTCTCTCTGTTTATCTTTAAAGAAATGCCCTCATATTGAGGTGACTAAAATAGCTAATCCAAATTTGGATTAACTCCTTTCAAAAAAAAGTTTCAAATATCTGCATTTAAAGACACTATATTATCTTAAAGAGGTGTCCCCAAATTTGGGGTAACCCTAATCACTCAATCCAAATTGCGTTTATTACTTTAAACCTATTATCAAAAAAGCTTTTGAAACGTATTTTGCATTCTATCATTAAAAGCATATCGTTTTAACAATGCGATTTATTATGATAAAAACGTCTTGTAAAATTTATGACCTGTTATGAATGATAACTGCTTTGCATTTCATTTGAATGCTCTCATGTGTTATAACATTGGCATCATGATTTGCTTTTTATGCTCTGTTTATAGATAGCTATTGTTTGTAAAAAATGATCAATTGAATCGTGCATAAAAGTATGGATTCATAAGTGGATTCATATAAAATAAATGCACTTAATATATTGATTTCATTGTGTTTTTCTTAACAACACGTTTCTTTCTGCGAATACAGTAGCCTCACAGGCAAAAGCGTTAGCGCAAGAGGCAAAGGATTTATTGAAACAGTCTAATTTAACGGTTCTTTCCATTTCCACACCGTTTCTTGTTGCGACGGGAAAGAGTCAATTAACGTTAAAAAAAGGAACGCATATTTCTTTGGCACTCGCCAATGATGTTTTGGTTGCCAGTTATACGACAGATACAAGAATCTCCGTTCCTTCTCTTTCGGCGGGCAAGGATTATTATGTTTATTTGGTTTCGGATGAAGGACAGTCTCACAAATTTGTTTTGTCAGAAAACTCTACCTATCCAAGGGATTACACGGTTAATAATTCGAGGAAGATAGGCGGGTTTCATACGCTTTGTGCGGATGTTGGTACGATTGAAGGTCATCCATTGTCTGGTTATCGGGCAGGGGATATTTTACCTAACTCAGTTTGGTGTCTTAATCACCGTCCGCATAGTTCTCCTGAAGGGATGGTTTATGACCCCTCACAAGATCTTTGGGTTGATATTTACCTTCAGTCAGGAATGGGTAGCAATACACGCTCTGCTTATGGTGTTCCTATCACGACGAACCGTCTACAGACAGATCATCTATCCGATATGTTGCGTGTTAAGAAAGCATTGCTAGATGATACACAATTCGCTTCTGCGATGTATGGAAGCAACGAAGGTAGTCCTATTCAAGGCAAAAAAGCACCTTCTCCAAAACATTCCGGAGGTTATAGGGATACGGCGAATAGACGGATGATTTCGCATATCGGTTGTGAGGATGGTTGCGGTTATGTTTGGCAATATTTGAGGGATGTTTGTTTTATGCAAACAGTATCAGGACAAGCACCAAATATACAATTTAAAAAAGATATGTATGCCTTGCTAGGTGGTGGAGAATGGTCAGATACTAAGAATATTACTCCACATTTGCGTGCAGTCATTATACGGTCATCCGTTTATGCATCATCTGGCGCCCGTGGCTGTAGCCATCCCCTTCGTTTTGTTTAGAGAGGATGTAAAGATGATAGATTATCCAGAGCATTTAAATAGCAAAGAAGATTATCTCAACATGCTGGACTATGACAAGGCAGAAACAGTGCGAAGGTTAGAACAGCTTTTAGAGACGCGTTTTTATTGGGTACCGATAAAAGAGCTTGGAGAAGGTGAAGAAGGGATTGAAGATGAGGGGCATAGCATTCATGTTGTGATGGAAATGACGTCTTTGGACGCTAATGCTACACCTGTAGAAAAGCGTTATCAGTATGAATTACAGGAAAGCGAATATGCACCGCTCTTTCAACTTGGCTTTGGTGTTGAGGAGGTCGAGCAATTAATAAGAGAGCACAGCCAATAAATCACTAACAGCCATCACGAGTTTATCCCGCCTCACTTTTGTGGGGCTTTTTTTATGGAGCAGGCAATGAGAAAAATATCGCAAGAAGGTTTAGCGCTAATCAAGCAATGGGAAGGTTTACGCTTGGATGCGTATCTAGATAAGGCATGTGTTTGGACGATTGGTTATGGGCACACCAGTAAGGCAGGCGAACCGTTTGTTAAGAAGGGCATGTCGATTAGCCAAGAGCGAGCAGAAGAAATTCTTTGTGAGGATTTAAAGCAATTTGAGAAGGCTGTTGCAAAAGCGGTGAAGGTTTCGTTAACGGATGAACAGTTCGCAGCGTTAGTCTCGTTTTGCTATAATGTAGGCACGCGCGCTTTTTACAACTCGACTTTGTTAAAAAGGCTTAATCAAGGTGATTATGCGTCTGTTCCTTTTGAATTGCAAAAATGGAATAAGGCTGGAGGCAAAGTTCTAAAAGGTTTAGCCAACCGGCGTGCTGCCGAAGCGGGATTATGGGCTCGAGGGTCTTATGTTTCTTCTAACTATCAAAGAGTTCAAGTAAAAGAGGCAACGGGTGCACTTAAAATAGAAGCCTTAGCACCGATTATAGGTTCTTGCTCTGGTCTTGGAGGCTTATTAGCAGGCAATGGTCCTATTCAATGGGCTTTAGCCGGTCTGATGGTTTTAGCGGCTTGTGTTGGTCTTGTGTTTGTTGCCAAACGGTTTCGGGAGCAACGGCTATGATGTTTTATCTCAAGAAATATTACTTGATGTTTACAGCGGCTTTAGCCGTTTTTTTTATGGCTTTAGCGAAGGCGTTTCATTTAGGCAAGAAAAGCGAACAGCACAAGCAAACAGAGAACGCTTTAAAGCAAGTAAAAACACGTCTTGAGGTTGAAAATGAAGTTAATCAGAAGAGTGATGGTGATGTGCGCCGTGATCTTTCTCGTTGGGTGCGCAGCAAAGAGGATTGAGAGTTGTGGTGGTTGGTTGCCGATTTATTTGGACCAGCAGGATGTTGGTGTGATCAGTGCCAATTTAGCAAGAGATATTTTAAAGCATAACAAGCATGGGGCGCATTTATGTGGTTGGAAAGATGAACAGAAATCCCAAGAGCGACGAGCAAGAGCTTACAGAGAGAGAACGAGAGCTCCTTCATGAGATGATCAATGCTTATCAGGGTGTGAAGATGATGTCTCGTTTTATGAAGTGGATGATGTTTTTTGTCTTTATGTTTATTCTTGATTTTGCCCGCCTTATGGATGCGCTCGATAATATCTTCTCACATCTTAAAAGATGGATAAGCAAGAGTTAGATACTCCGAAAAGAACTGTTGATTCGGAATAATTGAAAGAAAAATCTGAATTTTTTTGCTAGAATCAGAGCGAATATTCGTTTGTTTCATAGGATTTTAGATGCTTACACCTTTTGGAAAAAGCTTACGGAAACTTCGCATTGATTATTCTGAACGTCTTTTAGATATGTCTGAGAAATTAAACATATCCGTACCATTTTTATCATCAGTAGAAATTGGCAAAAAATCAGTACCGGTTGGCATGGAAGAAAAGATCATAGAGCTTTATGCTTTAGATCAAGAAGCGGCAGAACGTTTAAGGCGAGAATCTGATGCTTGTCGTCATGTTTTTACGATCAGACCTTCTGATCAGTTGAGGTGTGAAATCACCGGCATGTTTGTGAGAATGTTGAATAGTTTTTCACAACAGGATTTAGAATTCTTCAGAGAATTTTTAGCAGCAATTAGAGAAAGGGAAAGCAAAAAAAATGCCTCTGTTGTGGAGGCATGATTCAAAATCCTATTCCCTCGCTTTTATTCATGCATCCCTCACATTAAAAAACATATTGATCATCAATAAATTACATGAAGCTTAAAAGCACATGGTGCCCTGAAGAGGACTCGAACCTCCACGCCTTACGGCACAAGTACCTGAAACCTGCGCGTCTACCAATTCCGCCATCTGGGCTATAAAATCCATCTAAGCCTGTGAGGTTACTCTGTCAATAAAATTTAGAATTTATTTTGCAGATCAACGCTCTTGAGTTCCTTGTATTCACCACAATTTTAGAAATTTAAGGCGTAAGGATTGTTTTTGATGCAATTGTTGAGTCGGAATGAAAGGTATAGATAATAGGAATACCGGTTGCTAATTCTTGAGAGATAATTTCTTCACTGTTTAGACCTTCAAGCGCCATAATAAGGGCACGAAGAGAGTTCCCGTGTGCTGCGATCAAAACAGTTTGACAACGTAAAATATGCGGTTGGATGCGGTGAATATAATAGGGCCAAATCCGAGCACCAGTATCACGTAAACTCTCTCCATTTGGAGGTGCAATAGTATAGGAGCGACGCCATATTTGTACTTGTTCTTCTCCCCATTGTTGACGTACTTCATCTTTGTTCAGACCAGAGAGATCACCATAATCACGTTCATTCAATGTGGGGGTTTTGATAACTTCTAAGTCTGATTGTTCCATTTGTTCCAGAATGTGCTGTGCCGTTTTTTGTGCACGTTGTAAGGCTGATGTATACGCAATATCAAATTTTAAACCAGTTTCTTTAAGTTTTTTTCCTGCTGCTATTGCTTCTGCATGACCTCTTTCGGTCAAATTGGGATCTTTCCAGCCGGTGAAAAGATTTTTGAGATTCCATTCACTTTGTCCATGACGAATGAGTACAAGTGTGCGTTTCATGCGCAAATTTCCTGCGTTATATTGGTTGTTTAAAGTGCATCATTCAATCCTAAAACATCAAGCATTGAAAAAAGACCATTTTCACGATTTTTTGCCCATAAGGCTGCTTTTAAGGCACCATTGGCAAAGATAGAGCGTTCTTGTGCTGCGTGTGAAAGAACGATGCGTTCATTAGGGCCGGCAAAAGTAACATTATGGTCGCCAACAACCGTTCCACCTCGTGAACAGATAAAGCCAATTGTTCCTTTTTCGCGTTTACCTGTATGGCCATTGCGCTCGTTGACACACACATTCTTTAGCATAACATTGCGACCTTCGGCTGCTGCTTGTCCAAGAAGAAGAGCTGTTCCAGAAGGAGCATCAATTTTATCCGCGTGATGCATTTCATAGATTTCAATATCAAAATCATCAGATTCTAGAGCTTTTGCAGCTCTTTTTACAAGATTTGCTAAAAGATTGATTCCAAGGCTCATATTTCCAGATTTGACAATAGTCGTATATTTCGCAAAATTTGTAATTTGCATGTCTTCTGCTTTACTAAATCCTGTTGTACCAATAATATGCACAAGACCCTTTTGAGCAGCATAGTTAGCATAAAGAAGACTGGCTTGTGGCTGTGAGAAATCTAAAATACCTTCTGTGCTAGAGAAAGCGCTTTCAGGATCATCAGTGATGTGAACACCAAGGACATCTGAACCAATCAATATGCTAGCATCTTTGTTTACAAAAGACGATCCTTTGCGTACAAGCACAGCATGAAGCTCTACGTCTTTCCTCTGCTGGATGGCTGAAATAAGTTCGCGTCCCATTTTTCCATTAGCACCAACAACGGTAAGGCGCATATTTTTCTCCTTATAACACTTTACGTCTTACAGTATAGGCAAATTTCCACTTTCTTTCCAACAGTTCTTTTCTCTATAGGAGAAAAATTTTACTTCTTTAGTTATATGTAAGGATTGCTAGCTTATAGAAGCTGCTGGTGGGGAATCTTTATTCACATTACATTTATGATGAACAAAAAACGACTTTTTGTTTCATCTTAAGATGAGGAAAAACAAGAAAATATTCTTGTATTTGAAGGTCTCATTCAAATTATAAAAGGATAAATTCTTTATTATATTGTAAAAATTTAATGCGTTTTTCTTGATGTAGAAGTCTCTTTTTTAAAACAATGAATATTGCTTTTACTTGGTGAGAAAGGCGCTTAAAAGTCTAGATCTGCATAATGCGGGCTTGCTACAATTCCTCGGATGCGATCTGTTAAAAGAGAGCGAAAAGAAGGTCGCGATTTAATCCGCGTGTACCAGTCTTTGGCGGAGGGGGACTGTTCCCAGTCAACTTCTCCAAGAAAATCAAGAACAGACACAGAAGCTGCTGCTGCAAGATCCGCATAGGATAATTCAGAACCGACTAACCAGTCACGAGAGGCACAAAGCCAATTGAGATAGTTCATATGTGGTAGAATATTGGCGCGTGCATTGCGTAAAATTTGTGAATTGGGAGCACCACCGCCAATAGCGAGTGGCATTTCACGTTTATAGATTCGTTCTCGTACAATATGGCGTGTAGATTCGTTTTCAAATTTATTTAAAAACCAATCATTAAGACGGCGTACTTCAGCACGACTTAGAGGATTTTCCGGAAAAAGTTTATTTTCTTGTCGTAAACTTCCATGTGTTTCATCTAAATATTCGTAGATAACAATGGCTCCTGATAATGGAACTTCGTGTTCATCAAGAAGAACGGGAACATGACCAGCTGGATTAAGCGCAAGAAATTCATGTCTTCTGGCCCATTCATGTTCTTCAATGAGTTGAGCAGTTATACCATATTCTCCAAGAATGAGGCGTATGAAACGGGAGGCAGAGGATAGGGGAGAGTGAAAAAGTGTCAGCATGATCTACAGTATCAAATAGAGTTGATGAAAATTCTTTCAAGTAACAGGAATTTTTATAAAGCTGCTTTACGAGAAGTACAACATTATTAGCAAAAGCGAGTCATTATGCTTAATAAGCTCTTAATAACAGCAATATTATATTGTGATCGTTTGTAAAATGGCCGTACGTAATTCTTCCAAACCGTATGCTTTTTCTGAAGATGTCACAAGAATTTCAGGATAAGATGCTGGGCGTTTGAGAAGCTGTCTTTTTGTGGTTATTATTAGTTCTTCAAGAATGTGCAATTTTACTTTATCACTTTTTGTTAAAACTATTTGATATGAAACAGCTGCTTTATCGAGGAGATTTAGAACTTCTGCATCATTTTTTTTAATTCCATGACGTGAATCAATCAAAATATAAACACGTTTCAGTGTTGTCCGCCCTTGTAAATAGCTAAAAATCAAATGTGTCCACGCATCAACGAGGTTCTTAGGAGCTTTGGCAAAACCATAACCTGGCATATCTACGAGCGCTAGAGGGGGGAGATCCCCAGGTTTTCCACTGAAACCATTGGGTACAAAGTAATTAAGTTCCTGTGTACGTCCTGGTGTATTTGAGGTACGTGCCAAACCTTTTTGTTGAACAAGTGCGTTGATGAGAGAGGATTTTCCAACATTAGAACGCCCTGCAAATGCAATTTCTGGTGGTCCTTCTGGTGGAAGAAAGTGTATTGCTGGTACACCACGAATAAAAATCCAATTGCAAGAAAAAATATCAGAAAGAAGAGAATGCTTTGTCATTTATGCATTTCTTCTTTAGGAGGTTTTTTCCAGAGAGCTTTAAGATTATCAAAAAGCTCAATCTTCGCCCCTTGACGTTTCATCATGATTCCTTGCTGAATCATCGAGAGTATATTATTCCACGCCCAATAAATGACAAGACCAACAGGGAAAGAGGCTAGCATAAAGGTAAAAATAACAGGCATCCATGCGAAGATCATAGCTTGTGTCTGGTCTTGAGGAGCTGGATTCATACGCATTTGTAGAAACATCGTTATTCCCATGATTAAAGGCCATGCACCAATCATAAGAAATGTTGGAGTTGTATATGGCAAAAGACCAAATAAGTTAAAAACAGAAGTTGGATCAGGAGCTGCTAAATCTTTAATCCATCCGAAGAAAGGCGCATGTCGCATTTCAATGGTAATATACAGAACTTTATAAAGAGCAAAAAATATAGGAAATTGAACCAACATCGGCCAACAACCTGCGAGAGGATTAATTTTTTGGGTTTTATACAGCTCTATAATTGCTTGTTGTTGTTTGGTACGATCATCTGGATATTTTTCTTTTATTTCCAGTAACAGCGGTTGTATAAGCTTCATGCGTGCCATAGATTTATAAGACTTATTTGCCAGAGGGAAAAGAAGTGTTTTTAACAGCACTGTGACAAGAAGAATAGCAACACCAAAATTGCCTGTTTGCTTATAAAGAGTTTCAATGAGAGAAAACATTGGTCTAGTGATAAAATCAAACCAGCCCCAATCGATTAAAAGAGCAAATTTCTTGATTCTCAGATCATTTTGATAGTGATTAATAATTTCAACTTGTTTTGCACCAGCAAACAGACGATTTGTAATGGTTTTTGTTTCATTTGGGGCAATTGTTAAAAGCGCCCCTAACAAGTCAGACTGATAATGTGTCTGCAAGCGATCAAAATAAATAAAGCGACTTGTATATTCTTGATCTTGTGAAGGAATAACCGCTACAGCCCAATATTTATCGGTAATACCAACCCAACCTCCTGTTACTTTAGAAAAAACCATACTTTTCTGACCATTATCAGGATTTGGATCAAGTTCTGCTAAAGTTTTATATTTCTCAGTTTTAAGTGAATCACCTGCAATAGCTATCATGCCCTCGTGAAGCAAATAGGTTGCATTTGTATGTTCTGGTGGAGCAGCACGTGCAACACGAGCATAAGGCGAGAGATATACCGGTTTATCTGCTTCATTGCTGATAGAATCTTCAATGGTAAACATGTAATGATCATCGACAGAAAGGATCCGACGGAAAATCTGTCCCTGACCGTTGTTATAAATGAGAGTGATGGGCGTGGAAGGGGTCAGTATTGTATTGTTACCCTCTATTTGCCATTGGGTATCAGATTGTGGTAAGGCGTTTGCTGGCAAAGATGAACTCGTAAAACCAAATTCAGCAAGATAGGTTGTTGTGAATCCTTTGGGATTCAGTAGAGCAATTTCTGGTGATTTTTTTTCTACTGTCAGGCGATATTTTTTGAGATGAAGATCATCAAATTGTGCACCAACAAGATTAATGGAACCTTCAAGTTCATTGGTTTTGATAGCAATACGGTTTGTTTTTGACAACACAGCATTTCGCATTTCAGGGGTCATTTTGTGATTAATTATAGAAGCTGATTCATATGTTGGTGCAGCATCAGAAAAATTTGTTGTAGGAGTGGAAAGTGCTGATTGTTGTTTTGACAATTGCTGTGCAATTGCTTGTTTCTTTTGTAATTCAGCCTGTTTAGGAATCACATGAAGAAACTGCCATGCGACAAGCACAATGAAAGATAATCCAATGGCGATAAAGAAATTGCGGTTATATTCCATTCGTACTATCCTGTTACCGTTGTTGGTGTTTTATTTTTGGTTTTATTCGTCGGTTTAGTTCATTGATAAGAGATGTAAAAGGCGCATGAAGTGCATCAGGACGCGCAACAATAACATAGTCTGTCCCTGCTTCCATATTGTCTATAAGTCCAACCCGCACCGCTTCACGTAGACGCCTTTTGATACGATTACGTTTAACAGCATTGCCATTTTTACGTGTAACTGTAAAACCCACACGCGCAACAGGGAGAGGTTTCATTCCTGCTGTTTGTTCATGAGATTTAACCTCCAGCAAAAACAAAGGACCACGCCGCTTTTCTCCTGTTCGTACAGCCAAAAAATCCGCTCTTTTGCGAATGCGACAGGGGTGTTTTTTCTTCATAAAGGGCATTTCGCAACTTTACTAAATGCCTGTAAAAACAAGCATTGAAGGTTCATAACGAAAGTTTCACAATGAAAATATGAGGACGATACTCAACCATTGTGAAAATGTAAATGGTTAAACTAAATGCTTAAGCAGATAACCGTTTACGCCCACGAGCACGCCTTGCAGCGATGACTTTGCGCCCACCGGCTGTTGCCATACGTGCACGAAACCCATGGCGGCGTTTACGGACCAGTTTAGATGGTTGGTAAGTACGTTTCATTTATTTAAATACCGCGGAGTGCGGCCCTTCTTAATTCTATGGGTAAACTTATGCGTTAGATGAACAGTAATATATTCTATTATACGGTCACTATTTCATAAGGAAAAAAATAAAAAAGTCAATCTTAGATTATTTTTCACTCTCCTAAAAAATGCAAAAAAACTCTCTATTATAGAAGCTTTTTGTTCGTAACACTCTTAAAAGTTAAGGGAAATAATTGCTGTTTTCAATGAGTAATTTTACAGCTATTTTTTTACAAGACAATGGAGTGTTCACACTTTTCATAAAGAATCTATAATTTGTTGTTATATAATTATGATAGAGCGCCTGTTTACGTTAAGAGGTTTTCTCAATTTTGCTTTTTAAAGATTTTTATAGGAACATTTGTAAAATGATCGAATGACATTCTGGTTAATGGGATTTTATGCTCTAGGTTTTTACTTGAGGTTTGTTTCGTATTTTACAAGAGATGTGATATATAAGGTATTTGCGCTTTACAATTCTCATAAAGTGGGAATTTTTAGGGCGTCTAAGTTGAAGTTTTTCACCTTTATTGCTCTATTTTCTAGATTTTTTATAGAGAGGAAAGAATGTGAGTCCTATCACGAGTGAGGCTATTCGCGATGCATTACATCAAATCAAAGGACCAGGTTTTGAAAGTGATATTGTATCATCAGGGCTTCTTTCAGAAATATTGATTGCTCATGGAAAAGTTTTTTTTTCCATTACTGTTCCAGATGGACGTGTACAAGAATGGGAGACGTTGCGTCGTACTGCTGAAGAAGTGGTCTGTGTTATGGATGGGGTTGAATCTGTAGTTGTCACACTTACGGCAGAAAAAAAACCAATGGTCTCGTCTTCTGTGCGTAAAAATACAGTTTTTTCTAGGTCAAAACGTAGAATAAGTGGATTGCCTGTGAAAATGCCAATAGAAGGTGTTCGGCATGTGATTGCCGTTGCTTCTGGAAAGGGAGGCGTTGGTAAATCGACAATGGCAATGAATATTGCTCTCGCTTTACAAGATTCTGGTTTTAAAACGGGTTTGATGGATGCAGATATCTATGGTCCGTCTTTGCCGCGTTTAACAGGACTTGTTAATGAAAAACCACAGCTTATTGATGGGAAAAAGTTTCAACCTCTTGAAAAATTTGGACTGAAATTAATGTCGATGGGCTTTTTGGTTGAGGAGGAAAAGCCGGTGGTGTGGCGTGGTCCCATGGTAATGGCGGCTGTAACGCAATTGCTTAGAGATGTTTTATGGGGCCCTCTTGATATTTTGGTGGTTGATATGCCCCCAGGGACAGGCGATGCACAATTGACACTTGCGCAACAAGTGCAGTTGACGGGAGCATTGATTGTTTCTACTCCACAGGATCTTGCTTTGGTTGATGCGCGTAAAGCAATAGAATTGTTCATGAAAGTTGATGTTTCCATTTTAGGGCTCATTGAAAACATGAGCTATTTCATTGCTCCTGATACGCAAAAACGTTACAATATTTTTGGTTATGGTGGTACCCGTACAGAAGCAGAGCGTCGAGGAGTGCCTTTCTTAGCAGAAGTGCCACTTGATGCAGAATTGCGGTCTTCCTCAGATGACGGTGTGCCAATTTTTGTTGCTAAGCCTGATGAGGAACAGGCTAAGCTTTATCGTGCGATTGTTAATCAGATAAAAAATAAATTTTTATAAATGCATGTTTTTCTCAGATGGAATGCTAAAATACGCTGTTTAAAAATATAAGAAGCTATTTTATCAACATTACAAGACATGGACTTTTACTGGGGGAGAGGTTTCAGGGGTGAAATAAACGGAAAAGCGCATCATACAGTATGTGATAATGTTTATTTTTATCAACATAAATTATTTGTTGTTTTTTGTGAGAAGAGTGAATTGGCTAAAGCTTTGATGTAGGTATAAAAATGTATTTTTCACTATGAAATTTTAGATATTGGTTATACCATCGTAAAAGCGGTAAAGAGTATGACAACATGAGATGTTATGGCGCAAGTGAGTCATGTTTATTCACAATGACATAGGCAATCATTACGGGCAATCATTATTGAGAGGAAGTGATTTGTAGTTGCTTTGGTTGACAGTTTTGATATCGATAAATAAGGCTGATTTTAAAATCTAGGCAATGAAAGAATTCAAAAATTTATCCCTTAAAAAGAATGAATAAGCCCAAGGGATGGGGAGGAAGAGAATTTCGCTTCGTGGTTCATGAGGAAAAGATTTATATAAAAAGATTTATATAAAGTGATAGGGGTTGATGTGGTATTAGTAACACTGGGAATGCAATTCTATTGGAAGTGCCAAGATGATTGAAAACACATTAGAGACTAAGAAAAGCGCAGATATTGATGCGAACCATTTTGTGATGACACGCGAATTATTTAAGCGGTTTATTCTTTGGCAATGACAATAAAGTTGGCAGCGATGGATAATCATGGGTAAAGGTTTTATTGAAGATTGATAAAAGAGGGGATTCTTGCAGATGAAAGAAGGGTATGTGTGAAAAAACATATTTTATAGGAACGCATGCTTATCCTGCGCCTGTCATAGAACCAGGGCTTTATCTCGTATCAACGCCTATCGGAAATCTAGCAGATATCACTCTTCGTGCTTTGCAAGTGTTGGCGGGGGTTGATATTCTAGCGTGTGAGGATACGCGAGTAACGCGTGTTTTGTTGGAACGCTATGGTATTCAGAAAAAACCATTCCTTTATCACGAACACAATGCACAAAAGGCAGGGCAGAAGTTATTAGCAGTTTTAGTAGAAAATAAAAGCGTGGCACTTGTATCAGATGCTGGTACACCGCTTATTTCTGATCCTGGTTTTCGACTAGTAGAAGAAGCGCGCAAAGTTGGTTGCAAAATCATTCCGATCCCTGGTGCTTCAGCACTTTTAGCAGCTCTTGTTGCTACGGGGCTTCCTACCGATAGCTTTTTTTTCGCAGGTTTTTTAAGTGCACGCAAGGCACAACGCCAAAAGCGTTTGGAACAATTAAAAACGATCCCCGCGACTTTAGTTTTTTATGAATCTCCACATCGTCTTGTTGAGACTTTACAAGATATGATTCCTGTTTTTTCTGCTAATCGTCCCGCGGCAATTTGTCGTGAATTAACAAAAAAATTTGAAACAATAGATGTTTCCAATTTAGGGAATTTATTGGAAAGTTATAGGCAAAAGTCTCATATTCGAGGTGAGATTGTTATTCTTGTTGGAGAAGCCCCTCCTTTTTTAGAAGTGATGAGCGATCAAGAAATTGATGGCATGTTATTAGAATTGGCGCGTACATATTCTGCTGCTCAAGCAGCTGCTTTAGCGGCTAAGAAAACAGGTTTTAAAAAGCAAGAGCTTTTTCAGCGGTTAAATTTTTTAAAAGATAGCTAAAAATTTAAAGGATTGATAAGCTTATGCAAAAAGAGCGCAGGCAAAAGTCTTTTTATCGCGGTATTCGTGCAGAAAAATGGGCTGCTTGGTGGTTGCGACTCAAAGGATTTCATATTGCTGAAATTCGTTTTAAAACAAAATGTGGTGAAATTGATTTAATTGCGCGGCGTGGAAATCTTGTTTTAATCGTTGAAGTCAAAGCACGTTCAAGTTTAGCTGAAGCAATGGCAGCAGTTTCTCGTGAAAATGAGAGACGGATTGAAGCAGCCGCTGATATTTGGCTAGCACGGCAAAAAGATCATGCTCTTTTATGTGTACGCTTTGATCTCATTGCAATTTTACCGTGGCGTTTGCCACAGCATATTCCGGCATTTTTTACATCTGATAAATAAACGTTCCTATATCGTTTTAACCATGGTAAATGAAAAACATTTCATTTTTATAGACAGATGGGTTAGGAAAGTGTGCTACAATTTGAGCACTATGAGGAGCAAAACATGGACGATTATGAAAAATTTGCAACGGGTTTATTGATTGTTTTTGGAGCACTGATTATTGGTGGTTTAATGGCAATGCATATCGTTCTTATGAATAAACCAGGTTTTTTATGTGCACTAGCGGCTGCTGTCGTTGGTTGGTTTTCTGCTTTTGCAGTTCTTTTTGATAAACCCAAAATCTATTTGGCATTGATTATTGTTGCTATGTTATGTGTTGCTTCCTCGATTACTGTTTATGTAAGTTAAAATCGATGAACTGTTGGTGCAGTTTTCTTTAAAAATTATTTATGTAAGGAGTAGAAATGAAAATTGGCTTTTTGGGAACAGGTAAAATCAGCACTTCAATGATTGATGGCTTAATGAAAAGCAAATTTGACGTTTCTTCGCTTCTTATTTCACCTCGCAATGCGCAAATGGCAGAACACCTTTCACTCAAATATGATAGGGTCATCATTGCTGAAAATAATCAGGCATTGCTCGATATGAGTGATTGTGTTTTTCTTTGTTTGCCTAACCAAATTGCCGAAGAAGTTTTACGTTCTCTTCGTTTTCGTTGCAAACAGCTTGTTGTCTCGGTTCTTGCTATGGCAAAAGCAGCACAAGTTGAAGAGTGGATTAGCCATAAGGTTTATCGTGCTGTTCCACTTCCTTTTGTAGCAGAATGTAAAAATTTGACGCCAATCTATCCTGATCATCCCTTTTTACACCGTTTATTTGAAGCTCTGGGGGGAACATTGGTATTGAATGCAGAAGAACAGTTTAATCTTTTCATGACTGCTGGTTCACTCATGGGAGTGTATTTCAATTTTATAGAAACAGCACATCAATGGTTTATAAAACAGGGATTAGAACAGCAACAATCAGCAGATTTTCTTGCGATGATGTTCGGAAATCTTACCGATGAAATGCGCAAAATTATAGCAATAGAGGGTCCTGCCTCTCTTGATTTTGCATTGCTTGAGAAAGAGTTTTCAACAAAAGGAGGAACAAATGAACTTTTGTCGAACTGTTTTTCTCATCAAGGGGGGAAAAACGCTCTAATAACAGCTCTTGAGACGACCTTGCAAAAAATGAAGGATTCGTTTTCTCATTAAAATGTTGGATTCATATTTTCTGTTTTCAATGAGAAAAATATGAGTGTATTTTTTGAAAATGACCTGAACGCAACTCTAGAAAATTATTAGCTATGGATATTTGAAGAGTAAGAAGATTGATCTTCAAGATTTTTTCTACAGTCATAAACTGATTTATGAAGACAATTCATTATTTCTATCTTGTATGAGAACATTAAAGATAAAAAGCTTTTTTATTTTAATTCTTTCTCATCATGAATAAAAAATATTTGCTTATCCGTTATTAAGAAGCATTCATATATCGATAAATAAACCTGTAAGACATTGATTTATAATGATAATCCATTGTTTTGGTATGTTGAATGAGACCCTCGAATATTGTAAGATTCTCTCATCTCAAACCTGCTTTTGTTGAAACAATCATAATTATTTATTTACACGTTATAAGCGGGGTTATCGTGTGAGTAAAAAACTCTAACGAAAGGAGTAAAAATGCCTGTTATGAATCGTCTAAAGACTGAGGGCTGTTGTACATTGGGGGCCGGTAAAGAGTATGATGGTGCCTGCACCTTCATAAGCGTAAAGATGGTGGTGCTCAATGGCTTTTATGCTATATCATTTGCGGGTGCTGTCGTGAAATGGGCTTGGGTGCTTTAAGAAATGTCTCTTAAAAAAAAGCTCGTGAATGTGCAACACAATGGTGTTCTGTTTTGCATGAAGGTCGTGACTCCATAACCATTTAAGACGGGAGAAAATATGTTTCTTATCAATCAACTTAACAATGGAAGAATAAGCATAACATTTTGAGTGCACAAACCGAAGAGTTGTGTTGGTTTCTACTCTATAGAATGTAAAAGATGATATCATCCATTGGATTTTGCAATAGACTCTTTGTGGAGGAAAAACGAAAAGGGGAGGTGATCTGTTAGAGAGGTTCCTCTAAAGTAAATTTGTAAATAGCGTAGCGTCATGGTGTATTGTTCTTTGTGAGGAAAAAGAATGAAAAAAGTAAAAACCTGAGTCGGCATTGTACGATCTTCATTCAAAGATATTTTTGTGGATGTTCTTGAAAACTGTACAGCTAAATTAAAAAGAGAGAGTGTGGAGAATGGTTTACAGCCTTATGAAAGAAGAGTGCAAATATTTTTCACATTGGTAGGTAAAAATTTTAAAAACAATATGTTAGAGATTTTTCTTATAAAAAATAATATCTCGGAGTGTTTTTTATTGGGAGTTTCGTGATAGAATAGGTTTTGCATGGTGAGAAAACTGAGGCAATTATATTTATCGGCCCCCAATGTTGCGACAGCCCTTGGTATTGAGACGATTCATAAGAGGCATTTTTATTCCTTTCTAAACGTTTTTTTACCCACACGATAACCCCGCTTATAACGTGCAAATAAGTGATTATGATTGATTGAACAAAAGCAGGTTTGAGATGAGAGAATCTTACAATATTCGGGGGGCTAATTCAACATGCAAAACGATGAATTATCTTTATAAATCAATGTGTTGCCATTCGAGAACGTGGAAGAGATTCTTGTTTTTGAGAAGAAGAACTCTGTTGATTGTGTTTTTCTGTTCTCAGTTTGGAGAAATGGGCAATGATTACATATTTAAATAAAGTGGTCCCTCATTGCCTTGTGGACAGGTCCAATTAATATTTTGATTGGGATCTTTGATATCGCATGTTTTACAATGTATGCAATTTGAAGCATTGATAACATAAGTTTTGTTGTCACCATGTTCTATTGTCCATTCATAAACGGCAGCAGGACAATAGCGGGTGGAAGGCCCACCATAAACTGCATATTCAGAATTTTTTTGTTTATCTAATGAGAATATTTTTAGATGGCATGGTTGGTTTTCTTCGTGGTGGACATTGGAAAGAGCAACACTAGAGAGGCGATCAAAGGTCACAATACCGTCTGGTTTTGGATAAGCAATGGGTTTAAAATTTTCTGCTGGTTCAAGACATGCATAATCTGCTTTTCCGTGAGAGAGTGTTTTAAATAAAGAAAAGCCAAAAAGCTGTTGCCACCACATATCAAAGCCAGCAAGCTTAATACCGTATTTTGTGCCATATTTTGCCCAGAGCGGTTTGGCATTGCGTACTTTATAAAGATCTTTACCGATGGGACCTTTTCGCCAATGTTCTTCGATTTCTTTGACTTCATCGTGGGTGCGGCCTTGTGCAAGAGCTTTAGCGATTTTATCGGCTGCTAATATGCCAGATAAGATGGCGTTGTGTGAGCCTTTAATACGAGGAACATTAACAAAACCGGCAGAACAGCCAATAAGTGCTCCTCCAGGAAAGGTGAGTTTGGGAACAGATTGCCAACCACCTTCGCTAATGGCACGTGCGCCATAGGAAAGGCGTTTTGCACCTTTGAAGATCTCATAGAATTTGGGATGTGTTTTAAAACGTTGAAATTCTTCAAAGGGGGAGAGATAGGGGTTCTTATAATCCAAATGCACCACGAATCCCACAGAAATGAAATTGTTTTCCTGATGATAAAGAAAACCTCCGCCTCCGGTCTTATTATCTAAGGGCCATCCTATGAAATGTTGAACTAAACCAGGTTGGTGTTTTTTGGGATCAACTTCCCAAAGTTCTTTAAACCCAAGACCAAATTTTTGTGGTTCACGGTTCTTACTAAGATCAAACTTTTGTATCAGTTGTTTGGCAATGGAACCACGTGCTCCTTCCGCAATTAAAGTATATTTTGCCAACAAAGCCATCCCAGGCATATAATTTTTTCCAAGTGTTCCATCTTTATTAACGCCTACATCACCTGTGAGAACACCAATGATGGCTCCGTTATCGTTTTGAATAGTCTCAGATACGGCAAAACCAGGATAGATTTCAACGCCGAGTTCTTCAGCTTTTTTGCTGAGCCAACGGCAAACATTGCCGAGTGAAACAATATAGCAGCCACTATTTGATAAGATTTTAGGGGAAAAAATATGAGGGAAGAGTGTTGCGTGTTTTGGTTTTAGAAAAAAAAACTGATCGCTGGTGACAGGAGTGTTGAAGGGGTGCTCGTGTTCATTTCTCCATTCTGGTAGAAGTGTGTCAATGCCTATGGGATCAACAACTGCACCAGAGAGTATATGTGCACCAACTTCGCTCCCTTTTTCAACGACTGTGACAGAAAGTTCTGGATTAATTTGTTTGAGACGAATTGCTGCAGAAAGTCCAGCAGGTCCCGCTCCGACAATAACGATGTCAAATTCCATACTTTCACGGTGTTGATGCAAAGATGCATTCATGACTTATAAAGCTTTCTCCAACTCAGGGATAATGTGATGAAGATCGCCTACAAGGGCATAATCAGCAATTTGCATGATGGGGGCTTCAGCATCTTTATTGATGGCTACAATAATTTGTGCATCCATTATGCCAGCTAAATGCTGGATTGCACCGGAAATCCCGACAGCAATATAGAGTTCAGGGGCAACAACTTTCCCTGTTTGTCCAATTTGCCAATCATTAGGGGCATAGCCAGCATCAACGGCTGCACGGCTAGCACCTAGAGCAGCATCGAGTTTATTTGCCAGAGGGAGAAGGAGTGCCATAAACTGTTCTTGTGAACCAAGACCACGTCCACCTGATATAATAACACGTGCTGAAGTAAGATCAGGGCAATCACTTTTGTTGGTCTCTGCTTTTATAAAAGAAGAAAGGTTTGGATTAGGTGCTGGTGTTATTGTTTTAATAGGAGCAGCGTTATTTTGCAAAGCGGCTGGTGTGAAAGAAGCTGTACGAACTGTTATGACCTTTTTATGATCATTGTTGCGTACAGTTTCGAGAGCATTCCCTGCATAAATTGGTCGTTTAAAGGTATCGGGCGCAAGAACAGCAACAATATCTGAAATTTGCATAACATCAAGAAGAGCGGCTACGCGTGGCATGACATTTTTTCCGATGCTGGTAGAGGCAGCCATGATCACATCATAATCATTCGCATGTTCGACAATTGTATTGGCCATAGGCTCAGCGAGGTGATGTGTTAAATAATCAGCTTCAGCAACAAGAATCTGCCGTACACCAGAAAGCTTAGCACTATTTTCGGTGATTTTTTGAACTTTTGTTCCACAAACTAAAATATCAATATCATCGCTTATTTTTCGAGCTGCGGTGAGTACTTTTGCGGTTTGCTCTGTATTTTGTTCGGCTAATAAAAGAATTGCCATACGTTTTTACCTTTTTATGCAGTGTTGCTTTTGATCATGTTTTTATAGACTATTAAATGCACTTTTTTTGTTTTAGCGCATCGACAAGTTCTGCTACATTGGCCATTTTGACACCAGATGGACGGGGCGATGGTTCTTCAACGCTAAGGACCGTTAAGCGTGCTCGTGTATCTACGTCAAAATCAGCAAGTGCCTTTTGTTCGATAGGTTTCTTTTTCGCTTTCATGATATTAGGTAGAGAAGTATAACGTGGTTCGTTTAAACGCAAATCAGCTGTCATAATGATGGGAAGGCGAAGGCGAATAGTTTGTGTGCCGTTATCGACTTCGCGAGTGACCGTTGCGTGATCGTTTTCTATGTCTAAATGTGAGGCAAAAGTTGCTTGCCCCCAACCAAGAAGAGCTGCGAGCATTTGTCCCGTTTGGTTGTTATCGTCGTCAATAGCTTGTTTTCCCAAGAAAACCATATCTGGTTTTTCTTCATCAACAATAGCCTTAAGAATCTTAGCAACGGCTAAGGGTTCAAGTGTTTTTTCCGTTGTTACAAGAAGTGCTCGATCGGCACCCATTGCAAGTCCTGTTCGTAAAGTTTCTTGTGCAGCTTCTGGTCCGATTGAAACAAGAACAACTTCTGAAATTTTCCCAGCTTCTTTTTGACGAACGGCTTCTTCCACTGCGATTTCGTCAAAAGGGTTCATAGACATTTTTACATGGGAAAGATCAACACCTGTACCATCGCGTTTAACACGTACCTTGATGTTGTAATCAACAACACGTTTGACGGCGACAATTATCTTCATAGCAATCCTCTTTGTTTGTATGATTACAAGTTTATAGTAATCTTTATAAGAAACCAAATTTTTTAGAATGAAATCTCATACAATCATTATAGAAGTTTTTTTAAGTTTCTTGTTTATCATGATTATTCGTCTCTCATTTGTTTTTACTCACTTTAATCATTATCATCTTCGTTTAAATAAAAAATTCATTCATTAAAAATGGATATTCTCATCATAATTTTAAAAGAATTTAAAATAAAAGAGATACAGAATGGTAAATGGTATGAGAATAACGCATAAGGAGATCAGCATGTAGAGTTATAACAAATCAAGATGGCTTTAATACAATGGTAAAAGAGGAAAATGGGAAATGATTTTTCAATTTGAACCTTAAAAGTATTATCCTCAAAGATCACGCATAAATATTTTGAGCAAGTTCTTAAAGCTCTATTTACCAACATAGAGCATTCTTTCCAATTATCGATACGATTCTTTGCAGAAAATAAATAAGATACAACATTTTTTGCAATATAATGAGGGGTAGCGTTTTTGAATAGAAAAATTCATACGATAAAGCAGACTGAACAAGATAATCCTTCCTTTCATGTTGTGGGGCAAAAGGAAAGAGAAGCTACGCTAACTGAAATAACGATGTCGGACATTGCTAAAAAATTACGCTCTGTGTATGCACAAATGCAGAAGAAACATTCGCCACGTCCTTTGATAGCGCAAAGTTTTGTGGAAGATGATTTAAAATCTTATTTAGATGACATTAGTCGGGCAATTTTGGCGGAGCACTACATTCGTCGTCAAAGAGAAAAAAAGCTTTTTGAACATTTGGAGCAGATTAAATCGCTTGTTCAGAATTTGCAGAATGAAAAGATAAATCTAGCAGAAACAGTAATAAAACAACGCACGTCTCGTTCAAAATCGCTTGATTCTGTTGTGCAGAAGCTTGCTGATATGACATGTGGAGAAAACCAAGAAAGCGCGTTGCTCCAAGAGATACCAAACGTCTCAAGACAAAAATGTATAACTGAGAACCAAACGAATCTTGAACATCTGTTGCAAAAAGAGCATAAAAGCTCTTTACCAAGTGATGTTATGCAGCCTTCTTCAAAAGAGGTTGAGAATCTTGTGACGGATTCGAAAAGAGAGGAAAAGTGCTCCGATATTCAAGTATCTGATTGTTGTACTGAAAAAGATCCGTCTCTTCCTTTAAATGCGGAGTCTAAAGAGACTGTCTTTTTGTTCTGTTCCCCTATTAAAAAGTTTTTTTGGTATTTTCTAATTATGACATCTGTTATAGCAATAACATTATGTATTTATGGATTTTTAAGAGGAGCTCTTTTTAATTTTACGATTTAAGAGCATTGCTGTAAGGTATGTTATACATTCATAATTTTGCAAAGGCATATATGGTTTTCTAAAACGATTTTTGAACACGCGAAAGATTGCTGGAGAAGAGGAATATGAGAGAGGAGCTCTCAAGTTATCTAAAAAGCCAAATTATTTTGAAGGTTTTGTAAGTGAGTATCTATTTACCAATCGCTGAAATGTCACTCAACATGCTGATCTTGATTGGTATGGGGGTTGTTGCTGGTTTTTTTTCAGGTCTTTTTGGCATTGGTGGTGGTTTTCTTATCACACCGTTATTAATTTTTTATAATATACCTCCTGCTATTGCTGTTGGCACAGGTGCTAACCAAATGATTGCATCATCTGTGATCGGTGCGATTACACATTTTAGAAGACGCACTCTGGATATTAAACTTGGCCTTTTTTTAGTAGTTGGAGGGGGAGCTGGTTCTATCCTTGGAACACAGATTTTTTCTATTCTGAAAAAATTGGGACAATTGGATCTTATCATTTCGCTTCTTTATGTGATTCTTCTTGGGAGTGTCGGAAGCTTAATGATTATTGAAAGTTGGCGCGATATGCTGCGCCAGCGCAAGGCACAAAAAGCCAATATTCGTCTTGCTGGAAGACATAATTGGATTCATCGCTTGCCATTCAAAATGCGTTTTCGGACATCAATGATATATGTCAGCATCATTCCAGTTTTAGGAATTGGTCTCATTGTTGGCTTATTATCTTCTATTATGGGCATTGGTGGTGGTTTTTTCATGATACCAGCACTGATTTACCTTCTACGCGTTCCAACCAGTGTGGTTATTGGAACTTCACTTTTTCAGATTACATTTGTGTCCTCCTTTACTACAGTTTTACAAAGTGTGAGTAATCAATCAGTTGATATTGTTTTAGCTTTTTTTCTGATGCTTGGGGGAAGTATTGGTGCACAATATGGAACACGGGTTGGACGAAAGTTAAAAGCTGAACAATTACGTATGGCACTTGCTTTTCTGGTGTTGATTGTATGTATGCGTCTCGCTTTTCAGTTGTTTGTACGCCCTGATAATCTGTTCTCTCTAGATGTTCTAATGAGATAAAAATGGGTCGATTGTTTTCTTTATGCATCGTTATAAGCTGCTTTTATGTAGTCTCTTTTTCTACATATGCAGATGTTGGAAAAAACGCTCCATTTGTTGATCAAGTTGATCACGAGACTATCCAAATTATTGTGACAACCAATAGGATTATGGTTGACACACATTTTGATGGTCGTGATCTTTATATCGCGGGTGTTTTGGAAAATATCAGTCCATTATATTCTCGACAAAATCGTTATGATATTGTTGTCCTCTTGGAGGGGCAAGCGCGACCTATGGTTATGCGGGAGAAAAAACGAAATGCTGGTGTTTGGGTAAACGCAGATTCCCTTATTTTTAAAAATATTCCGCTCTTTTATTCTATGGTTACAACGCGTGAAATTGATGAGATTTCTAGCATTGAAGAGTATAAACGTTTGGGGTTAGGACTCTCTCATTTGTTATTGCAAACGGACGAACAAGATCAGGAGAAAGTACAAATCTTTCGTGATGAACTTATAAAATTGCAAAAAGCTAAAAATCTTTATCATGAGGAAGTAGGTGGTGTTCGTTTTGGTTCTGGCACTCTTTTTACAGCACATTTTCGTTTGCCAGCAAATACACCTGTTGGACATTATCAAGCCCGTGCTTATCTTTTTCGTGATGGACAGTTTATTGATAGCGCGACTACGACTCTGGAAATCGTTAAAGCACATATTGCTTATACAATCTTTCATGCAGCACACAAGCATAGTTTCTTATATGGTATTGTTGCAGTAATTGTGGCTATTAGTACAGGCTTTTTATGTCGTCTGATGTTTCGAAAGGATTAACACAAGGGGAAGTCTGAAGTATTTATTTTTTATAAAAAATACGTAAAAAAAGAAAAACAGGTACAACAATGATGGCCCCCGTGATGGTCATATGGAAGAAGTTTGTAAGTGTTATAAATCCTGTTTCCCATAGGGATTTAAAAAATTCTGTTATTGTTCGCATGAGACTTCGAGGTGTCCATCCAAGAAAATTCATTACGACACCAGCGAGAAATGAAAGGATGAGCAATTTTATAGAAACACGCCGTAATGTTCCCCCAAGAAATGTATGAAAAGAATTAGACATATTGTCCCTTTATATTTATTTTGACGCATTTTCAGATATATTGTGCTTTTGCTGCAATAATACAATAATATTTTTGTCACAAAGAAGAGAAAGTGCTTTTTTTATTATTTTTTTTTACTTCTCTTTCGAGTTTACCACCCTGTAATACCGGTGTGACTTTTGTACTGGTTTCTGAAACGCGTTCATGTTCTGTTGGCATTTTTCGAAATATTTTCATATTATTCCTTTCATTAATTTGTTGGATATTCTTTATTTTCTATAAATTCGCAGGGGAATTTTGTAACGTTTTATATGACGTTTAAAAACAATCAGTGTGAAAATGAATATGTCACATATAAAATATAATTTTAAAACAACTTATCTTATAAAGAGACTATCTATCTTAATAAAGATGTGCTTATATAGGTATTAAGATTGGATATTTCAATCTACATAAAAAAGTTATTTCAATTTGCATAAAAAAGTAATAAATTCTTTTTTGCAAAAAATGAATATAACGAAGAGAACAAAATTTAGTACTACTAAAAAGTGGGGGGCTTTAAGATGCTTTGATGAAAGAATTATTATGTGCCGATATGTGGGAAAATATTAGGCTACTCTTTTCATACTTCTCATACTTTAAATAACGTCACTGTTGCCTTAAAATATGCTAAGGCAGAGATTTGGGACTGTTACTTGATATAGGGTTATGGGAAATTCTCATTTCTTTCTAAAGCAGAGATAAAAGCGGTTACGATAGACAACGTACAATTTATCGAGGATCATCAAAAGATTAAATTTTATTGAGGTTCTTGAAGCAATTGAAATGACGTTTTAATGACAATTTTTAGAAAATTGCAAAAAGAAATTTGAAGAAGAAATCTGTCTGATAAAGCAAAGAGGAATTTTTGCTTGATATGCTCTGAAGTATAAGTACTGTGCTATTATTCATAGGTGTCGTTATGCGTAATAGCTTCATTTTAATCAGATTAATCAGATCGTTTTTCGTTGCATGTTTTGGTTTAGCTGATACCTACTCAAAGGGTCGAGTGGGGGGTAAGCGGTTATTGATTTGAAGACTTTATTATTTTTCCTTTAGGAGGTGTGCTTTCTAAGCATGATGATATTATTTTTGCACGTTATGCTGCATGAGAACTTTATACAATAAATTTTAAGAAGGAAAAATCTATGAACTTGAAGGGAAAAATATTGAAGGGGAGCAGTTGTTTTGTTTCTGCTGTTATCGCATTGGGGATGATTGTACAACAGGTTGCAGCCAAAACACCTGCTGATACGCTCGTGATGGCTTGGAATCTTGATCCAATCAGTAACTTTGATCCAGCACAACTCAATGACCGTTATGGAGCTGAAGTGGTTAATAGTGTTTGTGATAATTTAGTTGTTTCTGCTAAAGATGATGCGAATAAAATGGTTCCCTCTTTAGCAAAGAGTTGGGATGTTTCAAGTGATGATCAGAGTACCGTTATTACTTTTCATTTGCGTGATGGTTTGAAGTTTAATGATGGTAGGCTTGCTCATGCCAGTGACCTCGTTTGGGGGCTGAAGCGGGTTGTGAAATTGAAATTGTCCAATGCGGCAACCTATAATGAATATGGTATCACAGAACAAAATGTTGATGACGCTTTTCAAGCACCGGATGATAAAACGGTGGTGATGAAATTTGAGAAGCCTTATCCAGCAGAGCTCATCCTTAGTAATATTTCTACTCATCGTACAGCTGCCTTGCTTGATCGTGAGACACTCATGAAACATGAGCAAGATGGAGATATGGGAAACCGTTATTTAGCTAGTCATTCTGCCTGTGTTGGTCCTTATCAGATAAGCAGTTGGCACCCTGGAGAAGCTCTTATTTTGCAGGCAAGCTCCAATTATTGGGGCGAGGCGCCTAAATTAAAGAAGATTCTCATTCGCCATGTCGCGGAGCCTGGGACCCAACGTTTGTTATTGGAAAAGCATGATATTGATGTTGCACGCAATTTGATGCCAGAGGATTTGGCAGATCTCCAAGCAACGACAGATATTAAAGTTGAAAAAATTTTGGCACCCTCTATGATCATATGGGGTTTTAATTCGACAAGTCCAATTTTTTCTAATGAAAAAGTGCGTTTAGCGATGCGCTATCTTATTGATTATGAAGGATTAGGAAAAACCCTTCTTAAAGATGTCGGTATTCCCCGTGCAAGCTTTCTTCCTCTTGGTACTTTTGGTGCTTTGGATGAAAAAGAAGGTCAACCTTTTAAACTTGATTTTCAAAAAGCCAAGCAACTTTTAACAGAAGCAGGATATCCGGATGGTTTTGAGGCCAATATTTTTGCTGGAGCTTCTCCTTATCCCTTTGCTTTGCCCATTGCTCAATCTCTTCAAGAAAATGCAAAAAAGGTAGGTGTACGTTTTAAAATTGAACGTTTTGTAGGGACACAGCTGTTTTCAAAATTTTACGCACGTGGTTTTGATACGATTTTTTTTGGATGGAATAATGCTTCTTCTGATCCCCATACAATGGCTGTGCGCCTTATTTACAATCCTGATAATCGATTTGAAGCGAAAAATACAGGTTATGCGAGTTGGTGCAATGGATATTTTGATGAAAGCATGAATAAAAAGGTTAAGGATGCATTGTTTGAAAAAGACACGAAAAAACGGGCACAAATGTATGCTGATTTGCAGCGTGATGTTATGCAGAAAGGTCCCTATGCTTTTATTTATCAGACTTATGTTTCTGTAGCGATGAGTCCTGCTGTTAAAAAATGGGTTTGGAATGGTGCACCACGTATTTTTTACAGTGCAATTGAAAAATAAGAGGATCTCAAGTTTATAAAATACAAAAAACTATAATCATAATCTATTTGACGTATTGCAAAGGGTTTAAGAACTTTGCAATACGTTGAATTTTATAGATGATGGCTTGATATATTGTATAAAGAATATCATCCTAACACATTTTCTTTGGAAGAAAGGTTATTTACTTCGATAAGATTTACATGCATAGATATTAAGGTCAGATATTTCAATCTGCATGAGGAAGTAATAAATTTGTTTGCCGCACAAAAGGCAGATGTAACAAATTAAACAGTGTTTAATGTTTATGAAAAAGTGAGGGGCTTTAAAAAATGTTTTGATAAAAAAATTATTTATCTGCGGATACGTGATGAAATATCAGGCTACTCTTTTCATACTTCAGGTGATGTCACCGTTACTTTAAAATATGGTAAAGCAGAGATTTTGGGCTGTTATTTGATACGGAGTTATGGGAATTCCCATTTCTTTCTAAAGCAGAGATGAAAGCGGTCGTGATAGACAACTTACAATTTATTGAAGGTCATCAAAAGATTAAATTTTATTGAGGTTCTTGAAGAAGTTGTAGAGGTGCTTTGATGACAGCTTTTAGAAAATTGCAAAAAGAAATTTGGAAAAGAAAGAAATCTATCTGATAAAAGCAAAGAAGAATTTTTGCTTGGTATGCTTTGGATTGTAAGTGCTGTTACTTATAGATGCTATTATGCATGATAGCTTCATTTTAATCATATTATTTTTCGTTGCATATTTGGTTTAGCTGATGCCCGTTCAAAAAGGACTGAGTGGGTGATGAGCGGTTGTTGATGAGGATTTTGTTATTTTGCCTCTAAGAGGCATGCTTTCTAAGCATGATGATATTATTTTTTACACGTTGTTTTTGCATGAGAACTTTATACAAAAAATTCTAAAAAGGAAAAATCTATGAATATAAAGGGAAAAATACTGAAAAGCAGCACTTCTTTTGTTTCTGTTGTTATGGCAATGGGGATGTTTGTGCAACAAGTTTCAGCAAAAACACCTACCGATACGCTGGTGATGGCTTGGAATATCGATGCAATTGATACATTTGATCCTGCAAAAATCAACGATGTTTATGGCTCAGAAGTTGTTCTCAATGTTTGTGACAATTTGGTCAGTACAGCGACAGATGATCCAGCTAAAATCGTTCCCGCTTTGGCAAAGAGTTGGGATGTTTCAAGTGATGATCAGAGTACCGTTATTACTTTTCATTTGCGCGATGGTTTAAAGTTTAACGACGGGAGACCTGCCCATGCGAGTGATCTTGTTTGGGGGATGAAGCGGATTGTGAAATTGAAGATGGCTAAGGCAGCAACCTTTAATGAATATGGTATCACAGAACAAAACATGGATGAATCTCTTCAAGCTCCGGACGACAAAACGGTGGTGATAAAATTTGATAAGCCTTATCCTGCAGAGATCATTCTTAACAATATTGTTACGAGTTCTATTACAGCTTTGCTTGATCGTGAAACGATTATGAAACACGAAAAAAATGGTGATATGGGAAACCAATATTTAGCGAATAATGCTGCGTGTGTTGGCCCTTATCAGATAAGCAGTTGGCATCCTGGAGAAGCTCTGTTGTTGCGTGCAAGTCTCAACTATTGGGGGAAAGCCCCTAAATTGAAGGAGATTCTCATTCGTCATGTTGCAGAGACAGGAACGCAACGCTTATTATTGCAAAAACACGATATTGATGTTGCACGTAATTTGACACCTGAGGATTTGGCAGATCTTCAAGCGAAAACCGATATTAAAGTTGAAAAAGTGTTGGAGCCCACAATGATGTATTGGGGATTCAATATGACAAATCCAATTTTTGCTCATGAAAAAGTGCGTTTAGCGATGCGCTATCTTGTTGATTATGAAGGACTTGGAAAAACCATTCTCAAAGGTATTGGTATTCCTCGTGCAAGCTTTCTTCCTCTTGGTAATTTTGGTGCTTTGGATGAAAAAGAAGGGCAACCCTTTAAGCTTGATCTTCAAAAAGCAAAAAAGCTTTTAGCCGAGGCAGGTTATTCAAAAGGTTTTAAGGCAAATTTTTTAGTGGGGACTTCTCCTTATGCTTTGCCAATTGCCCAATCTCTGCAAGACAATGCAAAAAAGATAGGTGTACGTTTTAAAATTGAACGTTTAGTAGGTACGCAGTTGTTTTCAAAACTTTCTACACGTGCTTTTGATACGATTTTTGTCGGTTGGAATAATGACTCTGCAGATCCTTATACCATGGCTTCACGGCTTGTTTACAATCCTGATAATCGGTTTGAGGCGAAAAATACAGGCTATGGTAGTTGGCACCAAGGATATTTTGATGAAAGCATGAATCAAAAGGTTGAAGATGCATTGTTTGAAAAAGACCCACAGAAACGGGCACAAATCTATGCTGATCTACAGCGTGAGCTTATGCAAAAAGGACCTTATGCTTTTATCTTTCAGAAATATGCTGTTGTAGCGATGACCCCTGATATCAAAAAATGGGTTTGGAATAGTGCACCACGTATTTTTTATAATGCAATTGAAAAATAAGAAGGTATCAAGTTTATAAAATATAAAAAACTATAATCATGATACATTTGGCGTATTGCAAAGGAGTTAAGAACTTTGCAATATGTTGGATTTTATAGATGATGACTTGATATTTTGCATAAAGAATATCATTTTAAGCATTTTCTTTGCAAGAGAGGTTGTTTACTTCAACAAGATTTGCATGCATAGATATCAAAATTGGATATTTTAATCTGCATAAGAAAGTAATAAATTTGTTTGCTACAAAAGACAGGTGTAACAAATTAAACAGAATTGCGTGTTACTAAAAAGTGGGGGCTTTAAAATGCTTTGATGAAAAAATTATTATCTGCAGATACTTGGTGAAATATCAGGCTATTCTTTTCATACTTCAGGTGATGTCACTGTTACTTTAAAATATGCTAAGGCAGAGATTTTGGACGGTTATTTGATACGGAGTTATGGAAAATTCCCATTGTGCGTTGAGGACGAATCTCAGGCTAATCTTTCTAAAGCAGGGATGAAAGCGGTCATGATAGACAACTTACAATTTATTGAAGGTCATCAAAAGATTAAATTTTATTGAGGTTCTTGAAGAAGTTGTAGAGGTTCTTTGATGGCAGTTTTTAGAAAACTGCAAAAAGAAATTTGGAGAAGAAGTCTGTCTGATAAAGCAAACATGCATGATAATTTCATTTTAATCAGATCGTTTTTCGTTGCATATTTGGTTTAGTTGATACCCGCTCAAAAGGGTTGAGATATTGGTAAATTGTTTCTGATATTGAAGATTTTATTGTTTTGCCTCGAAGGGTGTGCTTTCTAAGCATGATGATATTATTTTTGCACATTATTATTACATGAGAACTTTATACAACAAACTTTAAAAAGGAAAAGTCTATGAATTTGAGGGGAAAAATATTGAAGAGAAGCAGTTGTTTCGTTTCTGCTGTTATCGCACTGGGGATGATAGTACAACAGGTTTCAGCCAAAACACCTGCTGATACGCTCGTGATGGCTTGGAATCTTGATCCAATCAGTAACTTTGATCCTGCGCAAATCAATGACCGTTATGGTAATGAAGTTCTTGTCAATGTTTGTGATAATTTAGTTGTTTCTGCTAAAGATGATGCGACTAAACTTGTTCCTTCTTTGGCAAAGAGTTGGGATGTTTCAACTGATGATCAGGGTACCGTCATTACTTTTCACTTGCGTGATAATTTAAAGTTTAACGATGGGAGACTTGCCCATGCGAGTGATCTTGTTTGGGGTATGAAGCGAATTGTGAAATTGAAGTTATCCGCTGCGGCAACCTTTAATGAATATGGTATCACAGAACAAAACATGGATGAAGCTTTTCAAGCCCCAGACGACAAAACGGTGGTGATGAAATTTAATAAGCCTTATCCAGCAGGGCTCCTTCTTAGCCATTTTGCGAGTAGTCGTACACTTGCTTTGCTTGATCGTGAGACACTCATGAAACACGAGCAAGATGGAGATATGGGAAATCGGTATTTAGCTAGTCATTCTGCCTGTGTTGGTCCTTATCAGATAAGCAGCTGGAACCCAGGAGAAGCGATTTTATTGCGTGCAAGTCGTCACTATTGGGGCGAAGCGCCTAAATTGAAGAAGATTCTCATTCGCCATGTCGCGGAGCCTGGAACACAACGTTTATTATTGCAAAAACACGATATTGATGTTGCACGTAATCTGATGCCAGAGGATTTGGCAGATCTCCAAGCAACGACAGATATTAAAGTTGAAAAAATTTTGGCACCCTCTATGATCATATGGGGTTTTAATTCGATAAGTCCAATTTTTTCCAATGAAAAAGTGCGTTTAGCGATGCGCTATCTTATTGATTATGAAGGATTAGGAAAAACCCTTCTTAAAGATGTTGGTATTCCTCGTGCAAGCTTTATCCCTCTTGGTACTTTTGGTGCTTTGGATGAAAAAGAAGGACAACCCTTTAAACTTGATTTTCAAAAAGCCAAACAGCTTTTAACCGAGGCAGGATATCCAGATGGTTTTGAGGCCAATATTTTTGCTGGAGCCTCTCCTTATCCTTTTGCTTTGCCTATTGCCCAATCTCTGCAAGAAAATGCAAAAAAGGTAGGCGTGCGTTTTAAAATTGAACGTTTTGTCGGTACGCAGCTGTTTTCAAAACTTTCTACACGTGCTTTTGATACGATTTTTTTCGGATGGACTAATGGTTCTTCTGATCCCCATACCATGGCTGTGCGCCTTATTTACAATCCTGATAATCGGTTTGAGGTTAAAAATATAGGTTATTCTAGCTGGTGCAATGGCTATTTTGATGAAAGTATGAATCAAAAGGTTAAGGATGCATTGTTTGAAAAAGATCCGCAAAAACGAGCACAAATGTATGCTGATTTGCAGCGTGATGTTATGCAGAAAGGTCCCTATGCTTTTATTTATCAGACCTATGTTTCTGTAGCGATGAGTCCTGCTGTTAAAAAATGGGTTTGGAATAGTGAACCACGTATTTTTTACAGTGCAATTGAAAAATAAGAAGGTATCAAGTTTATAAAATACAAAAAACTATAATCATAATCTATTTGACGTATTGCAAAGGGTTTAAGAACTTTGCAATACGTTGAGTTTTAATTCAGCTTTACGAGTTTCAAAAGTATCTAAAGTAATATCTTTTAAATAATGTAGGTTGCGCATTGCCTCATGTTTTTGTTTCTCACGTTCTTTAATGGGGTCACACCCATCATGCAAAACAGAGCGCCACCCAGTTGTCAATTCACGGGCTTGTTTTAAAGAGACATCTCTTAAAGTCCCCAAGCCTATTTCACGACGCCGCCCGTGAATGGTATAGCGTAAAACCCATTGAGCACCACCATCTTTACGCTTATGAAATACCAAAACCACGCCCCCCTCATCTTGTTAAACAAATTACCAAATATAAAAAAATCGGTGGTATGTGCGTATTGGTCATGGAGAACGTATTAGAGTACGAGGAACCTATGAAATACAAGAATTTGTTGACAATTACAAAAACGCACTTGCCCAATTACAAGGACTGATACTTTCTAAATCTAAGCTAAGGAAACTTGTTGAAGGTTCCTTTGCATAACTTATCAAACATTGTAATAGTATTTTTTGATATAGCATCGCTAAAAGTACGAAAAGATAAAGAGAACGCATTCTTATGAAACTATGCGATTCAATAAGGAATATTCCATATAAAGAAACATATCATAGCTGGATTGAACGGCGTAAAAAACAACCGGCAATGACTAAAAATTTTCTAAAAGCACTGAATGGCCTTTTTAATTGGGCAATTGACCAAGGTCTTTTAGAAAACAATCCAATCGTAGGAGTAAAAAGACCAGCTTTCAATAACAAAGAGGAGTTTGCCATTTGGACAGAAGAAGATATTGAAAAGTATTATTACTCTTGATCACATGGTACCCATGAACGCGTCTAGATTGATGTTCTTCTTTACACGGGTTTGCGTCGTAGTGATATGGTACGAATTGATTGGAAAGATATCTAAGAGAATATCGTTCATCTCAAAACAGAGAAAAGTAAATTCTAAACAGATATTTTTCTTCCTATTTTACTAAAATTAGCAGAAACCTTTAAGATTGGTCCACTGGAAAGAAAATATTTACTCGTAGAGGAAATGGAAATAAGTTCGTTTAGAAAGTTTTGGCAATCTCTTTCGTAAGGCTTGTCATACGGCGAAAATCAATAAAACAGCATATGGTTTGAAAAAAATGAGTAGCAACATGTGTTGCTCATTCCAGTACAACGGCCTTACAATTGAAAGCACTTTTTGGATAGAGAGATAACAACATAGCATCTCTTAATATAAAGAGTGCAGATCGTAAAAACCTTGCCCTTGAAGCTATAAAAAAGTGAGGAATAGGAGAAACAACGTAATAGAAATAACAACCAACAAAGGACTTATATATATAACGCTTTGATTTTATTTACTTTATTCTTTCAAAGTCATTCTATAAATTTATATATTGGATACAAAAACAGACCAATACGATAGTAATTCTATGTTGAAAAATGTTTATATAATGATCACAAAAATGTTATTATGTGCATTATTATAACGACTATATTAATATAAAAATATTAAACAGAACCAATGCTGTAAATTGTTTCAATAATGTTTTCAGGAAAAAATAATAAAATTCTTAAAAAATTATTTCGCTTCTTTTTCTTCATATTTCTCAAATTACTATAGCTATTCAAATGCATTCTATACTATCTCAGAAATGATGATCCAATAAAAACAAGAAAAGACCATTTCAAGACCTTTTATTTGTGTTATTGAGCAATATTTCTTCAGCAAAGAGAGTTTTGCAAATTTACCGAAAAAAACACCCTTCAATATGATCATTAACAATCCCTACAGATTGCATAAAAGCATAACAGATTGTAGGACCAACAAATGTCCAGCCACGTCGCTTCAAATCCTTAGAAAGCCGCAGAGAAGCCGGTGTTATAGGATGAGCCAACAGCGTTTGAAAATCTATCTTTTCATAACGCTCCGAGTGTGGTGGTTGAAAAGACCAAAAATAGTGAGACAAACTTCCCCATTCTGTAACAATTTCTTGTGTTCTCAACGCATTATTAAGCACCGACCGAATTTTTCCTTGATGACGAATGATTCCTTTATTCTGTAACAATATTTGCACTTTCGCTTCATCATAATGAATGATTTTTTCAAAATCAAAGTGATCGAATGCATCTCGAAAAGAAGAAAGTTTTTTTAAAATTGTCAGCCAAGAGAGTCCTGCCTGAAAACCTTCAAGACAAATTTTTTCAAATAAACGACGGTCTTCAAAAACAGGCTTTCCCCATTCATTATCATGATAAGCACAATAAAGCGGGTCAGTCCCAGCCCATGAACAACGAACTTTTCCATCCGCTCCCATGAGAAGCCCTTCATCAAGCATAACGTTTGGCATACTAAAAGAGTGTTCCTTGATCATCTTGATTCGACTTTAAGCGTTTAGACTTTGAAGAGCGGTTGATAGCAGGATCATGCGTTAAAACACTAATTTCACCATCAAAAAAGCGTAATTTGATTTGTCCTGTTTCAGGAATCTGAACCAATCGTTTAATGGGCTTATTCTCTTGTCCCAAAGCCAAAACAAAACCACGCTCTAAAATACTCTGATACGAAGTGCTTTTTAAAAGCCTAGATGCTACCTCTAGTTCAGCACGTTGTTTTTCCACATTGCGCATAAAAGCACGATGAAGACGCATAGTATATTCCTTTGTATTGCGCTGTGCTTTGTCAGTATTCAGCAAACGCGGTGCAAAACGAACAGCAAGTGCATGAAAATAAAAACATTTTTTATCATAACTCACACAAAGAGCACGCTGTAATCGACTTGAAACTTCATCAAAACCACGCCGCGGTAAAGCAAAAAGTTGGTCAGAAGTTGGAAGAGCACGTATAATCGCATGCAATTTTTGTTGATAAAAATCAAAATAACGCGCAAGTCCCTTGCGTAAACGTGCACCAAGAGAGGCCACATACACTTCGAGATCAAGCTTGACGGGAACAGCCTTTTCTGCTGCTCCTGTAGGAGTTGGAGCACGCCAATCCGCAACATAATCAATCAATGTCCAATCCGTTTCATGCCCAACAGCAGAGATCACCGGAAGAGTAGATCCGTAAACAGCACGAACAACAGATTCATCATTAAACCCCCATAAATCTTCTAAACTTCCTCCACCTCGTGCAACAATAATAAGATCAGGTCTTGGGACAAGTCCTCCTAAAGGAAGCGCATTAAAACCTTCAACAGCAGCAGCCACTTCACGCCCGCTTGTTTCCCCTTGAACACGAACAGGCCAAACTAAAATGTGCAATGGAAAACGATCTGATATACGATGGATAATATCACGAATAACAGCACCTGTTGGCGATGTCACAACACCTATAACTCGCGGCATATAAGGCAAAGGTTTCTTTTTAGCTTCGTCAAATAAACCTTCAGCCGCAAGCTTCTTCTTGCGATTTTCTAGGAGTGTCATCAAAGCACCAACTCCCGTTGGTTCGAGTGCTTCAATGACAATTTGATATTTAGATGATCCTGGATAAGTTGTCAGTTTGCCAACAGCGATAACTTCCATCCCTTCTTCAGGGGGAAATTTGAGCATTTCCATGAATCCACGCCAAACAACAGCCTCTAACCGTGCCTTATCATCTTTTAAGGCAAAGTAAGCATGACCCGAAGCATGAGGACCGCGGTAACCTGATATCTCTCCCCGCACCCGAACATAACCAAACTTCTCTTCAACAACACGCTTTAAAGCCCCTGCTATTTCTGAAACAGTAAATTCTGCTACATTCGTTGCACTTGTTTTTTCATCAAACAAACTTACCATTTTTCAATTCTTTACGCTCTTTTTTGTGAATCTTTTTGAAATATAGCATCTTTAACGCGTTAATTTATATTTTTATTCAAAATCTATGGGACTAACTGAGATATCTGTACTTTTAGCCTTAAACCGATTATCAGAATTGTAAATAAGACGTGAAGCTATTGGATAAAAATTCATAGAGCATTATTCTATCCTATAAAAGAATCTTAACAACAATTGAAATATTCAATCTGAACACTCATACAAAAAATCTTTAATCAAGATAAAATCTTTTTCTAAAAGAGAATGCTTGAAATGATACTCTTTACACGACATATCAATCCATCACCTACAAAATACAACATATTGATTTATAATGATAATTTATCATTTTGCATATTGAATGAGAGACCCGAATATCTTAAGATTCTCTCATTTCAAACCTGCTTATGTTGAATCAATCACAATTATCCCTTTGCACGTCACAAGTGGGATTAACGTGTGGATAGAAAACATTTAGAAAGGAGTAAAAATGCCTCTTATGAATCGTCTCAATACTAAGGACTGTCGCAACATTGGGGGCTGGCAAATAGTATGATGGTGCCGGCTTGGTATGGCGAGGCCTATAAAACGATATCAAGGTCATATTTATTGTCTAATGAATTCCAAATGTTATCAGCCTGTGTTGCTGAGTTTGGTATTGGAATATCGGATTTGAGGTAGATGAGGATTTCACCTGTAGGCTTTATTTCTATTAATTCGCATCCTTGTTTTTTTGCTTCTCTTAAGGCGCGTGCAATAGCTGGTTGTGTTATAGCGGCGGGGCGAGGTGCCATATCTATTCTCTTTTCTTAGATGCGATTTACCTGTAGTGTGAATAATGCATTTCTTTATAATGTTATGAGCAGATGATTGGCAAGAAGACGATAGAATATCACCGTATTTAAAAAGTTTGTAAGTTATTTTAGATATGCTTAATTTTATATTTTCAATCTTGTAATTGTATAAGAGTTAAAGCTATTTTTTCTCTATGAAATACGCATAAATTAGCTTTAAACTAGGCGATCATAATATATTTTTTGTCTAAAATATTTGATATGATTTTTTATCGCATTCAAATTATTTTTAAGAGCTATATCTTGATAGCTTTCAAAGAAAGGTTCATGATCTCAAACTTTATTGTTTCTCAGAGGAAATGCCAAGTTTAGGAATGCGCAGATACTCAAGAGAAAAGCCCTTTAGTTTTTTATTCATATTTTCTACTTATTGAAATTTTACGAAGATCTCACAAAAATTTAATATCATTTTTTTATGTATAGGCTTTAGATAACAAGTTTTGAGAAATCTGCTACTTTTGCTGTAATGGTATGAATATGTTTGAGAAGAGCAAGACGGTTCATACGAATATTGGGATTTTTGTCATTCACCAACACTTTTTCGAAAAATGTATCGATAAATTTTCCGAGTGGGGAGAGTATACTGAGTACATTTGATAAATCTGTAGCAGTGATATGTTGAGGTATCTTATTCTCTCTTTCAATGATTTCTTGATAAAGTTGTTTTTCTTCTGTTTCAATAAAAAGTTCAGGGTTAATTTCATTTGCTATTATTGTCTCTTTTTGTGATTCATTCTCAAGAATGTTTACAGTACGTTTTACAGCAGATAAAAAATTGTTTCCTTCATTTGTATTGATAAAAGAAATCAGTGCTTCGACGCGACGTGCGACTGATAAAAAGTCATCAGAATCTTTATTTAAGACTGCTTCAATAGCATCATAACGGGCACCTTCCTCTTTTAAATAGATTTTTAAACGTTCATGAAAAAAAACCAACAGATCTGATAAAATATATTCTGTTTTTTCTAGAAGTAGATTCTGTGATTGCGTATTTTCTCTTTGCGATTCTTCATATTTATTTTTTTGTTGCAAGAAAAGATTTGCTGCCAAATGAAACAGGGGTATGAGATTAATTTTCCAGTCACGCAAAAGAACAAGTCTAATAATTCCTAATGCTGCTCGTCTTAATGCATAAGGGTCTTTGGAACTTGTAGGTTTTTCATTAATGAGCCAAAAACCAACGAGCATATCAATTTTATCAGCCAGTGCAATTGTTATAGCAAGAGGTTCTTGTGGAATACGATCTGTTGGTCCTAGAGGTTTATAATGATCTTCAATTGCTTCAGCTACGCGGGGATTTTCTTCTTGAAGAAGGGCATATTTTTTTCCCATGAGTCCTTGGAGTTCAGGAAACTCTCCGACAATTTCTGTTTGCAAATCAGCCTTTGCGAGCACTGCGGCACGTTTAGCTAAAAGCAAATCCGCTCCCACTAAAGGAGCAATTTTTTGTGCTAAAGCAGCGATGCGTTCTACTCTTGCACCTTGTGTACCTAATTTTGCATGGAAGGTTACATTTAAATGATCCAATCGTGCCATTCTTTGATCGAGAGGCTTTTTTAAATCAAGATCAAATTTTTTTGCCGAAGATTCTAAATGCTTAATATCGGGTAAATCATGTTGGTCTGTTTGCCAAAAATAAAGTGCATCGGAAAGGCGAGCACAGACAACTTTACTGTTTCCTTTCGTAATTTCTTTGCCTTCATCACTTGCAAGGACATTAGAAACAAGAATAAAATGATGAGAGAGTTCGACCTTATCGCCTTGTTTACGCGTTACAAAACACTTCTGATGCGCTCGAATGGTCAAACGAATAATTTCTGGGGGAATGTCAAGAAAAGATTGATCAAAATCGCTCATAAGGACAACAGGCCATTCGACGAGTCCCACAACTTCTTCTAAAAGAGCGTTATCTTGAACCAGTTCTAAACCATTAGCAAAGCAAAGGTTTTGAGCATCAGCCAAAATGATATTCTTTCGCCTTTCCGCGTCAAGAATAACTTTATGGGCTTCAAGCTTGGTGATATAATCCTCGAAGCGGCGGATTTGAAGAGGGTTTCCGTCGCTTAAGAAACGATGACCATAGGTTAGATTATTGCTTTTGAGAGAACCGATGGTAAACGGAATGACATGTGTTTCACCAATTTCTGGTCCAAAGATGCAAAGAATGTTTTGTAAAGATCGAATCCATTTCAAAGCACCACTTTTTGCTGAATCCTTGCCCCAACGCATAGATTTTGGCCAAGGAAAGTTGCAAATAATATCTGGTAAAATATCCGCAATAATTGCTTCCGCATTGCGACCTTTTTTGATGATTTTAGCGATATAAAAATCACCTTTTTTACTATCATGTGCAATATCTGCTTCAGAAATATCGCTTAATCCTGTTGAGCGTAGGAAGCCATCAATGACATGCTGTGGTGATTTTGTACTGGGGCCTCTACGTTCTTCATGGACATCTTTTGAACATAGAGAAAGACCGCGTATGTCTAATGTTAGACGACGAGGTGTCCAATATTCCTTAGCAGCTCTATAAGTTAAGCCTGCTTTTACAAGTTGATCCGTAAGGCTTTTTTTGAGATCAGCAGCCGCTTTTCGTTGCATGCGTGCAGGGATTTCTTCACTGAAAAGTTCAAGAAGAAGATCAGACATTAGACTTTTTCCTTTAGTGTGATTTGACCAGCTTCTGTATGTAAGAAAGCTTCTCCACAACGGCGTGCAAGATCGCGAACGCGAAGAATATAACTTTGTCTCTCAGTTACAGAGATAACACCACGTGCTTGTAAAAGATTAAAAATATGACTTGCTTTAATACATTGGTCATAAGCTGGGAAAACGCATCGATGAAAAACATTTTCTTTATTTGGTTTCCCAGCTTCAAGAAGTGCAATGCATTCGCGTTCTGCATCGATAAAATGTTGGTGTAGCAGTTTCGTATCAGCAAATTCGAAATTGTAATATGAATATTCTTGTTCTGTTTGTAAAAAAACATCTCCATAACTTATTTTATTTTCGCCATCTAAACCATTAAAGTTAAGATCATAGACGTTATCAACACCCTGTATATACATTGCGAGACGCTCAAGCCCATAAGTGAGTTCTCCTGAAACTGGAGCACATTCGATACCACAAACCTGCTGAAAATAAGTAAATTGAGAGATTTCCATTCCGTCACACCAGCACTCCCACCCAAGCCCCCAAGCCCCGAGGGTAGGGCTTTCCCAATCATCTTCAACAAAGCGAATATCGTGAAGCTTTGTATCAAGACCGATAGCTTGTAGCGAATTGATATAAAGCTCTTGTAAATTGGGAGGAGAGGGTTTGATAAGCACTTGGAATTGATAATAGTGCTGTAAACGATTTGGATTTTTACCATACCGTCCATCTGTTGGGCGTCTAGAGGGTTGGACGTAAGCAACTTTCCAAGGGCGCGGCCCCAGTGAGCGCAGTGTTGTAGAGGGATGAAAAGTTCCAGCTCCAACTTCCATATCATAAGGTTGCAAAATTGCGCATCCATAATGCGCCCAATAATTTTGCAGCGTTAAGATAAGTCCTTGAAAAGAATATTTTGGATTGAGGTGTTCAGGAAGTTTCACGCTTTATACTCTTTTAATATTTTAACAAATAGACAGCAATCAAAAGGACTTAATACTTTCTATTGTTTCATAGGGTTATGGTCAAGTATTGTCCTTTATTGTAAACCAAATTTCAGTTTTTTTTGGATTTGTTTAGAATTTTCTGCTTCTCCATCAATTGCGTGATTCCATTGAAATATTGCCTCACGTTTGCGTCCAATTTGCCAATAAGCATCGCCTAAATGATCATTTAATGTTGGATCTTCAGGTTGCAATTTGACAGCTGTTTCCAATATTTGAGCAGCTTGGTTATATTGCTTCAGTTTGTAATAAGCCCACCCTAGAGAATCGAGGATATGACTATTTTGAGGTTGTAATGCGGAAGCCTTTTGTAGCATATGGAACGCTTCTTCAAGCTTTTGATCACGTTCAACAAGTGAATAGCCCAAATAATTAAGAATCTCAGGCTGATTGGGAACGAATTCAAGCGCTTTTCGTAAATCAACTTCGGCTTTTTGCCATTGCTTTAGACGCTCAAAAGCGATACCACGTTGATAAAAGAGTTTCCAATCATCACGTTGAAAATCTTTTATTTGTGTAATAGCATGATCCATACTCCTAGCAGCTTCAGCAAACTTATTTTCTTGCATATAAACAGCAGCTAACGTTATCAAAATATGGCGATCTTTGGGGAATTTTCTGTTTAATGCGCTAAGTAATTTGATGGCTTCATTGTGCTTATTGTTATTTGTAAGAATAAATGCAAGCCGTAACTGCCCGATTCTATAATAAGGGGAACTAGGTGATAAAGCCTGATAAAGCTTAATTGCTTGATTAACATCATCCAGTTTGGCAGAAATATTAGCGAGTTGAAACAATATTGCATCATTTTGAGGATAGAGGGTTAAAGATAACTGTTTGAAAATACGTGCAATATGTCCGGAGTTTTTGTGATTCAAAGCAGTACCAAAGTTATACAATACTTCACCCGCTCCTTGTTGTGGTGTTTGAATGAATCTTTCTAGGGAAGCACCTTTTTCAACTTTTTCTCGGATGTTTTTGAGTGTTTCTCGACCTTGCAACATTTGTTCGCCGAGTTTAAGAGTTTGAAGAGCTTGGTTACGCATTTTGTGACGCAATTGGAATGAGGCATATGCTATGATAACACGTTCATAAGTATTAGGAGCTATGGCAATACCTTGGCGGTTATTGAGAGCTTGAGTAAAATATTTTTTTGCATCCTGCGTGCGTTTTGCTAAATCACTCATAAGTGCAAGATGGTAGCGTATAAAAAGTTCATACCAAGCAGGTCCTTGAACTTTTTCAAGATCAGCGATTGCTTGAGATCGTTGCCCAGCTCCGAATGCAGCCCAAGCTCCGATAAGTTCAGGTATGGGATTGTTACTAGCAGCAGGTGTTTTTAATTGTAGAAGAAGCTTGGCATTCTCGTAGTCTTTTTTAATGAGGCTTTCTATCGACAGAGTCAAGGAAACAAAGGGTGTTATGATACCTTGCTCTTTAAGTTTTTTGGCTTGTTGAACAGCTTCTTTGAAGGCACCCACTGAGAGAAAGGATTCAAGGAGCTCTTTTTGTGTTTCGATACTATCAGGTTTATAAACGAGTGCTTGTTTAAAATAATTGATGGCAAGATTTGTTTTATTTTCGCGATTTGCGATCCTTCCAGCGAGATAAGCGCCTGTAAAGGATGTTGTCTTTGTTGAGGACTTCGTTTTACTGTAGGTAATTGCTGGCATCAGCATGATTCCGACGATAAAGAGAGTAAAAAAGCGGGATACTATTGTACCGCACATAGAGCTAATCCTTTTCAAGATAATCAATCGATTGTATGGTTTATAGATCATATCCGATTACTTTGTTGAAAAATATTAAGATTCTTGTAAAGAATCAGTTTACACGCGCAATACAAAAATCAACGGTTTCAATGAGAGCATTGCGAGCAGGGCTTTTATTTATCAAAGCAAGAGCATCGATTGCGCGCTTACCATAGATGCGTGCTTGCTCTATTGTATCCGTGAGGCTATCATATTTTTCTACTAAATGTTGTGCGTGAGCAAAGGCTTCATCGTCGGTTTTTCCATTTTCAAGAGCTTGTTTCCAAAATGCCTTTTCTACCGCGTTACTACGTGCATATGCGAGGATAACAGGCATTGTAATTTTCCCTTCTCTAAAATCATCACCTATATTTTTTCCCAAATGTTGGGCCGTACCACTATAATCAAGTGCATCATCAATCAATTGGAAAGCAAGGCCTAACAATGTTCCATATTCACGCAATACAGAGCATTCTTTTTCTCTATAGCCAGCAATAATGGGTCCTACTTCAGCAGCAGCTGAAAAAAGTGCTGCTGTTTTTGCATTAATGATTTTGAGATAGTCAGAAGCGCAGGTCTCTATATTTTTTGCAGCAGAAAGTTGCATAACTTCTCCCTCAGCAATAACAGCAGCAGCGTTTGCTAGAACAGAAAGTGCCTTTATAGAACCAACCTCAACCATCATTTTAAAAGCTTGTCCTAAAAGAAAATCACCAACGAGTACGCTTGCTTGATTTCCCCAAATCATTCGTGCAGTAGATTTTCCGCGTCGTAAATTGCTTTCATCAACCACGTCATCATGTAATAAGGTTGCTGTATGCATAAATTCAACAGCTGTTGCAAGTCTTATGTGCCCATCACCTTGGTAACCAAACATATGAGCGGAAGCTAATGTAATCATCGGGCGTAACCGTTTCCCACCCGATGCAATAAGGTGGTTGGAAATTTCAGGGATCATTTCAACTTCTGATTTTGCCATAGAAAGAATGAGTTGATTGACCTGCTCCATATCATATTGGGTAAGATTGATGAGGGATTGGAGAGAGTTTTGATTGTTTTCTGTCTGATTTGGTTTTGCAGCTACGCTCAATGTGTTTACTCCTAGAGTATTGCAATTAAAAGAGATGAATTTTATTTTGCCTCCTAGCATAAAGAGGCTTTTACTTTGACACAAGCTTTTGATGTTGCTTTGGAGTGGAAGTTTTGGATGGTATCTATAAGGGATATTTTGAAAAGCCTATGTAATTTTGTTATGAAGTTGTAAGGAAAATTTGCAGCATTTTTGTTTAAACAGCAGTTAATAGGAAAAATTGTCATTATAAACAGAAACATTAGATTTTTAAATGGATGAAATAACGAATCAGAGTGATGACACAATTGATAGTTTTCATCGCGGAAAATTTTATTTGGTTCAGCCACGTAAATATGGCCATCGTTCTGGCATGGACGCTATGTTATTAGCCAGTTTGGTTCCCAATAATTTAAAAGGGAAGGTTGTTGATTTAGGTGCTGGTGCTGGTGCTGCGGGATTGGCAGTTGCTTCGCGTTGTCTGAAAGTTCATGTGACATTGGTTGAAAGATCCGCTTTTATGGCATCCTATGCACAAAAAACGCTTATGTTAAAACAAAATGAAAAACTTGCTGAGAGAATTTGTTTATTAGAAGCAGATATTACTTTAAAAGGTAAGAATCGCTTAAAAGCGGGCTTGATAGATAATTTTTTTGATTTCGCGATTATGAATCCCCCTTTTAACAATCCTATAGATCGCAAAACACCTGATAAACAAAAGTTGGAAGCACATGTTATGTCTGAATCAATGTTTGATCATTGGTTACGAAGTGCAGCAGCGATTGTTAAACCAGGTGGATATCTAGGGTTAATTGCACGTCCACAATCGCTAAATGATATCTTGCACGCTTTGGAAGGACGCTTTGGTGGTACCTGTATAATCCCTGTTCATGCACGTAAAACAACGGCAGCAATGCGTATTTTACTTTATGCAAAACGAGGAAGTAAAGCGGCTTTATCCATATTACCAGCATTGGTTATGCATGAAGGGAATGATCACACTTTTTCACCGCGCATTGATGCGATTAATAATGGGCGTATAAGCTTGTGGGAAAATTTTTAATAATATCTTGTATTTTCCAATTTATTATTTAAAATCAAATTAAATCTTTTAAAAAGGAGATTTAATTCTGCTTTAAAAGGAGGTTTAATTGTGGATGAAATTTCTTTTTGGTCTGCAATTTGGACTTATGTACTCGCTTTTTTTTCAGTTATATTTTTCCTTTTATTTGCTCTTGTTTCTTTAGTTTCTACTAACTTATTAAAGGAAGTTTATTTTGGTGAGCTGTATCAAGAATCTTATTCCACGTCGTTTTTATTCTAATGAACTTGAAATTCCTGTGGTACGTCTTCATGGGGCAATTATGGATTCAACAAGTCCAATAGCACGTTCGCTTTCATTGGTTAGATGCGCCAATCTTTTAGACAAGGCTTTTGCGAACAAAAGAGCTCCAGCTATTGCACTTCTTATCAACTCTCCTGGTGGATCACCTGTGCAATCACGCTTTATTTTCAAGCGTATTCGTGATTTAGCAGAGGAAAAAAAGAAACAAGTTCTTGTTTTTGTTGAAGATGTAGCGGCATCAGGTGGCTATATGATTGCTTGCGCGGGAGATGAGATTTTTGCTGATCCTTCTTCAATTGTTGGTTCTATAGGAGTTGTTTCTCAATCCTTTGGTTTTCCTGAGCTTTTGAAGAAGATTGGTGTTGAACGGCGTGTTTACACAGCAGGAAAGAACAAGGTTACGTTAGATCCATTTCAGCCTGAAAAGAAGGCAGATGTTGAGCATTTGAAATCTTTGCAACTCGAAGTTCACCAAACGTTTATTGATTTGGTTAAAGAGCGACGTGGAGAGAAGTTATCAGATAATCCAGATATTTTTACAGGGATGTTTTGGAGTGGAAAGAAAAGCGTTGAGCTTGGACTTATTGATGGATTGAATGATATACGTTCTGTTATTAAGGAGCGGTTTGGCGATAATACTAGGTTGCGATTAATTACGCCTCCAAAGAGTCTTTTAGGACCTAAAGTTCCTTCAGGGGTGAGTGCACACGCAGTTTATACAGCAGTTGATAGTGCATTTGTAGCAGTACAAGAACGTGCGCTTTGGCAACGTTATGGTTTGTAATTGGGCGTACAATTCGATAAAGCTTCAAGGAAGAGAATAGTTTTATCGAGAAACAGTTGTAAAAAAGAGTTAAAATGATATGAAGAGAGGCGTTTAGTTGACTTTTTATGGAGTTTTCTGTGTCTATTATTTGTTTAGAAAAGGATTGCAGAAGGCATTACAAGGAGAAAAGGACTAAAGAGTCTAAACCAAGCATGATGAAAATGGGTCTATTGGTAAAGAGTTCCTGTACAGGTGAATATTACATTAGATGATGTCGGGTACGCAGACTTCATTTAAGGGGTGTCCTTATATATTTACACCCATTAAGTTGAATTTAACTTTGCATGTCGTTGGACAGCGTGCTGATGGTTATCATTTAATAGAAAGTTTGGTCTATTTTAGTCTGAGTGGTGATTGTCTAGGTTATGCTCCGTGTGAAAGTGATCGCTTTTTTTTAGAGGGACCGTTTGCAAGTAAGCTTGTTTCTGATGCGGATAATTTAGTTATTCGTGCACGCGATTTTATGCGCAACACATTTCCTAGAAATGCGAAGCCTTCTTTTTTTCGGTTGATTAAAACGTTGCCTATTGCTTCAGGTATTGGTGGTGGTTCAGGTGATGCGGCCGGTGTTATAAGCATGTTGCGTCAACAATGGAATCTTGATTATTCTTGTGAAAAATTAGCACAAATGAGCTTAGTTCTTGGTGCAGATGTGCCAATGTGTCTTTTGGCATTAGAATATCAGCAGCCGCTTTTTGTGCAGGGAATTGGTCAAGATATTATACCACTTCCAGAAGCTTGTTCTCTTGCAATGGTATTAGTGAATCATGGACAACAAATTTCAACGAAAGCTGCTTTTAAGGCTTTGGAAAAGCATGATCATCCTTCCTTGAAAATTGATCCAGCAGCTCTAAAGTCGGTTTATTCATTAGTTGACGCTTTACAAGAAACGCGTAATGATCTTTTTCTTCCTGCATTAAAAATTGCACCGCAATTAATACAAGTGTTATCTCTATTAGATGAGTGTGGCTCTCTGTTTTCTCGTATGTCTGGAACAGGGGCAACTTGTTTTGGTATTTTTAAAGACCAGCAAGCCGCTCAAAAGGCAGCTCTTTTTATTAAATCGCTACATCCAAGTTGGTTTGTGAAACCAATCATGACTTTGGGAAAAATTTGAGAAATAAAGATGTAGGTAAAAGATTATACTTGGTAACGATTCTATTATGTATATAATAGAGCGATTAAGCAAGAGAATGAGAGTTTTTCTATTCTCTAGATTAAAGGTAGGGACTTGCTAGGATAATATTTTACTAGAGATAATAAAGAGCCGTGCAGAAAGCTTCATGATTGCGTTTTTTTATTTTTGTGTTTATGCAAGAGTTCATGAGGGTGTTTGGCGAGCAATTTCCACTATAGAGTTTGTGGAAAAAAGTCCCTCTGCAAAAACGGATATGTCTTTCATTATATTTGTAATTATCAAAAATGTTTAATTTACCACTTCAGCCAAATTTTTCATATGAATTGGATTTGCAGAAACAGGGGTTTTTCCATATAGCCGGTGTTGATGAAGTAGGACGTGGACCACTTGCTGGACCTGTGGTAACAGCAGCCGTCATTTTGGATAAAGATCGTATTCCTGAAGGGTTGAATGATTCAAAAAAACTTTCCACTCTACAACGAAAAAAATTGTATAATGATATTTTGCAAAATGCATTAGCGATTTCGTTTGCTAGTCTTTGCGCCCGTACGATTGATCAGTCTAATATTAGAAAAGCAACTTTAGAAGCGATGCGCCGCTGTATTGCAGGACTGGCAATTCCAGTCCACTATGCGCTGGTTGATGGACGTGATGTTCCCTCTGAGTTACCATGTCCAGCGACCGCTTTGATTAAAGGTGATCAACGTTCGGCTTCAATTGCAGCAGCATCTATTCTTGCTAAAGTAACACGAGATCAGATGATGGAATGTGCAGGGCAAGTGTATAAAAATTATGGTTTAGAGAAGCATGTAGGCTATGCAACACTAGCACATCGTGAAGCTCTTGATAAATATGGACCCGTTATGAGATTACATCGTTATAGTTTTGCACCCCTTAAAGGGCGCTATAGGGATGATAAATCATGACAATTCTGCCTCTCAATAGCGCTTCGATAAAGGATGCCGTTGCCTTTCTGGAACAGGGGAGGTTGGTCGCCCTACCAACGGAAACTGTTTATGGATTGGCGGGAGATGCAACCAATGGAAGAGCAGTCTCTTCTATTTTTGCAACAAAGAAGCGACCACAATTTAATCCTCTTATTGCTCATGTAAGCGGTATAGACATGGCGGAGCGCTACGTTGAAATTGATGTTCTTTCACGACGATTGATGGAGGCATTTTGGCCAGGACCATTGACATTCGTTTTACCTTTAAAGAGTCAGCATAATATCCACCCTTTGACTACTTCTGGTTTAAAGACATTGGCTGTTCGTTTTCCAGATAGTCGTTTTGCAGAAGTTGTACACCATTTTGGTCGTCCTCTTGCAGCCCCTAGTGCGAATGAATTTGGGCGTCTTAGTCCCACTTCAGCTGAAGCTGTATTGGCATCTTTAGGGGGGGCTGTTCCTTTGATACTTGATGGAGGACCTTCTAAAATAGGACTCGAATCAACAATTATTAAAGTTTGTGGTGAAAGTATTTATCTTTTGCGTCCAGGGGGGCTTGCCACTGAAGAGATTGAAAAAGTTTCGGGAAAGTCTCTGAAACGCATGGAACAACGTGCTGCGATTGAGGCTCCAGGGATGTTAAAATCCCATTATGCGCCTGATGCTGCAATTCGTTTGAATGTACAGAAAGTGGAAAATGGTGAAGCACTTTTAGCATTTGGTCCCAAACGTATGATGGGTTTTGAAAATGCAGTTTCTATTTTAAATCTTAGTGAGAGTGGACAATTAGAAGAAGCAGCCTCTCATTTATTTCAATATTTGAGGAAATTGGATTCATTGAAGGTGAGATCGATTGCTGTAGAACCTATTCCATCATATGGATTAGGGGAGGCTATTAACGATCGTCTCATACGTGCAGCGGCTCCAAGGGAGAAATGAAAATGGAGCAGAAATTAATTGAAAGATTTAGAAGCATTGTTGGTGCGGCGCACGCTATAACAGATCAGACGTTGATTGCCCCCTATCTGCGTGAAGAACGCGGTCTCTTTCATGGAAAAGCACCACTACTGTTACGTCCCTCTTCTAGCGCAGAAATATCATCCATTATGCGGCTAGCGAGCCAAACACACACACCGATTGTGCCTCAGGGAGGAAATACAGGTCTTGTGGGTGCTCAACAACCAGATGAGAGTGGAAAGAGTGTCATTTTATCCATGGAAAGATTAAACAAGGTGAGATGTATCAATCTTGAGGGTAATTTTGCTGTGGTGGAGGCCGGTGTTATTTTACAGGATTTACATAAAAAACTGGATGAAACAGATCGTTTTTTTCCTCTCTCGTTAGCTTCAGAAGGCTCTTGCCAGATAGGAGGAAATCTTTCCTCTAATGCTGGAGGAACAGCTGTTTTAGCTTATGGCAATATGCGTGAACTTTGTCTTGGTTTAGAAGTTGTTTTACCTGATGGCCGTGTTTTGGATGATTTGCGTTTTGTAAAGAAAGACAATAGCGGTTATGATTTGAAAAATTTTTTTATTGGTGCTGAAGGCACTTTAGGCATTATAACAGCGGCTGTTTTAAAACTTTTTCCAAGACCTAAAGGAAAGGCAGTTGCTTTAGTTGGTTTGCATAATCCAGCAAGAGCTCTCGAGTTTTTTTCCCTAGCTCAGTGTCATGGAGGGGGGATGTTGACGGGTTTTGAACTTATGGGCAAACTCAGTTTAAAAATGGCCTTAGATTATAAGATGTGTGAGAAATCCCCTCTTGAACATGAGCATGAATGGTATGTGTTAATCAATATTTCATCATTGCAGGGTGATGGGGAGGCATTATCAGTACTTAGTATTCTTTTAGAAGAATCTTTAAAGGATGCTGTAATAGAGGATGCGGTGGTTGCACAATCATTGAAGCAGCAAGATTTTTTTTGGCAATTGCGTGAAAGTATATCATCGGCACAGAAGTTAGCAGGAGGATCTATTAAACATGATATTGCGGTGCCCCTTGCCTCTATTCCTGATTTTATCACTGAGGCAGCACGTATTGTTGAAGAGATTTCTCCAGGTGCGCGGGTGGTTTGTTTTGGTCACATGGGGGATGGAAATTTGCATTATAATGTAACCCAACCTGAGGGAGCTGATCCTGCAGTATTTTTAAGGTTATGGTCAAAAATGAATCATCATATTCATAACTTAGTAATGAATTATCGGGGTGCTTTTTCTGCTGAGCATGGAATTGGTCAATTGAAGCGTGAAGAGCTTCGTGCTTTCAAGTCACCTGTTGCATTGGATATTATGCAGGGGATTAAGAAAATGCTTGATCCTTTAGGAATTATGAATCCTGGAAAAATATTGTAATTTAAAAAGGGATGAATTTTGTCATTTTTTGTTTAGATTTTAATAACCAAAAAAGAAACCTGTTGTTTTTTATTCAATCTTTTAATAGTCCAATGAGAAAAAGCTGGTAAAAAGTGTATATTGTTAAAATAAATTGGGACACTGTATATGGCTAATCAATGCTTTAATCAGGCAAAAGCGGTGCTTGAATTTCGGTTAGATCCGTGCCATTTGCCACAAACAACAACCTATTTTTCATCAAAAACGGGTCATAAAATCATTTGTTCGTTGAATGAACGCGGTGTTTTTTTTAAAACGGATACTCCTGCAAGCTTATCACATTTAGTACCATCTTATCATTTCAAAGGTATTGCAGCACGTACTGTAAAAACGTATTCAGGTGAGAGAGCCGTTACATTAGAGTTGCTTCATACAGATAAGAAAACTTGTATACCACTTTTAGTTTCTAGAGATTTAAATAATGTTCTTCTAGATTGGCGATTATGGTCAGATACTTATGATCTTCCGATGCTTATGATTAATGAAGATAATCACATTATGGTTGTCAGAGATCGTTTTGATTTACGCCATTTTCTTTATACGACCTTGCATTCTAAACAAAAGCGTTTTTTACTCCGTTACAACAATCCATTTGGTTTACGATTGGTGATCGGTAATCGAGTTGTCCTACAACCATATTGATGCGCGTTCATTTTTTATTATTCGCTATATGAATTTATTGTATTTTATTGACCGTAGTGAGAGCTTTGTTTGACAAGGTGAGTTTGTAGTAAACAGCTGTGTGAGATATTTCTTTCTTTGTGATTTTTACAACAATATTTTTTGCCAAGGCAGTTACGCTATTGGCTTTAACAATCATGGGAACACATTGATTAACAAATGGAGATTTTGCTTTTGCCGGATTATGAAAGCATTGCATCGTTATAAGAGAAAAAATTTCACGTTTTTTTATGCAAAAGAGATAATAGGACATGATGCTTGTCTTGAAGCCTGAATAAGCAAAAAATTATTTATAAAGAGATATATCGCAAACGCTATATTCCCGCTATGAGGTTTGTTCAATCTTATTTTACCTACTAGGCGTGAATAACTATAGTATTTATTTTCAAAAGAAAATCCGCTCTTTTTATCCAAGACAACAAAAAAGACAAAATAATTAGCAAATTTATGCATTATATTATCGCGTCAAATGACAAAAAAGACTTTTCAAAAGATTTCGCTTTCTCGCGCAATGGCTCGCCATCCAATATCGCGACGAACAAAGCCTTCGGGCCAATCAATAGAATCAACCGCTTCATAGGCACGTTTTTGCGCTTGCGTAACGGTCTCTCCCATTGCTGTTATGTTTAAAACGCGTCCAGCATTCGCGATGAGTTCTCCATTGTGCAAGAGAGTGCCAGCTTGAAAAACTTTCACATCAGGCAGAGCGCTTACCTTATCAAGGTTGCGGATAACAGTGCCTTTTTGAGGAGAATCTGGATAACCTTTGGCGGCCATGACAACAGTTAAAGCAGTTTTTTCAGACCATTGAAGAGGCTTCTTTTCAAGATTTCCTTGAGCTGCAGCAAGAAGAAGTGGAAGAAGATCCTCTTCAAGGCGCATCATTAAAACTTGACATTCAGGATCACCGAATCGTACGTTAAATTCAATTAATTGAGGTCCTTTTTGCGTTATCATTAATCCAACGAAGAGAATACCTTTAAAGGGCGCTCCCATAGCGTTCATACTATGGAGAGTTGGTTCAACAATTTCTTTGAGGGTACGGTCCACCATTTCTTGAGTCATGATGGGCGCTGGTGAATAGGCTCCCATTCCACCGGTATTTGCGCCAGTATCACCATCTCCCACGCGTTTATGATCTTGTGCAGATCCAAAGGGAAGAGCAATTTTACCATCACAAAGACAGAAGAAGCTTGCTTCTTCACCCTCAAGAAAAGATTCTATAACAATTTTTTTTTCTACATTATCAAAGGGATTTTGGAAGCAGCTATCAACAGCATTAAACGCTTCTTCCATAGTTGTTGCAACAACAACACCTTTACCGGCAGCTAATTCATCGGCTTTAATAACAATGGGGACGCCTTGTTCACGGATATAAGCTTTGGCTTTTACAGCATCATTAAAACACTGGTATGATGCTGTAGGAATGTTATTTTGATGGCATAAATCCTTTGTAAAAGCTTTTGACCCCTCTAGTTGAGCAGCTCTTTGCGTAGGTCCAAAGACACATACATTAGCATTATTAAGAGAGTCTGTTATACCAGCAACAAGCGGAGCTTCTGATCCAACAATCACGAAGTCAATAGAATGCGTTTTACAAAAATCAATGACGAGAAGGTGGTCCTCAATGTTCAAATCAATATTTTCACCCAGTTTCATTGTTGCAGGATTTCCAGGAGCGCAATATAATTTTGTTAACAGTGGCGATGCTGCTAATTTCCATGCTAAAGCGTGTTCTCGTCCACCAGAACCGATAAGAAGGATGTTCATTGCTTGTTCCTATCATAGAAGATGATTAAAGAGGTTTTCTTGTCATAAAAATGAAATACCTATATCGCAAGATGAAAGATAGAGTTATTTGATGAAAAAAAATAAAAATATTGCACATATTCAATCCTGTGAGAGTCAGGGGCGGGTGATGGATGCATCTTCCAAACAATGGGTTTACCATTTTCTTCCATCTTCTTTGTGGTTTTATGCACAATTAGCGCGTTGGGATCGACCTATTGGATGGCAATTATTGATGTGGCCTTGTTTTTGGTCAACAACAATGGCTTTCCTCTCTTATGAAAGCTACCCACTGCCTCTTTTATCAATGCTCTTTCATTGGTTTTGGTATCTTTTTCTTTTTTTTCTAGGATCTATAGCGATGAGAGGGGCAGGGTGTACTTGGAATGATCTTATTGATCATAAGATTGATTCTCAGGTAGAAAGAACGCGTTCTCGTCCATTGCCAACAGGTCATGTAAGTCGGTTTCAGGCAAAAATTTTTATATTGGTGCAATGTTTGGTTGGTCTGGCTGTCTTATCGCAATTTAATAGATACAGTTTTTTTCTCGGTATTTCATCATTGATAGCAGTTGCGGTGTATCCTTTTATGAAACGCGTAACATATTGGCCGCAATTTTTTTTAGGTATTGCATTTAATTGGGGTGCATTAATGGGGTGGGCCGTTGTATGTGGAAGTCTGAATTGGGCAGCCGTTTCACTTTATGTAGGATCTATCTTATGGACGATAGGATATGATACAATTTACGCGCATCAAGATAAAGAGGATGATGCTACTGTTGGTGTAGGTTCTACGGCACTTCTTTTTGGTAAAGCAACTAAGCGTGCTTTGGTGTTTTTATATAGTGGTTTTGTGATTTTCGTCAGCTTAGCATTTTATTTAGCACAGGTTCCCGTTGTTAGTTTTTTTGGTATTTTTGTTGCAAGTATCCATATGTTTGTTCAAATTAAGATTCTTGATATCGACGACAATTCACAATGCTTAAAACTTTTTAAATCCAATTCATTTATTGGGTTTATAGTTTTTGCTGGTTTAGTATGCGGTGGTATATGGACGATAGTTTATCCTGTTGTTTAACAACGAGGATGAGGATATCGTGATGGACGATTCTTACTTTAGCCAAATTCAATATTTCTATTTGCGTTATTAAGGCTGAAATATGCAAGATGAGTTTACCTTTTTAACACTGTGCTTTTTAATATCAAAATCACTTTATTAAAGGACTACGAAGACAGCTTTGTCTTCCTAAAAGAGCTTTTGCTTTTTCTGTTGCTTGCAAATTAACATCCAAACCCAATACAGCAGCAGGCTTAAGACAAATATTGAGACGGTTAAGAGTTCTATAAGCTGTTGCAGCTTTTGCATGTCAGATAGCAGCAAGCGTATGGCGTATATCTGTTTGGGTAATCTCTGAAACTGGTAAACAGCCTAATTTAGGGAGAATATAAAGTTTTAAAGGAAGAAACCGATTCCTAGCCTCACCATCTCCTTTTAATCTTGCTTTACGACTTTCAAAAGCGTCCAAAGCCATATTTTTTAAGTAGTGGAGATTACGCATAGCTTCACACTTTTTCTCACTTTCTTTGAATGAGGTTACGACCCTCATGCAAAACAGAACACTGTTGTATTACACATTCACGAGTTTTTTTAAGAAACATTTCTTAAAGAACCCAAGCCCATTTCACGATACGACAATCCCACTTGTGATGTACAAAGGGATGGTTTTTATTGATTCAAAATGAAATGATTTGAGATGAAAGAATCTTACAATATTTGGGGTTATAATACAAGTTGAAAAAAAGTATGATTTGTCTTTATAAATCAATAGGTTATCTTCATGTGAACGCGTCATTATATTTGTTTTTAAGTGATGCTAGGCAAAGGATTGTTATCAATAAAGTTTCATAGTGAAGAATTTTAATTTTTTATTTTAAAATGAGATCATTTCCTTTTTATTTTACGAAGTGTTGTTTAATCGTTATGAAGACAAATTCTCCATATTTTAAAGTTTGAAGAGGTTAGGGATAAAGTTTTTGCCTTTGCCAATCGTCATGTTCAAGAGAATCTCGTGTAAAGAGCAAGCGGTCATGTAAACGAAATGGGCGATCACGCCAGAATTCGATGGAAAGGGGTTTAACACGAAATCCAGACCAATAAGGTGGGCGGGGAATATTCCCTATAGCATAGCGTGTAGTATATTGAGCAATTGCTTTTTCGAGGACAAAACGGTTTTCTAATGGTTGAGATTGTTTAGACGCCCATGCACCAATTCTGCTACCACGTGGTCGCGATTGGAAATATGCATCTGCTTCTTGAGCACTGACTTTTTCAACAATTCCTCGAATTCTAACCTGACGGCGAAGTGATTTCCAATGAAAACCTAAAGATGCTTTCATTGATTTTAAAATTTCTTGTCCTTTTTGGCTTTCATAATTTGTATAGAAGACAAAACCTTGGGGGCTATAATATTTGAGAAGAACCATGCGAACGTTAGGTAATCCCATTTCATCAACTGTTGCTAAAGCCATAGCATTAGGATCATTGACTTCTGTTATGGTTGCTTCTTCAAGCCACTTTGCAAAAAGTGCAAAAGGTTTTTGCATTTGCATAAAACTGTCATCTGTTTGTACTTTATTGTCCATAGTGTCTCCAAAGATCAGCGTATATGAATGAAAATTTTTATAATTTACCCTGTTATCAAGAAGTAAAGTACTGTTTTTTATTTTAAAAAGCCAATGTCATCTCGTTCTGTTAAAATATTTGACCATTTTTATTTTTAGCATGAATAATAAACTATATTAAAATAAAATATCTCTTTTATCTGGTATTTTGGTTGCTTTATAGACATATAAAGAGAGGAAAAATCATTCTTGAGAGGAGTTTGATGAAGTTATAAGGGATGTTAAGAAACATATCCGTTGATATTTAAAAACAGAAAAATTGAAAAGAGGACAATATGCGTGATCCGTACGCGATTTTGGGTGTGGCACGTACCGCAAAACCGCAAGAGATTAAATCAGCATTTAGAAAGTTAGCAAAGAGGTATCATCCAGATCACAATAGGGATGATGTAAAAGCCAAAGAGAAATTTGCTGAAATTAATCAAGCTTATGAAATTATAGGTGATAAAGACAAAAAAGCACAATTTGACCGCGGTGAAATTGATATGGAAGGAAAACCTCTTTATCAAGCCTTTGGTGCTGGTGAAAATTTTAGCAAGAATCATAATCCTTTTTCGGGAGGAGCAAAAGGTTTTGATTTTGGTTCTTCTGGTGGTGCAGGTTTTGATGCGAGCGATATTTTTCGCGATTTATTTGGTAGAGGAGGGAACTTTTCAAATTCTGCACAATATACGCATCCTCAACAAGGCGCTCATATTCGTGCCAATCTTGCAATAACATTAGAGCAGATGGTTGGAGCAGAAAAGGTAGAAGCTGTTTTTCCTAATGGAAAAAAGTTAAAAATTAAACTTCCAGATTATGTTGAAGACGGTCAAACTATTCGATTAAAAGGTCAAGGAGAAGAGGTTTCTTTTGGGCAAGCAGGGGATGCTTTGATAACCATTCAGATTCAGAAACATCCTCGTTTTCGAGTTGAAGGAAGGGCGCTTCATCTTGATTTGCCTATTCCTCTTAAACATGCTGTTTTGGGAGCAAAAGAAGAAGTTGAGACTTTGGAAGGGCGTGTGGCTTTAACGATTCCTGCTTGGTCAAGTTCTGATCGTGTTTTACGATTGAAAGGAAAAGGGCTTCATTTAAAAAACGGCACAAGAGACGATCTTTATGTGCATGTTCGTATCATGCTACCGGAAGGTAGAGATGCTGCATTGGAACAATTTTTGCAAATGCAAAAAGATTAATTTGAATATATAAACACGTAGTTTTTATTTGATTTTAAACCAATTGCTTGAAGAAAAAGTTAACCTATGCCATAGGCAGATAAGTAATATTAATTTTAAGTAACAATGGGGCAGTGCTAATGGCTAAAAGTAATGGTTTGTTGTACGGCAAGCGTGGTTTGATTTTGGGATTGGCCAATAATCGCTCTATCGCTTGGGGAATAGCTAAAGCGGCAAGTAGCGCAGGTGCGGAACTTGCTTTTACCTATCAGGGTGAAGCTATGAAAAAGCGTGTTGAGCCTTTGGCTGAGGAAGTAAAAGGGTTAGTTTGCGGTCATTGTGATGTTTCTGATAGTGCATCTATTGATGCGGTCTTTAAAGTCATAGAGAAGAAATGGGGCAAACTCGATTTTTTAGTTCATGCTATTGGTTTTTCTGATAAAGATGAATTAAGCGGTCGTTATATTGATATTAGCGAATCAAATTTTATGATGACCATGAATATTTCTGTTTATTCCTTAACAGCTCTCGCTAAGCGTGCAGAAAGGTTGATGTTGGACGGCGGTTCGATTTTAACACTAAGCTATTATGGTGCAGAAAAGGTTGTTCCCAATTATAATGTGATGGGAGTTGCAAAAGCTGCCCTTGAGGCGAGTGTGAAATATCTAGCAGTAGATTTAGGTCCTCAGCATATTCGCGTTAATGCTATATCTGCTGGGCCAATTAAAACGTTGGCTGCTTCTGGCATTGGTGATTTCCGTTATATTTTAAAATGGAATGAATATAATGCTCCTTTACGCCGTACGGTGACAATTGAAGAAGTAGGTGATTCTGCTCTTTATTTTCTTTCCGATTTGTCTCGTTCTGTTACGGGTGAAGTGCATCATGTGGATTCAGGTTATAATATCATCGGTATGAAAGCTGTTGATGCACCAGACATTTCTGTCGTTAAAGAATAAAATCTGTTTTACAAAACTTTTTTTGACAGCAATGATTTGACCAAAAAAATTAAAATGGTCAATGACGTTTTGGAAGAGGGGTTGTTTTTGCGCAATTCAGCATGGGCTTTAGTTACGTATATTTGACGGAGAAGCGGGGCATTTTTTATGTCGCATAATACATTTGGTCATTTATTTCGTGTCACAACATGGGGTGAAAGCCATGGTGCTGCTCTTGGTTGTGTCATTGATGGGTGCCCCCCAGGGATTACCTTTACTGTTGCAGAAATTCAAGCCTATCTTGATAAACGCAGACCAGGGCAATCTCGATATACAACTCAGCGCCGAGAATTAGATCAAGTAGAGGTGCTTTCAGGTGTTGTTGTTCAGGATGATGGTACAACATTGGTAACAACGGGGACACCAATTTCTCTATTGATTCAAAATACAGATCAACGATCTAAGGACTATGGCTCTATTGCTCATCAGTATCGTCCTGGTCATGCAGATTATACTTATGATGTTAAATATGGTATCCGCGATTTTCGAGGTGGCGGACGTGCTTCAGCGCGTGAGACCGCAGCACGTGTTGCAGCGGGTGCTATTGCTCGTAAAATTATTCCTCGTTTGATTGTACGGGGAGCTGTGATAGCAATTGGACCTCATAGGATTAATCGTGATCGTTGGAATTGGGGAGAGATTGATAACAATCCTTTTTTTACGCCTGATTCAGAGATGGTACAGGTTTTTAGTGATTATATAGACAAAATACGTAAAAGTGGTTCATCTGTTGGTGCTGTTATTGAGATTGTTGCAGAAAATGTTCCCGCTGGTTTAGGAGCACCTATTTATGCAAAACTTGATCAGGACATTGCTTCATTACTCATGTCGATTAATGCGGTGAAGGGAGTAGAAATAGGTGATGGTTTTGCAGCAGCTCACTTAACGGGAGAAGAAAATGCAGATGAAATGCGGATGGGAAGTGATGGAAAACCACTCTTTTTATCCAATCACGCTGGTGGTATTTTAGGTGGAATATCGAGTGGACAGCCGATAGTTGCACGTTTTGCTGTGAAACCTACGTCATCGATTTTAACACCTCGTCGTTCAATTGATGTTCGTGGTAATGAGGTAAATGTTGTAACGAAAGGACGTCATGATCCCTGTGTTGGGATTCGCGCTGTTCCTGTTGGTGAAGCTATGGTTGCTTGTGTTCTTGCTGACCATTATTTAAGGCATCGCGGTCAAGTTGGATCATTTGAAAGGTGAATAATGGCGTATGACGAAAAAAAAATTAGAGATGCACTTCGTGCTTTTGAACGTGGTGAAATTGTTGTGGTTACCGATGATAATGACCGTGAAAATGAAGGTGATTTAACACTTGCTGCCGTCCATTGCACAGAAGAAAAAATGGCATTTATCATTCGTCATACAACGGGTATTATTTGTGCTCCTCTGCCAAAACAAGAAGCGCAGCGGTTTAATCTTGTCCCTATGGTTTCCGATAACGATTCTGCACATCGTACCCAGTTTACTGTTACCGTTGATTTTAAACATGGAATAACGACGGGAATTTCAGCACATGACCGTACATTAGCGGTACGTAACCTTGCTAATTTAAATGCTGGTCCGGACGATTTTGTCCGTCCAGGGCATGTTTTTCCTTTGATTGCGCATGAGGGAGGTGTGCTGATGCGTTCAGGACACACGGAGGCAGCCGTTGATTTATGTAAAGTAGTTGGTTTGCCACCAGTTGGTGTCATCGGTGAGCTGGTCAATGATGATGGAAGCGTTAAACATGGAGATGAGATTACAAAATTTGCACAAGAAAATCGATTGCATATAATAACCGTTGCAGATCTCATTGCGTATCGTCAACGTAAAGAAATGTTGATAAGGCATGTTGGAGAAAGGCATATTGAAACATCGGGAGGTCCAGCTATTGTTCAAAGTTATCAACTTCCTTGGGAAACAGTTCAGCATATTGCAATCGTTTTTGGTGATATCTGTGACGGCGAAGATATTCCCGTATATTTGCAGCGTGAAAATGTTATAAACGATATTTTTTGTCAATCTTCAGATATACCAGCTATCATGCGACGCATGACGGAAAAAGAAAAGCGTGGTGTTTTTGTTTATTTGCGTGAAGGATCTGTTGGGATACCGTCAGTTGCGGGTATTGAAGAGAGAGTGGAAAAAGGTGCAGAAAATCACATGCAGGCAATTAAACGTGAAGAGGAATGGCGCCAAATCGGTTTAGGATCACAAATTTTAAAACATTTGGGGATTCATTCTGTTATTGTTTATGCTTCTAAAAAACATCATTATGTAGGTTTAGAAGGTTTTGGAATTCGTATATCGAGAACAGATATCTTGTGAGGAATGCATGAAACAAGAGATAAACAAAGAGGATATTACAACTTTAAGTTTTGAGGAAGCGCTGAAGCAACTTGAGGCAATTGTCGAAAATCTAGAACGTGGAAATATCCCTTTAGAACAATCAATTGATATTTATGAGCGTGGTGAAGCGCTTAAAAAACATTGTGAAAAACTCTTGAAAGCAGCTGAGGCCAAAGTTGAAAAAATTCAGCTTTCAGAAGAAGGTTTTCCAAAAGGTATACAACCCCTTGATTCTGAATAATCTGGAAAAGTCTTGAGATATTTACTGTAAGGTGAGATGTCGTAATTGAGTTGAACGTGTTTTATCGTTTTTTATGCAATAAGTGGAGTAAATGGATAAAATCATAAATTGTCACCAAGAGAGAATATTTTTTAGGAAAAATATCAAAACAATAAATGAAAGAGGGGATAAGGTCTGTTTTTAGCATTTTACTCTCTTGATGATGTGATAATAAGGAGTTTTTTTTGTCACGGGTATTGACACCATTACTTGACCGTATTCATCTGCCACATGATTTGCGGGCACTGCCGGAATCTGATTTGGTAAGGTTAGCCGATGAGTTGCGGACGGAAACAATTGATGCTGTTTCCGTAACAGGTGGTCATCTTGGTGCAGGTCTTGGTGTTGTTGAACTCACAGTTGCATTGCATTATGTTTTCAATACACCAGAGGATAGGATTATTTGGGATGTTGGCCATCAAGCCTATCCGCATAAAATTTTAACGGGGCGTAGAGATAAAATTCGCACATTGCGTCAGGAGGGGGGATTATCAGGTTTTACCAAACGCTCAGAAAGTGTGTATGATCCATTTGGTGCCGGTCATTCTTCTACTTCCATTTCTGCTGGTCTTGGTATGGCAGTAGCAAGTGCTTTAAAAGCAGAGGAAAGGCGCAATATCATTGCTGTAATTGGTGATGGTGCTATGTCTGCTGGTATGGCTTATGAAGCAATGAATAATGCTGGTGCTTTAGATGCACGTTTGATTGTTATTCTAAATGATAACGATATGTCTATTGCATCACCGACAGGTGCTATGAGCGCGCATCTTGCACGATTGGTTTCCCGTCCTGCTTATCGTAGTTTGCGCGAACGGATAAAGGCACTAGGCGAAAAATTACCTAAATTCTTTTTGGATAAAGCACGTCTCTCAGAGGAATTTGCCCGTGGTTTTTTGGTTGGTGGAACTTTGTTTGAAGAGCTTGGTTTCTACTATGTTGGTCCGATAGATGGCCATAATTTAAAGCATTTGTTGCCTGTTTTAAAAAATGTTCGTGAATATTCCAATGGTTCTGTTTTAGTACATGTGGTTACTCATAAGGGTAAAGGATATGCACCTGCGGAAGCGTCATCTGATAAATATCACGGTGTGAATCGTTTCGATATTACAACAGGAAAACAGGTTAAAGCATCAAGCAATATTCTTCCTTATACGAAGGTTTTTTCTAAAGCTTTAATAGAAGAAGCTAATCATGATGATAAGATTGTTAGTATAACAGCGGCTATGCCTGCGGGGACAGGTCTTGATGCTTTTGCTGAAAAATTTCCTGAAAGAATGTTTGATGTTGGTATTGCTGAACAGCATGCGGTAACCTTTGCTGCTGGTATTGCCTGTGAGGGATATAAACCTTTTGTTGCAATTTATTCTACTTTTTTACAGCGCGCTTATGATCAGATTATCCATGATGTATCCATTCAAAAGTTGCCTGTGCGCTTTGCAATTGACCGAGCGGGTTTTGTAGGGGCAGATGGTGCAACACATGCCGGCAGTTTTGATATTGTTTTTTTGGCTACGCTTCCTGAATTTGTGGTTATGGCACCTTCTGATGAAGTCGAACTTATGCATATGGTTCGTACCGCCGCAGCTTATGATCAGGGGCCCATTTCTTTTCGTTATCCGCGTGGTGAGGGTATTGGAATAGATTTACCACAGCGCGGTGAGTTATTAGAGATTGGAAAAGGGCGTGTTCTGCGAGAAGGAACCAGAATAGCTTTGGTTTGTTTTGGAACGCGAATGTCGAAAGTGTTGGCTGCTGCTGATGCGTTGGTTGCGGAAGGGTTGTCTACGACGGTTGCAGATGCACGGTTTGCAAAGCCTTTAGATAAGGATTTGATGCGTCGTTTGGCGCGTGAGCATGAAGTATTAGTAACGATTGAAGAAGGTGCAATAGGCGGATTTGGAGCGCATTTATTACAATTTTTAGCTCAAGAGGGGCTGTTAGAACATGGTTTGAAAGTGCGCACCTTAAAATTTCCAGATGAATATTTAAACCATGGTTCACCAGAGAAAGTTCTGTCACGTATAGGGCTTGATTCTATTGGTATTGTTAATACAGTTTTTACTGCTTTAGGACACAAAATTCGGACAGTGTAGAAATTTTGAGTATGAAATGGACGTTAAGAAAAGACTTGATGTTCTTTTAGTTGAAAAAAAAATTTTTACGACTCGCTCACGAGCACGTGATGCTATTGTGCGCAAAACTGTTCAAGTGAATGGTAAAGTTGTTTTAAAAGTTGGGCAAATCGTTTCTGATACGGCAGAGATTATCGTTTGCGATCCAGCGCAAAACTATGTTTCACGTGCAGCGTTAAAATTGATGAGTGCACTCGATGCATTTCCGGTTGTAACGGATAAAGTGATTGCTATTGATATAGGTGCATCGACAGGTGGTTTTACACAGGTTCTTTTAGAACGTGGAGCGGCTCATGTCATTGCTGTTGATGTTGGTCATCATCAATTGGATGCACGTTTATTGGGCAATAATGCGATAACTTTATTAGAAGGTTTAAATGTTAGAGATTTGCAACGAGAACATTTATGCGGACTGGAAATTGATCTGATTGTTTCAGATGTCAGTTTTATTTCTCTTAAATTGGCGTTACCTCCTGTTTTGTCTTTAGCCAAAAAGGGGGCTCAAGCCGTTTTATTGATAAAGCCTCAGTTTGAGGTTGGTCGTAAGAATCTTGGTAAGGGTGGAGTATTGAAAGATCCATCAATGGCTAAAAAAATTGCTGAAGAGCTCTTTGATTGGTTAAATATGCAAAGAGGGTGGAATGCAAAAGGGATGATTCTCTCACCTATTACAGGGAGTGATGGTAATTTAGAATATTTGTTATTTGGAGAAAAACACGCATGAATGATAATGCCATAATCGACCATATTGGGGCGAATGGTAATGGTGTGATAAACTCATTACGTGATTTCTTTCACTTTACTAGGAGAACATGCTGAGATCAAAGTGCATGGAACATATGCTAAACTTATAATATTAAAGGAAAAACCGCCAGAACGCACTAATGCTCCTTACTAGCATTTTGAAGAAGGCGGTAAATGTACAATAACACATATAGTATAAAAACAAAGTAGAATTAATATATTATTTTATTTAAACCTCCATCAGAATTTGCAGTTTTGTGCATGATTCAATAGACCACTTTATAAAAGATTACCATTTATAAACAGAGCATAAAAAGCAAATTATGATGCAATATTATAACGCATGGAAGCACTCAAATGAGATAAAGCAATTATAATTTATAACTGTTTATAAACTATATAATACGTTTATATTACAATTTATATCTCATGAAATTGATATACTTTTAATAATAGAATGCATAACAGGCATCAAAAGCTATTTAAAAGTTACAGTTTAAGAATAATGAATCCAAATTTGGATTGCGTCATTTTAGATACTTCAAAAATGAAAGACGTTTTTTAAGATAAGTAGAGAGAAGTTAAAAGAGAGAACATCATTCAACACAAATATTTAAAGAGAGTTATAGAAAGATAACATCTGCAAAATTGGGGTGATTAATTTTTCTAACTCAAAAATGAGCTTAATATCTTAATAGGTTTTAAAGAGGCATTTTGAGAACGTGCTTTCTTTCAAATTGACTGCCTCAAATATGAGAGCGTTGTTATGAATACGTTTAAACAATCATAAATAACATGCTTTCCTATTCTTCATTTATATTTTTTGGGATAAGTTTTTATAAAGAAACTAGAGAGCTTGCAATATAATACATTTTGTATATAGCTACTTGCTATCAATTTCTTTTACAGAGTTCCTTAATATATTCTTTCATAAAGCTGCGTCTGTTAAGAAGGGCATGTCGATTAGCCAAGAGCGAGCAGAAGAAATTCTTTGTGAGGATTTAAAGCAATTTGAGAAGGCTGTTGCAAAAGCGGTGAAGGTTTCGTTAACGGATGAACAGTTCGCAGCGTTAGTCTCGTTTTGCTATAATGTAGGCACGCGCGCTTTTTACAACTCGACTTTGTTAAAAAGGCTTAATCAAGGTGATTATGCGTCTGTTCCTTTTGAATTGCAAAAATGGAATAAGGCTGGAGGCAAAGTTCTAAAAGGTTTAGCCAACCGGCGTGCTGCCGAAGCGGGATTATGGGCTCGAGGGTCTTATGTTTCTTCTAACTATCAAAGAGTTCAAGCGAAAGAGGCAACGGGTGCACTTAAAATAGAAGCCTTAGCACCGATTATAGGCTCTTGCTCTGGTCTTGGAGGCTTATTAGCAGGCAATGGTCCTATTCAATGGGCTTTAGCCGGTCTGATGGTTTTAGCGGGGTGTGTTGGTCTCGTATTTGTTGCCAAGCGGTTTCGGGAGCAACGGCTATGATGTTTTATCTCAAGAAATATTACTTGATGTTTACAGCGGCTTTAGCCGTTTTTTTTATGGCTTTAGCGAAGGCGTTTCATTTAGGCAAGAAAAGCGAACAGCACAAGCAAACAGAGAACGCTTTAAAGCAAGTAAAAACACGTCTTGAGGTTGAAAATGAAGTTAATCAGAAGAGTGATGGTGATGTGCGCCGTGATCTTTCTCGTTGGGTGCGCAGCAAAGAGGATTGAGAGTTGTGGTGGTTGGTTGCCGATTTATTTGGACCAGCAGGATGTTGGTGTGATCAGTGCCAATTTAGCAAGAGATATTTTAAAGCATAACAAGCATGGGGCGCATTTATGTGGTTGGAAAGATGAACAGAAATCCCAAGAGCGAAGAGCAAAGGTTTACAGAGAGAGAACGGGAGCTCCTTCATGAGATGATCAACGCTTATCAGGGTGTGAAGATGATGTCACGTTTTATGAAGTGGATGATGTTTTTTGTCTTTATGTTTATTCTTGACTTTGCCCGCCTTATGGATGCGCTCGATAATATCTTTACGCACCTCAAAAGGCGAATAAGTAAAAGTTGAAAAGTTTCTTTTTTAAGAAAAATTGATATTAATGATAAGTTAAACTATATTTAACTAGGTAAAACAATGTATAATCATTAAATTTCTTAAAGAGGAAAATTATGAGTCTAAAAAGTGAACTTATAGCAGCTAAAGTAGATATAAATCTAAAAAGTGTATTTATGGCTATAGCTGAAAGAAAACACCGTCCAGCATCTCAAATTTTACGTGATCTTATTCGTGTTTACGTTGAAAATAACAAGACACCTAATGAGGAAACGCTTGAAACTTTTCATAAAACCGATAGCAATCAAGATATTTATTATACTGAAAATATTGCTGCTTTGATTAAGCAACTGGATATTTAATTATGCGTTCAGTGAGTTATTCAGGAAAGTTTAAAAAAGATGTAAAACGGGCAAAAAAGCGTGGAAAAGATATGCAAAAACTTACAGAAGTTATGCAACTTCTGATTCATAAGCAGCAATTGCCATCTATTTTAAATGATCATGCATTACAAGGAAATTGGAAATCTCGTCAAGATCTTCATATAGAACCTGATTGGTTATTAATTTATATAGTTGATGAAGAACGAGTCCATTTTGATAGAACAGATACGCATTCGGATTTATTTAAGTAATAATCTTATTCTCATCTTTTTAAAAAGACCGTAAACTCAAAATAATTGAGAGAAAAATCTGAATTTTTTTGCTATAATCAGAGCGTTAAATTCATTTGTTTCATAAGACTTTAGATAGTTACACCCTTTGGGAAAAGCTTATGAAAACTTCGCATAGATCACTCTGATCGTCTTTTAGATATGGCTAAGAGATTAGAAGTTTCAGTTCCATTTTTATCATCAGTAGAAATTAGCAGAAAATCGGTACCTGTTGGCATAGAAGAAAAGATCATAGAGCTTTATGCTTTAGATCAAGAGGCAGCCGCCCGTTTAAGGAGAGAATCTGATGCTGGTCGTCATAGTTTTACTATCACATCATCTGATTCCTTGTATCGTGAAACCGTTGGCATGTTTATGAGACTTTTAAAGACTTTTTCACAATAGTATTTAGAATCCTTCAAAGGAATATTAGAAGTGATTAAAGAAGAGAAAAGCAAAAAAATACTCAGTTGTAGAGGCATGATTCGAAACCCTATTCCCTCGCTTTTATTTGCAAGTCCCTTACCTTTACAAACATATGGATAAACAATGAGCTATTTGATTAAAAAAAAGAATGGTGCCCCCAGAGGGCGAATCAGGCTTTATTAGCAAGAATCAAATAGTATAAAGATGTGCAAGAGTGTATTGATGTATATAATTTTTTATGTTCCAATAAAAAAAATAAGTATTAAAGAAAAAATCTCAAATCAGAAATTAAAGGTGGTCTAAAAGGTGGACCAAAAAAGGTGGACGGAAGGGGGTGTTAAGTGAGGGCGATTCACCGGTTATCAGCATCATTCGTAAAGACGTCTCCACAGGGTAAATATTGTGATGGGGTAGGACTATGGTTAAATGTTCGAAAAGACAATACGCGTTCTTGGTTTTTTCGCTATACGCACCACAATAAGCGCCGTGAAATGGGGCTTGGTCCTGTTACAAAGCTTTCTTTAAAAGAAGCGCGCGAGCTTGCTAGGCATTATAGTGATATTCTTAAAGAAGGTAATGATCCTATTGTTTTTAGAGAACAGACTATTTTAAAACAGCAAAGCAATATCTTTCAAGAAGTTGCGCAAGCGGCTTTTGAAAGCAAAAAAGCAGAATTGAAAAATGAAGGGAAAAATGGTCGTTGGTTTTCTCCATTAGAGTTGCACGTTATTCCACACATAGGTAAATTATCTATAGAAAAATTGACAGCCAATATCATTCGCAATGTTCTTGCACCACTTTGGCATGAAAAAGCAGATACAGCGCGAAAAGCACTGAATCGTATCAATATTTGCTTGAAATATGCTGCTGCTCTTGGCTTAGATGTTGACCTACAGGCTTGTATGAAAGCACGAGCCCTTTTAGGAAAATCACGTGCGACATCGACGAATATTCCTGCTATGTCTTGGCAAGAACTTCCAGATTTTTATCACAACTTAGAGGATAATATCCTTTCAAACTTAGCACTAAAATTACTAATTTTGACAGGTGCTCGATCATATCCATTGCGCTATTTGCGTCTCGAACAGATTGATAAAAATATATGGACCATACCCAAAGAAAATATGAAAGGTATTGTAGGAAAAGTTTCAGACTTTCGTGTGCCACTGAGTAGTGAAGCTATGAAAGTCATTGAAAAAACTCTGCCTTTTGAAAAAAAGGGCTTTCTATTTGCGGGGCTTAAAGGAAAACCAATTTCTGATGCAACGCTTTCTAAATTCATGAAAGACAAAGGCTTTGATTATAGACCTCATGGTTTTAGATCGAGTCTTCGTGACTGGATAGCGGAGACAACATCAACACCATTTGAAATTGCAGAATCTATTCTTGCGCATTCAGTTGGTAATTCAGTGACAAAAGCTTACATGCGAACAGACTTCTTAGAGCAACGGCGTGTTCTTTTGGAGCAATGGGCATCTTTTATATCAGGAACATCTTTACCAAACATTCCAGACCGTTAAGCCTAAAATATAATTGCTGTCACCCTATTGTAATGGCATCCCTAGAACTTCAAAGAAGCGTTGCTGTCTTTTTTTCGACATAAGCAATGAGTTTGTCAAATGAAACAACCTCTATAGACTCGTGTCTCTTCCTGCTTCTCCGCCATTCGATATTTAGCTATAAATAATTTACTGATTTTCCATATGTTTTTTTAAGGTGCGGGATACATGAATAAAGGTTAGGGAATAGGGTTTTCTAACATTCCTCCGCAACACGAACATTTTTTTGGCTTTTCTCTTCTCTAATCGTTTCTAGTATTCCTTTGAATGATTCTAAATCCTGTTGTGAAAAAACCTTTAAAAGTCTTGTAAACATGCCAACGGTTTCACGACACAAGGGATCAGACGACTTGATGGTAAAACTGCTGCGACAAGCATCCGATTCTCTCCTTAGACGGGCGGCTGCCTCTTGATTTAAAGCGTAAACCTCTATGATCTTTTCTTCCATGCCAACGGGTACAGATTTTTTGCCAATTTCTACAGATGATAAAAATGGGACAGAGATGTCTAATTTCTTAGCCATATCTAAAAGACGTTCAGAGTGATCTATGCGAAGTTTGCGTAAGGTTTTACCAAAGGGTGTAATCATCTAAAAAATCCTATGAAACAAATGAACATTCACCTTGATTCTAGCATATTTGAAAATTATTTCTCTCAATTCTTAGGAAAGATTTCTTTTCAAAGGGAAACTATTTTAAGAGAGATATGGAGGAACTAACTCTTTGAAAACCACTGTTTTAAATGGGCAAAAACATTGTCTATTGCATCCATAATCCGAGCAAAGTCAAGGATGAGTAAAAAGAGAAAAAAGGCTATCCACTTCATCAAGCGAGACATCATTTTTACATTTTGATAAGTGATGATTATTTCTTGAAGCATTTCTTTTTCTGCTTCTGTAAGCGCGGTGGTTTTTTTAGTGTTTTTTCTAGCCATGTTTCCACCCACATAAATATTCACCCTGCTTGTTATGCTTTAAGATCTCTCTTGCTAAGTTTGAACTGATGATGTTCAAATCTTGTCGCTGCAAATATATCGGCAACCAACCCACACAAGAAGAAGCAACTTTATTTGTCGCGCAACCAGTGAGAGAGATCAGTACGCACATCAGCATCACTTTTTTTATTAATTTCATTTTCTACCTCAAGCCGTGTTGTTGCAGTCTTTAAAATCTTCTCTGTTTGCTTTTGCTGTTCAGTTCTTTTGCCAAGAACAAAAGCTTTTGCTACAATCATAAAAAAAGCGGCTAAAGCCGCACCTGTTAGCATCAGATTTTTTTTCATCCATAAAATCATAATTTGTGTTCCTGAAAGCGTCTTGCGACACAGAAAAGACCGGCACAGGCGGCTAAAACCATAATGGTTGCCAATGCCCATTGGATGGGACCATTGCCCGCTAACAAGCCGCCAAGACCAGAGAAAGAACCAATGATGGGGGCAAGCGCTTCCGCTTTGAAAATCCCCATTGGCTGTTTGGTTTCTACTGGTTGATAATTGGAGGAAACATAAGCGCCTTTTGCCCATAAGCCTGCTTCTGCTGTACGCCGGTGTACGAGACCTTGAAGGCGCTTTCCACCCGCTTTGGTCCATTTTTGTAATTCAGAGGGGATTGCTTCATATTCACCTTGATTGAGTTTTTTTAACAGTGTCGAATTGCAAAAGGCTGCTGTTCCTACATTATAACAAAAGGACACGAGTGCTGCGAATTGTTCGTCTGTTAAGGAAACTTGAACAGCGTGTTCAACAGCATTCTCAAATTGTTGCAAATCATGGCAAAGAAACTCTTCTGCTTGTTCTTCAGTGATTATCATGCCCTTATGAACAAAGGGTTTTCCAGCAGAATTTGTATGTCCATAACCAATGGTCCATATACCAATGGCATCTTTATAGGCGTTGAGACGCAAGCCTTCCCATTGTTTAATAAGTGCTAATCCTTCTGATGATATTTTTCTCATAGGTTTCTCCATAAAAAAAGCCCACCTCTATGGATGGACACTTAAAGTTTCTTGATTGAGTAACGACCAGAAAATTCAACAGCTGTTACTTGTTTTATTAATGATAAAATTCTTTCTCAATATCTTAACAATTAGCAAATTATCAGGTCGGGACATCCAGTGATACTAAGGTTCGTGCAATTATGTTGACGTAAATGACCAGTCAAGTCCTTTGCTCGTAACGGATCATATTTTTTCGATATCTGTGTGGATAAAATCGTTTCCTTTAAATAACAGTGGTAATTCATAATTTTTGCTACAAGCATAAGCAAAACAATCACCCATATTAAGTCGTGCTTTGCTGCCTGTTCCCTTACCAAAATTCATATAAGCATGAACAGCAGTTTGATATTCGCGATCTTCAATAGTGACAAATTGAATATTGTAAAATTCTAGAAAATCATCAACTAAAGCTTTTGCTTCTACAACTGTTGAGCGTGCAACAGGTTTTCCTTCTTGTGTTTTCTCAAAGCAAAGTCCAGCAACAGCTTCCCACACAGCTATTGCTGACGTATGATTTTGCTGAGTTTTTTCCATCTTTTCGATAAAAACAGGTGCCTCTTCCTCACCTAACAAAATAGCAAGAATAGCCGAAGCGTCGAGAAACATTTAAAAGCCTCCGCTTAAATCATCAAAAAACGCCTTGCGCTGTTCTTCCGTATAAGAATTATATTCTTTACCTAAAAATTTTTTGGTTCGTTGCTGAAGCTCTATAGCCTTTTCCTGATAAGAAACTTCTTTTTTCTTAGCTTCTTTTAACATCAAAAGTGCTGCTTCAATTGTTTGAGTATAAGTATTATAACCATAAAGGTTTTTGACTTCATCAGCTAATCTTTTAACATTTTTATTCGGAACAAAAAGTGTATCAGACATTTTCTAACCTCCAAAACTAATATTAGTTTCTTACAATTATAATATCATATAATTAATATTAGTTCCAGTATTTTTAAAAATCTCAAACAACTCGCTATCCTTTAATCGGAGAGAAACATTACAATTTCTTTATATATCTCCCTCATCCATATGGATGACGCCTTCGCCTTCCTCATATGCATTTTGTGGAGCGTTTGGATCAAGAGTATCATCCTTGTCTGGTGTTGTGTTTGCAACATTTCCAGCGGCGTCTTCTTGTCCTTCATCAAAAAGTTCACACTCTATTTTTGTGGTGTAACCACCCGTTTTATCAAGCTTATGCTTGACGCTTTTGATGCGCCATTCTGCTGGTATATAAGGACGGAAAGGGGGCTCTTGAACAAGCTTTGCCTCTGCTTGCACAAAGGGATCACCACCAATATCACAGGAGAAAGAAGATTTGCCCCGTGATGATTTGTTACGATAAGCAGCAATAGCTGCAACAGCCTCTGATTGATTATGGTAGGTATATTTGAGTTCATGAAACGGTGGATTACCGGATTTGACTTCTTTCTTTTCACCACTGCGCAGATCATAATAGGTTGCGATAACGCCACCTTTTTTCTCTTGTTCTTGCTTCTCCGCTTCTTTTTCTTCTTCTTTCTCTGGTTCAGATGGTTCTGGTAGATCATTTTCATCCATATGGATGGTGTTTTCATCCTCCTCTATCTCTTCTGGTGCACGTGCATCTGCTGCGGCTTTTTGGTCCTCACCACCATCGGTTTCTAGACCATTGGCTGCACCTGCTTCATCCCGTGCGCTGTATTTAAAATCCCAACATGTGCACTGTTTCTCATGAAGAATCACTATGGGAAGTGTCTCGCCGGTGATGGCTTTTCCTTCTCCCCGTTTGGCAAGGACTAGCTTACCATCAACAGGCTTTGCTACCGCATCATATTCTTCTGCAAGGCGGGCGGCAAAAGCCATATCACTTTCAGTGGTTTGATCAATATGACGCACAACAATTTTCGCAAGAGAAGGGTCAACCTTTGCGGTATAACCATTACGTTGTGCGATTTCTTGAACAATATTGCCAAGTGTTTGCTGGTGATAAGATTGGCTTTTGGGTGTTCTATAAGACGTGTTCATTGCCGCAGCACGCCCTGTAACAGTTAAGCTTTGTGGTGGACTGCTTACAGAGATCTCGTCTATCAGATAGGCTCCCATATCGCGTATTTTGCCGCTCTCATAACCAAGTGTTACGGAAAGAACTGTTCCGATAAGGGGTATATCAAGAAAGCCATTATCACTGTTGCGTGCACGGTCATCAAGCTCTATGGTGATACGGTCGCTTTTGTCTTCTGCCTCATCGGTTATTTCAATTGATAAAACATAATCCATGAGCGTTTTGGTAATGTCTTGTCCATTTGCCATAACCATGCAAAAAGGTTTCATGATTTGCTTCCCCAAATTCTAATCACGGGTGTGGCTTTGGGATAGGGGAGGGATGGCAAAATGATTGTAATGCCTGCTGTCAAAATGGGTCCATAGTCTGCAAGCCCTAAATTTGCCGCATAGACACGTTCAACAGCAAGCGATTGTTGACCTTTGGCATAATATTTCCAGCAAATGGCATCAACCATATCGCCTTGTTTTGTCCTATAAAGATCACTCATAGGTCTTCACCATATTCTCTCAGTTTTACTGTAAATTCTTGTTTTTTGGGGGCACCGTTATAATGAAAAACGCTTTGCTTTTCCTCCACGGAAAGGATAACAAACTTCCCTAAAATTTTGCCTTGCCCTGTTACAAGAATATGAGGTCCCTGATGGGCGATTTGCCGCAAATATTCGAGTTGTCCATGCCCACCTTTGAAATCTGGATAGATCACACCCGTTAAGGAAAATTCTGCATTTGCAACAGCAGGCAATTGAAGAGCAGCTTTTCGTCCCAATCGTCCTTGCTCGACCCATGGTACACCATAAGACAGATCAAGAGTTTGATAGGCTGCCGTTTCAATCGAAAAAATAAAACCACCCAAAGCAAGCATCATGGTCTTTAATCCGAAAGGCTAGAGGCTATCGCCAAACGTTGCTGTTTTGCATAGCGTTCAAGGGCTTGATTGACAGCGTCTCTGATTTCATCTTTGAGACCATTTGGCACGGAAATATTGAGATTTGTAATGGTGACGCGGGCGTCTACTTCAACAGGTTTATGAATTGCAATTGGTTTGGGAGCTTTGAAGGCATCTGCTTTTGCATTGGGAGCTTCCATATGCTTTGTTGCGATTGCCCCTGTATTAAAACCACTGTTGCTTTTTCCAGATGGGGATTTGGTGACAACAGCGGTATCCATCATTCTTTTCGCACGTGCATTGGTTTCATCGGTAAAGGTTTTAATCGTTTCTGTTGAAGTTTTGTTGATTGAAACATTGAAACCAAGTTTTTCTTTCATCCAGTTAGGCATCAATAAGACATTGATTTATAATAATAATTCACTGTTTTGCATGTTGAATGAGACCCCCGAATATTCTAAGATTCTCTCATCTCAAACCTGCTTATGCTGAATCAATCAAAATCATCCCCTTGCACGTCACAAGTGGGATTAACGTGTGGATAGAAAACATTTAGAAAGGAGTAAAAATGCCTTTAATGAATCGTCTTAATGCAAGGGCTGTCGCAACATTGGGGGCTGGCAAATATAATGATGGTGCCGGCTTGGTACTTCATAAGCGTAAAGATGGGGGTGCTCAATGGATTTATCGATATACCATTCACGGGCGGCGTCGTGAGATGGGCTTGGGTGCTTTAAGAGATGTCTCTTTAAAACAAGCCCGTGAATTGGCAACCCAATGGCGTTTTGTTATTCGTGATGGTCGTGACCCCATTAAAGAACGTGAGAAACAAAAACGTGAGGCAATGCGTAATCTCCATTATTTAAAAGATATTGCTTTGGATGCTTTTGAAAGTCGTAAAGCAGAATTAAAAGGAGATGGTAAAAATGGTGAGTGGTTTTCACCTTTAAAACTTCATATTCTCCCTAAATTAGGTTGTCTACCCGTTTCAGAGATTACACAAACCGATATACGCAATACGCTTGCCCCCATTTGGCATACAAAAGCTGGAGCAGCCCGTGCTGCACTAAATCGTCTTAATATTTGCCTCAAACATGCTGCTGCATTGGGTTTAGATGTGGATCTACAAGCAACAGAAAAAGCAAAAGCTCTTTTAGGCAAACAACGCCATAAAATGCAAAATAGACCAGCAATGGATTGGAGAGATGTTCCGTTTTTTTATAAAACACTTTGCAAAACACCAACCCTAACACAATTGGCTTTGCGTCTGCTTATTCTGACAGGCGTTCGTACCTATCCTTTGCGTCATATCCATAAAGATCAGATTGAAGATGATATATGGACTATCCCAGCTGAAAATATGAAAGGAAGGCGTGATACAACAAAAGAATTTCGCGTGCCTCTATCAACAGAGGCATTGGAAATTTTGAAACAAGCGCGCTTGTTGTCGCGTAATGATTTCTTTTTCTCTGCAACCGGTCGCGGTCCCCTTGCTGTTAAGTGCATGTCACATTACATGCAAAGAACTGGACTTGATGCTTGCCCTCATGGATTTCGATCTAGTTTACGAGATTGGCTAGCAGAAACAACCGATGCCCCTTTTGAGGTAGCAGAAACCATTCTAGGTCATGTGGTCGGTGGACAAGTAGAGCGTGCTTACCGTCGTACTGATTATTTAGAACAGCGCCGTGTTTATATGGATAAATGGGCTGCCTATGTTACGGGGCAATCTTAAAATATGGGGTCTTGTACCCCATTTTTACTTCATTATCTGTGGATAACTTTCTCTCTTCGTTTACTCATTTTTGCTCAATAAGATTCATAAATTATCAAATGAGAAAATACATCATAAAGTACTGTTTTTTATGATTAAACTTACTTTCAAATCTCAATAAAATATGGTTAATAAATACTTATGATTTGTTACTATTTTTAGATTGAAAGGATTTAGTTATGACTGAACATGATGTTCTTCTTACAGACCGTGAAAGTGCAAAATTATTGCATATAAGCGTTTCAACATTCCGTCGCCATGTCACCAATGGAGCTTTACCAAAGCCCTTAAAATTTGGTTCTTTATCACGTTGGTTAAAATCGGATCTGTTGAATGTGATTGAAAAAGCCAAAACGCAACGTCAACATCTCAGTGATGTGGCATAAAAAAACCTTGTCACGTAAGGACGGACAAGGCTTTCTCAAATTATCGTAAATTGAAAATAGCAAAAACCGTCCTGTGACGCAACGTCTAAGGATGCGAAAATGTATCATTTTATAAATGCTCGGGGCATTACAAATGCCTTGCGGGGTGTCTGGTATGGTGCTTATGGACTTGCTCGCTGCCCTGCTCATGATGATCAAGTGCCTAGTTTATCCCTTGCCAATGGAAATGATGGGCGTCTCTTGCTTTATTGTTATGCCGGCTGCTCTTTTAAAGAGATCTTACAAGCTCTTAAGAACATTGGTCTTATCAATACACAAACATGTTTTGATAAAACTTATGATTATAGGTTGTCTCTCTCAAAACAGTTTTGTTGTGAAGATAACAAGGCAAAACAGAAAGCAGAGAGAGCACAAAAGATTTGGAAGCAAAGTCAACCAATTAAAGGGACCATAGCAGAGCTTTATTTACGCAAGCGTGGTATCACTTGTAACTTGCCCCCCTAGTTTACGCTTTCATAGCAAATGCCCCCATCCCTCTGGGAAAGCCATCCCCGCGTTGGTTGCTCTCGTTGAGGGTGGTGGCTCCTTTGCAATCCATAGAACCTTTTTACAAGACAATGGATGCTTGCTGCCCGTGCTTATCGCCAAGGCTTTGAAGTCTTGATGATGCAAGCTCCCGAAGGAGCTGATTTTAATGATTTTTTACCCTTTGAAAGGAATATCTTATGGACCACAAAAATAAAACTGATTTAACCAATAAAAATGGCAATACTTCTTTAAATGATACTGATAACGATAACACCCCTGTCTCTTTAAAGGAGCATCCCTGTTTACAAGCCATCCCTTATGAACAGGCTTTGCAACAAATGGGCTGGGGTGAATTAAAACCGATTAACACCGCTCTTTTACCGGTCGAGCCTTTTCATGCTACACAAGTTCCATTGGTCTTGGGAAGGTATATTTATGATATTGCTAACCATCAACAATCCCCTGTCGATTTTGTGGCTGTCTCTGCTATCTGTGCTTTAGCAACCGTGATTGGCAATGGGGTTCGTATCGCTCCAAAACAGCATAGTAATAATTGGAAGATTGTTCCTAATCTATGGGGGATGATTATTGGTCAACCTTCTGCACGAAAAACACCTGCCATGCAAGCCGCTTTAACACCTATCGCTCACCTGCAAAAAGAATGGTATCAAGAATGGAAAAAACAAAAAAAACGTGCAAAAATTAAAGAAATCCTTGAGGAGCTCAATCAGAAAGAAAAGAGAAAACAAGCTTCTAAAGCTCTTAAAAAAGGAGATTCTGAGGCTGCCAATGCTCTTTTGTCGGAAACCCTTTCTAAAGACAATGAAAAAGATGATTGCCTCTCTCGCTTTATTGTCAATGATGTGACCGTCGAAAAGCTTGGGGAATTACTCAATGAAAACCCGCGAGGATTATTGATGGTTCGTGATGAACTTTCTGGTTTTTTAGCAAACTTGGAACTTAAGGAATATCAAACAGACCGTGGGTTTTATTTACAAGTTTTTAATGGGGATCAACTCTATACCTATGACCGTATTGGACGTGGAACGATTCATATTCCCAATGTAATGCTTTCAATGATTGGGGGAATACAACCTTCTCGGATTATTCCTATCATTCAGGCAATGCTTTCTGGAAAAGCAGATGACGGTTTATTGCAACGGTTTCAAATGATGGTGTGGCCGGATGAAAACCAAGAGTGGGAATGGAAAGATAAAAATCCCAATCAAGAAGCCTATCAAGAATATGAAAAGGTGCTTCGTTCTTTTTATGACAAACCCTTGGGATCACCTAAGCACCCACGGATCATGCGCTTTGCTGCTAATGCTCAAGAATTGTTTCGTGAATGGTGGGAAAATCATCATAAAGAAATCAAGGAAAGCAAAGTTTCTGTCTCTTACCAAGCGCATCTTTTAAAAATGCCAAAAACCATAGCAAGCCTTGCCCTCATTATCGAACTTGTTGAGGATGGGCGTTTTGAGATCACTTTGCCTTCTCTCTCAACAGCCTTGCGTTGGTCAAACTATCTGTTAAGCCATGCGAAACGGTTTTATACTGCGGGCGATATCTTGGTAAAGGAGCGTGCAAATTTGATTATAGAACGTTGTAATTGCTTACCTGAGGTTTTTACTGCTCGTGATATCTACAGACGCTGCTGGGCGCATTTAAAAGACAAGGAAGCGGTCAAACAAGCTTTAGAGCTTTTATGCCATACAAACCACATTCGCAAAAAGTTTATAACCCATCAGACAAGTAAATCGAGTACCTACTATGAATGGCATCCTTTGGTAAAAAACGAGAATGCAAGGCAATAAAGCGAATGAACAAAAGATGATTTTAAAGAGTGCTGGCAAAAGAGAAAGATATGACCTGAATGAATAACCATAACTCAGGTCATATTCTTGTCGGTCGTTGTCGGTTGATTTACCCCCCTCATTTTAAAAAACACCTTTTAGCAAAAAGTAAAAAACATTACATTTCAATATGTTATGATATTTTTACAAAAAAACCATCCCAATAAGATGATCTGTATAGAGAATTAATGGGAATAATTGATCAAAACTTGTCTGTATTTGTCTAAAAATTGAACTGACACCATTTATGATTTTTGTGATCATAAAACACTTCAAACTATTTATTTTGATCTCTTAAAATACATATCGAATTTGTTTTTATTAACACAAAAACGAATAGTAAATTTTACTACTTTGCTGTTTATAGGCTGTTTATAATTGCAACTTGTTAAATTTTTTTGAGGGAATTGATAGGTTTTCGCGCCATTTTGGTTTATTGGGTACTCGATATTTGTTCTAAATGTATTTATGAAACGCCATTGTGATTCTTACACTGTTAATGAGTCAATGTCATAAGGTATGGAGTTTCTCTATAATGTCTCAAACCATCAATTCTGATAACAAACAATCCTCTTTACGCGCTCTCTTACAGTCTTATCGCCAACAGGCAACCTCAAATGCAAAAAAAGGAAAAATCTTTGAAAGTTTTGTTACTAAATACCTTATGCATGACCCTCTTCATTATGGGCGATATGAAAAGGTTCAAAGCTATTACGAGTGGGCTAAAGAGCGTGAAGGTTGGAATAAAAATGATATCGGCATTGATTTGGTTGCTAAACTGCGTAATCGAGATGGGTATGTTGCTATTCAATGCAAATTTTATGAAGCAGACCATCAGATCAGTAAAAAGGATATTGATAGCTTTATTGCTGCCTCTGGGAAAGATATCTTCAAATATCGCCTTCTGGTTGATAGCACTGAAGTGAATTTAAGTGACAATGTGAATGCAATGATTAAAGGACAAGCGATACCGGTTTATCGCATTGACCTTCGTCATATGGAAAACAGTCGTATAGACTGGCAAATCTTTGCAACAAAAGAAGAAGTTGTCCTTAAATCGACAAAAGAACCACGCCCTCATCAGATAGAAGCAATTCAGAAAGTCTGTGATGGTTTAAAAGAAGCTAACCGTGGCAAGCTGATTATGGCTTGTGGAACAGGTAAAACATTTACAAGTCTTAAGATAGCAGAAACTCTTGCTGGTCAAGGCAAGCGTGTTTTGTTTTTAGTGCCTTCTCTTGCATTAGTCTCACAAACCATAAGGGAATGGACAGCGGATGCACAAATTCCATTGCATTCCTTTGCTGTTTGTTCGGATACAAAAGTTGGCAAGCGTCGTAAAAATCAAGAGGATATTCTTGGAATGGAAACATCCGATCTTGCATTGCCTGCTACAACGGATGCACAAGCACTTGCCAAAGAAGCTCGTGAAAACCAAGCAGATGCAATGACGGTGGTGTTTTCGACTTATCATTCGATACAAGTGATATCGGATGCACAAAAAGATCATGGTTTACCCGAATTTGATCTGATCATTTGTGATGAAGCTCACCGTACAACGGGTGCTGTGTTGGGATCAGATAAAAGTGAATCTGAGTTTGTCAAAGTGCATGATAACAGCATTATACAGGGTAAAAAACGTCTCTATATGACCGCAACCCCAAAAATCTTTACGGATAGGTTAAAAAGGAAAGCTGACTTATCTGATACTGTTCTTGCCTCTATGGATGATGAAACACTTTATGGGAAACAACTCTATCATTACACATTTGCAGAAGCTCTAGAACATAAACTGTTATCACCTTGTAAAGTGATCATATTAGTTGTCAACGAAACAGAAGTAAGCAAATCTATTCAACGTCTTATTACAGATAAAAATTATGAACTCATTCTTGATTATAGAACCAAAATCCATGGTTGTTATCGAGCCCTGACCAAAATGGATCTAAAAATTGATCTTGGCGATGACCCCAACCCTATGCGTCGCGCTTTGGCTTTTTGTAAAGATATCAAGACCTCTAAACGCATCTGTAAAAGATTCAATTCTAAAAAAATGAAAGAAAATTTGCTTGCTCTTCATGAAAGCCATAAAGAAACGCCTCCTCTTGACTGTACATTTGCCCATATTGACGGAACTGTTAGTGCTAAGGACCGTAATAAATTGCTTGATTGGTTAAAGGAAGACACTGGGGAAAATACCTGCCGTGTGTTAAGCAATGTTCGTTGTCTTTCTGAAGGTGTGGATGTTCCCGCTCTTGATGCGATACTGTTTTTACACCCGCGCAAAAGTCAAATCGAGATCATTCAAGCAATAGGACGCGTCATGCGTCGAGCAGAGGGTAAAAAAAGAGGCTACATCATTTTACCCGTTGGAATACCGGCTGGCATTCCACCAGTAAAAGCCTTGGAAAATAATCCGAAATATGATGTCATCTGGCAAGTCGTCAATGCTTTGCGTGCCCATGATGATGGTTTTAATAAAATCATTCACCATATGTCCATAAAACAAGACGTAAGCTATGCTCTTGACATTGTTGTTCCTTCTCAAAAGGCTACCTCAGAAGATACAACTGTGGTTATTGATGACTTACCGATACACTCAAAAGCAGAATATTCAGGACTGGATATTGGGTCACCAACTTATGAATCCTTTCACGCCTATAAACCAGAAGAAGAACTTGACTTATTCTCTCAATGTGCGGAGCTCATTAGAGCGGCTATTGTTAAGAAAAATTACGACCCTAGCTATTGGAAAAGATGGGCAACGAATGTTGCTGATCTTGCTCAAAATCATATCACACGCTTAACTGAAGTTTTGACGCAATCAGAAACGGAAACGCGGCGGGTGTTTAATGATTTTATGACAGAATTGCGTAGCAATTTAAACGCAACCATCTCCGAAGAAAATGCGATTGAAATGCTTGCACAACACCTTGCAACGCGTCCTGTCTTTGATGCTTTGTTTGAGGGGCATCAGTTTGTTCAAGAAAATCCCGTCTCTTGTGCTTTACAACGTGTACTCAATATCCTTGATAAAGTTACTCTTAACGAAGAATCTCAAGATTACAGAACTCTCTCTAGGAGTGTACAGTTTTACACACGAGGAATTACGAGTCTTGAAGCACAACAAAACTTAATTGTAGAGCTTTATAATGAATTTTTCCGTTATGCCTTTCCGCGTACGGTAGAAAAATTAGGCATTGTTTATACCCCTATTGAAATTGTGGATTTTATTATTCATTCCGTTGATGATGTTTTACGCAAGGAATTTGGCAAGAGCTTAGGCTCCCGTGGTGTTTCTATTCTTGACCCCTTTACGGGAACTGGTACCTTTATCACGCGGCTTTTACATTCTAATCTGATAAAACCGGCATATTGAAATATAATGGTTTTTATTTTTATCGAAAAGTTTTTTTAAAAATGAGGGGGTAAATCAACCGACAACGACTGACAAGAATATGACCTGAGTTATGACTATCCATTCAGATCATATCTTTCTCTTTTGCCAGCACTCTTTAAAATCATCTTCTGTTCATTCGCTTTATTGCCTTGCATTCTCGTTTTTTACCAAAGGATGCCATTCATAATAGGTACTCGATTTACTTGTCTGATGGGTTATGAACTTTTTGCGAATGTGGTTTGTATGGCATAAAAGCTCTAAAGCTTGTTTGACCGCTTCCTTGTCCTTTAAATGCGTCCAGCAGCGTCTGTAGATATCACGAGCAGTAAAAACCTCAGGTAAGCATTCACAGCGCTCTATAATCAAATTTGCACGCTCTTTTATCAGTATATCCGCAGCAGCATAAAGCCTTTTTACATGACTTAACAGATAGTTTTCCCAACGCAAAGCCATGGAAAGAGAAGGGAGAGTGATTTCAAAACGACCCCCTTCAACAAGTTCAAAAATCAGGGCAAGGCTTGGTATGGTTTTGTCCATTTTTGCTAAATGCGCTTGTAAGGGTTCAGAGAGATCATCTCTTCTGATCTCTTTCTGATGATTTTCCCACCATTCACTAAACATCTCTTGTGCATCGGGAGAAAAACGCATCACAATCGGGTGTTCAGGTGATCCCAAGGGTTTATCGCGAAAAGAACGAAACACCTCTTCATAGTCTTTATAGGCATCTTTTAAGGGGTCTCTATCAATCCATGTACATTTTTTTATCTTATCGGGCCATACCATCATTTGAAACCGTTGCAATAAACCATCATCTGCTTTTCCAGAAAGCATTGCCTGAATGATAGGAATAATCCGAGAAGGTTGTATTCCCCCAATAATGGAAAGGGTTGCATTGGGAATATGAATCGTTCCACGCCCAATACGGTCATAGGTATAGAGTTGATCCCCATTAAAAGTTTGTAAATAAAACCCACGGTCTGTTTGATATTCCTTAAGTTCCAAGTTTGCTAAAAAACCAGAAAGTTCATCACGAACCATCAATAATCCCCGCGGGTTTTCATTGAGTAATTCCCCAAGCTTTTCAACCGTTACATCATTGACCAGAAGACGTCGTTTAACAAGAGTTTCATCCTCACTTTTACGAGTAAGGAACTAAGCAGTGCGCGAAGTGATTTGTGCAATCATATTAGCAGTATTAAAGAAAATAGTGATTTATCATTACTTATTGAAGAGAATTGGTTAAGGAAATTTTTTCCTTGTATGAAGCACACGCAAAATACGTACAACACCATTTGAAATATCATAAATCATAATATAATTTGGATGTACAACAAGTTCACGTGTATTTATAATTCGCCCTAAACGTCCAAGAGTAGGAAATTTAACAAGTTTTTCTACTTTTTCAGATAAAAGTTTATCAAATTTTAAGGCAGCAGAAGGATTATCTTGTGCTATATACTCACGTATTTTTTTACGATCAACGTGTGCTACTCGTGTTCAAATTATCTTCATACAATTGGTTTATTTAGCTTACGTTTTGTTTCAAAGCGCCATTCCTCTGCTTCTGCTTCAATTACTTCAGAAGATATTACATCACCTGTATTAGCAGAATTTATCCCAAGTTGAACTTGTTCTCTAAACCATAAATCGTGTGCACTCTTTTCTTTTTGTTCTTGTACGATATGACGCATATAATCTCGCAAAAGTTGTGCACCCGACCTATCACATGCTTTTGCTGCTTTAGAAAATTCATTTTTTAATACATCATCAACGCGAAAGGTAAATGTTGTGTCAACCATTTTACGACCACTTAATGTGTTACAAAGTAATTTTAATATAACACATCTTTGTTATTTCTTCAAGATGTGCTATGAAAGCGTAACTTAGGGGGGCAAGTTACAAGTGATCCCACGCTTGCGTAAATAAAGCTCTGCTAAAGTGTCTTTAATTGGTTGACTTTGCTTCCAAATCTTTTGTGCTCTCTCTGCTTTCTGTTTTGCCTTGTTATCTTCACAACAAAACTGTTTTGAGAGAGACAACCTATAATCATAAGTTTTATCAAAACATGTTTGTGTATTGATAAGACCAATGTTCTTAAGAGCTTGTAAGATCTCTTTAAAAGAGCAGCCGGCATAACAATAAAGCAAGAGACGCCCATCATTTCCATTAGCAAGAGCTAAACTAGGCACTTGATCATCATGGGCAGGGCAACGGGCTAGTCCATAAGCACCATGCCAGACACCCCGCAAGGCATTTGTAATGCCCCGAGCATTTATAAAATCATACATTTTTCTTGTCCTTAGACGTTGCGTCACAGGACGGTTTTTGCTATTTTCAATTTACGATAATTTGAGAAAGCCTTGTCCGTCCTTACGTGACAAGGTTTTTTTATGCCACATCACTGAGATGTTGACGTTGCGTTTTGGCTTTTTCAATCACATTCAACAGATCCGATTTTAACCAACGCGATAAAGAACCAAATTTTAAGGGCTTTGGTAAAGATCCATTGGTGACATGGCGACGGAATGTTGAAACGCTTATATGCAATAATTTTGCACTTTCGCGGTCTGTAAGAAGAACATCATTTTCAGTCATAACTAAATCCTTTCAATCTAAAAATAGTAACAAATCATAAGTATTTATTAACCATATTTTATTGAGATTTGAAAGTAAGTTTAATCATAAAAAACAGTACTTTATGATGTATTTTCTCATTTGATAATTTATGAGTCTTATTGAGCAAAAATGAGCAAACGAAGAGAGAAAGTTATCCACAGATAATGGAATAAAAATGGGGTACAAGACCCCATCTTTTAAGATTGCCCCGTGACATAAGCCGCCCATTTATCCATATAAACACGGCGTTGTTCTAAATAATCAGTACGACGGTAAGCACGCTCTACTTGTCCACCGACCACATGACCTAGAATGGTTTCTGCTACCTCAAAAGGGGCATCGGTTGTTTCTGCTAACCAATCGCGTAAACTAGACCGAAAACCATGCGGGCAGGCTTCAAGTCCAATTTTTTTCATATATTGTGACATACAAGTATCAGCAAGAGGACCACGACCAGTTGCAGAAAAAAAGAAATCATTACGAGAGAGAGGACGCGCTTGTTTCAAAATTTCTAATGCTTCATTTGATAAAGGCACACGAAACTCTGTTGTAGCATCACGTTTTCCTTTCATATTTTCAGCAGGGATGGTCCATATATCATCTTCAACTTGATCTTTATGGATATGACACAAGGGATTTGTACGAACACCTGTAAGGATAAGCAGACGCAAAGCCAATTGTGTTAGGGTTGTTTTTTGACAAAGTATTTTATAAAAAGCCGGTATCTCTTTCCAATTCATTGCAGGCATATTTTTAACTTTATGGCGTTGCTTCCCTAAGAGAGCCTTTGCTTTTTCTGTAGCTTGTAAATCAACATCCAAACCCAAGGCAGCAGCATGTTTGAAACAAATACCAAGTCGATTTAGTGCTTTCTCTGCTGTTATAGCTTTTGTATGCCAGATGGGAGCAAGTGTATTGCGTATATCATTTTGGGTAATCTCTGAATCGGGGAGACAGCCTAATTTAGGGAGAATATGAAGTTTTAAAGGTGAAAACCACTCACCATTTTTACCATCTCTTTTTAGTTCAGCTTTACGGCTTTCAAAAGCATCCAAAGCAATATCTTTGAGATAATGGAGATTACGCATTGCTTCACGCTTTTGTTTTTCACGTTCTTTAATGGGGGCAGGATCCTCACGTAAAACAGATCGCCACCCAGTTGCCAATTCACGGGCTTGTTTTAAAGAAACATCTCTTAAGGCACCCAAGCCCATTTCGCGACGCCGCCCGTGGATGGTATAGCGTAAAAGCCATTGAGCGCCACCATCTTTACGCTTATGAAGTAACAAGCCAGCACCATCATTATATTTGCCAGTCCCCAATGTTGCGACAGCCCTTGCATTTAGACGATTCATTAAAGGCATTTTTCTTCCTTTCTAAACTGTTTTCTACCCACACATCAGCCCCGCTTGTGATGTGCAAGGGGATGATTTTGATTGATTCAGCATAAGCAGGTTTGAGATGAGAGAATCTTAGAATATTCGGGAGTCTAATTCAACATGCAAAACAGTGAATTATTATTATAAATCAATGTCTTATTAAAGCAAGTAAAAACACGTCTTGAGGTTGAAAATGAAGTTAATCAGAAGAGTGATGGTGATGTGCGCCGTGATCTTTCTCGTTGGGTGCGCAGCAAAGAGGATTGAGAGTTGTGGTGGTTGGTTGCCGATTTATTTGGACCAGCAGGATGTTGGTGTGATCAGTGCCAATTTAGCAAGAGATATTTTAAAGCATAACAAGCATGGGGCGCATTTATGTGGTTGGAAAGATGAACAGAAATCCCAAGAGCGACGAGCAAGAGCTTACAGAGAGAGAACGAGAGCTCCTTCATGAGATGATCAATGCTTATCAGGGTGTGAAGATGATGTCTCGTTTTATGAAGTGGATTATGTTTTTTGTCTTTATGTTTATTCTTGATTTTGCCCGCCTTATGGATGCGCTCGATAATATCTTTACGCACCTCAAAAGATGGTTAACAAAGAGTTGAATATCAAATTTCTCCTTTAAAAATATGATGAAACAAGAATTTACACAAACATTGTTTGCGTGGATGGGTGGTAAACATTATCTGCGTAAGAAAATTATACCGATTTTAAATAATATTGACCATGAAACCTATGTTGAACCATTTTTAGGTTCTGGTGTTATTTTCTTGAACAAACGACTAGCAAAATATTCTGTTATTAATGATCTCAACGGTGAGATTACCAACTTGTTTCAGTGTGTTCAAAATCATTTTGACGAATTAGCCAAGCAATTAGAGTGGTTTATTTACTCCAGACAGTTGTTTTTTGAACTTGCGGCTATTGAACCAGAGAGTCTCTCCAAGGTTGAAAGAGCAGCAAGGTTTTTGTTTCTCCAGCGCTGCGTCATGTATGGTAAAAAAGATTATAGTACTTTTGGCTTTGGAAGAAAAAAGTCTACGGTATTTCATCCCGATAAGCTTTTAGAACGGATGAGGCGTGTTAGGCGCAAGCTTGTTGATACAACGATATTAAACTTTTCGTGGGAGCGTGTTGTTCAACTTTTTGATGCACCAGATAGTTTGTTTTATTTAGACCCTCCTTATTATCTGAAGGGTGATTATTATACCTCTGGTAATTTTAGAGAAGATGACTTTGTTGCAATGGCAGACATTCTCAAAACTATACAAGGCAAATTTGTCTTAAGTCTCAATGATTGTCAGGAGGTACGTGAAATCTTCAAAGATTTTGATTTTTTAGAATTAGAAACGTTATGGACAGCTGGTTTTTCTAAAAAGACACCTCGAAAAGAACTGTTGATTCGGAATAATTGAGAGAAAAATCTGAATTTTTTTGCTAGAATCAGAGCGAATATTCGTTTGTTTCATAGGATTTTAGATGCTTACACCTTTTGGAAAAAGCTTACGGAAACTTCGCATTGATTATTCTGAACGTCTTTTAGATATGTCTGAGAAATTAAACATATCCGTACCATTTTTATCATCAGTAGAAATTGGCAAAAAATCAGTACCGGTTGGCATAGAAGAAAAGATCATAGAGCTTTATGCTTTAGATCAAGAAGCGGCAGAACGTTTAAGGCGAGAATCTGATGCTTGTCGTCATGTTTTTACGATCAGACCTTCTGATCAGTTGAGGTGTGAAATCACCGGCATGTTTGTGAGAATGTTGAATAGTTTTTCACAACAGGATTTAGAATCCTTCAGAGAATTTTTAGCAGCAATTAGAGAAAGGGAAAGCAAAAAAATGTCACGTTTTAGAGGCATGATTCAAAATCCTATTCCCATACATTTATTCATTCATCCCAAACCTTAAAAAAGAACATATAAATCAATTGATTATATAGATAAAAAGAAAGTTTGTTATTTCTGTTTGGCAGATTAATTTTAAATTTGGCAGTTTCAGGAGAAGATTTCTATCAACTATAGTCACGCTCTCTGATTAAGATAAGAATATCTATCTGTTTGAGCTTATCTTCTAAATCACATTCTTTCGCTTAATTATTGATAACCAACACTTCATGCCATTTCATTAATTTTGTAAGAGATTGTAATGTTAAGATGGCTTTTTGATAGCCATCTGGAATGAATATTTTTAATTTAAAGTTTCCGTTTCATTCATCAATATTTGAGCGCGTTATTTCATTGCTAAAACAACTAAAAAGCAATTTCACCACTGATATTTTGACGTAAGGTCAAGGCTAGTAACAAATTATCCTCCCCCTTGATTTCATTGTTATTTCTAGCAATAAAAATAGTATTAATCAGTTTATTTTTATAAACTTTAAAACATTGCGACAAAAAGAAAAAGTTTGACTCAGGAGATAGAGACTTGCGCTTTTCTGATATTCTAGAGGATGAACCTGAAGTGCACCGCTGGACTGAAACCATGTTCTAGTTTTCTTATAATAGACTATTAAGAAAGCCATATTTGCGAAGTAGATTTTATTGTCGAAACAGAAAAAGCTACATATTTGTGCGAGACAAAGCGTGCTTCATAGAAGCCTGATGTTTCTCTTTATTCGTTGAGATGTAATTTGTTTGTAGCATGAAGAGTAAATTTATTAAAATCATGATAAGAGGGAGAGAGGAACTTTATAGGTTTAGCATCATGGGATTAAGTTGTTTTGTTGAGAGTTATTTTTATTTCTGCCAAAAGGTTATTTCGTATTAGGGGATGTACTTTATTTTTATGTGCAAGAAAGCTGATTGATTGTGTAAAATAGTCTTCATAAAATTACATTCATCTTATCCTGTTAAGGACATTTTTTCTAGTGAGGGCTTTGCAATTATAATGCTCTTTTTCTCATTCTCAATTTTGGCTCAAAAAAGCGTATAGAGATGTTATTTTAAATTTAAGATATGCATATATTCCCTTGTTGGTGTTACTGTTGTAAAAAATGATATTTTCTTTATAAGATAAGGTGTTATCAAGAAGAGCGATGGAGAGATAAAATTTAGAGTGTTACAATATCTTGAAAAGCATATGGGTAAATAATGGGTCATTGTGCTACGAAAGTTGTGAGATGGGTGTGTGTCAGCAATTCTTAATAAAGTTTTTTTCTTGATAGGAATTTTTTTCAAAATTCTTGCTCTTTTTACGCGAATCTTATGTTGGTAAGTTATGCAGTTTTCACCGGAACAAGATAAAGCATTGAAGGCTGTTGCCGCATGGTTAAGGGAAGGGCGTTCACCACTTTTTCGCCTTTTTGGTTATGCAGGAACAGGGAAAACAACGCTTGCGCGCTATTTTGCTGAGACCGTTGATGGATCTGTTCAATTTGCTGCGTTTACAGGAAAGGCAGCACAAGTTTTGCGGTCTAAAGGTGCAAGCAATGCTTGTACGATTCATTCATTAATTTATTGTCCGCGTGGAGAAGAAGAAGTTTCCGATGAAGTCACAGGAAAAAAATCTCTTGCACCGACATTTGTATTAAATCGGAGAAGTACTGCTGCACATGCTAAACTTATCATTATTGATGAGTGTTCAATGGTCGATGAACAATTAGCGCGTGATTTAATGAGTTTTCAAACGCCAATTCTTGTTCTTGGTGATCCAGGTCAATTGCCTCCTGTATCAGGAGGTGGTTTTTTTTCCAACAGTACACCAGATTTTCTCCTCTCTGAAATTCATCGACAAGCGCGTGATAATCCGATTGTTCGTTTGGCTATGGATGTACGTGAAGGGCGCGATATTGTTTATGGTGATTATGGGGCGGCTCGTGTTATTACACGCAAAGAGGTGGATCAGAAATTGGTTTTAGATGCTGACCAGGTGTTGGTAGGAGTGAATCGGACACGTCACCTTTATAATAGACGTTTGCGTGCGTTGAAGGGATTTACAGCAGACTATCCACAAGCGGGAGATAAGCTGGTGTGTTTGCGTAATGATCCCGCTAAAGGTTTGTTAAATGGATCTTTATGGAAAGTCATGACTTCACAGAAGGAAACTGTTAAACCAAGTATTAACCTTCTTGTTAAACCAGAAGAAAGTGAGCGTGGGGTAGCGAAGATTAAGCTTTTAAAAGCAGCATTTGAAGATCCTGATAGTGAGATTTCATGGGCGTTAAAAAAAAGACACGATGATTTTGATTACGGGTATGCATTAACTGTTCATAAAGCACAAGGATCACAATGGGATAATGTTGTTTTATTTGATGAAAGTTTTGCCTTTCGTGACATGTATGCTCGCTGGCTGTATACGGGAATTACACGTGCAGCAGAGCGTTTAATAATTGTTCGATAGGGAATTTTATTCTTTAATATTGTATTGGCAAATATATTTTTGTCTTGAGAGCTGTGTCTGAAAATAGGAGTGAGCATGGCCATAAAACTTTCGGTTAATCTGAATGCGATTGCTGTTTTGCGCAATCGGCGTAATCTTCCTTGGCCAAATATCAATCATATTGGGCATATCGCACTTACAGCAGGCGCTGCTGGTTTGACAGTCCATCCGCGCCCCGATGAGCGACATATTCGTTTTGCTGATTTGCCGGATATACGCTGTTTAATGAACAGGACATTTCCTACTGCTGAATTTAATATTGAAGGTTATCCAAGCGATACATTTTTGAATATAGCAGAAAAATATGCCGATCAGATTACTCTTGTGCCGGATGACCCAGCTCAGTCAACTTCTGATCATGGGTGGGATTTTGCTCATAATGCAGAATTTTTAGCACCTATTATTCAACGCCTGAAAGCAAAAAAAATTCGCGTGTCTCTGTTTGTTGACCCTATCGTGGATGGCCTTGATGTTGCTAAAGCAATCGGTGCCGATCGTGTGGAGTTTTATACTGGTCCTTATGGTGGTGCATTGCGGGATAAGACAAAACAAGATCAAGAACTCAGTAAACTTGTTTTCGCAGCAAGAAGAGCTCAAGAGTTGCAATTAGGTGTTAACGCAGGGCATGATCTGACAGTTACAAATCTTCCTGCTGTTGTCCATCATATTCCTTGGCTTGATGAAGTTTCTATTGGTCATGGGTTGATTGCGGATGCGTTAGAATACGGAATGTATGAGACTGTTCAACGTTTTCTTCGGTTGTTGGTGTGATTTTGTTCCTCTACACCATGGAAAAATTTTTCTAAGGTGCTCTTTATCTTGAAGAAACGATTTTACATATGTTTGTTTAGATCAATGATACTGCTATATATTATGATAGCAATGGAAATGCCGCATTCAATTAAAAAAAACTGGTCGTGATTTCATTATAGGATTCTGTAGAGAGAGAGGTCAGTTTTGTAATTATTTTAAGAGGTAGAAAATCAGTAGTAGAGTTCATGAGAAATATAAGAAACTGAAACTTTTAGATGTGTGTTGGCAACTGAGATGATAAGGGTCATTTTGGAGAAGATACAGAGTTTTAAGGGTATTCTTTTGTGCTCTTCAGTTACGAATTTATTCCATTAAAATACTCAATATTACCTACAGTTGAAGCTGTACTATTTATTACCGCGCTGTAAAATTGGGTTATATGAACAGTGTTTTTTATCATGCGAATGGTAGAATTGATTTTTTGCGTTTAAATATAAAAACGCTATCCTTTGTTTACAATTTTTCTTGCTATCCACTTTGATTTCGTTCATGCTAAAAATGCATGCTCTATCTTCATTTCAAAGAGATAATGCTTTATTCTTTGAAAGAAGAATATAATTTTAGTATATTTGTTTATTTTTATAAGTATTGTTATTATATAATATCGTATTTTTGTAAAGTAAGTAGTTGAATTATATTTTGGTTCAAAATATACTTTTAGAAGTTTTTGGGGATATAATTTTTATTTGTAATATATAAATTAAAAAAGACATTCTATTGCTTTGTTACTATAAATTTATTTTTTTATTTATAGTCTTTCAAGCACGTGAACTATTTTTTACTTATTTATTCAATAAAATAAGCCAAAATTTATTTTAAATAGAGAGAAAAGGAAGTATTTTTATGCGTGTTTATTATGATCATGATGCCAATATTGATTTGATTAAGGGAAAAAAAGTAGCCATTGTTGGTTACGGTTCACAAGGACATGCCCATGCTTTAAACTTGGAGGATTCCGGAGTTCAAAATGTAAAAATTGCTCTGCGTTCAGGGTCTGCAACAGCTAAAAAGGCTATGGTGGATGGTTTTGAAGTTATAAGTGTTGCTGAAGCAGCAAAATGGGCAGATCTTATTATGATGGCTACACCAGATGAGTTGCAAGCTGATATTTATAAAGAGCATATTCATGATCATTTACGTGACGGTGCCGTGATTGCTTTTGCTCATGGTTTAAGTATTCATTTTGGCTTAATTGAACCTAAAAAAACTGTTGATGTTGTGATGATTGCTCCCAAAGGTCCTGGTCATACAGTGCGCAATGAATATCAACGTGGTCGTGGTGTTCCTTGCTTAATTGCGGTTGCACAAGATGCTTCAGGACATGCCCATGATATCGCATTGTCTTATGCATGTGGTCTTGGTGGGGGACGTGCTGGGGTGATTGAAACAACCTTTAAAGAAGAGTGTGAAACTGATCTCTTTGGTGAACAAGCCGTTCTTTGTGGTGGTCTTGTTGAACTTATTCGAGCGGGTTATGAAACACTAACGGATGCAGGTTATGCGCCGGAAATGGCTTATTTTGAGTGTTTACATGAGGTTAAATTGATTGTGGATCTTATGTATGAAGGTGGTATTGCAAATATGAATTACTCCATTTCCAATACAGCTGAATGGGGCGAATATATGTCTGGTCCACGTGTAATTACCGATGAAACGAGAGCAGAAATGAAACGTATTTTGCAAGATATTCAGACAGGAAAGTTTACATCGAATTGGATTCAAGAATACAAGGGCGGTGCGGCTCATTTTAAAAGTATACGGCGTTTAAATGATAGCCACCCTATTGAAGAAGTTGGCAAAAAACTTCGTTCTATGATGCCTTGGATAAAATCGAATGCTCTGGTTAATAAAGAGCGTAATTAAAATTTAATCTGTAAAGAGTTTTTAAACTTTATATAAAAATATCAAAAAAGGGTAACTTCAGTTACCCTTTTTTATATGCTTTTTGCAACATAAGCTTTATTTGTTTAATTTTTTGCATAATCCTTTTTCCTAAAAAGAAAATATACAATCCCTAAAAATATGAACCACGTTGGAGTGTATTTTAAAGCTATGGCTGTATCCGCTTCTAATGACAATAAATAAATAATGAATGCAAAGAAAACAAGAAGCGCCCAACACATAACAACACCTCCTGGCATTTTATAAGGAGAGACAGCATGCTGGAGAGGACGATTGCGACGATAGACGATATAGCTGATCAAAATGATAGACCATACAAATATAAACAAAGTAGCGGCAATGAAAACAAGAAGCGCCCAACACATAACAACACCTCCTGGCATTTTATAAGGAGAGACAGCATGCTGGAGAGGACGATTGCGACGATAGACGATATAGCTGATCAAAATGATAGACCATACAAATATAAACAAAGTAGCGGCAATTGTTGTAACAATTGTAAAAGCTTCAATGAGGGTTTGAGATAACGACACAACTGTATAACCTAATAAGATGCATAAACATGAACAGAATAATGCGTTGGCTGGAACGTGGTTACGAGAAAGCTTTCCTAAAAATTTAGGAGCACCTTTTTGTGTTGCTAGCCCATATATCATACGGCTGGTAGAAAAAATTCCACTATTTGCTGAAGATGCGGCAGCTGTGAGGACCACAAAGTTCATCAAACCTGCAGCAATTGGAATACCAATAAGTGCATACATTGTTACAAATGGGCTTTTTTCTGGACTGATTTGATTCCACGGTGTCACAGACATAATCACAAGAATAGAGAATATATAAAAGAATACAATGCGGATTGGTATTGAATTAACAGCCTGTGGTAAAGCTTTTTGAGGCTCTTTTACTTCAGCAGCAGCTGTTCCAGCGAGTTCAATGCCGACAAAAGCAAAAATAACAATTTGAAATCCAGCAAAAAAGCCTGTAATTCCTCGCGGAAAAATATTTCCATCGTTCCATATATTGCTAAGAGAAGCAACAGTGCCGTTTGGAGAGACAAAACCGGTAAAGATCATGTAAAGTCCCACAACAATTAAGACGAGAATTGCTGCGATTTTGATAAAACCAAACCAAAACTCAAGTTCGCCAAATAGTTTTACTGCGACGAGGTTAAGAATTAAAAAGGATATAATACTAATTATAGCAGGAATCCACGAATTGAGTTCAGGCCACCAAAAGTGTGTATAAGTGACAATAGCAATAATTTCAGCAGTTCCAGTGACAATCCAACACAACCAATATGTCCAGCCGATAAAGAAACCAGCACAAGGCCCTAGAAGATCGGTTGAGAAGTCAATAAAAGATCGATATTGTGTATTAGAAAGCAACAACTCTCCCATAGCACGCATAACAAAGTATAGAGCACAGCCAATAATTGCATAAACAAGTAGAATGGAGGGGCCTGCTACGCTGATTGTTTTTCCCGATCCCATAAAGAGACCTGTTCCAATTGCTCCACCCAGTGCTATAAGTTGTATGTGCCGGTTATGCAGTCCACGTTGCAATTTCTTCTTGGTTTTTTTTTCTAAATTTTGTTTGTTCATTGTTGGGAAGTTCCCCTTCGTTATTTTAGATAAAAATTACCCTAAAAAGGTAATCTCTGCTATCGGAACATGATATGGCTAAGGAGTAAAGGAATTTTTTTCTATGACTATATGTTAATAAAGAAAAACATTACGAATTTATGAAATAATTATTCTATATATAAGGCATAAAATAGAAGTTATATTATAATTTTTATTTATTTTTATAAATAATTTATAATAATATATTATATTTAATTATGACAAATAATGTTTTTATATAAATATATATTTTTATAAAAATGTTTATATTGTATAAATAGTTTTATAATGAAATTATACTTTAATAAATATTTGCTATTATGTAATAATGTAATTAAAATTATAAATTTATCAAATAGAAAAATATTTTCATAGAATCTTTTTTTATTGTAGATAGCTACTAAGATGTATTCTGTTTAGATCTGTGTTTTAAAATTTGAGAAAAAATTAATATAACTTTTTTAGGGGGAGGGTGAGATAAAATCGCATGTTTTATTAATCAACAATGTTGGTAAAGTTTATAGAGAATTATTTACAGAATAGCTCATTTTTTTCTTATTATAGTATTAAAAGTTTGTTGTTTCGAGCAGTGATATAAAGAATATCAAATTTTATACATGAAGCATTTTGAGAAGGCGTGGTGAGTCTTCAGGGAAGAGCTGGTCCATAGAGCCCCTTATGTAGGTGAACCATGTAAATGGTCATGAGCATTTCCCTTTAACACGCTGGATTATTTACAAACATGCGCTGGTAGGAATCCTTGTTTTTTGAGGTGTGGGGAGGAGATTAAATAGAAAAAGGGAATTAAAAACCCCCTTTTTCGAGATGTTTTTATGTATAGACTTTATTTATTATCTTTAGGCATTCTTTTTCTTACAAATAGAAAATAGGTTATGCTTAAGAAAATAAACCATACTATACCGCATTGGAAAGCTATAAAGGTATCATGTTCTAATGTTAACAAATAGAGTATGAAAATAAAAAAAGCTAAAATCAACCAGCACATACTATTACCAATTGGCATTTTGTAGATAGATTCAGCATGTAGCTGGGGGCGATTGCGACGATACACAATATAGCTTACTAGAATTACAGACCACACGAATAAAAATGCAATAGCTGAAATACTCGTTACAATTGTAAAAGCACTTATGATACTTGGAGACAGTGATGTAATTGCGTATCCTAAGAAAATACACAAGCAAGAAAAGAATAAGGCATTCGCTGGGACATGGTATTTGGAAAGTTTACCCATAAAGCGAGGTGCACCACTTTGTGTTGCAAGTCCGTATATCATGCGGCTGGTAGAAAAAATACCACTATTTGCTGAAGAGGCGGCCGAAGTAAGAACAACAAAATTTACTAGACCAGCAGCTATTGGAATACCAGCAAGCCAAAACATCGAGACAAAGGGGCTTTTTTCTGGAACAACTTGATTCCAAGGTGTAACTGACATAATTATAGCGAGGGAAAGGATATAAAAAAGCACAATGCGAACTGGTATTGCATTAATAGCTTTGGGTAGGACTTTTTTAGGATTTTTGACTTCAGCTGCGGTTGTTCCGGCAATTTCTATACCTACAAAAGAAAAGATGGCAATTTGAAAGCCAGCAAAAAAACCTGTTATTCCCCGAGGAAATATATCTCCACCGTTCCATACGTGACTGAAAGAGGCGACAGTGCCATTTGGAGAGGTAAAACCAGTAACGATCATATAAAGTCCAACAACAATTAACGCTATAATCGCTACGATTTTGATAAGACCAAACCAAAACTCAAGTTCTCCGAACAGTTTTACAGCAAAAAGATTAAAGACTAAAAAGAAAGCGATACAAGAAAAAACAATTATCCATGGATTAAGTGTTGGCCACCAAAAGTGCATGTAAGTGATGATGGCAATAATATCCGCAGCCCCAGTTACGACCCAGCTCAACCAATAGCTCCAGCCGACAAAAAAAGCGATTCCTGGTCCTAACATATCGGTTGAAAAATCAACCAGAGAGCGATATTGTGAATTAGAAAGCAATAATTCTCCCATAGCGCGCATTACAAAGTATAAGGCACAGCCTATAATAGCGTAAACGAGTATGATGGAAGGTCCTGCTACGCTAATTGTTTTTCCCGATCCCATGAAGAGACCTGTCCCAATAGCACCACCAAGCGCTATAAGTTGTACGTGACGGTTATCTAATCCACGTTGCAATTTCTGCTGAGGATTATCTTCTGAATTTTGTGTATAGTCCATTTTTTAGATGTTCCCTTTAGTTATTTAAGATTTAAAACATTAAAAAAGCAATCCAGTGTATCGAAGCATGATATAAATGAGGAGTAAAGAAAAAAATATTTTTTATGATGTCATGTGGATAAAGAAAAAGCATAGGAAACGGATAAGGACAGATAATCTTACTCCAGAACAATGCTATGCGTATTTGCGTACAGAATTGTAAGTGGTCGTTGAGATGACGGGTAAATGATTTAGAATTATTCGTTGTTCTTAAATTCTTTCAAATAGTTATGAGAAAATACTTATGGGTATCCGAAAACTCTCATTACATAATAAATACAGTTGCTTTCAAGATGATAATGGGAGAGGGATTTTAATTTTTAGTCAAATAGATTATAAAGTTGCCCTGTTATTTAAGGAATAATCTGCAAATAACAAAAGATTCTCAATTGATCTCTACAATCATTTTATTTGGTATTTTATTCGATTTCTTTGTGTTTGACCGATTCTAAAACTTAAAAAACTCTGTGTTTTGTAAGAATTCATGCGGTTGAAGTTTATGGTATCTTGAGAGCTTATGATTTTGAATGATCGGTGTTTCTTATCAGAAAAAAGATTTTAAATAGCATGCAAAACCGTTTTCGTTTTAAGGTTAAGGATGAATGATCCGTAGGGTTTTTGATGAATTTTAGGGGAAATTACAATGAAAAATCTTTTTAAAGGGGAAGAATCTTCTTAGCGAGCAGTTTAAGCCAATTCAAAAGGAATGGTTTATGACCCCTCACAAAATCTTTGGGTTGATATTTATCTTCAGTCAGGCACGGGGGAAACGACACGCTCTGCGTATGGTATCACGATCATGACAAGTCGTAGATATACAGATTTTTTAGAAGATCTGATGCGTGTTAAGAAGTCTTTGTTAAGTGATGAACAGTTTGCTTCATCTATGTATGGGAGCAATAATAAAACAAGCATTCAAGGGAGAAAAGCTCCTAGTCCAAAACATTCAGGAGGTCATGTCGATACAGCCAATAGGCGTATGATTTCGTATATTGGTTGTGAGGATGGTTGTGGTTATGTTTGGCAATTTTTATTAGCAACTTTCCCTATGCAGATTCCTTCTACGATAGCTGGAAGGGTCACTTTTAGAACGGTTATGAATGTTTTGGCAGGGGGAGGCAGTTGGGGTGGTGGTGTTGGTAATGGAGTGTTTATTCGCTCTAGTAATTATTCACGGAGTTTTAAGGATGAAATCGTAGGAGCCCGTGGTTGTAGTCGTCCACGGCATTTTGTCTAGAGGAGGCAAGAGAGATGAGAGAATATCCAGAGCATTTAAATAGCAAGGAAGATTATTTGAACATGCTTGACTATGACCGTGATGAAACGGTGAGAAGACTAAAGGTACTTTTACAAACGCGTTTTCATTGGGTTCGTGTCAAAGAACTAGGAGAAGGAGAAGAGGGGCTTGAGAATGAGAGGCATAAGATTGAGACGGTAACAGAGATGCCGGTTGATTTAGAGGGAGCTGTTGTTGAGAAGCGCTATCAGTATGAATTGCAAGAGGATGAATATTCTTTTCTCAGTTCTGTTGGCTTTGGAGTTGAGGAGGTCGAGCAGTTAATAAGAGAGCACAGCCAATAAATTACGAACAGCCATCACGACATTATCCCGCCTCACTTTTGTGGGGCTTTTTTTATGGAGCAGGCAATGAGAACAATATCGCAAGAAGGTTTAGCGCTAATCAAGCAATGGGAAGGTTTACGTTTGGATGCGTATCTAGATAAGGCATGCGTTTGGACGATTGGTTATGGGCACACCAGTAAGGCAGGCGAACCGTTTGTTAAGAAGGGCATGTCGATTACGCAAGAGCAAGCAGAAGAAATCCTTTGTGAGGATTTAAAGCAATTTGAGAAGGCTGTTGCAAAAGCGGTGAAGGTTTCGTTAACGGATGAACAGTTCGCAGCGTTAGTCTCGTTTTGCTATAATGTAGGCACGCGCGCTTTTTACAACTCGACTTTGTTAAAAAGGCTTAATCAAGGTGATTATGCGTCTGTTCCTTTTGAATTGCAAAAATGGAATAAGGCTGGAGGTAAAGTTCTAAAAGGTTTAGCCAACCGGCGTGCTGCCGAAGCGGGATTATGGGTTCGAGGGTCTTATGTTTCTTCTAACTATCAAAGAGTTCAAGTAAAAGAGGCAACGGGTGCACTTAAAATAGAAGCCTTAGCACCGATTATAGGTTCTTGCTCTGGTCTTGGAGGCTTATTAGCAGGCAATGGTCCTATTCAATGGGCTTTAGCCGGTCTGATGGTTTTAGCGGCTTGTGTTGGTCTTGTGTTTGTTGCCAAGCGGTTTCGGGAGCAACGGCTATGATGTTTTATCTCAAGAAATATTACTTGATGTTTACAGCGGCTTTAGCCGTTTTTTTTATGGCTTTAGCGAAGGCGTTTTATTTAGGCAAGAAAAGCGAACAGCACAAGCAAACAGAGGACGCTTTAAAGCAAGTAAAAACACGTCTTGAGGTTGAAAATGAAGTTAATCAGAAGAGTGATGGTGATGTGCGCCGTGATCTTTCTCGTTGGGTGCGCAGCAAAGAGGATTGAGAGTTGTGGTGGTTGGTTGCCGATTTATTTGGACCAGCAGGATGTTGGTGTGATCAGTGCCAATTTAGCAAGAGATATTTTAAAGCATAACAAGCATGGGGCGCATTTATGTGGTTGGAAAGATGAACAGAAATCCCAAGAGCGAAGAGCAAAGGTTTACAGAGAGAGAACGGGAGCTCCTTCATGAGATGATCAACGCTTATCAGGGTGTGAAGATGATGTCACGTTTTATGAAGTGGATGATGTTTCTTATCGACTTTGCCCGCCTTATGGATGCGCTCGATAATATCTTCTCACATCTCAAAAGATGGATAAGCAAAAGTTAGAAAATTTCTATCTTTTCATGGTTATTTTTGAAAAAGGTCAGCGTGTGTTCCTGTACGGACAAGATGTAATTTGTCTTTTTCAATTCTATAAATCAGTAGCCAATCTGGTTCAATATGACTATCACGGCACCCCGACCATGCCCCTTTTAATGGGTGGTCGCAATAATATTGTGGGAACGGTTTTTCTTCAATCAGTAGGTTTAATAACGCACGTAGTTTATTCATATTTTTACCGCGTTTTTCTGCTTTGTGTACAACGCTTGAATTGCACTGAACGAATAGGCGTTAACATATCAGATGCCTAAATCTTTAAACAGTGCCTCCGCATTTTCGAATGTTTTACCTTTTCCCTCGTCTAGTTCCTTGATGGCTTTACGTGTGATGTTATTGGGAACTTTAACATCAAAAGGCAAGCAACCTTCTTCAGCTACACGCAAAAATGTCATACGGATGAGGTCTGATGCACTCAACCCCATACGTTCTAGGGTAATCATTGCTTGTTTTTTCATTTCAGTAGGAATACGGGCGCGAACGACAGAATCTGCTTTCATTGTAGTATCTCATTCCATTAATCTTGTGCTTATAATGTAGCTACACTATACCTTTAAGTCAACTTTTTAGAATTAGAAACGCTATGGACAGCTGGTTTTTCTAAAAAAATACCTCGAAAAGAACTGTTGATTCACAATAATTGAGAGAAATGTTAGGAAATCCTATTCCCCTGTAGTTTGACAGTAGGTTTTGCAGTAAGTGGGAAGAGGTGGGATTAGGTAGGAATACGTGGTAATTTGTTGTTTTTATGCATATTTTTTACCTTAAAATGCGCGTTTTGTCAAAAGAGATTTTGACACCTGAAAATGGCAAAAAGAGCGAAAAATGCCAAAAATTAGAATTTTGCACTAAAAATAAGAAAAAGCTTTGAATGGTCTTTGAAAATCCTTTGAAGAATTTTAAAAAGTCTGTGAAATCCCAGAAAACCGGCTTTGAAGACCCTTTGAAAAAAATGAAGCAAAAAATGTAATTACCTTCAAAATCAGCCCAAAATGACCAAAAAAGCAAAAAAGAAACGCGTCATATGGCGCATTTCTATTTTTTTCGCATATAATCTTTTAAAAACAATAATTTAATTTATTTTGTTAATGTAAGGAGAAACGCGCCTACATTTTTCCTTTTAAAGGGACATTAGGCCGTATTTTGTGTGGTTGTTAGATGTGCTTTTTCAGCTTCAATTTGTCGCTTTAAGTGCAACTTTAGAAGAGGAAAAGTCGCTTCGACTTCTTCTGGGTCATTGATGTTTTGAACAAGCTCTTGCAACTTTCTATAAAGCTCTGCCGCTAATTCCGCTATATCTTCAGGGGGGAGTTTTATTTTTGCGTCGCGATAGGTCGTATAAGCTATGCGACCGAGCTTTTTCATTAGCCCAGTAGGGATGGTAGGTGCTTTTAAACCAAGCACTTTCGTTATATCTACGAACATTTCGCCTTCGCCTGTAACAAACCAAGCTAAGTTAACCTGTAATTTCTGTGACAAAGCAGTCAAAAACTCGACATTGGGAAAGGTAGTACCTCTTTCAGCGTGGTCATAAATTGCCTTCTTAATACCTAAACGGGTAGCTATTTGATCTCGATTAAGCTGTAAGCTTTCTCGTATCAAACGTAATCGTTTTGCTTGTTCAGTTTTTGGTTCAATTTCTTTTTTTGCCAAATCACAAAATAATGCAAATATTGAATTGACATAATGCAATTCTTGCATTATACCTCATATTACAGCCCGTTATTAAGGGCAGTTATTACACAAAGAACCCCACAAAAGACGGATGGTTGCGACATCCGTTTCAAGCAGGAGCGAAAGTTATGACTATCACACAAACATGGGATCGCCATAGTATTTTAGCTGAGCTACGCCGCCGTAATATGACCTTGGCGGAACTCACGAAAGTTTATCAAATCCCGTCATCCAGTGTCAAAAACATTTGGACACGGCCCAATGAAAAAGCTGAACGTGCCATTGCCGATTTTATCGGCTTGCCCGTCGAGCAGGTTTTTAGCGACCGCTACCCTAAAACGAACCGTCGCATTTTTAAAGCAGCAAAACATGCCAATACGGATTTGAGTGCACATTCCACATTGCGCGGTAATGCCGCTTGAACTTTGTTGCAAGGTTGTGCGTGTGTTTTACGCATTTCCCATGAATTTAAATATCATAAGATAAAAAGAGTTATCAATGTCTAAACATCAATACGAAATAGGCAAGATAAATTGCAGAGAGTTGCATGGTCAAACGGCTGTTTGGATAGGTTTGTTTTGGCGCTTAGGTGGTAAGCAGGTTCTCTTTAGAGGGGGGTGTTATGGTTGCAGCTTGTAATTTATGGACCCCAGAGGCAAAAAGAGAAATCGTCAACCCTTATTCAGAAGTTGAACGGTTAGAAACGATGCTTGCTTGTTGTTTTAAGGCGGTGAATGGAGGCTTTAGGCATCTTCCAATCCGGTATATTATTGATCCGCCGCATGGTTTGTTTGATGCGGCATTAGCACGGCAGATTGTTATTCATATTTTGCATTATCAGTTTGAAGTGCCGCGGCGGCGTATTGTCGCCATACAAGCACGGCAGCGGACTTCTATATCTTTGTCTCTTCAAGTGATTAGTCAGCGTTTGAACGATCCTGTTTTTGCTAGGGCTTATCGAAGATGGGTGTGCCGTGCGATGGATTTGTTTTTTAAAGAAATGAGAAAGGCGGCGGGGTGATGGCACAGTTTCAAAGGCTTTCTCTTGATGTGATTGTTGTGCCGGAGCGTATTCGCCCTGTGGATGATGAGCATGCTAAGGCTCTTGCGCAATCGATAGCGCGAGAAGGGTTGATGAACCCGATTACCGTGCGCCATACGCCCAATGCAAAAGAGGGTAATTATACGCTTATTGCCGGTGCGCACCGATTACGGGCTGCTGCGCTTTTGGGTTTTGGCGAAATTGATGCGGTTGTTGTGCAAGCGGATAAGGAGAATGCTGCACTATTAGAGGTTGCGGAAAATCTGTTTCGTAATGAATTATCTGTTATTGACCGTGCTTTGTTTGTCCAGACCTACCGTGAATTGTGGGAGAAGAAGTATGGGGAGATTCAACGTGGTGGGGACGGTAGTAACCAGCATAAAAGCAAAAAAGAGCAATTGGGTAAAGTTTACCCTATTGCTCAAATCAGTGATAATGCCTCTTCAAATGACAATGAAATCGCCCGTGAAGGGGACGAAGTAGCAAAGGTGCAAGTTGCACCTTTGCCAAATGATGGGTCTTTGGAGGAATTCGGTCAAGTTGACCGAATTGCTCAAAGGAGTAGCAATAGTGCAAAGTTTGCACAATTGCATGATGAAGAGCAATTGGGTAAAGTTTACCCTTTTGCTAAACATGTGGCGGACCGCATTGGTTTATCGAAACGCGCAGTACATTATTTAACAAAGATTGCGCAGCATTTACAGCCGGAATTGCGGTCGGTTTTGCGTGGGACCGCCTTGGCGGATAATCAGGCACAATTGTTAAAATTGGCAAAGATGGAGCCGTTGGCACAGCGGAGAGTGGCGGTTGCGTTTCAACAGGTTGAGGGGGATTTGCGACGGGCTTTTGATTTGGTCAATGGGATTAATACGCCCCCGCAAATTAATGAACAGGAACGGATTTTTGCCCAATTATTGGGGGTGTGGCAAAGGGCGAATGAGCAAACGCGGGCGCGTTTTTGCGCCTATTTAGAAAAGCAAGCGGTGGAGGTGCAATGATGAAGATGCATGGTTGCGGGCAGCTTGATTTTTTTCAACAGCCGGTTTTTCCTTGCCGCGAACCGGTTGCGCAGATTGATTTGGAGCGGTTTCGCTCACACATGAAGCGCGCCATGGCACGGGCTTTACGCGAATGCCGGTTTGAACGCAGCGTGGTTGCGGAACGTATGGCGCATTATTTGGGCATTGGTTGTTTGAGTAAGGCGAGTTTGGATGCTTATGTTGCTGAGAGTAAGCAGGTGGATATTTCTCTACCGCGTTTTAAGGCCTTTGTGCGGGCGACAGAAGCTTTTTGGCTCTGGGATGAGGTGGTGCGTGAAGATGGTTTGTTGTTGTTGCAAGGGGATGAAGCGCGCTTGGCAGAGATTGCAAGGCTCCAGCAAGAACAGCGAGAGATTGCGGCACGGTTAAAGGTTATGCGTGCGACCCCTGTGAGAATTAGACGGGGGCAGCCATGAAGGAATGGTTTAGTATTGCTGAATTGGCTGAAGCGGCTTTGCCAGGGTTGCCGAAGACAAAAATTGGTCTCAATAATTTTGCGCTTAAAAAATGGCGTTTGAATAAACAATTGTTTCGCCAAACATTAGGTAAGACCAAGCCGGTTTGGGAGTATCATCTCTCGTTATTGCCGGAGGAGGCGCGGGCGGCTTTGTTGGTGCGCTCTGGTGCGGGGTGTGTTTCGGGGGAGAGTCGTGGGCAAAAAGAAGACCTTTGGGCGCGTTATGAGGGGCTTTCAAAGGAGCATAAAAGGCGCTGTGAAGAGCGTTTGAAGGCACTTTGTTTTATGGATGATTTACTCCATGGAGGTCTTGGCGTGCATGATGCGGCGGTACGGACGGGGGTTCATTTTGGTATCAGTTGTCGGTCACTGTTTCATTGGTGGCAAAGGGTGGAAGGTTATGAACGCCCTGATTGGCTTGCGGCTTTAGCGCCTTGTTATGGTGAGGAGAATTTTTCACAATTTGCGCCTTGTCATGAGGAGGCTTGGGAGGTTCTCTGTTCGGATTATTTACGTCCCTCTAAACCGGCTTTTTCGGCGTGTTATCGGCGGATGGTTGTGATTGCACGAGAAAAGGGTTGGGAACCACTTCCTTCGGAGCGGGCTTTGCGGCGGCGTTTTCATAAAGAAGTTTCCAAGGCGGCTGTGGTGTTGGCGCGTGAGGGAGAAGAAAAGGCAAAAAAGCTTTATCCAGCACAACGGCGTGATCGCTCGAGCCTGCATGCTTTGCAAGCGGTGAATATGGATGGGCACAAGCTGGATGTTTTTGTGACTGTGCCTTGGGCGGAGAAGCCTGTGCGGCTTTATTTGATAGCTATACAAGATCTTTATTCGGGGAAGATTTTATCGTGGCGCCTATCGGATGTTGAAAGCTGGGAAATCGTTCGTTTGGTGATTGGTGATATGGTTGAAGCCTATGGGATACCGGAGCGCATGACTTTGGATAATGGGCGCGCCTTTACCAGCAAATGGATTTCTGGGGGTGTGCAAAACCGTTTTCGCTTTAAGATTAAGCCGGATGATCCGCAAGGACTTTTGACGAGTTTGGGTGTGCAATTGCAATGGACGACGCCTTATAGTGGGCAATCGAAACCGATTGAACGGGCATGGCGTGATTTGGCGGAAGGGATTTCGAAACATCCTTTTTGTGCGGGGGCTTATACGGGCAATAAGCCGGATGCCAAGCCTGAGGATTATGGTAAGCGTGCGATTGGATTTGAAGAATTTAAAGCCCATGTTGGCGCGCAGATTATGGCGCATAATGAGCAAACGGGGCGCAAGGCGGTTAATTGTGCGGGGCGCAGTTTTGATGTGACCTTTGCTGAGAGTTTAAAAGCCGATGGGACGATTGTTCGGCAAGCAACAGCGGCGCAACGGGCTTTATGGCTTTTGACTTCACAAGCGCTTCGGGCGCAAAAGGGCACGGGTGAGATCCATTTTTATGGCAATCGTTACTGGGCGCGTGCGTTGAACGAATATGCGGGACAGAAGGTGATTGTGCGCTTTGATCCGGATGATTTGCATCAGGATTTGCGGGTTTATGATTTGAACAATCGGTTTATTTGCATGGCATCTTGTCTATGTGATGTGGGTTTTTACGATCAGCAGGCGGCGCGTTTGAATGGGCGTTTGCGTAAAGAATATGTGAAGGCTGTGAAAGCCGAAAAGCAGTTGGCAGCCAAACTTGCCCCTGATCAATTGGCTGATGTTTATGGGTGCCTTGAGAAAAAGGGCAAAGAGTTAAAACGCAAATCTGCGATCAAAGCAAAGGTTACACGATTGGTTGCAAACAATGTGGGGAATTTGGCTAATAGGGGGAATTTGGCTTTGACAGCAAAGGAGGATGAGGCTTTGGAAGAAGAAGAATTTAGCCAACATCTTCACAAGGCTTTAAGACGGCTTTCTGTCTGTGATGGGGGGCGTGAAGTGATAAAGTTTCCTAAGCAATAGGAAAAGGAGAGGGGGATTTTAGGGGACTGGTTGAGGTCCATGTGCGGGGTTGAAGAATGAACAGAGAAAGGGGGGAGAAGTCTTATCCATTTCAATTTCTAAATCAATACAATCCAATTTTTATGCGTCTTTGCCTGATTGGGTGAGGAGTATGGAGTGATTTAAGTTTCCCTTTTGAGTGAAAAGGTGCAGGGGGGAGATTGTCGGGAGCCGGTTGAGTATCGCGTACGGCTTTAGGTTAAACAAAATGGGTAGGTTTGCAACCCTACCCATTCAATAGTCTAAAATCAATACAAGAGGGGATTATAGATGAAATACGCGATCAATGCAACAGTTGAGAAAAATCCTTGGGCGCGACCAAAAATCCAGCCCGAAACAGCAGCAAACCGCAACAGTGATGATATTGCCTTATGGAATGCACTTGTGGATTCGGTGAGAGCTATCGCAAAAATGCATGATTGGACGAAGGCGGAAGTTGCGCGGCGCATTGGCATGCCGGATGGAACATTTTCGCAATGGTATGCGGGCAGTTATGCGGGGCAATTGGGTAAGCAGAATACAAAAGTTCAACAGTGGGTGGAGGCTTTAAAGGAGGTGGATGAACTTTTGGAGCGTATTCCTGAAAAGCCGGCTTTTCAGAGGAATCGTATTGCGCAGGAAATCATTGACACTTTAACACTGGCACAAAGCACGGGTGATATGGTGATGATTACGCTTGATGCGGGCAGTGGCAAGACAGAAACATGCCGCCATTATCGTGCGACGCGCCCGCATGTTTATTTAGTGACAGCAAGTCCGCATACGCGCAGTGTTCATGGTATTTTGAATGATATGGCAGCAGAATTGGAAGTGGTGGAATATAATCCCACCCGCTTAACACGCGCTATTGGCAAGAGGTTAGAGCGGGTAGGTGGTGGGACGTTACTGATTGTTGATGAGGCGCAAAATTTAACGGATGAGGCGATTAATCAATTGCGCCATTTTGTTGATGTCAATGGCACGGGTTTGGCTTTGGTTGGCAATGATGAGATTTCTGGACGTTTGGTTCACCGTCAAAATGGTCCTTCTTATGCGCAAATTAAAAGCCGTTTGGCGATGCATTTGAAGCGCCGTAAGCCCTATAGTGAAGATATTGCCGCTCGTATCCATGATTGGGGGATTGAAGATGCTGGGGCGATTAAGTTTCTGACAGGGATTGGTTTAAAGGCTGGCGCTTTGCGGCAAATTGACAAAACCATGATGCTGGCACGCATGGCAGCCCTTGGTGATGGGTGTGAGGTCACGCTTAAACATGTCAAAGCGGCTTGGAAAAACCGTGATGTGGAGGAATTGGCATGATCCCTTTATGCGATAAAGAATTATCCAATACGCTTGTTGGTCTTTATGACGATTATCAACGTGGTTTTGAGATTGGCGACCAGATTAAACTTTGTGTTGATTTGGCGTTATCGCTTGAATTGGAATTGAGTATTCACCGTCTAAGCGAAGCAGAAGCGGTTTTAGAAAACCAAGTGGTGGACTCTTTTGCCCGTTGCCAAAATCCTTCTTCAAAGAGGGATGAGGCAGGAGATGAGACAAAAACAATTGGTGAGACAGGTACAGTTATTCCTATAGATTTTGGAGGAGGCAAGTCATGAAACGCAATCCCTATATGGTCGGCGAATGTTTGGTTGCCATGCGTTCTGCTTTGTTAAAGCATGAGTTGGAAGGCATTTTTTTGAGTGCGAAAGATGTTCGAGAATTGAATGATTATTTGCGTCGTTTGGCGCGCTATAACCACATTTTGGGTCATGAACTTTGTCGGTATCGTTGGCAAATAAAAGCGGGGTATCAGCCGCAATCAGGTGAAGTTATACCGTTTCGCCGTTTGCAAAAAAACAAGGAGGATTTTTGTGATGAATCAACGAATTGAGCTTGAAGGCACGCATTATATGAAGGATGCGAAAGGGGCTTTGGTGCCGGTCAATCTGATCCGTCCTGCGGATTTATTAGAAGATGAAACGGTGCGTAAAATTATGGGCTTTGCCAAAGAATTATCGGCAAGGGTTGCGCGTTTTAACAATCATACGATTGCGGATTTGAGTGCCTTTGATAGTTTGCTTGCGCAAGAATATGGTGTGGAGCGGCGCGGCAAAAAGGGCAATTGTACTTACCAGAGTTTTGATGGTTTGCAACGCATTCGGGTGCAAGTGCAAGAGAGCTTTGATTTTGGTCCGCAATTGCAAATAGCCAAAAGCCTTCTTGATGAATGTTTAAATGAGTGGTCTGCGGATGCGCGTCCTGAAATCCGCGCTATTATTACGCGTGCTTTTAATACCGATAAAGAAGGGAAAGTTAATCGTGGCGAAATCTTTATGTTGTTGCGTTTGGATATTGATGACCCTCGCTGGCAGGAAGCTATGCGTGCAATTCGTGAAGCGATCCGTGTGACGACCAGTAAGGAATATGTGCGTTTTTATGAACGGGAGAGTTTGGAGCATCCTTGGCATCCTGTCACGATTGATTTGGCAAAGACGTGAGGAGGCGGTCCCATGTCTTTGGCTGTTCTTCATATGGGCAAACGTGCGTTAGGTCTTGATGATGAGACCTATCGCGCCCTGCTTTTTCGCTTAACAGGCAAGCAATCGGCAAAAGATTTAACTGTTTTAGAACAGCGTCTTGTTGTTGATGAGATGAAAGCGTTCGGTTTTCAGGAAGATAGAAAACGGTTAGAGGGCAAATATGCTAAAAAGCTTCAGGCTTTATGGATTGCGGGATGGAATCTTGGCATTATCCGTGATCGTTCAGATAAGGCATTGCTTGCCTTTGTCAAACGGCAAACGGGGATTGATCATATTCGTTTTTTACGGGATGGAGATGATGCGGCCAAAGCTATTGAGGCGTTAAAAAATTGGTTGCAGCGTGAGGGCGGGGTTGACTGGAAAGGGAAAAAGATTCAAGATTCTTTACAGAAACGACTGGGGCAAAAACTACTGGGATATTTGATTTTGCGTGCCCAATGGAAGCGTTTGCATCCCCGTGGGTCCTTTGACCTTGAGGCTTTTCATCAAGGTGTTATGGCTGTGAGTGGTAAGGGGTTGGACGAGATGGATGTTTTTGCTTTGAGGCAAGTGATGAATGTTTGGGGGCGGAAAATTCGCGGGAGGAAAGATTATGGGGGATAAGCGAGCGTGCAAGAGGAAGCTTATAGCGATTTTCCTGCATTATTGCGTGAAATAGCCGCTGTTGCTGGCAATGAGGCGGCATGGAATATGATGCGGGCTTTTGGAGGGCGACAGGTTTATCTTCCTGGGCGCCTTGAAAATGCTGATTGGTTGGTTGAAATTGTAGGGCTTGAAGAAACAGAGCAACTGATCAAGCATTTTTGTTTTAATGGTTCTGGTGTGCGCCTTCTGATCCCCCTTGGCAAAGATGCTGAACGGCGGCAAAAAATGATAGAAGCCTTGCAAAAAGGCTGGTCTGCCGATGCTGCGGCTGCTGTTTCTGGTATGCATGTGCGTACAGCTTATCGCTTGAAGAAGAAAATTTCTTTGCAAGAACCCCAAGGTCTCTTATTTCCAGAACTTTAATTGAGTCTTGAAATTGTTTGACTGACAGTGTCAGACTTATTTTTGCGATTAGAAATCCAATAAACTGCGCATGAATTTTATGCATGCGGTGTTTTGTTATGGTTTCGATAGACAGTTCTTTTCTTCATAAGCTTGCCCCTCGATTGGCGCATCATGCGCGCCAAGATTTTATTATTGTGGAAATGGCACGGGCATTGCCTGAAGCTTTGTCTTATGCTGCACTGACAACACCCTTGCGTATTGCGCATTTTCTAAGCCAATGTGCGCATGAAAGTGATGGTTTTTTTACGGTGTGTGAATATGCTTCTGGGCGTGCTTATGAGGGGCGCAAAGATTTAGGCAATGTTAAGCCAGGGGATGGAGTGCGCTTTAAGGGGCGCGGTTTGATCCAATTAACAGGGCGCAAGAATTATCAACGTTTTACGCAGTTTTGGTGTTCGATCAATGAACAGGCTGTTGATTATGAAGCTTTTCCAGAAATGGTGGAAAGGTTTCCAGCAGCGCTTTGGTCGGCCATTTGGTTTTGGCAGATGAAAGGTTTGAATAGGTTAGCAGATCAAGATGATTGTCTCAGGATCACCAAGGCGATTAATGGAGGAAAGAACGGGCTTGTGCAACGCTTGACCTATCTGAATCGCGCTAAAAAGCTTTTGGGGCTTTTTTGCGAGGCGAAGCTATGAAGCCATCTTATCGTGGTTCGAGGCTCTATTTATGGTGGTCTTTTTGGTTTGCTTGGGGGGTTGTTTTTTTGCTTGTTTTTGGTGGTTTGTTAGGTGTGGAGCGCATTGTTGATTTGGCGGGCATTTCTATTCCCTCAATGGTGGCGATTATCGTTGGCAATTTGGGTGTGCACCGCGGCTTTGGTTCATTGGATTTTTCCAATAGGAAGCATGATAACAGGGGCAAGAGCCAAAAACAAAAGAGGATTATGTCCATGCAATTGGGGGATAAACGCAATGTTTAGCCCTCTTTCAAAATTGTCTTTTGGGATGGTTTTTTTGGCAAGTGTGCTGTTGGTGGAATTTGGCTTTATGAAAGCGCAAGTTTTCAAAGCGGTAAAAGCGCGTGATTTGTATTGGCAATTGGAAATTGCCAAGATTTCGGCACGCGCACAGCTTGAGAAAGAGCGGCAAAGGCAAGCAGCAGATGTTGCTGAAAGTCGTGCGCAAAGGATGATTGCAGCTTTGGAACAAAAGCTTACAAAAATGGAGGCAGCAAATGGGACTTTGCCGGTTACTGGCTGTGGTATTGAGCTTGAACGTGTGCGGTTGCTCAACAAGCAAGCCGGTGGATAATCTTTCTTATCGGTTTTTATCGGTTACATTGCCGCCTTTAGCCCAAGTTGCGTGTTCTCGCCCGCTTTTTCTTCCAGAGCGTGCTTTGAACACACGAGAAGTGGTGCATTATTGGGGGCGTGACCGTGCGGCTTTATTGATCTGTGAACAGCGTCGTGCTGCTGCTGTGAGAGCGGTTTTAGCCAAGAGGGAGGGGGAATTGAAGTGAATTTGGATATTAGTGTTGCCAATGGCTGGTTGTCTTTACTGCTGTCGATTGTTGCAATTTGTGGTGTTTTGAAAGCCTATTTTTCTTCTGGTGCGCGAGAAATGTTGAAAGATCTCGTACTGCTTAAGGAGCGTGTGCAAAAGTTAGAAACGGAGATGGATTTTTTGCCTGATCGTGACGGACTGCAACGATTGGAAGTGAATATGGAACGGTTGAATGGGCGTCTCAATACACTTTCTGCGCAGTTGCAACCGGTGGCGGCGATTGGAGAGCGTTTGCAAGAGTTTTTACTGGAGAATGCCAAAAAATGAAAGCAGATATGGATAAGATCATCCGTGAAGAAGCGCGGTTGATTATTTTAAAAGGGCTTTTTTGTGAGCGCAGTGAGACTTTGTCGAGTGCGATGATTGAGAGGCTTTTATACAGCTATGGTATCAGACGCGATCGGGATTTTGTGCATAATGAATTGGCATGGATGGAAGATCAGGGTGCTGTCACATTAAAACAGGTGGGTTCGGTTTTGCTTGCGGCGTTAACAGAACGGGGGGCGCGTCATTTAGACCGGAGTTTTCCTATTGAAGGGATTAAACGACCCAAACGCACATCAATAAAATATGAGGTGAAGGATGCGCAAGGTCGGGCGTGGACGCTTAACGGCGATTGATTTATTGCCGCAAGCTTGTGATCAGATTATTGCTGCGGCTGCTGAGGCTTTAAATGGGCGTGAGAAAACACAAATGGCTATTTATAGTGATTTTAAAGCGGCTTTAAAGGCTTTGCAAAAGGAAACGGGATTAAGTTTTTCGATCCCTTCTTTTTCCAGTTTTAATCGTTATTCTTTGCGTTTGGCTGTGATGTCACGGCGCCTAGAACAGACAAGGGAAATAGCGGCAAGCCTTTCACAGCGCTTTGATGCTAAAGCTTGTGACAATATTACGCTGTTGACGGCAGCGGCGATTAAAGAGCTTATTTTTTCTACATTAAGCAGTGGGAAAAACCTTTCACCAAAAGCGGCACAAGAGTTGGCAAATGCACTAAAGGGTGTGTTGGCTGCGGAACATTTGTCGACCACCAGACGGCAAAAGCTTGAGAAAGATTTTGCGACCCAAGCGAGCAAAGCGGTTGATGCGGCAGCGGCAGCGGCGGGACTTTCCAAGGAGACAGCGCGGGCCATTCGTGCGCAAGTGTTGGGGATAAAACATGGCTGAAAGGTGCTCTTTTATAGAAAAACATGCTGATCATCAAAGCGGTTGTGATGTTTGGAAGGCAAGTGTTTTTCCAAAAGAGCAAGATCCTTTAGCGGATGGTGTTTTGATGGCACATCAACGGGCATGGATTGAAGATAAATCACCGTTAAAACTGGTTGAAAAGGGGCGGCGCACCGGCATTACTTTTGCTGAAGCTTTAGATGATACATTGATTGCTGCGGCTAAGCGAGAAGCGGGTGGTGATAATGTTTTTTACATTGGCGATAGCAAAGAAAAGGGACGGGAATTTATTGGCTATGTGAGCAATTTTGCAAGGGCTATTACCAGCAATAGTGGCGATGTGGAGGAATTTTTATTTTCTGATCAAAAGGCGGATGGCTCGACAAAATATATTTCTGCTTACCGTGTGCGTTTTGCTTCTGGTTTTCGTATTGAAGCGCTTTCGAGCCGCCCTGAAAATATTCGCGGGCTGCAGGGGATTGTGGTGGTTGATGAGGCGGCTTTTCATCAAGATGTGCGGGCTGTTTTGGATGCGGTCAATGCTTTGTTGATTTGGGGTGGTAAGATCCGTGTGATTTCCACGCATAATGGCGTATTAAACCCTTTCAATGAATTGATCCGTGAGGCAAGGGCGGGGAAGGTTCCTTTTTCTGTGCATTGTTACCCCTTTGTTGAGGCGGTTAAAAATGGTTTGTTTAAACGGGTTTGTGCCATGAAGGGGGAGGTGTGGAGTGCAAGGGCGGAGCAACAATGGGAGCAGCAGATTCGTGCGTCTTATGGGGTGCGTTTTTCTGCGATGCGGCAAGAATTGGATGCTATCCCAGCAGATCAAGAAGGGGCCGCTTTAACGCGCTTACAGATTGAAAATTGTTGTGCACCTGATATTGCGGTGTTGCGTTTTGCTTGTGTGGATGCTTTTAAAAATCAATCGGATTATCAACGAAGTGTTGCGGCGCTTAACTGGTGTGATGGGCACTTAAAGCCTCTTCATGCGGGGCTTGATCGGCGGCGCCAACATGTTTTTGGAGTTGATTTTGCCAGATCTGGGGATGCAACCTCGATTGTGGTTTTAGAAATTGGGCAAGATCTGGTGCGCCGTGTCCGGTTTATGGTGGAGTTGCGCAATACACCCTTTGATCAACAAAGAGAGATTTTATTTTATGTGGTGAGTGGTTTGCCGCGTTTGTTGGGGGGCGCTTTGGATGCACGGGGCAATGGGGCTTATTTAGCGGAAAAAGCGGCACAACGTTATGGGGCTTGTGTAAAGGAAGTGCAATTATCGCAAAGTTGGTATGGCAAAGAAATGCCTGCTTACTTAGAAGCTTTTGGGGATGGCTCTATTGTTTTGCCGCGCGATTGTGACATTGTTGCTGATCATCAAGCCCTTGCTTATGTGAATGGCATTGTGAAAATTCCTGATAATCATCGTTTTAAAGGCAGTGATGGTTTTATGCGCCATGGTGATAGCGCTATTGCTTGTGCTTTGGCTTATTTTGCTAGCCGTCAAACCCCTGAGATTTACGACTATACACCTGTTCGTGCTGTTGATGGTTTTGAGGAAAATCCGCTTTTTTCAACCCCCTTTTTTTCAACAATGCGGTCAAAGATTTATTGAGGGAATTGTGAAATGGTAAAACTTGTCGACCAATGGGGTAGGGCGCTTAAAGTCAAAGGGTTGGAGCGTGAAGTTGCGGCACCAACGATTGGTGGGGTTCGTGATGTTTGGTCACAAACCCTTGTCAGTGGTCTGACACCTTTGCAACTTGCTGATATTTTGCAACAGGCAGCGCAAGGCACTCCAGAACAATTTTTCCAGCTTGCTGATGAAATGGAAGAGCGTGATTTGCATTATCGTGCTGTGCTTGGCATGCGTAAAAATGCTCTGACAGGGGTGGAACCTGGAGTGATTGCCGCAAGTGAGAGTGCTTTGGACAAAAAAATTGCCGATGCTGTTTACGAAGTGATTAGGGCACCAACTTTTGTTGATGATTATGTGACGGATTTATTAGATGCTTTGGGCAAGGGTTATGCGGTTGTTGAAACCTTGTGGGACAAAAGTGCCACAGCATGGTGGCCTGTTGCGTGGAAATGGCGTGATCAGCGGTTTTTCCAATTGGATAGACGGGATGGTTTTCATTTGCGTTTAAAAGAAGAAGATGGCTCTCAAGATGGTAGCGAATTGCCTGCTTATAAATTTTCCATTCATCGACCAAAGCTTAAAAGCGGTTTGCCAATCCGGACGGGGCTTGCGAGGCTTGCGGCTTGGGCTTTCCTTTTTAAGTCTTATACCTTAAAGGATTGGATGGCCTTTTTAGAAATTTACGGCATGCCGTTGCGTTTGGGAAAATATGGAGCGAGCTCTTCCCATGAGGAGCGGCGGGTGCTTATTCAGGCTGTGCGTGATTTATCCAGTGATGCGGCAGCGATCATTCCTAAAGAAATGGAGATTGAATTTATTGAAGCAGCGGGGGGCAGTGGCAATGCTGTTTTTGCTGCGAAAGCGGAATATTTAGATCGGCAGATTTCTAAGGGTGTTTTAGGGCAAACCATGACAACGGATGATGGTTCGTCTTTTTCGCAAGCGCGTATTCATGAAAATGTCCGCCATGATATTGCCAGAGCTGATGCACGCCAATTGGCGCTTACTGCTAATCGTGATTTGATTGTGCCGTTTGTTGATATTAATTTCGGTCGTCAAGAGCACTACCCGCTTGTCTATTGGCCAATCTCTGAAAATGAAGATATTAAGGCTTTGAGTGATGCATTGGCAAAACTTGTGCCTTTGGGGTTGCATGTTGGTGCGCAAGAAGTGCGCAATAAGATTGGTTTTTCGCAACCAACAAAAGAGGAAGATATTTTAAAGTCTCCTGATCATGTTATCGGTGATGAGGCAAGACAAGAGGGCGGTGAGGAAAGCAAAGGGACAAGTGTTTGTGCCGATTGTGGTGGGTCTTTTGATGTTTCTCTAACAAGAGAGCACAAGAGTGGAGGAGAGCAGGGTGGAGATCATCACGATGAATTGGACCAGCTTTCTGAAGAGGCTTTAAGCGACTGGGAAGAGGATTTAGAACCCCTTTTAAAGCCCTTTAAAAAGCTTGTTGAACAAGCAAAAAGTTATGAGGATATCCTCAAAGGTTTAGATGAATTGCTAGGTCAAATGGATCATCATGCGTTAGCCGCACGCTTGGCAAAGGTGCAAATGATTGCACGAGGGCTTGGGCATCATGGATGAGGAACTTTTCAAAACAGCTCCCAAAGAGGTCACACGTTATTTTGCCGCCAAGGCTGTTGTTCCAAGCTTTGATTGGCGTGATATAGCACCAGAGGAACATGCTTTTTCCTTTACGGTGGCAAAATCGGTTGGCTATGATATTTTAGATGATTTTAAGCGAGCGGTTGGAGAGGCGATAAAAAATCGACTTCCCTTTCAGGATTTTCAAAAAAATCTGATGCCGCTTTTACAGGAAAAAGGCTGGTGGGGGAGGAAGAGTGTCCTTGATCCACAAAGCGGTGAGAAGAGCGTTGTACAGTTGGGCAGCCCACGGCGTTTAGAAACGGTCTATTGGGCCAATACCATGAGTGCGCATGCGGCAGGTGAGTGGGAGCGTACGCAAAATAATAAAGAGTTTTTGCCTTATCTGACCTATGCTTTGTCCAGTTCAGAGCACAAACGTTTAGAACATGAAAGTTGGGTAGGTTTTACAGCACCGGTTGATGACCCAGTTTGGGATTGGCTTTATCCGCCCAATGGTTGGCGGTGTAAATGCAGTGTGCGACAGGTGAGCCGTTATGAAGCAGAAAATTTAGGCTATGAAGAGGATGCAGCCCCATTCCAAGTGGAACAGAAGGTTTGGCACAATAAACGGACAGGGAAAGTTGAAAAGATCCCAAAAGGAATTGATCCTGGTTGGAACTCTAACCCTGGAAAACAGCGGGCACAAAACTTAAGCCGTTTCTTGAGTGATAAAATTTCTGGGATGCCGGAAGAGCGCAAGCGCATTGCCATTGAAGATATTGTTGGTTCTCCACTTTTGCAAGCAATGTTTGAAGAGCGTTTGCCGCGTGGATTTCTTCCCATTGCCCCGATGACAAGCAAGGTGTGTGAAGTTTTTGCAACGGACAGTTCCCTTGTCCGCCTCTCTTCAGACAGTGTGAAGCATATTTTGTTGGAGCATCAAGCCCGTGATCTGACTTTGGATGATTTTCGTGGTGCCATTCAAACCCTCATCCGCCCCCATGGTATCATCAGGCGAAAAGATGCACAGAGCGTTGTGTTTTTAGGTGAAAATGAGGGAGCATGGTGGCGGTTTGCGGTCAAATGGGTAGCTAGCAAACAAGAGTGGTGGCTTATCTCTATGCATAAAAAGAGCTTTAGAGAAATTCAACGTTTATTAAATGCTGCCGAAAAAAAGGGCGAGAGATTGTTGTAGAGAAATAACAAGAAGAAATTCCTGTGGTCTTAAAGGAGAAGGGGTGAGAAAAATGAAGAAGGCGTGGAGGGCGGTCAACTCCTCGCAGATCCGGCAAAGCCGCCCTGGCATAACTGGCTCACACCTTCGCTTTAAAAGTATAGTCTTTTTGAACAGAAAAGCAATCTTTTAAAAAACGGTTTGAGAGAGGTTGTTGTAGGGAAAACAACGGAAAGAAATTCCATGCTGGTTTAGAAAAAAAGGGGTGAGAAAAATGAAGAAGGCGTGGAGGGCGGTCAACTCCTCGCAGATCCGGCAAAGCCGTCCTGGTATAACTGGCTCACACCTTCAGTTTATAAACTATAGTCTTTTTGAACAGAAAAGCAATCTTTTAAAAAACGGTTTGAGAGAGGGTTGTTGTAGGGAAAACAACGGAAAGAAATTCCTGTGGTCTTAAAGGAGAAGGGGTAAGAAAAATGAAGAAGGCATGGAGGGCGGTCAACTCCTCGCAGATCCGGCAAAGCCGTCCTGGCAAAACTGGCTCACACCTTCAGTTTAAAACTATAGTCTTTTTAAGCAGAAAAGCAATCTTTAAAAAAAAACGGCTTGAGAAAGGCTTTTTGGTATAAGACGATAATTTGTACCTTAAAACTTATAACGGCGCTCTATCGCCTTTGAAGTGCCTTTGAAAACGATTTTATAAGAGTGTTTGGAAGAGACTTTTCTCTCATCAGGGAGAAGTGGGGAAAAGGGCGCTTTTAAAGTGCTTTTAAAAATACGCTCTTTTGACTGACAGTGTCAGACTTATAGCGTGGATGGGTTTCGTGCATTCTATTGCCAATGACAACTGTAAAGCAATAGGCAATGATGGAACAGGAATTTCACGAAGATCAAGAGGATGGGCATGCTGGGACATTTCATGATGGGGCAGTTCATACCGCATTGATTGATCTTTGCCCAGAGGTTTTGTGCCAAGACAATCTCTGTGAAGACAATTTATGTGAAAACATGACAGGCAAACAAGCGCCTGAGTGGGTAGAGATTTTACCCAAAGCACCCAATGTGAAAGCGCGTGATGGGCGGGAATGGCATTATAACCCGCAAAGGATTTTAAAAGCTTTTGAGGGAAATAAAGGACCGCTTGTGATTGATTATGAGCATGGGCAACATCACCGTGCACAAAAAGGTTTAGAAGCACCGGCTAGTGGTTGGATTGAAGAATTAGCAGAGCGGGATGGTGCGATTTGGGGACGGGTTAAGTGGACTGAGGTGGCAGCCAAAAAAATTATTGCCCGCGAATATCGCTATCTTTCGCCTGAATTTCGCCATTCTAAGAAAGGTGAAATTTTGCAGTTAGCTGGTGCTGGTTTGGTCAATCGTCCAGCCCTTGTCATGACGGCTTTAAGCAGTCAACAGCCTTTAGACCCCCCTTTAACAACTGATGTGGAGAAAGATATGGATTTGACAGCCATTGCTAGCGCACTCTCGCTTTCAAAAGATGTGCGGCTTGATGAAATTTTAGCCGCTGTTGCGGCACGCGAAAAGGAACGTGTGGAATTGAATGCCCAATTAACAGAGGCACGCGATCAATTGTCTCTTTTACAGGCAGAGCAAAAAAATGATGCGATTGAGAGGCTTTTAGATAAAGCTATTGAAGAGGGCAAAATTTTGCCAGCTGCGCGTGAGGAATATCGGGCACTGTGTAGCCTTGAAGGGGGCATGGAGCATTTTAGAAGTTTGCTTGAGAAGTTGCCCACTCTTGCTTCAACAAGTCCTTTAGAGCGCTCTTTTCTGAGACAAGAACAAAATCTTGCACCAGAAGATGTTGCTGTTGCGGCACGCCATTATCAACAAGAACAAGCGCAAAAAGGGCACTTTATCACCATTAGCCAAGCGGTTGACACTGTTTGCGAACAAAAGGAGCGCCAGTTATGAGTACAATGATTTTGATTAAATCTTTTCGCGCCGGTGATGAGATTTCGCCTTATTGCATTGTTGCAGCACGCGGTGAGGGATGTGTGGTCACCGCTTCTGGTAAGACAGATAAACTATTAGGGACTGCAGGGTCTTTGAGCGCAAAGGCTGGTGAGATGGTTGATATTGGCCAATGTGGTTGGGGCGAAGTGGTTTGTGGAGGCAATGTTTCCTTTGGTGATTTTTTGACCTCCGATGCTAAGGGGCGCGCCATAAAGGCTGAAGGAACAGATCGCACGATTGGACTTGCCATGAGTGATGGTTCTGCTGGTGATGTTATTTCTTTTAAAATAAATTAGTCGAGGCTTAAAATGAACAGACCTTTTCCCATTGATCCAACACTTACCGCTATTGCTATTGGTTATCGCAATCCAGCAGGTTCTCTTATTGGCGACAAAGTTTTGCCCCGTGTTTCTGTTTTAAGCGAGGTGTTTAAATATAGTGAATTTCCCTTAGCGGAAAATTTTACCGTTCCTGAACTTGAGGTTGGCCGCAAAGGACGCCCGAATGTGATAGAATTTTCGGCCTTTGAACGGGAAGCCAGTGTCAAAGATTATGGGCTTGATGATCTCATTCCCAATTCGGATATTGAAGCAGCGGCAAGGGCACGGGCAGAAAAACGCTCTCGTTATAACCCCGAAAAGACAGCTGTGGAGGGTCTTGCCAATTTGCTGGAATTGGGGCGTGAAGTGCGTGTTGCAGCCTTTGTACAAGCGCGTGAAAATTATGCTCCAGAGCGGGTGATTGATCTTAAGGGCGAGAATAAGTTTAGCGATTACGACAAATCAGATCCTTATGCTACTTTAGATGAGGCAATGGATAAAAGCCTTGTCTATACGCCAAACACCATTGTTATGGGTAAAGTCGTTTGGTCAAAACTCAAACGCCATCCCAAAATTATCAAAGCTGTTAAAGGGGGTGGCACTGCGGATGGTTTTGTCACCAAGGCGCAATTTGCCGATCTGATGGAAATACACCCTGAGCGTTTACTCATTGGTGAATCGCAAGTGAATTTGGCACGCAAAGGGCGCGCAGCACAATTGGCGCGGGTTTGGGGCAATAAGATAGCACTGCTTTATATTGATCCCACCAAACAACAGGCGGATGGTTCGGTGATTAGTTGGGGCTTTAGCGCCCAATTGGGAGAGCGTTTGTCTGGGGTGATCTCTGATCCAGATATCGGTTTATCGGGTGGTAAACGGGTGCGTGTGGGTGAACGGGTGTGTGAATTGGTGGCAGCCAAAGATGCTGGTGTTTTGCTGCAAGAGGTTGTCTGAGGAAAAGAGTCTCGATGGCTTATGCAAATAAAACCTTGATTGAAGAGCTCTGGGGTGACGATTTCTTGGATGATTTGTGCGGGATTGGCGAAAATCCAGACAAAGCACTCTCTGATCAAGCAATTTTTCGTGCGCTAGAACAAGCAAGTGGTGAGATTGATGCCCATCTGTCTCATCGCTACTGCGTCCCGATTGCCGGACAGCCAACAGCGTTGGGCATGATTTGTGTCAATCTTGCTGTTTATAATTTAGCCATCCGTCATACGGCTCTTACCACCACTATTGAAGATCGTCACAAACAGGCGATTGATCTCTTGAAACGCATTGCGGAGGGCAAAGCGGGTTTAGGCTTAGATGAACCAAAAATTATGAGTGAAGATGGGCCGGTGCGTGATGGTGCTTTTTTTCACGCAAAACCACGTTTGATGGGGCGATAAAATGAGCATTTCCACCCCTATTGAAATTAAAGAAATGGGGCTTGAAGCGGCTCTGTCTTTCTTGCAAAAAGGCGCTGATAGTTCGATGGGAACTTTAGCGCAAGGGGTGGGGCGTCTGTTGCAAGAGAGCACAAGGCGGCGGATTCAAAGTGAAAAAACCTCTCCTCAAGGAGAGAAGTGGCAAAACAATTACGCCCGCACCTCCATTCTTTATGCTAGCGGAGCACTGTCACGCTCTATTGATATGGTGGCATCTCCAGAAAAGGTCATCATTGGCAGTGGTTTGGTTTATGCCCGTATTCACCAATTGGGTGGGGTTATCCGCCCTAAAAATGGCAGAACCCTTCGCTTTTTTCTTAACAGCAGCAAAGCACAGCGCTTTGTTTGTGTCCACCAAGTAACGATGCCAGCACGCCCTTATTTAGGGCTTTCAGAGGGCAATAAAGTGGAAATTGTCAAAGCAGCAGAGGATTGGTTGGAAAGGACCTTTTCATGAGTCAAATGATGAAGCAGATGGGGCGTATCAATGCACTTCGTGAAGCGGTTATAAAGAGCCTTAAAAGCGCTTTGCCTGATGTGCGTGATTGCGAGAGCCAATTTGGGCGTTTTAATCTAGAAGAACTTGAAACCCAAATGTTGGTTGCACCAGCAATCCGTGTTGCGGTGTTAGAAAGCCGTTTGACTTCTGTCGCCAATGGGCAGCAGAGTGCTGATCTTCATTTGGGCGCTTTTATTATCACCACAGGAAAAGAACGTGATGTTCACAGTTGGCTTTTGGCTGAAGCCATTGCGGTGCTTTGTCATAGCGGGCAATTGTGGGGGTTAACGCATTTGGGGGCACCCCGTGAAGTGCAGATTGAACCGGTTATCTCTGCGGCGATTAAGCAACGCGGTGTGGCAATAAGCGTGGTTGAATGGCACCAAGATTTGTATCATTTGGGTCACGATATTTTTTGTTATGAGAGTAAGCAGCTTAAAAAGGGTTTGATCTGTTTGGAAGATGAGGGCGTGTGATGAATGATGCCCATCTCATTGCTGCGACCTTTCGGCAAATTATGAAACGGCTGGATAAGCTTGAACTCTGTCTTGCCAACCAGCACATGATTGGGCGGGTTGCAGAAGTTGATGGACATAGGGTGCGGGTGCAAGTTTCCTCACGAGGGCAAAAGGGGCAGGCGGTGTTATCGCCTTGGTTGCAAGCACAAGAAGCAGCTGGGGCTGTTTCGAGCAATATGCCTTTAAATGTTGGTGATCCGGTGCGGTTGTTTAATCCCCATGGGGAAATAGGTTCGGCTTCTTTGGTGGTTCGTGATAGCTATAGTGAAGATGCGCCAAATCCCGCACATCAACACCAAGAGTTAGCGCTGTGTTATGCCGGTGGCGCTTTGCGTATTACAAAAGAGGGACTGATCCTCTCCCATGGAGAAAACCAAATCCATTTGAGTGAAAAAGGTTTGCTGCTTTGTCATCAGAAAACCCGTGTTGCGCTGAAGGAAAGCGTACAGATTCAAGCAGAAGATTTGTACCATAATCAAACATCTGTTGGAGCAAACCACAAACATGGTGGGGTCAAAATTGGTCCCTCTACAACCTCTAGCCCTCTTTAAAGGAGTTTATCATGCGTGAAAAAACTTATGTCATTTTAACCAATGCGGATTTTGTGGCAGGCAATCGTTCACCGGGAAAAGGTGAAGAAATTTGTTTAAGCGATGAGGCGGCCAAATACCCATTGCTGCTTGGTCAGATTGCTGAGAAACAAACATCTGTCGTTTCTTCAACAAAGGCAGCGAAAGGTGCTTAAAGCATGCGCTGTGGAGTAAACGAAAAGGATGGCTCTCTGTTATATGGTTGGGCGCACTGCTGTCAGTCCCTTCGTAAATGTTTGACAACAAAAATTGGCACACGGGTTTTGCGACGTTATTATGGATGTGATGTTGGAGCTTTCCAAGATGCCAATGCTGATCCGGCGACAATATTGCAGCTTTATCAAGCAATTGTACAAGCTTTAAACGACCCAGAATGTGGAGAGCCTGGATTTTCGTTGCAAAAGATAGATCTGATAAAAGCAACGCGGGAGGGAACATTCCACTTTGTTCTCACAGGTGTGTTTTATCCCGATGGGCATTTGGGCGATTGGTCACATAAGGAGCCGATAAGTGTCGATTTAGAGGTGGGTGATGACAGAATTTGAGCAATTGCCCCTCCCACAAATTCTTGAAGAACTTTCCGTTGAGGCCATTTTACAGCAAAAAATCACCCGTTTAACCAAGCTTTTTGCCGCACAGAATATCCCTTATAATGTGGAAAAGACGGCTTATGATCCTGTGGTTATTCAATTGCAAGCAGCCGCTTATGAAGAATTGCTGTTGCGCCAGCGGGTAAATGAGGTTGCGCGGGACAATCTTCTTGCTTTTGCGCGTGGGACAAGTTTAGACCATTTGGGGGATTTTCATGGGGTTTCCCGCCTTTTGGATGAGGATGATGAACGCTATCGTCGCCGTATTCGTTTGAATAGACAAGGGCATTCTACAGGTGGCACAATCCCACGTTATCAATATTTTGCCCTCTCAAGTGATATCCGTGTCAAGGATGCTTTTGTTTATCGTGTGGGGAAAAGCCCGCTTATTCATGTTGCGCTTTTTAGCGATAGCCCTTCTGGTATTGCCGATGAGGCTTTGATTGCCAAGGTACAAGCAGCTCTTGATGAAAAACAGGTTAAAATGACCAATGATCATATCCTTGTAAAAAGTGCTGTACAGCGGATTATCGATGTGCATGCTGATCTCTGGTTGTTGCCCAATGAAGGTCCCCTTGTTTTGGAAAAAGCCGTGAACAATTTGCAAACGGAATGGGCACGCGCGCAAAGGCTTGGGCGTGATCTGTCTTTAAGTTGGGTGATAAGCCGCTTGATGGTTGAAGGTGTCCACCATGTGATTTTAACACAGCCCTTAACAGATATTGTGGTCGCGCCTGATGAGGCGGTGGCTTTAGGGGAGATTGTCTTGTCTAAACGGGGGCATGCTTATTGATGATTTCCTCACTTTTACCGCAAAATTCGAGCTTGTTTGAACGCTGTTTAGCCGAAGCAATGGCTTTTGATCCGCAGGTTAAAAACACTCTTGAAGAAATCCCCCGCGCGAAATTTATCACGCGTCCCCCTTCATGGTTGCCTTACTTGATCGACGAATATGGTTTACAAGAATTAAGCCCATATTTTTCTAATCCTTATGATTTGATTGACCAAGGGCTGCAATGGCAAAATATTCGCGGTTCTTTAGCGGCCATTGATAGAGGGCTTGCATGGCTTCAGATTACAGCACGATTTACACCAGCATGGTCAGGGCGTGCGTGGTGGAATTCCTTTCAACTTTACTTTGATCAATTGCCTGAACAAAGTGCTCTTGAAGCCATTGAAGCCATTACAGAACTTTCCAAAAGTTTGCGCTCTGATTTTCGCCGCGGTGTCAATGGTTATGACGTGCAAGCTATGGAAGGCAATATGTCACGGCTTGATGACAGTCTGCTGGACTATGAGAGCGGTGTGCGCTTAACAGCGAGGGACACACTGTTTTCCTTTGGTCGCACAACAGAAATCAAGCACAGGCTGACAAAAGAAGAAGGCACACTAATTGGCAATTGGATGGATGACGGGGATGGGGAATTAAGTTGGGAGCAGATTGATTATCCATGGGATATGGCAAATTTCCCTTGGTGTTCTGTTAAAAAACATGAACGCGATATTTTGATGGCAGAGTGGTTTTGCAACCGTACCCTTTATCTCGTGTTAAAAAACAGTGAGGATGATGTCATTGGATATCGCAGATGCAACATTGTCCAGCCGGTAGAACAGAATTTGGCGGGTGTGTATCACCATTTGGGCGATTGTTATCAACCCTCCTTTATGGGCACAGCCGTTCTTATTGCAGCACGCACGGATTTTCAAGATGTTGACGGTAGAAAAGCCGCCTCTGTTGCTGTTTTGGTGCATGGGACTCCCAAACAACATGTTCCTTTGGGTAAGCTTTGGTGTGAGAGCAATGAACTGATTGGCGGGGTGGAGATCATCAAAACGCCCGTTACTATTCCTTTGCGCGGTGATGTTCGCGAGCAATTCAAGATTTTATTGAGGTTTTAACATGAAGCATGAAAGTGGTTTACCCTTTGCAATTGACAGATCTTGCGGCAAAGACGACCAACAAAGCGTTGTCTTTTATGGGCAACGTCCCTTTATCCAAAGTGGTGAACTCAATGAGATGCAAACCATCATCAGGGGGCGCCATGACCGTTTGGGGCGTCTGGTTGCTAAAGAGGGAGACCGTGTTGAACGGGCAGATGCCTTTGTCAATAAAGACGCGAAGAGCGTTACTTTAACAGAGGGCAAAATCTATATCGCAGGCGATATCTTTCCGGTCTCACAAGCGGTTCTGAATGCTGTTTCTATGGTTGGGCGTCTTGAAATCGGTGTGAAGTTGCAAAAAACATGGATTACCCATGAGGATGATCCAGAGTTGTTGGGGCAAGTTCCCGGCACCTTGGCAGAAGGAGAGCCCGGTGCGGCACGCGAAACAGCAAAGCTTGTTTGGGCACTCAAAGAGGATGGGCAGCAAGGCACGTTCTTTCCTGTTTATATCTTACAAGATGGCATTTTGATTGATCAAAAGTCCCCCTCATTGCTGGAACCCGCCATGCAAGCCATTGCTACTTATGACCGTGCCCATGGTCATTATATCGTCAATGGATGCCGGGTGACGGCTCTGGGACCAAACAATGGTTGCCAAGTGTTTAGCATTCAAGAAGGAGAAGCCAATATCAATGGCTTTAAGCGCAAGCGCCTTGCTGCTTTGCGCCATGAAGAGAAAGAAGAGTTTTCGACAAGCGTTGTGCCTAGTGAAACCCATATTTTTGCCCCGCAAAAAGGCACAACAAGCTTTACCTTTAAAAGTTATTATGCTCCCATTGCCGATATCCACTCTCTTTTGTTGACAAAAGAAAAAACCGTTACAGTTACACGCGGTGCGGTCGTTGCTGGGCGTGATGGTGTTCCCGATAAAAGCATCACCTCTTTTCTCAAAGTTGTGCAAGGCGACAAGGAATTCAAAGAAGGAACGGATTTTAAAAAGACCGGTGATACCATTGACTGGGCACCGGTGGGAGATGAACCGCGTCCTGGCAGCAGTTACACGGTAACCTATCGCTATCGTGCACAAGTGACCGCCGATAAGGTCACGGCACAGGAAATCACTGTCTCAGGGGGTGCGCAAGGAGGGGATATCATTGTCAGTTACACCTACAAATTGCCCCGTATTGACCGTATAGGGCTTAATACACAAGGCACGGTTGTCTATATCAAAGGAATCTCCGCTGATCATCCCATGGCGCCCAGCGTTCCTGAGGATGTGTTGTCCCTTGCCACCATCACCAACAGTTGGTTGGATACCCCGCTTGTGGTCAATGATGGCACGCGTGTTGCCCCCTATGATGAGATGTGGCGTTATTTTCAACGGGTGCTCTCCCTTGATCGCTTGATGCAATTAGAGCGCATTAAAAGCAATGTTGACTCTAAAGAGCCCGTTGCCAAAAAAGGCATGTTTGCTGACCCGTTCCTTGATGATACTTACAGAGATGAAGGGTTCACGCAAACAGGGGCTGTCGGCAATGGCATTTTACAGCTGGCTATTGATCCAACCTTTTACACCGCCCCTTTAAAGGCTCCTGTCACCCTTGACTGGACCAATGAAGTGATCATTGCCCAAGAATTGACAACCGCTTGCGAAAAAATCAACCCCTATCAAAACTTTGCTCCTCTGACTGGTAGAGTAACTCTCACACCCGCAACAGATTTTTGGCATGTCCAGCGCACCGATTGGCTCTCAAGTGTCACCAATCAACTAAACATGGGATGGAACCGTGGTAGCACTATCCGTAACACAGAAGTGCGTGATGATCTCATCAATACGCATCAAGAACAAATCGATTTCTTAAGACAAATTACCCTTGGCTTTAAAATTGAAGGTTTTGGCAAGGGAGAAATTTTAGACAGTCTCACCTTTGATGGTGTAAGTGTCATGCCAGCGAACCGCCTTGCTGCCAATAGCACTGGCATTTTGGAAGGCAGTTTCAAGATCCCTGAAAATATTCCTGCCGGTACAAAAAGTGTTGTGGCACGAGGCAAAGGGGGAACCCTTGCAACAGGTCTCTTTACCGGACAAGGTGTTATTGATGTGAAAGTGATGCGGCACACCACAACAGTCAAGATCTGGACGCAAGTGGACCCGCAAGCGCAAGTCTTTACACCAGAAGAAACACGGCAAATCACCGGTATTGACTTTCATCTTTGCAAAATTGGCAATCCCAATCATGATCTGGTGATTGATTTGGTGACAACCGAAAACGGCTATCCCACCGCCAATATCCAAGCACAAAGTTTTTATTCCATGAAGGGGGCAAAAACCGGATGGGCACAGGCACGCTATGCTGTCCCACTCCTCGTGCCCAATGACCGCTTAACGGCTTTTGTCATTAAAACCGATGATAGTGATCATTCTCTCTCTTTGGCAAAGCTTGGCGATTTTGATGAAGAACAGCAAAGATTTGTCTCAAGCCACCCTTATGTGACCGGTCCTCGTTTTTCCTCTGTCAATGCGCAAACATGGAGTGCCCATCAAGATGAGGCTTTGGCTTTTCGTGTCTTGGCAGCTCGCTACAGACAAACAACAAAAACCATAGATCTTGGCACATTTGATCTTGTTGACTGTTCTGATTTACAAATCCGTAGCGCGGTTGAATTGCCTTCTAGTGATTGTTCGGTGATCTTTGAAATTGAAAGAAACAACGGCACAATTTATCAACTCTTACCCTTTCAATTGCTCAGTCTTACCGAATATATCAGTGAAACAGTTCGATTACGTGCTATTCTTAAAGGCACGGAGAAACTCTCACCGGTTCTGTTTGCTCCCATTCAGTTGATTGCCGGCAAGATCCATAACACAGCAACCTATGTCACCCGTGCTTTTGCCTTTGGTGAGAAGGCAAGATTGACCAGCTATATCAAGACCTTTTTACCAGGCGGCTCCACATTCACCCTCGAGATGCAACTGGATGATGGTGCTTTTACCCCCCTCACCTTAGAGGAAACAGAACAGCTTATGGAACCCCTTTGGACAGAGCGAAAATTTGTCAGTCACGACCAAACAGCAAAGCAAGCGCGCTTGAAACTCACGCTAACCGGTGGACCTTGCGCACGGTCAATGCTGCGTGATTTTGGTGCTGGCATCTTGTGATGCCCCTTCGCTTTGAGAGATGGGATTTTAGACTGCTTGAGAGATTTGGAAAATTTGGAGAATGGAAATGACAAAAAGCAAAAAGCTTGCAATGGAATTGCCTAAAGAAGGGCGTTTTATCAGTTCTGAATTCCCTATTTTGCGTGAGAACTTGACAAAAATTGATCAAGCCATCATGGAAGTTGAGGAAAAGCTAGATGAAAAAGCCCCTGCAAAACACACGCATAGCATAGGGGATGTTACAGATCTTGAAGCAGCCCTCAAAGGCAAAATGGCAGCAGATAAAACCTTCACTTTAACCGATTTGGGCGATATCGAGGGCGCTAAGGACGCTGCTAACAATTATGTTCTCTATAAAGCAAGCAACAATCATTTTACCTTTGGCAGTGCTGTCTCCCTTCTTGGAGCGCACCAACACAAAATTGAAGATATTGTCGGTCTTGATGCGTTTAGAGCTAAGATTAATGAAGATCTGACAAGCTATGGGCGCTTAGCGCAAGCCAATGAATGGCAAAATTACAATAAGTTTACCAGCAAAGTCACCATTGGTGATAGCTTAGAGCTTTCGGGAAACTCGTCCTTGAACCTCATCCAAAATGGTAGAGTTGTGACAAGTTTAACTGCAACGGGAAGCAAGCTCAAAGGACCACTCAAAGTTGATGGTGAAGCTGTTTATACGAAAAGTGAAATAGATAAATTGGTGGCTTCATTGAACAAAAAACCTGTCGAAATCCTCATGACAGAAAGCGGCACTATCCCGTTTCCTGAAGGTATGACCGATAACACAGAAATTGAAGTATGTGCTTGGGGTGGCGGTGGAGGCGGCGGAGGTGATGGTGGAAATAATAATAACGGTGGAGGTGGTGGTGGAGGTGCTCAATATGCACGTGTTAAAATTAAGGGAGCCGATCTAAAAAAAGCGAAAACAGTTCAAATTGGTAGGGGAGGAAAAGGTGGCAGAAGCAACGGAAATCATGGTGGATACACAATTATTAAAGGAATTATTTGTGCTGGTGGTGGTGGTTATGGTGGTGGCAATGACAACACCCCTGGTGGCTATTATAATGCCTATGGCTCTCTCGGCAATGGTGGCAAAGGCGGGTTAGGCGGTATAGGCGGTGGCACTTGGAAAAAAAGCGATGCGGCTATGAAAAATGAAAGTTTTATTTTTTCTGGTGGATTAGGTGGTGCAGGCGGCAACAACTCCGATATCAATGGCGACAATGGTGGAAACAGTATTTATGGCGGCGGCGGTGGCGGCGGCGGTGGCAAAAAGAATGGCAAAGGCGGTTATGGTGGCAATAACGGGGGAGGTAATGGTGGTGATTACGGAGCTAACGGTGGTGGCGGTGGCGGTGGATATTTTCGTGGAAAGGATGGCAGTAAAATTGGCGGTGACGGTGGCGACGGAGCAATCTTATTGAGATTTTTTATATAGGAGCTTTTTATGGAATATGCAGTTGTTGAAAAGGGTGTGGTAACAAATATTATCGTTGCCTCAGAAAATTATGTTCATTTGTCTGAGGGAGAGGCAATTGCCTCAAATGAAGCGCAAATTGGTTGGACTTATAAAGATGGGGTGTTCTCTCCTCCCATTATTGATGAAGAAAACAATTCTTTGTCTTCTGAAAGGGCTAAGACAGACGCAGCGGTAGAATCTATGAAAGAACGATAAGAGAAAGATGAACAAGCTTAGTATAATTGTTGAGAATAGATTATAACCAACATTGTTGGATGCAAGCTCTTGTATCAAAAATAATCGAATGGTTTGACGCACGCTTATTGTGTGATAGCTTAAGCTATATCATTTTCTTTTAAAGTCCTTTTCAAAGGGGTTTCAAAGCCTTTTTAAAGGAATTTTTTGACTGACAGTGTCAGTCTTATGCGGTTTGATCCTTGTTGTTATTGTTGCTTTATTGATTTGGAGCGCAAGATGGCAACAGAATTTAATCATGGTATCCGCATTGTTGAGGCTGGTGAAAGCTCTAGACCGTTGGCAACATTTGATCAGACGGCGATTGGCGCGGTTGTTACAGCCCCTGATGCTGATGGACAAATTTATCCGGTAAACGAGCCTGTTTTGGTTTTTACCCATGAAACAGAGAAAATCCAAAAGCTGGGGCAAAGGGGCACAGCTCTTGATGTGATTCATGCTGTATGCGCGCAAGGGGTTGAGGCCAAAATTATCCTTGTGCGGGTAGAAGAAAAGTCGACAATTTCTGAAACACAAGCCGAAATGGTAGGGTCCAATGCTGCCTTAACCGGTGTTCATGCTTTGACCCATGCACGTGGGCATTTAGGGGTTGAACCTGGAATTTTGTTGGCACCAGCTTATAGTGCAGGGCGCCTTGACAATGGTAAAAACCCTGTGGCTGATGCGCTAGAACAGGTTGCCGAAAAGCTGCAAGCAATTGCGGTTTTTGACACAGGGGGCAAAAACACCGAAGAAAGCCTTGCTTATCGCGCTGATTTTTCCTCACGCTTTTGTTATTTGATTGACCCCTTTGTACGGGTGGCAAACGGTGAGGGTGGTTATTGTATTAAACCGGCAAGTCCCTTTGCCGCAGCGATGTTTATCAAACGCGATAAGCAAAAGGGGGGTGTTTTTTGGTCGCCTTCAAACCAAGATGTACATGGCATTTTAGGCACAGCGCGCCCCATTAGCTATTTTGATGGCGAAATCGATCATGAGGCAAATCGTCTTAACCAAGCCGATATTGCTACCTTTATTCCGGCACGGCTTAGCCAAAATGCGCAAGGTCAAATGGCTGCCAATGGACGGATTTTATGGGGCAATCATACCACATCTTCTGATCCGCTTTGGCGCTTTGTCAATGTGGTGCGCACCCGTGCAGCACTGGAAAAGACCATCATCAATAGTTTCCGCCCTTTTGCCAATGATGAGAATTTGACCGGTCAACATGTCATTGCCATTACGAGAAGTCTCACGCAGTTTCTTGATGATATGATTGCTCGTGGTGCCCTGCTTGGTGGACGTGTTTGGTTTGATCGTGATTTGAATTCCAATAGCACTTTGCAATTGGGCAAGCTGCGGGTTGAATTTGATGCCGAAGAAGTGCCTCCTCTAGAAGATTTAAGTTTTGGGAGCCGGCGCAATGGCGCTTATTTTGACCGATTGGCTGAAGACATCCAAAAGAAAATGACCTATCAATTTGGCGATACGCTAGAGAGCTATCGCAAAGCAGCAAGGAGTGAAGCATGACTTTACGGATTGTTCGTGGTTTTACCCTGATTGTTGATGATGATGTCAATCTTCATCTTGATCTTGAAACACTCAAACTGCCCACCTTAGAAGAACTCACCGAAACCTATCAACCAGGCGGTTCTGATATGCAAATTGATGTGAGCGGTCTTGGTGTGAAAGCTTTAAGCTTGCAAATGAAGATCCGCAGTCATACCCCCGAAGTTATCGGTATCTTTGCTGGTCCCCCTGGTCTTCGTCATAAATTTACTGGCAAAAAACATGTGGTGTCTGAAGAAGATGGGCGCGAGCATGAACATTCCATTGATGTCACAGGGCGCTTGGTCAAAGTCGATAGCGAGGGTCTTACTGCTGGAAAAGCGACGGGCTATGATTGTGAGATTAAGAATATTTGGGACTATAGCGAATATTGGGATGGTGCTGTTTTGCATCGCTTTTCATTTAAACGGGGTGGTTGGCTTGTGCGCAATGGGCAGGATATTGGTGGGCGCAGGCGCTCTATCCTCAATTTATAGGAAACTATGATGACAAATTTACAAACAAGCATTGCTGTGGAATTGCAAGTGCCGCTGCTTATATCAGACAGTGATGGTAAGCAAGCAACACGCAATAAATTAACCTTTTATCGCCCCACCTTCAAACATGCCAAGCAATTGGCAGTGCTGATTGGACCGCAATTGACACAATTGCTGGCTCCAGAAATTGGCAAGCAGAAAACGCTCTCCAATGATGTTCTGCTTGTCAAGCTTTCGCAAGTTTTATTCACCAATGAGGCGACAGAAGGCATTACAGCGCTTTTGGCGGATATGTCCCATGAAACGGTTGAACTGATTGATCGGATTGATACTGTTGATATGATGGCAATCTTGAAGGCTTTTTTTGCTTTTTTTATGGGACGCCAATCCCTTATGCTGGACAATTTGGAGCCGAATTAGCGCTTCATTTTCGTTGGTCGGCTTTAGAGATCAACCAGATGGATTGGCTGGATGTCATTTTTTATCGCAATGAATTAGCACGCTTGAAATCCCAAGAATATGAACAGCAGATGTTGGAATAGGAGCTGTTATGGATGTTTCCCTTGTTGTGCGTTTTGTCAATCATCTGCAAGAAGGGATAGCCTCTGCCAAGCGCGATTTGCAAGCCTTTAGTGCCGATGTTGCCCATTTGCAAAACAAGACACGACAACACTTTAAAAATTGGTTTGATCCTCAACATCTTGAGGATGCAACCAAGAATGCTGAAATGGCTTTTATCCAAGCGCGAGGGCGCATGGTGGGGGCAATTGCCCAAACCGCAACCTTGATTGCCCCCCTCTATAAGGCCATGCAATTTGATCAATCGATGAAGGGCTTGGAAAAGGTTCTTGATGCGCCTCTGCATCGCTTAAAGGAATTGCGCCGCTTTGCTCTTGAGACCTCAACCAAAATCCCGCTTGCTGCACGTGAGGTTTTGGAACTGATGACCAGTGCCAGCCAAGCGGGGATTGGCGAGCAAGATCTCGAAGCTTTTAGTCTTTACGCTGCCAAAGCGGCTGTGGCTTTTGATATGACGGGGGACCAGATTGGTGAACGCTTTGCCAAATTGCGCAATGTCTTCAAACTCAATCAGACAGGCATTGAAGAGTTAGGCGATGCCATCAACCATCTCTCCAACCATATGGCGGCTAAAGCCAGTGAAGTGTCTGATTTTACCAATCGTGCCACCGGTGCTGCCACCATGTTTAAGCTCACTGCCCGTGAAACGGCTGCTTTTGGTACCGCGATGATTTCTGCGGGGATTGTCCCTGAGAGTGCGGCGCGTGGTTTTAATGCCATGAGTTCGCGTATTCAGGCAGGGGGCAAACATATTGAAGATGCTTTTGTCAATATTGGGCTGTCACGGCAAAAGTTTCTCCAAGACATCGACAAAGATGCAACCGGCACGTTAGTGCGCTTTTTTGATGTTTTAGCCAAATCCGAACAGGGTATGCGTTCCCTGATTGCCATTGCTGGGCGCGATTTTACCGGTGACTTTGCCAAATTGGTTGGCAATCCAGAATTGTTAAGCCAAGCGCTCGAATTTGTTAAAGACCCCAAAGTTTTTAAAGGCTCCGTAGAGCAAGAAGCGGATAAACAAGCAACTGGTGCCATCCGGCAATTTGAACTTTTGCAAAACCGCATCGTGGCTTTGGGCATTACCATTGGCAACGTGTTGTTGCCCCATGTCAACAATTTGATGGCCAGTGTTGGCAATTTTATCAATGGCTTGATGGCATGGGCCAATGCCCATCCCGCCTTAACCAGTGCGATTGTCAAAACCATTGCCGCCTTGATGGCTTTTAATATTGCTCTGCGGGTGTTGCGCTTTACCATGGCTGGCACACGGCTTGGTTTGCTTCAATTGATGGGCTCTTTGATCAAAATTGGTACTGTGAGTCGTGTCCTTAAAACCAATTGGCGCAGCTTAATCGCTTCAGGGCGCTCTTTGGGAATCATGGCGGCAACTCTTGGTGGGAGCACGCTTCGTCTCTTGCGACCCATGACTTTGTTGGTGGCAGGCTTTCGCGGGCTTATGGTCTTGAGTTCCGCCTTTGCAGCTACATTTGGCTGGGTTGGCACAGTGATAGAAGTGGTGGCTGCTGGCATTGCTTCTGTTGTTGGTGCTGTTTTTACCCCGATAGGGGCGCTCATTGCCGCTGTTGTTGCAGTGATCATGGCTGCTTGTTTTGCCTTGTGGAAATATTGGGACCGGTTTTCTTCTTTTGTCAAAGGTTTTGCTCGCGGGCTGGTCCACGCTTTTGGCCGTATCTTTGAAGCTGTCATGCGCTTTTTTGGTGCTGATACCGCAACCATCACCAAGTGGAAAAATACCCTTTCTGCTGCTTTTGACTTTTCTCAAGCTTGGCAAAAGTTCAAACAGGGGCTTGTCGCTATATCCCAATGGTTTGGTAATGTCTGGGAGGGTTTTAAGCAAAGTCTCTCCAGCTTTTGGAGCTGGTTGAGCAGTTTTTTTGCTCGCGAAAAGCTCTCAGAAGAAGCCAAGGCGGGTATGGAACAGGCTGGAGAAGATCTTGCCAATGGGATTGTCGATGGCTTTATGTCCTCCATCACAAAGTTGGCTGATTTTTTTAAATCCTTATCCGGTCGCATCAAAGGATGGATTGGTTCGATTGATATCTCCAACATGTTTCATTTGCCCAGTTGGCTTGGTGGCAAAACAGCTTTGCAGCCGATTGTACAATTTGCCGGTCACCCGCAAACCAGCCCTGTGACAACGCAGGCAACGGACAAAAGCAAGCAGAGCGCATCCGTTTATCACCATCAAAATGTCACCGTGCATGTCAATGGGGCGCGTGATCCTCTTGCTACCGGCCGTGCGGTAAGTCATGCCCTCCAACGGGCAAAAGCCAATGCCTTGCATGGCGGCACAGAATAAGGGGAGGGAAAACAATGAGGGGAGGAGGAAAATGAAAGATCCTTTGATGATGCTAGGTCCGCATCAATTTTATGTCGATTGGCTGAATTTCCAATCCTTTGAAGAAGAGTTCTCCGCCTCATGGGTGTCTATGGAGCGTTTTGGCAAAGCCCCCAGCTTGCAATTTACCGGCTATGGCAATGATGCCAAAACCATCCATGGCGTGTGGTTTCCAGAAGAGTTTGGTGATCGTATAGCCATTGATGCACTCACCATGACCATACGAGCAGCAAAACCGGTGCAGATGCTTCGTTGGGTCAATGATATGAGTTATAGTGCCATATTCCATGGTCCCGTGGTGATTACCTCCATCACGAAAGACCACGATTATATCAGTCGCTCTGGTCAATCGCAGCGTATCCGTTATTCCATCAGTCTGTTGCCCTTTTTTGATGGGGGCAAACCACAAGGATATTTCCAAGAGGGACAACAGCTATGAAGCTACCAGCAAAGCACGTTGTTGTAGAGTTAGAAGATATGAGCCTCGATCTGATTTGCTTTCAACATGCCATGGCGGTGTTGGGAGACCGTCAACAGGCTGGATTCGTAGAGGGCTATTTAGAAGCCACCTTGAGAGCCAATCCAGGGATTGCCCAATATGGTGCTGTTTTGCCACGGGGTTTAGAGATCACTTTGCCTGAATTTGTCTTTGTTCCTCCTCAAAGCAGAGTGAAGCGGTTATGGGATTAAGGCGGACATATCCTTTTATCGAGGTTAAGGTTGGAGACAAACCCGTCCATGAGGTTTTTTACCAGCGTCTTCTTAGCGCCACCATTACCGATCATGCCGGCAATGAAGCCGATCGTTTTGAAGCGGAGTTTGATGATAGGGACAATGATTTAGAGGTTCCACAAAAGAACAGTACTCTGCAGGTGCTGTTTGGTTATCAGGACAGCATCAGTGCGGTTATGGGGCGTTTTGTTGTTGAATCTGTTGTCAGTATCGGGGGCAGTGATGGAGAGGTTTTACACCTTTGCGGCAAAAGCGCTTCAATGCGTGGCGAACTCAAAGAACAAGCAAGTGAGCATTTTGACAATAAAACCATTGGTGAGATTGTTGAAAGCTTAGCCAAGCGCCATGGTTATCAAGCCAAAGTCGACCAAGAATTTTATAGCAAAACCTTGCCTTATGTGGTGCGCACTGATCAATCGACAATTGATTTTTTAACCCGCCTTGCAGAGCGTATGCAGGCACGTTTTTTAATCAAAGACAATAAATTTTTATTTTTAAGCGGCAACAATTTACCGCCCCTCACTCTTGCCAAGCATGATTGTTCCAGTTGGGAATTTACCCTCGAGCCACGCACCCAATATGGCAGCGTTGAATCAACGTACTTTGATCGCTCGCAAGGTAAACAGCTATCTGTCAAATATCGCACAAACCTCAAAGGTCCCACACGGCGTTTGCGTGGTTGCTATCCTTGCAGAGAGGAAGCTTTAGCTGCTGCCGCATCAGAATCAGACCGGCTGTGCCGTAGCATGGGCAGTGGTTCTTTGGTTTTAGAAGGGCGTCCAGAAATCATGGCCGATCAACCTCTCCTTTTGCAAGGGTTCCGTGAGCAAATCAATGGTCCATGGAAAGCTGCAACCGTGACCCACCGCTATGAGAAACAAAGTGGCTATACTACAGAAATCACCTTAGAAGCACCAGAGAAGGGAAAACAGCCATGGGAAAAGTCAACCTCGTAGAATGCCGTGCACAAGAAAATCAAAGGGATAACATGCTCTCTTCATTTCGAGAGGTCCCACACAATCTTGAAGCGGAACAAGCTTTGCTCGGGGCAATTCTCATAAGCAATGATGCGCTTGATTGCGTTTCGGACTTTCTTAAAGCATCCCATTTTTTTGAACCCTTGCATCAAAAGATCTTTGCGATTGCCTCACAGATGATCCATAAGGGAAAACTTGCCAATCCCGTGACCATGAAACCCTTTCTTCCAGCAGAAGAAAAGATTGGTGAAATCACTGTCTTTCATTACGTTGTACGTCTCGCTAAAGAAGCCGTCACCATCATTAATGCGCAAGATTATGGGCGGATTATTTATGATCTTTTCCTTCGACGCTGTTTGATTAATCTTGGCAATGAAATTGTTAATAAAGCCTTTGATGCTCCTGTAGAACTGAAGCCCTCACAACAGATTGAAAGGATTGAACAGCAGTTGTTTGAATTGGCAGAAAAGGGAAAATATGGCGGTGGATTTGAAAATTTTGCAGGCGCTCTTACAAAGGCGCTTACCATGGCAAGTGCTGCGAAAAAGCGTTCCTCAAGGCTTTCAGGAATCGCAACCCATATCAAAAACCTTGATGAGAAAATGGGAGGATTACAAAAATCTGATCTCATTATTCTCGCTGGTCGCCCCGGTATGGGGAAAACCTCTCTTGCAACCAACATTGCCTTTAATATTGCTAATGCTTACACACGTGATGACCATACACAGGAACAAGACAATGAAGGAGGCATTGTTGGATTCTTCTCGTTAGAAATGTCCTCAGAGCAATTAGCAACCCGTATCATTTCTGAACAAACAGAAGTCTCTTCTTCTGATATTAGGCGGGGCAATCTCTCAGAACAGCAATTTACTAAAATCATCCACATGACACGTTCTCTGCAAAAAGCCCCGCTTTATATCGATCAAACGGGTGGTTTGTCCGTTGCTCAATTGGCAGCGCGTGCAAGGCGCCTCAAACGACAACATGGTTTAGATGTTTTGATTATTGATTATATCCAGCTCGTGACGGGTCATACCAAGTGTTCCTCAGACAATCGTGTGCAAGAAATGACAGCCATTACTATGGCTCTCAAGGCATTGGCGAAAGAGCTGAATATTCCCATCATTGCTCTTTCACAGCTTTCACGGCAAGTTGAAAATCGCACCGATAAGCGCCCACAACTTTCTGATTTACGTGAATCCGGTTCGATTGGACAAGATGCTGATATTGTTTTGTTTGTCTATCGTGAAGACTATTACTTAAAAAATGAACAGCCAAAGGAAGGCAGTGTTGAATCTGTCAAATGGCAAGAGAAGATGGATCAGGTGAGGGGGCAAGCGGAAGTGATTATCACCAAACAACGCCATGGTCCTACAGGAACTGTTCCTCTTGCTTTCCAATCTGATTTTACACGTTTTAGTGACCTATAAAGAAAATCATAAGAGAAAAATATGCATAAAGGGGGCAATAAATGTCCTTTGAAAGGCCTTTGAAGACCCTTTGAGAGCCCTTTGAAAAAATGAAAATCCTTTGAAAATGAGGTTATTTTTACAAAATATGATGCAAATGATACAAAATTTGTTGGTCTCTGCATGCATATTTTACAGATTTTAGGTGTCAAATAAGGGGATTGCTGGAAGAAATGAATCATCTCAAATTGTGATTCTGGGTAGGGCAAAATAAGACTCATAAAAGCGGCTCTAAACACCTCTTAAAACCACTTTGAGAATTGCTTAAAAACTCTGTGAAAAAAAAATGAATTGCTGCAAAACCTGGTGTCAAATTGTGCAAAACCTGGTGGCAAGCTACAAGAGAAGTGTTAGGAAATCCTATTCCCCTGCTTTTATTTGCAGGTCCCTCACTACAAAAAACATATGTTAGATCAATAAGTTGTCGCTAAGATAAAAACGAGTGGTGGGTGATGAGGGGATCGAACCCACGACCCGCTGATTAAGAGTCAGCTGCTCTACCGACTGAGCTAATCACCCACAGCTTATCAAAAATAAGAATAAGCGGTTCTATAACGCTCCTAAGAGAAGAAGTCTAGATGGTTTTATTGCTTTTTATATGAAATCGTAAAGTCGATAGCTTTATTAGCTGTATGGTTAAAAATATGATACACCTCTTGATCTTATATAAAAATAGTCCCATTATAAGATGCTCTATAAGTAAATGTTCTGATTATTATGCGGTACTATGAGTACTATAGTTGGAGGATCGTCGAGCGTAATGCCCGAAAAAAATTCAGAAGAGCCATCTTGTGGTTATAAGCAGTGTACACCATCGTTCTGTTTTATAAATTTTATCAATAGTTGTGTATGTTTAAGAGATATTTCGCTTTCTTTGAATGCAATGTTTTTGCGTTCAATGTTCTTGATCAATTGCGCGCTTTTAAGTTTTTAAAAGGTGAACTATGATGGAGTGGATCACTGATCCTCATGTGTGGTTTGGTTTGATCACACTGGTTTTTCTTGAGATTGTTTTAGGAATAGATAATCTTGTTTTTATTGCAATTTTAGCGGAAAAATTGCCGCAACATTTACGTGATCGCGCACGCTTGATAGGACTCACTTTAGCGTTAGTTATGCGGCTTTTCCTTCTTACAATTATCGGATGGGTGATGAGTGTCGATACAATCATTTTTTCACTCTCGTTTTTTGAATTTAGTTGGCATAGCTTTATTTTAATTAGTGGTGGGGCTTTCCTCTTGGCAAAGGCAACGTTGGAGTTACATGAAAGGTTAGAAGGGGTATCGCACGAAAGAAAAACAGGTATTGCGTATGCAGTTTTTTGGCAAGTTATTGTTCAGATCGTGGTATTAGATGCCGTTTTCTCCCTCGACAGTATTATTACTGCAACAGGTATGATTGCAAAAGAGCAGGCTGTTGTTATGTATATAGCAGTCATTGCTGCTATGGGGGTGATGATGTATGGATCTGGCCCTCTTATGCGCTTCATTAATCGTCATTCCACTATTGTTATCCTTTGTCTTGGCTTTTTGATGATGATAGGCTTTACTCTCATTGTTGAGGGATTTGGCTTTCATATTCCAAAAGGGTATTTATATGCTGCTATTGGTTTTTCTGTTCTCATTGAGGCTTTTAATCAAATTGGACGCCGTAATCGTGAAAAAATGATTACAACAAATGATCTTCGTGGTCGAACAGCTGATGCTGTTTTGAAACTTTTAGGAGGCGGAAACAAAGACGGTCATCTTGGGGAAACTGTAGATGTCATTGCTGAACAGGCAGCAACTTCTGAGTTATTTCGACCAGAAGAAAAGGAAATGATTCGTGGTGTTCTCGATTTGGCTGATCGACCTGTTCGTTCTATTATGTCGCCGCGCAATGAAATTGAGTGGTTGGATTTAAACAGCGATGAGAATGAAATGCGTGAAGAATTGCAACAAGTTAAACATAGCCGCTTAATTTTAGCGCGTGAAAAAGTAGATGAATTTGTTGGGGTTGCTTTGACAAAAGATCTTCTTTTAAACTTGGCTGAGGGCAAAAAAATCAATTGGAAAAAAGCTATGCGCGAACCCCTCGTCGTTCATGAGAATACGAGTGTTTTGCGATTGATGGAGCAATTACGTCATTCTTCAATCCAGCTGGCAATTATTGTTGATGAACATGGATCTTTTGAGGGAATTGCAACACCAACAGATATTCTTGAAGCTATTGCTGGTGATTTTCCTGATGATGATGAAGAACCCATGATCGCAGAACAACTTGAAAATGGAAGCCTTCTTGTGGAAGGATATGCTGATATCCGCCGTTTAAGTGGTTATCTTGGGCGTGATCTTGTTGATGAAGCAGATCGTTATACAACTCTTGCAGGATTTATGCTTTGGCGGTTTGGCCATTTACCTAATGAGGGGGAAAGTTTTGAAGCTGATGGTTTATGCTTTAAAGTGGTTGAAATGGATCGTCGAAATTTATCTAAAATCCTTATTTCTCCACTTGGATAAGAAGAAAAAGGCGCACTATTCTATATGTTAAAGTGATAGAAATATCCTCTTATGATAGAGAGTGGAAAGGGTATAGAGGAGGGGTAAATCAATTTGGTTATCACTCTTTTTAAGACGTTTTTAATGCATGCGTCTCGATATGCAAAAGGGGTATAAGTTAATAAATTTTTACGTTCAAAAAGGCTTTTATGAGGGACTGCTTAAGAGAGGCGATGCTGCGTTATTTTTGTGAAGTGATCTTTTGTGTGTTATTTAGAAAATTTTTGAAATCCTTCTTATCATGAGAAACTGCATAGAGGAAATAACATTATAAAAAATTCAATCTTCAATAGAGGAAACCGATTCAAGGAAGATGATAAAAATCGTTATTTTTTATACGAAATTTATTAGATAGAATTCTAGAAGAGCTTTTTGAAGAAAATTGAAAGATAAAATCTTTTTATCTCTTTTATATCATGAAGTCGATGTGGAAAAAGAAAGGCTTTAAGGCAATATAAAAAGATAAATTAAAAATAATAATTGTATTGATTTATATACGAGACAAAATCCAATACGGTTATTGTTATTTATGTATTGCGAAAAAAGCTATGGTTTCTTTTTATTTATTTAGGTGGCATCTTGGTGGCCTGTTTGCAGTATTGTTGAGCTTCAAAAATTGCTACAATAAATAACGAAATGATAAGTGGTATGATTAAATAGAGCATTCTAAAGACAATAAGTGCTGCAACAACGTCCGTGGGGTTTACGTTCGGCATGCCTGTTATGAATAAGGCTTCTAGAACACCAATCCCTCCGGCAGGAGCATTGGAGAGGAGGGTTATGGTGAAAGATGCTAGGAAAACACCGAGGACAGAAATAAAATGAATATCTGTATTATGAGGAAGGACAGCGTATATAATTCCTGCTGCGGCTAAAAGTTCTAGGGGGCTAATGAGAAGTTGTTGGATGACAATTTTAAATTGTGGGTAAGAAAGTTGAATTTTTTTACTCAAATGTAAGGGGGATAATTGAAGCCAGCTACCAAAGGTATAAAGTGCAATACTGCCGAGCAGTATTGCACCAACTGTTGTCCCAAGCCATTCGGGAAATTCATTATGAATGAGCTTGATAATTTCAGGTTGCAAAATCAAAACGATGCCAAAAAGCAGAATTGTTCCTATCACAAAGGTAAAAGAGCAAAAACCCACCAATATGGCAATTTCTGTTCCATTTAATCCTTTTATTTTATATGCACGATAGCGAACAACTGCACCAGAAAAAACGGAAGCACCGATATTATGTGAAAGAGCATAGGTCGTAAATGAACATAATGCGATAAAAAGCCAAGAAATTTTATGGCCAAGATGTTGCAAGGCAATCCGGTCATAACCAGCAAGAGCAGTATAGGCTAAAAGAGAGCACAAACTGGCTAACAGCCAGTCTTGTGTATTTAAATTGCTTAAGCGCTCCAACACATCACCAAAAGAAATGGTAGAAAGTTTTACATAAAGAATGCGGATAGAGATCAGCATTGCTAAAATACCAATAGATGGCCATATAAATCGCTTTAGTTTCACGCTTCTTTATCCATTTTATATTTTTTGTAAATTCATTACATGATTGTGCATATTTTTTACAGATCTTTGTTCTGTTATATGTTCGATAATACCGTTAGCAATTTCTTCGTCATCAGTTACTACGACATCCGCACCCAAATCAATGAGATAATTTGTTTCTACATCGGATAATGCATGTGTGATTATTTGAATATCCTTTTTCATATTACGGATATTGACGATGCATTCTCCTATTTCAATGGTACTTCGCATTGTAATAACAACTTTGTATGCATTACTCATATTTGCTGCGTTCATTATTTCTTGTTGAATGATATTGCCGCAAATCACTTCGAAGCCATCTGCAATTGCTTTATCAGCGAGGCGTTTTGATTCTTCGACGATTACTACAGGTTCACCTGTTTTTATTAAAGATAATGCGATACATTTACCAATACAACCGTAGCCAATAATCACGATATGATTGGTTTTCAAGGTCATTGGTAAAAAATCATGGTCAGAATCTTGTAGATCAATATCAATGATTGTTTGTGTATCTTGTACACTTGTAGGCAAGTTTTCTAGATATTTTTTAATTTTATCACAAGCAATAAAAACAAGGGGATTGAGTAAAATAGAAAGAATTGCTCCTCCAAGAATTAAATCATGAGCATCATTGTTTAAGAGCCCCAAACTCAAACTTAAACCGGCAAGGATAAAAGAAAACTCTCCGATTTGGGCAAGGCTTGCAGAAATAGTCAAAGCTGTTGCGTTAGAATAGCGAAAAGCTTTTACGATAAAAAAAGCAATAACAGATTTTCCTAGTATAATAATGAAGAGCGTTGCTAAGAGAGGAAAAAAATGACTCAAGAGTTTTCCTGGGTCAAATAACATACCTACAGAGACAAAAAAAAGAACAGAAAATGCATCTCGTAGTGGTAAAGATTCTTCCGCTGCACGGTGGCTTAATTCGGATTCACTCATAACCATGCCTGCAAAAAAAGCACCAAGAGAAAGAGAAACGCCAAAGAGATGGGCTGCTCCAAACGCTACTCCTAATGCAATGGCAAAGACACTTAGACGAAACAATTCACGTGATCCCGATTGTGCGCTTATTTTTAATAACCACGGGATAACACGGCGTCCGATAACAAGCATAAGAGCGATAAAGATGATGACTTTCAAGATGGTGAGACCAAAAACCCCCCAAATACTTAAATCTAACCACTGAACAAGAGGATCAATTGCTTCCTTTTTGGTATTGCTAAGAACATTTGCTAGTGATGGTATGAGAACAAGAATAAGGACCATCGCTAAATCTTCAATAATTAGCCAGCCAACAGCAATGCGTCCTTTTTCTGTTTCAATAAGATGGCGTTCTTGCAAAGCACGCAGCAGAATAACCGTACTTGCTATTGATAAAGCTAAACCAAAGACTAGACTACCGCTGAAACCCCATCCCATGATCAAACCTAAGCATAAACCTAGAACAGTAGAAAATGCCATCTGTGCAATGGCGGCAGGGATCGCAATCGTTTTTACCGATAAAAGGTCTTTTAATGAAAAATGGAGCCCAACACCAAACATCAGTAGAATGACACCAATTTCTGCCAGTTGGTTGATAATAACGGAATCTATTTTAAAACCACCTGTATTGGGTCCTACGATAACACCCGCTAACAAGTATCCCACGAGTGGTGATATACGCAGACGGCTGGCAATCATTCCTAAAAGAAAGGCTAAACATAAGCCTGCAACAATAGTTGTAATCAGTGGTGTGTCATGGAGCATGGATTATTACGACTTTTTATCAAAAAAATGAATGAGTTGAAACAATTGTAAGTCTTTTCTGAAAAGAAAGAGAGAGTTTATCATATTAAGTAGCATGGTATGTTCATTTTAGTTTCGTGTTTATACGATTATTCCGTTTATGCCACCAATTTCCTAACAAGAGTAAAATGGGAGCGGCAATAAAGATAGAAGATGATGTTGCAATGACAATCCCAAAAACCATGGGGACAGCAAAACTATGGACGGCACTGCCACCCCATATCGCCATAGGTAACATGGCAAGAACTGTGGTCGCTGATGTAAAGAGACAACGGACAAGAACTTGGTTAATTGAGAGATCAATGAGTTCGCGCAACGGCATTTTTTTATAAAGACGCATGTTTTCACGCATTCGATCATAAACAACCACCTTATCATTTATCGAATAACCAACAATTGTTAAAAGAGCAGCGATGGCTGTTAAATTGAAATCAAATTGAAATAAAGCAAAAAAACCAATCATTTTTGTTGTATCTAAGATAAGCGTTATAATTGCTCCAACGGCAAAGAACCATTCGAAGCGTAGCCATATATAGAGGGACATAGCAATTGCTGCGAGAATAACAGCAGTAAAAGCAGCTGTGGCAAGTTCACCTGAAATTTTTGGACCAACAACCTCTATTTGGTCAAATGTGGCATCTGGATAGATGCTTTGTACGGCTGTTTTGACTTTATCGATGACGATGGTTTGTTGTGCTTCACCACCGCTTTGTTTCTGCATGCGAATCAACACAGTGTTTGCATTATCAATATTCTGTAATGTAATTTCACCAATATTGAGGGTAGAAAGCTTTGAACGCAAAGTTGCTAAGTTTGCAGGCTCTTTTGTGGTAATACTCATTTGGCTTCCACCAATGAAATCAATTCCAAAATTTAAGCCAGGTTTTAAAAACAGAAAAACGGAAGCAAGTGATAAAATAATTGAGACGCCAATACCAATGAAACGTGCTTTCATAAAGCGGAAAGTCGTATTTTGTGGGATAATATTGAAAATAGAGTGAAGATGTAGAGTTTTCATTTTCCATTTACGGATTATCCAAATCATCATGATGCGCACAATGGTGATATTTGTAAACATCGAGATGATAATACCAAGCAACATTGTTACAGCAAAACCGCGAACAGGACCGGTACCAAACCAAAACAGTAAAATAGTTGCAATAATTGCAGTAATATTGGCATCAACAATGGTCGCAAAAGCATGTTTGAAACCACGATCTAAGGCGGCAAAGGCGCTTATCCCTTTTCGGCTTTCTTCACGAATCCGTTCATTGATGAGAATATTGGCGTCAACAGAGATACCGATGCCTAAAATAATACCTGCAATACCTGGGAGTGTGAGTGTTGCACCTAGAAGACTGAGTGCTGCAAATGTTAAAATAGTATGGAGTGCAAGTGCTATATTCGCAATGATCCCCCAAACTCTGTAGAGAAGAAAAATAAAAATTGTCACAAGAATGAAGCCGATTATACCGGTGTAAAGTCCCATTTGAATCGCATCAGCACCAAGATTTGGACCTACAGTTCTTTCTTCAATGACGGTTAGTGGAGCAGGTAGAGAGCCTGCGCGTAGTAGAGCAGCGAGAGTTGATGCTTCTTTGGCGTCAAAGCTTCCTGTAATTTGACCTTGTCCGTTAGGAATGACGCTATTGATAGTAGGAGCAGTCAAAACTTTGTTATCGAGAACGATGGCAAAAGGACGGTTAATATTTTGTCGTGTTATTTCCGCAAATATTTTTGCACCAGCGGAATTTAGCGTGAATGAAATAATAGAACGTCCTGGTATTTGTGGGTCAAAACCTGCGCGGGCGTCTTTCAGGACATTTCCATCTAAGGCAATTTGATCATAAATTGCATAGTGTTGCGCCTCATCAGTATAGCCAGGAAGGATTGAAACACCTATTGGAGGATTATTGATATCAACATTGGAGGGCACCAGATGAAAGGTCATTTTAGCGGTTGTTCCTAAAAGATCACGCAGCTGCTTTGGATCTTGTAAACCTGGCAATTGCACCATAATACGATCCATTCCAACCTTTTGTATAGCAGGTTCAGTAACACCAACTTGATCTATACGGCGACGAATGATTTCTAGGCTTTGTTCAATAGCATTGCTTATACGATCTTTTATACCAGCTTCCGTTAATGTAACACGGATAGTTCCATTTTGAGAACTGATAGCAATGTCATCGGCTGTAGCGCCAAAACCACGATGTATGGGGCTTACCAATGTCTTCAAAGCAGAAAGTGCTTTTTCGATTTGTAACGGATCAGAAACAAGTACAACGATGCTGTCTTCGATGATACGAGCACTGGAAGTTGGGATTTGTTTTTCACGCAGTGTGTTACGCACATTTGCTAAAAGTATGTGTAATTGATCACGCTTTAACGTTTTGCTATCGACCTCGAGGAGGAGAGAAGAGCCTCCTTGAAGGTCAAGACCAAGTGTTACACGGGTATTCGTTAAAAATTGCGAATTTTTGACCTGTTCTTGCGAAAATAAATTGGGTAAGGCAACATAAATGCTGCTTAAAAGGATCAAACAATAAAGAGTAGTCAACCAACTGGGTGTACGCATGATATATTCCGCTAATAGGCAATCTTAAGAGTTATTAATAAAGGCAAGGCTAAGATAAGAGTGTCGTTTTATAATTCAAGCAAGAGGAGGAGCGCGTTTATTTGAAAAATATTGTGTCTTAAGGTTTCTAAATTGTGTGCAAATAACGATGACAATGACTAAAAAAAGATTTAATGTTGGGAGAAAGCCACCGTTAGGAAGAATAAGATTTATATGAAACGTTGCAAAGTTTTTATTTTCAGTTGTTATAGCCTTTAATCGATGAGATTTGTTTTGTGGATAAAAACTGTTCGTTTTGACTATATTATTTTCTTGTGGTTGTTTTATTAAATAAGCAGCGGCTCCTAGATTGCTTATCAACAACATGCCAAAGCCTGACAAAAGAAGCCAGATCGTAAAGGGAAAAAAATTTTCTTTTTTGCAAGGGAGTTGCAAAAAAAACATGCTAAAACACTTTCTTTAATTTTATTGTCTTCACACTTACTATTATCTTTTTTCTCTTATCAGTATTATAGGATAAGAGAAAGCTTATAAATTATTCTACACAAGTTGAAAATATTTATTTCATGCCATATTCTTAAAAAAGGAGGGGTAGATTCCTAATTTATACATCTAAGGCAGATATGTATTTATTTTTTAGAAAAAAGATACGCATACTTCTCTTTGTTTTTTCGATTATCGTTGTTTTTGGCTCTTGTGCATGGGGGGCTCTTCGGTCACAAAATGCAATTGTTGAACAGGCAAGCTCTCAATTAATTGATGAGATTATTCAACAACAACAGCTTGTTATTAAGAATCTTGAACAAAATACAGAAACTTTGAAAAAAGATTTTGAAAATAAATTAGAAGACGAGAACGCTTTGGCGGAACTACGCTCTCGTGCGCGAAATATCAGTAAACGGGCGATAGAAGAAGCATTCATTTTGCGTGCGCCCCTCAATGATATTAATGTACTTCTTGATCAATTGATAGAGCTCCATGATGGCGTAGAAAACTTAAAAAAAATAGCTAAGGAGCAGTCTCAGTTGATGGAGAAAAAAACTGAGATTAATAACATAGTGCTTCGGTTTGAAGCGATATTTTTGGCTGCAAATAGAATATCTGAACTTGCTATTTCTCAATCTCGAGAACTTTTTAAACGCACTCTTACGCACAAGCTCGTGTTTTCAATCCCGATGGTTCAACATCTCGTCCAGAAAACAAAAGAAGCTTCATCTGATTTTCTTTTACTTTTGAGTTCTTGGTGGAATTTTGTATTTTATTTCAAATTGTTACAGCTCTTTCTTTCCTTGTTGATTCCACTTTTTACTGCTTTGGGACTTTCTTATTTTTCTCGTAGAGTTCTTATATATGTGCATGACCACTTTGCTAAAAGAAATGAGGAGATATCTTATTTACAACGCTTATTAATCGCTTTTATTTCTGTTCTCTTACCTTCGCTTGTCTGTGTTTTTTGCGTTTATCTTGTCTTATTTCTGTTCCGTAGTTTTAATTTAGAGCTAGGAAAACTCACAGCAGTCTTTGATACGATAGGTTATCAAGTTATCTTAGTTTTTTTGATAAATCGTTTAGCCGTTGTTCTTTTAACAACAAATATGACACATATGCATCTTTTTAATGTTACATCGTCGGTGGCATATCAATTGGTGATTTTGTTCACTTTTTTAGGTGGAATTTTGGCATTTGATGCTGTTTTTGATAGTATTTATCAAATAGTTTCAGCTTCTCTTTCCTTAACAATTGCCAAAAGTTTTATTGCTGTTTTTCTTGTGGCAATATTGTTGTTTCTTATCGCATTTGTCCCTTTGCGGTTTAGTAGGATTTCCCAAGAACAACAGAGGGAACCGTACTTTTGGCCATTTTATATACGTGTTCCTCTCATTGTATTGGGGATATTGCTGATTGTAATGAATTTTTTAGGTTATGTCGGTTTGGCACGTTTTCTTGTGCAGCAAATTGTCATCGGGGGGGCATTTTTAGTTCTCATGTATTTGGGGATAAAAAGCGCGCAAGCAATTGGAACTAAAGGACAATTTATGAAAACGATCGTTGGTCATAGTTTGATGCAATGGTTCCATTTAGAAGAGAAAACGATGAATCAATTAGGGAGTATCTTGAGCATTTTCCTTAATTTATTTGTTATCGTATTTTGTGCAATGCCAATTGCCGTACAGTTTGGATTTTCCTACTCTGATTTGAGAGAAGTGTTGTGGCAGTTGGTGACTGGTTTTCAAATTGGAAATGTCTCTATTTCTTTGATTTCTATCCTTACAGGAATCGTTGTTTTTTTTGCTTGTTTTTTTATCATTCGTCAATTTATTGGTTGGTTAGATAGCACGATATTATCCTATGATGAATTCGATTCTGGTGTGCGTAATTCTATCAAAACGGTTCTAAGTTATAGCAGTATTGTTCTGTCTGCTTTGATAGGATTGTCGATGGCAGGTTTGGATCTTAGAAATTTTGCTCTTATTGCTGGTGGGCTTTCGCTTGGCATAGGTTTTGGTTTACAGAATATTGTGCAAAATTTTGTCTCTGGACTGATTATTTTAGTCGGAAGACCGTTTAAACTGGGGGATTATGTGGAATCTGGCTCAGTAGGTGGTATTGTTAAACGGATTAGTGTCCGTGCAACCGAACTTGAAACATTTCAACGGAAGACGATTATTATCCCTAATTCAAGTCTCATCAATAATAATGTTAGTAATTGGACGCGACGTAATAAAATAGGGCGGATTGACATCCCTGTTACTGTTTCCTCCAATATTCCTCCAGAGCGTATTGTTGAAATTTTGTTAGAGATTGCTTTTGCAACAGATGGGGTTTTAAAACATCCTGCCCCACAGGTGCATTTTACTTCATTTGATAGTAAAAAATTTTCATTTAACTTAGCTATTTATGTGCCTAATATTACCTCACCTGCTAAGGTGACAAATGCTCTTCATTTTGTGTTATATAAGCGCTTTGTTGAAGAAGGAATCTTGGAATGCTAAAATATATTTGCGCTTTTATTGCAATTGTGTTTTGGGATATTTGGGTTTTTCCAGCTTTTGCAGCAATTGTGAAGAATACTGATTTAAAGGTACAATCTCTCGTCATTCTTGAAGGAAGTAGTCCCTTAAGTCTCTCCTTGCATCCTCATCAAACTGTTACAATTTGTATGAAAGGATGTTTTATCACTTTTCCCAATAAGGACCGTTTTGCAATCAAACCAGAGGATACTATAGAGATCCATCAGGGTAGAGCAGTTTTTCAATAAAATCATTTAAACTTTTCTTATGAGGTAAGCTTTGGAAACCAAAGGTGCCATTGTTTCCGTTATTGAAAAATATTTTATTTAAAGAGCTGCTGATAGAAAGCTATAATCTGAGTATAGGATTTTGTATTGAATAAGTAAAATGAGTAGACTTTTTAAATTATGAAGAATCAAAAATATATATTTAAGTATGATACTCCTTTAAAAATTCTATAAGTAAATAACTGAAAACTCTTTTGTTCTTTCTTTTCTTTTATAATTTTTTTGAAATATTTTACTTATAAAATTGTTTTATTTTTTATGCATTAAATGCTCTTCATTTTTAATGTTGAATTATTTGTATAGTTTGGTTCTTTTTCAATAAAAGAGTTTGTTTTTTAATCTATTTATGGAAATGTTTGATAACGAACGATGTACTGAAAGTTATCAGGATGATTTTAGATGCTGATTGTATACAAATAGGCCGTTGAATAAATAGGTTTTGGTATTGTGATGCGATCTTTTAGATGAGAAGAGTTTTATAATTCTTTCTTTCGAAAGAAAATATAATAGATATTCTAAATAAAATTGTAAATATAAAAGTATTGATTATAGCTTAAATATTAAAATTGAATAAAACTATTTACTGATATTCTATTTTGGTGTAAATATAGAGGAGTATATGTAATTTTGCAGCATAAGATTTGATAGCGCTTTGTTTTTAGTAAATGTGATTTTTGATTATATTTTATAATAGCAAATGGGGTATAATTTTATGAATACAAGATTTATAACAACTTCCGTTTTTTCTTTGTTTTCAGTTTCTATAGCACAGGCAGCAGATGTGGTGGTTCCTGAAGAGCCAACGCATGTTGCTGCAGCAGTTATTTCTCCTCCCCAGTTTTCTTGGGCAGGTTTTTATTTGGGAGGTCAAGTTGGTGGTTTTTCAAGTAAAATTTCTGCTAGAATACCTGATGTTGATATTCCTCTCTATCCTGATGAGGAGAGTAGGAAGAAACCATGGGTACCAATGGACAAACAATATGTGCCTAAACTTTCAGGTTTTTTAGGTGGTATTTATGCTGGGGCTAATTTTGATCTCGGTAATAATTTTATTTTTGGAATTGATACGGATATAATTTTTACGGATAAAAAGGATACAAAAACTGGTTCTTATCCTGAAGAGTCTGGAAATGGGAAACCTGGAAATGGGAAACCTGGAAATGGGAAACCTGGAAATGGGAAACCAAATGGGAAACTTGGAAATGGGACATCTGGAACAGTAACAGAGGAAACTGGAAAAGCTGTAGCTATAGAGGTGAGAGGTAGAGCTGGAGAGAATGGAGATGAGCTTGTAAATGGTGCGGGAAAGAACCATTATAATATGGTGTCAGTTACAGCAAGGTCAGAAGATAAAGGAGATGCGGAGAAAAGTAGTGCGACTTTCACTCATACTTTGAAACAAAAATGGGTAGGTGCTACACGAGCGCGTATTGGTTTTTCTACGGGTCGTATTATGCCTTATATCGCTGGTGGTATCGCTTATGGTGAGTTTCAAGATGTTATGTCGACTGCAATTACGGGAGCAGAGCCCTTTAATAAAACATCAGATATTACAAAAACCATGGTTGGTTATACCGTAGGTGGTGGTATTGATTTTGCCATGACAGATAATCTCATTATGCGTGCGGAATATCGTTACTCAGATTTTGGTAAAAAGAAATTCGATGATGAAATTGAAATAAAATATAAAACGAATGACTTTCGTGCCGGAATAGCTTACAAATTCTAATTTTTTCGGGATTAAATTGGTTTTAAAGGTCCTATCTTTGGATAGGGCCTTTGTTCTTTTCTATACTGTCAATATTATTCTTTGTATTGGAAATGAGGGGGTGGTTTTTAATTCTTGTGATAAGGTGAAAAATGGCTGTAAGTTTTTCATTTTTAAAAATGAAATTTTTGTAGATCATTGGCAGCACTAAAACGCATGATCAAAAAAGTTATGATTCGCATTTCAGCATTATTGTGGTGCCGTCTAATAGCGTTATAATGGAGTTATGAAAGGCGGTTTAATTTTTGTTGATTTTAACAACATATTGAAAAATAAGGTAAATTTAAGATGTTGTGGTGCGGACGGCGGGACTTGAACCCGCAAGGTCTTAGACCGGCAGATTTTAAGTCTGCTATGTTTACCGATTTCATCACGTCCGCGGTAAGAGCATTCTCATAAGCTATATCTTTTGTTGAATCAAGAAATAATGATTAAGAGCAGAACTTTTCGTATTTTGTTTAATTTTTGACTGACAATGGTTGTCTTTATAGTTAGAAGAAGCCTGTATAAGATTAACGAAGCGTGAAATGGCTGGTGTTATGAGTCAATTTATTCAAGACGTAAATAAAGCTATGGTGGCTTTGCATAATGTATTTGCGGAAACACCACTTCAGAGAAATGATTTCCTTAGTCAAAAATATGATGCGGAAATTTATTTGAAACGTGAAGATTTAACACCTGTGCGATCATATAAGATTCGTGGTGCTTTTAATTTCGTTTCAGAAATGCTTGGTGAGATCTCTCAGGATGCTGCATTCGTTTGTGCATCAGCGGGGAATCACGCGCAGGGCGTTTCTTTTGTTTGTCGCTATTTTAAACGTAAAGGCGTGATTTTTATGCCTGTGACAACGCCACAACAGAAAATTGATAAGACACGCATTTTTGGTAAAGAGTTTGTTGATATCCGTTTGGTTGGTGAGACATTTGATCAATGTTATGCGGCCGCGCAATCTTTTGCTATGGAAAGTGGAGGGGTGATGGCACCACCTTTTGACGATATTCGCATCATTACCGGACAAGCAACAGTTCTCTGTGAGGCCATTTTGCAATGGAAAAAACTCAATGGGGAAAGCGAGCCAGATTTAATTATTGTACCTGTAGGTGGTGGTGGTTTGGCGAGTGGTGTGAGTAAATTTTTACATGAATATGGTTGGAAAACGGAGCTTCGTTTTGCTGAGCCGCAAAGAGCGGCAAGTTTGCTTGCTTGTTTGAAGAGTGGAAAACATGTCAAACTTGAAAATATCGATACATTTGTAGATGGTGCTGCTGTGGCTGAAATTGGTGCGTTGAACTACACAATACTAAAGAAATTTTCAGCTGATTCTGTTATTACAGTCCCTGAAAATCGTGTTTGTTCGACAATGGTTGAAATGCTTAATGTTGAAGGGGTTGTTTTGGAACCAGCCGGTGCTTTATCAATCGATGCTCTTAATAGTCTTTCTCCTCAAGAGTTGAAAGGAAAAAAAGTCCTTCTTGTTATTTCAGGTGGTAATTTTGATTTTGAGCGTTTGCCCGATATTAAAGAGCGCTCTTTACGTTATCAAGGTTTGAGGAAGTATTTTATTTTTAGTTTTCCGCAACATCCTGGTGCTTTACGTAATTTTCTTACTCAACTTTCTCCAGATGATGATATCGTGCGTTTTGAATATCTCAAAAAATCATCGAGAAGCTTTGGTTCTGTGTTGATCGCAATTGAGACAAAGAAATACGATAATTTTTGTCTTTTAGAGAAAAAGTTTCAAGCTTTAGGTTGGCGTTATCGCGATATTACCGATGATCAAACATTATTCGATTTTGTTATTTAACAAGTTAAAACTTTTGCAAAAATGAGAGATATTAAGGATGAAAGCTGTTTTTTATTTTTTACTGGGGCTATTTTTATTTTTGAGTGTTGGTAAACAAAGTATAGCATCGGAGCTACAGACAATACAAAAAAATGAACTTTCAAGATTAATTGTTGATGTCAATAATGCTGTAAAAAATGGAAATTTTGCGCTTATTGCTTCTTATATGCCTGAGCGGCTTTATAAAGAAATAGCGCGCCGGTTGAATACGACAGAGGACGATTTACGTCACAGTTTTCTTAAACAGTTGCATGTTCAATTTGAAAATTTGCCTGCTAGTGCGTACCATTTAGATGAAAAAAATATAGAATATTTGCAGACTGATAAAGGGACTTTGTATGCTTTGATTCAGACTACGCTTGAGACGAATGATCGCATTATTCAATATAAAACTTTGGCAATTTTTGATAAAACGCAATGGTTTTTAATTTACGGTGGTCAAAAAACGATACAAAATCCGGTTTTTCAAGAGATTTATCCTGATTTTGATAGATTACATTTACCGAAGGAAATCATAATAAAGAAATAAAAGATAAGAAGATTATTTTTCTTGTTTATGATAAATCACTTTCGCAAAGCTCTTGCTTTTTTGTAATAATCTAATAATAATACAGTTGAAGGTGTTTAGGCTGTTTAATGGGCCTTTATTAAAGTAAGATTTATGCCACCTTTGCCTTGATTTCAGGGGCCTCATGGGTTGCGCAAATCGCTCTTTCAAGCGTTGCTTTACAAATTTGAAATACCAAGATTTCTTTTGCGCGGACTCTTGAGTAATGAGATTCAGCTCCTTACTTGTTGATAGTGGTGGAGTTGAGGAGAGATTTTACTTTGAATATAAATAATGTTTTCCTAAAATTAGGTTTGCCTCCTCTTTTGATTAAAAACTTGCTTGTTGCTGGTATGAGTAAACCTACTTCTATTCAAGAACAGGCAATTCCAGTGATGCTGAAAGGGCATGATATATTAGGGATTGCACAGACGGGCTCTGGAAAAACCTTGGCTTTTGGTTTGCCTATTTTAAATCAGATTTTGGCTCTGGGAGATAAGCGTTCCCCTAAAACTGCACGCGCTTTAATCTTGGTTCCTACACGTGAGCTTGCTGTTCAGGTTGATGAAACAATTCGTGCTGTTGCGAAAGGAACGCATCTTTCAACATGTCTTGTTTTTGGTGGAGTATCACGCTTAAAACAAATTAAACGCATGAATGCGGGCGTCGATGTTTTGATAGCAACACCAGGGCGTCTAAGAGATCTTATTCGTGAAAAATGTGTTGATCTGTTTCAAACGCATTTTTTGGTTCTGGATGAAGCAGATCGTATGTTAGATATGGGCTTTATTAATGACGTACGGCAAATTGCAAAACTTTTGCATCAGGAGCATCAGACCGCACTCTTTTCTGCGACAATGCCGAAAGAAATTACCGCACTTGCAAAGTGTTTACTCAATGAACCCGTGAAAATAGAAATTTCTCCTCAAGGGACTCCAGCTGCACAGATCAGCCAAAAGCTCTATTGTGTTCCTACACGTGAAAAAAAGAATGTTTTAGGTAAACTTTTGACAAATCCGGCTTTTACTTCTGTTATTGTTTTTACTAGAACGAAGCATGGTGCTGATGCTGTCACACGCAGTCTCACAAAGACAGGGTATTGTGTTGCGACAATTCATGGAAATAAATCACAAAATGCCCGTCAATCTGCCTTAAAAGCCTTTCGTGACAGAGCAGTACAGATCCTTGTTGCAACAGATATTGCAGCCCGCGGAATTGATATACTGGGAATAAGCCATGTTATTAATTATGATTTACCAGATGAAGCTGAAAGTTATGTGCATCGTATCGGTCGCACAGGACGCAATGGTGCTTCTGGTGAAGCACTTACCCTTTTTGATGAAGGCGTAGAAGGAGCACGGTTGCGTGCTGTAGAGCGTTTGATTCGTATACGCTTAACACGTGAAGATATTCCGGAACAGTTTGCTGCTTTTCCAGAAAAGCCGATTGTGTCAGAAGAGAGAGAAAAAGAAAAGAAATCTCGTTGCAAAAAATCTAAATGTCAGAAGCGTTTTTTAGATTGTAAAGACAAATCTGAGCAATTACAGGGTAAAAAATTGTCTTCTTCAAGTGAAAAACACAAAAAAGCAAAAGCAGCTACAAAACGAGGGAAGCCTTTTCGTTTTCGCAAGTCAATCAAGAATGCTGCTTGAGAAAAATTTTTACAAGAGATTGTGGAGTATCTCTCTTTTTTCAATTTCGTTAAGATTGTAAGAGAGCAAGAGAGATACAAAGCGATGTTTTTGCTCAAATTAAGGGAATCTTTCAAAGATTACAATTTCTCAGGAATAGGCTTTCAATTCTTTAGAAGTCAAAATATTCTCGATATTCAGAATAATTAAAGATATCTTGAAAAGAAAGTATTCTTGTATTTTCTTAAGTTATAGTTATTTTTTAATGTATTTGTAGAAAATATCAATGGACTTTGCGTTATGTTCAACATCCATCGTAATTCAAAGAACAGAATGAAATAGAGTGTAGTTTATATCTTAAAAATAGTCTTTTAAAAGATGATTTAGAAGCATTTTATAAAGCAATGCTAGAAAATCCTATATCCTTGCTTTTAGCTTTTATTTGCGAGTCTCTCGCATTAGAGAATATATCGGAAAATCAATAAGTTATTTTATATAAAAGACAATATGGCTCCCCGGGCCGGATTCGAACCAGCGACCAACCGGTTAACAGCCGGTTGCTCTACCGCTGAGCTACCGGGGAACAGTGCTCGATTGTTTAGCTGTAAAGGCTATAGCAAAGCAATACTGATTTGCAAAGGATAAAATTATTTTTTTAAAAAAAAATGTTATAAGTTGCAGAAAAAGAGGAAAAAACAACAGAGAAAATTTCTACACCTTGACGGATGCATTGCCTTCCCTTATTGACATTGAATGTATTTGTTGGTGAGGCCTCGTGGCGGAATGGTTACGCAGAGGACTGCAAATCCTTGTATCCCGGTTCGATTCCGGGCGAGGCCTCCAGATGATGTAAAATGAGATGGTCTTTAGGGATAATATAGGCAGGTGAGCTGCTTTCCTTCATGGCAAAATGCTTTTACATACAATATGCTAATAGGCGGTTAGAATCGAATTGTTGATTGTAGTGTGTTTTTTTAACACCCATAGGAGAGGATTTTATAGGTTCTCATGATTACCGTTTTGTTGTATTCTTGTCGTGTGTAGGAGAAAAGGGGTGTTATGGTTGCAGATTTTGCAGAACTTCGTCGCAAAATGGTTGACAATCAAATTCGTACAGTCGATGTGACGGATTTATCAGTTCTTGAAGCGTTTTTAATGGTACCACGTGAAGATTTTGTACCAGAAGAGATGAAAGCTTTAAGTTATCTTGATAACGATATTATTATATATCCAGCGCAAAATGAGTTGCCTCCACGCTATTCTATGAAACCTGCCTCATTAGCAAAATTGCTCCAACTTGCAGCTGTGAAATCATCGGATATTGTGTTAGATATTGGTGCAAATAGTGGTTATTGTGCGGCATTGCTGTCAAAACTTGCAGGGTCTGTTGTTGCGTTAGAAAGTAATAAAATTCTTTCAGAACGTGCTTTTGAGACTTTAAAACGAAATCAGTATGATAATGTGGTCGTGGTTTCGGGACCTTTAGAGCAGGGATATGCTGTTGGGGGGCCTTATGACCTGATCTTTATCGAAGGTGCTGTTGATTTCGTTCCAGAGGATATTTTTGATCAAATGAAAGACGGTGGACGTCTTGTTGTCGTTGAAGGACACGGTAATTCTGGTGTTGCGCGAATCTATATAAAAGAAGATGGCGTTATTGCGGGGCGCCGTGCTTTTAATCTTGCTGTAAAAAGTCTTTCTAGTTTTTTAAAAGCGCCTGATTTTATCTTCTAGTGTTTATTTTGTTTGTAAAGATAATTTTATGATTAATTTGGGGTTTGTTGTGTATAGTGTATTCAAAATGAACAAAAAAATTCAGGCACTTTTGTTGTTAGGTTTTAGTAGTTTTATATCAGAATCTGTTTGTGCTGAAACATTGATGGATGCTTTTGTTAAAGCTTATACGCATAATGCTAAGTTGAATAGTGAACGTGCAGCTGTGCGTATATCGAGTGATGATGTGGTTATTGCACGGTCTGGTCTATTGCCACAAATTGAAGGGGTTGGAAGTTATGGGCGAAGTAAATCTATGGCAGGTCCTTATACCACTTCTGGATCTATTGGGATAAGATTCAATCAAAGATTATTCGACGGTTTTATCACGCAAAATACGCTTTCTTCAGCTCAGGTTAAATTGCGGGCACAGCATGAATATCTTCGTAATGTTGAACAAAATACGTTTCTCGATACTGTAACTGCGTATGCTAATGTATATCAAGCGCGTCGTATCGCTGACCTTCGTAGAGAAAATTTGGCAGCCCTTGAAGAACAAGTTCGTTCGAATAAGGCAAAATTTGATGTGGGAGAGGGAGGGCGTGTTGATCTTTTTCAAGCGCAAGCAGCACGTTCTGTAGCGGTTTCAGAATTGAGTCTTGCGCGTGCTGATGTAAAATCAGCAGAAGCAGTTTATCGGCAAGTTGTTGGTTCAGATCCTGAAAAATTAACGCGTCCACCAGTAGCAAAAGATCTACCGGTTAATCTGGATGTCGCTTATCAACTTAGCGTTGCCCTACATCCAGCAATTTTGTACGCAAAGTATTTAGTTGATGCTGGGCTTTACAATGTAAAAGCTAAAGAGGGAGCATTGCTTCCTAAAGTGGATTTTTCTGCAACAGCATCTTATAATCGAATTTACAGTGGTGCTGGACAGGATGGTGTTTCTAAATCAATAGGGGTATCCGTGAGTGTGCCAATTTTTGAAGGTGGGCGTACGTCTGCTCAGATTCGCCAATCTAAGGAAATGCTTGGGCAGGCTCATCTTCAGCTTGATTTGGCTTATAGTAATACAAGGCAGGGACTTACTTCTGCGTGGTTTCAGTTAGAGGGAGCACGCGCATCTTTAGTTGCTTATCGTGACAGTGTTCGCGCTGCTGAAATTGCTCTTAAGGGGCGTGTTCAAGAAAATCGTGTAGGGCAGGCGACAACACTGGATGTTTTGAATTCTCGTACTCAGTTGATTAATGCTCAAATTGCACTTGCAACGGCAGAACGTAATGCTGTTGTTGCTAGCTATAGTGTTCAATCTTCTATTGGTAAATTGACGGCAGATTATCTAGGCTTGAAAACAAATAAACCCCTTCGATAACACATAAACGTCACTTTTGAAACTACAAAGACTTTTCCTTCTATAAAAGATCACTATGTCAATAGGTGGACATATTGAGAAAGAGGGTGGTTAGATCTCGTCCTTTAAAAAACAGAGAAAGTTGTGTGTAGCGTCTTACTCGTGGTAGCCACATTTGAAAATATAGGAGGAGATGTGTTGATCTTATGATTCTTTTGCATACACTAAGAATATGATTCTGTTTGTCGTTGCGTCTTTGAGAGGTTTTTAAGTATGGTACAGAGTTCAAGTGTGTTACGTGAACCAAGTATGGATGAGATTTTGACATCTATTCGTGAAATAATCGAAGAAAATGCCGTTCAATCTGATCACTTTTTAAATGAAGGTGTTGCAATGAATACCTCTGCCAACCGTTTAGAAGGAGGAACGCAAGGTGTTTATGATACGACTTTATCGGTTGATGATGCAATGAAGGCTTTGGCTGATCGTATTGGGCTTTCTTCTGAAAACAAAGATTGTTCGTTAACACAAGAGAAAGAAAAGAGAGAGGCAGAAAATAATACGATTGGTGTGGATATGCAAAATGTGAAGTTTTCTTCTGAAGAACAGGACGCCATTCATAAAACAAAAGAATATCGTGATGAGGAAACTCTATCACAGATGGAAAATATGGCTTCTGGTCGTGTGGAATTATCTGAATATTGTATTTCTTCTGCGGAGAAGATTGCAAAAGATGTGCTTCGTCCAGCTATAGCAGAGTGGTTACAGCGTCAATTGCCTGTTTTGCTGGAGAATATTTTACGTGAAGAGATTGTTAAAACAATTAAGAAATCTTCTTAACATTTTGTTTTTTATGTTTTCTCTTTATTTTTAAGGTTTTGTTTGCAATTTTTGAGACTCAATGTCAATCAGTGATATTTGCAGGTAGTATGATCGGATGTTAGATCAGGGACTGTGTTTTTCCGCAGCATTATGAGTAGGTGAAATGTTAGAAAAAAACTATGATGCTGCTTCTATAGAGCAACGGGTTGCAAAGAGATGGGAAGCTCGTGGTGCTTTTGAAGCAGGAGCAGGTGCAAAAAGCGATGCTGAACCCTTTTGTGTTATGCTCCCGCCTCCTAATGTTACCGGCTCACTTCATATGGGACATGCACTTAATACAACAATTCAAGATATTATGGTGCGCTTTCAGCGGATGCAAGGCAAGAATGTCTTATGGCAGCCGGGCATGGATCATGCAGGAATTGCTACGCAGATGGTTGTAGAGCGTCAACTTGCAGAGTGCCAAGAGCCGACACGCCAAGAAATGGGAAGGGAAAAATTTATTGAGCGTATTTGGGAATGGCGTCACAAAGCTGGTGGAGTCATTGCCAACCAACTGCGTCGATTGGGTGTTTCATGTGATTGGTCACGTGAGCGATTTACAATGGATGAGGGTTTATCACAGGCTGTTCGTGAAGTTTTTGTTACGCTTTATAAGCAAGGGTTGATATATAAGGATAAACGTCTGGTTAATTGGGATCCTAAATTATTAACAGCTATTTCTGATCTTGAAGTTGAGCAAAAAGAAGTTAAAGGTCATTTGTGGCATTTTAGATATCCCCTTGAAGGTAAAGCTTTTGATCCGAATGATGCGACAACTTTTATAACAGTAGCGACAACGCGACCAGAAACAATGCTTGGTGATACAGGCATTGCTGTTAATCCTGAAGATGATCGTTATAAAAGTCTTATAGGACAACATGCTATTTTACCGCTTGTTGGTCGTAGGTTATTAATTGTTGGTGATTCTTACGCAGATCCTGAAGCAGGAAGTGGTGCTGTAAAAATTACACCAGCACATGATTTTAATGATTTTGAAGTAGGGCAGCGCAACAATCTACGTTTGATTAATATTTTTACAAAAAAAGCTGAGATTTTTCTGCGTGAAAATGAAGCATTTTTTGATGGTTTGGTTTTGTCCGATGAATTAAAAATATTAGTGGAAAATTTAGATCAATCTGATCGTTTCTTTGCACGCAGTCAGATTGTTTCTCTGATGGAAGAGAGAGGATATTTAGCCGCTGTTGATGATCATTCCCACACTGTTCCTCATGGAGATCGTAGTGGAGTGCCTATTGAACCATTCTTGACAGATCAATGGTATGTTCATGCGGCAGAATTAGCTAAGCCAGCGATAGAGGCTGTTCATCAAGGAAAAACGCAATTTGTTCCCGATAGTTGGAAGAAAACCTATTTTAATTGGATGCAAAATATTCAACCTTGGTGTATTTCACGCCAATTATGGTGGGGACATCAGATCCCCGCTTGGTATGGCCCTGATGGGGCGGTTTTTGTTGAAAAAACTGAAGAAGAAGCTTTGGCTTCGGCGCTCTCTCATTATGGTGAAGCGGTTGCATTAACGCGTGATGAAGATGTTTTAGATACATGGTTTTCATCTGCTCTTTGGCCGTTTTCAACACTGGGGTGGCCAAACAAAACGGCTGAATTGGCTACTTTTTATCCAACATCGTTATCGGTTACAGGATTTGATATTATCTTTTTCTGGGTTGCGCGTATGATGATGATGGGACTTCACTTTATGGGCGAGGTTCCTTTTCCAACGGTTTATGTGCATGCTTTGGTCCGAGATCAGAAGGGAGCAAAGATGTCAAAGTCGAAGGGAAATATTATTGATCCATTAGAGCTTATTGATCAATATAGTGCGGATTCACTCCGTTTTACTTTGGCGATTATGGCGGCACAAGGTCGTGATGTAAAGCTTGATCCTTCTCGTATTGCAGGTTATCGTAATTTTGCTACGAAATTATGGAACGCTACGCGATTCGCAAAGATGAACGGTGTTAAGCACGACCCAGCTTTCAAACCAGAAAAGGCGAAACTTGCGCTTAATCGTTGGATTTTAACAGAACTTTCTAAAACCATTTCAGCAGTTACTACCGGTATTGAAAATTATAAGTTTAATGAGTCTGCTAGCGCTCTTTACAGATTCATATGGCATACATTCTGTGATTGGTATTTGGAGCTTCTTAAACCTCTATTTCAAGGTTCCAATGAAGAGGCTAAAAGTGAGGCTCAAGCCTGTACTGCATGGGTTTTAGATGAAGTTTATAAGATTTTGCATCCTTTTATGCCTCATATGACAGAGGAGCTATGGTCCCTTACAGAAACGCCAAGTATAAAGCGTGCAGATATGCTAGCGTTGGTGCAATGGCCGGAGGGGATATTTCTAGATGAAGAAGCTGCTGCTGATATTAATTGGCTTATTGATGTTGTTAGTGGAATTCGCTCTGTACGTTTTGAAATGAATATTCCCGCAAGCACGTTAGCGCCTCTTGTTATTGTAGAAGGGGGGGAAGTAACACAAGAGCGTGTACAGCGCTATGATGCTCTTCTTAAAAAATTAGCGCGTATTGAAACCATTCGTTTCTCTGATAAAGTTCCAGCTGTATCTGCGCAAATGATTTTGGAAGAAGCTGTTTTTTGTTTGCCATTGGGGCAATTGATTGATTTAGAAGCTGAACGTGCTCGTTTGATGAAGGATATGAGTAAAATTGAACAGGATATTGAAAAAATATCGGTTAAATTAAACAATCCTAAATTTATAGAAAATGCAAGACCAGAGATTGTTGAGATTGAACGTAACAGAATTGTAGAATTGCATGCAGCGCAGAAAAAAGTTTCCGCTGCTTTAGAACGTTTGATGTAATTGAATCTTTAATCCTCTTCATTCTCATGAATGGTGCAATGAAAAATCAAAAGATTTTTTCGTTTTTCTGTTGATAAAATAATAAGTTAATAATGTTGTTTCTCTTTATTTCTCTTTGAAGTTTCTTATCACTCTCATATTTAAACGTTTTTAAATATTGTATTTATTTTTATCCTACTTTTAGCAGTTCTGTTTCTATAGTAAACTGTTTTGGTTGTTTTGTAATAACAATATTCAAATAACAAAATATTATAATATTAAGCGATCTATTACAAAATAGAGAATGATAATTTATATTTAAAAATCAATTTGTTGTAGATGAAGAGAAAATCTTCTTTTGGTTTGATCTTTATTTATTTTTCTGTTCGAGTTCTGATATGCGCAATATCTTTTTTGTTGAAAAGGTTTTTAGGCCATACAAAGAAGTTTAGAGAAGATGTGATCATTCAAACTAAGCTAAGGGTGAATTCTTTAGAAGCTAAACAAGCTTGAGGCATGGGAAAGCTGTGCTTAGTGTTCGAACTTCCTTTCTTCTGTTTATGGAATAGATGTAAATAGCGTGCAGAACTCTAGTGGTGATTCATTTTATTTTTTGAAGCGTTGTATAGCTTCTTATAAAAATAGACAAATAAAATTCAGGCAATTTCAGTATTACGTTGTGCAGGCGATACGGAAAATATTGGAGTATTTGGGAAGTTTGGCACTATCTATGCAGAGGGTAATGGTATTTTTGAAGATGATTTTATAGGTCACACAGTTTTTGCATCTATTGGTTAAAAAAGGTGCGGATTTTGGTTTAACCGATGAAAGATCTGTTTTTGATGCTTTGGTTAAATTTACAGATTATATGAAAAGTATTCTTCAATGACTTGAAAACCCTAATCTTTCTTATGCTGCCCGTCTTTATATGCTGGCTGTGATGAATTATAGAAATTCTATCGCTCAGGATCATTTAGAAAAAATATTTTCAAGGGGGGGGACGAAAAGAAAAAATCCTTGTACAGATAGCATGGTGCTTTCAGGCTTGTAGCAAGAAAAAAGAATTCTCTTTGTTCAAGAATGCTTAAAAATATGTTTCCTCAGGCAGAAAAAATGCTCCATGGCACAACACTCTTAACTTTAACTTATGAAAAAGACAAAGTAAGAGGTCGAGATTGGATTTGTCCTATGCAAGAGCATGCTTTTGCTATTTGTGATGAATATGAAAAACCTACAGTAATACCGCTGGTTGGTGATATTTAAAAAATGGCAAATTTTGAATATTTTAATATGATATTTTTAGTGTCTTTGTTATGAGATATTGATTTTTTATGTCTAAGTTTACAACAGAGAGACCGTTGTGGTTATAATATAACGGTCAATGGTTAAGAATCTTAGATAAAAAATCTTGCGCTCGTGGTGTTCTCTTTTGTGGATCAGAAAAGAACTCTTTAGATGAGCAGTCTTCAAGAATTTCTCCTTGATCCATGAAAATAATGCGTTCAGAAACTTTTTGTGCGAATCCCATTTCATGGGTTACACACATCATTGTCATACCTTCTTCTGCTAAGCTGATCATGACATCGAGTACTTCACCTACCATTTCAGGGTCTAGAGCAGATGTTGGTTCATCAAAAAGCATAACGAGTGGATCCATCGTTAAAGCACGAGCGATAGCAACACGCTGCTGCTGTCCCCCAGAAAGTTGACCTGGATACTTATCTTTATGATCGATAAGTCCCACACGTTCAAGATATAACAAGCCACGTTCGAGTGCTTCTTTTTTGCTGCGCTTTAAAACTTTGATCTGTGCAATTGTTAAATTTTCTGTGACAGACAAATGCGGAAAGAGTTCGAAGTGTTGAAATACCATTCCCACCTGACTGCGTAATTTAGGCAAATCTGTTTTTTTTGAGTGAACTGGTGTGCCATTAATCCAAATTTCCCCTTTTTGGAACGGGACGAGAGCGTTAATGGTTTTAATGAGTGTTGATTTTCCTGAACCTGACGGTCCACACACAACAACAACCTCTCCTTTATTGATATTTGTTGTACAATTTTTAAGAACATTAATTTCGCCATACCAGTTGGAAACATTTTTTATTTCGATCATATGTGTAGTCATTTCTTTTCCTATTAGCGAATAATGGATATTTTTTTCTGGAGATATAAGACGATCTGAGACAGTGTAAAACAGATAACAAAATAGAAAAGTGCTGCCAAGATATAAGCTTCTTGTTTCGCACCAAAATTGTTAGCAACAATATCAAAACCGTTTAAAAGACTGTTACCACTGATTGCATAAACAAGTGTTGTATCCTGAAAAAGGATAATGACTTGGGTTAAAAAAACGGGCAACATATCTCTAAAAGCTTGGGGAAGAATTACAATATACATATTCTGCCAATATGTCATTCCAAGAGCTTGCCCAGCATGTTTTTGTCCTTGCGAAATAGAATTTATGCCGGCACGCATAATTTCGGCAAAATAAGCGGCTTCAAATGCGGTAAAGGTAATGAGTGCTGATTTGTTAGCACCAATTGATGTCCCAGTTAGGAAAGGTAAAAGCACAAAAAACCATAAAATAACCATAACAAGCGGGATTGAACGCATGGCTGTTATGTAAATTATTGCAAGCCAAGAGAGTAGTTTTATAGAGGAAAGGCGCATCATTGCTAAGAATGTGCCAAAAACAAGTCCTAATACTGTTGCAAAAAGAGTGAGAAAAACACTAAAAAGCAGGCCTGACAGAATGTAAGAATAGAATATATCAAAAGTAAAAAATGAAAAATCAAAGTCTGAAAAATTGAAAGAGGAGGAAAATCCAAACTTGGAGCTTATGAAATTCATCATATTCAATGTTCCTCTGTTTGAAAATTAGGAATTTTGAGCATCTGCTCAATTATTGTCATAATGATAAATACGAACAAGGCTATAAAAATATAAAGAATCGTAACGATGAGATAGTTTTCATAAACATGACTTACTTCTTCAATCGTTTGATATTGAAATTGCATCAATTCATTTATTGAAACGGCAAATGCTATAGACGAATTTTTTACAATCCCCATTGCTTCCGAAGTAAGAGGAGGCATGATTGTGCGTATAGCACGCGGTAAGATGATATAACGATAAACTTGATAAGTTGTAAATCCCATTGCCATGGCTGCATAACGCTGCCCAGAAGGAATTGCCTCAATACCTGAACGAACCTGTTCCGCAACACGAGCGGATGTAAAGAATCCTAAAGCACATGTTATGAGCAAAATAGGCGAAAAATTCATTGCTGGTGGATAAATCTTAGGAACAACAAAATACCATAAAAACACCTGTACAAGCAAAGGAATGTTACGCATAACTTCTACCCATATAGCGCCAAGGGTACGCAATAAACAACGGATCATGGAAGTATTTGGTAGAGTGCGCATGGTTCCTATAATAATACCCAAAAACACAGCTAAGACTAACGAAGAGATTGATAATATAACTGTATTTTTTAAGCCATCAAGCAGTGTATCTAAGTAGGTATGACTTACCCCAGGAGTTCCAAGGCATCCAGTCACAAAAGTTTGGGTAAGATCATCTGTACAAAGGAAAGAAAAGTCCATTAATTGATATTTCCTAAATTTAATCATCCGCAAAAGAACAGTAAACCAGCTTATTTCCATATGCTGAATTTATTGAGAAATGAACTAAAACATAACCACACTCAATTTTCAAAGAGTGTGGTTGTCTTTTTCTAAATTCTACAAATTATTTTCTCCATAATCCTCGCGAGGCTTATTATTTGGATGTTCCCAAGCGTATTTGGTTGCTTTAGATAAAGGCAAGTTGATAATAGCATTTGCCGGCGGAATTGGTTGCATAAACCATTTATCATAAAGTTTTGCAAGTGATTCGTCTTTGATTTGGCGTACGATACTATCATTGATTGTTTTTTCAAAGTTTTTGTCATTTAATCGAAGCATACAAGCGATAGGTTCGACGGAAAGGACTGGATCAAGGATCACATAATCAGATGGGTTTTTTGATTTGGCAATATGGCCAGCAAGAATTGAAGCATCCATAACAAATGCGTCTGCACGACCAGATTCTAATAATAAGAAACTATCTCCATGGTCTTTACCTTTTACAACATTAAAGTGAATATTTTTCGCACGTTTATTTTTACGGATAAGTTGAACAGATGTTGTTCCTGTGGTGGTTGCGACCGTTTTTCCATTTAAATCGGCAAGAGATTTAATATGAGAGTTTTTCTTTACAGCAATTCGAACTTCTTCAACATAAGTGGTATAAGCAAATGCTGCTTCTTTACTGCGCGCAACATCATTTGTTGTGGAACCACATTCAAAATCATAGGTGCTGTTTTTTAAGAGAGGGATTCTATTTTGTGATGTGATGGGAAGATAATGAATTTTAATTGGCTTACCAATTTTTTTAGAAATATCGTCAATAATACGTTCTGCCATTTCTGTATGAAAACCTACATATTTATTATTACCAAGGGCATAGGCTAGACCTGATGATTCACGGACACCCAGTGTGATCTCTCCAGTTCTCTTGATTTTTTCAAGTGTATCATTGCCAGCATGTGCGATATTTATGAGCCCAATGGCAGTGGCTGCAACAAATAGTAAAAGTGTTTTTTTCATTATGTCCTCCGTTTGTTTACAATTTTTATTCTTGTTTATTCTTTAAGATATATTTCCATACATGGTCTAGCACATTTATATTCTAGGTGGGATATTTTTTTATCTCAATAGAATTTAAGTAGTGTGTCCTGTTAATTGAAATCAAAATGCGCCCAAACAGGAATATGATCTGACGGTTTTTGATATCCTCTTACTTCTTTTTGGCTATAAGCACAGATAAGTTGATCGATAGCTTCTGGTGATAAGAGAAAGTGATCAATGCGAATCCCGTTGTTTTTAAGCCATGCACCAGCTTGAAAATCCCAGAAGCTAAAAGAGGGGGTTTCTGTAACATTACGAATAGCGTCATAAAAACCTAAATGAATAATGCGCTGAAACGCTTGTCTTGTTTGTAGAAGAAATAAGGCATCCTGATTCCATTGTTGAGGATTTTTTGCATCTAAGAGGGTCGGAATGACATTATAATCACCCGCTAAGATAAGAGGTTCTTCATAGGCAAGCAATGATTTCGCGTGTGCGTACAATCTTTCCATCCATTGCATTTTATAAGGATATTTTTCGCTTTTGACAGGATTTCCATTCGGTAGATAGAGAGATGCAACACGGATAACGCCTTTATTTGTTGAATAAACGGCTTCAATGTATCGTGTTTGTTCATCATTATCATCGCCGGGTAATCGGCGCATAACCTCATCAGGTGTTTTTTTAGAGAGAATCGCCACACCATTAAAACTTTTTTGTCCGTGTGTTTCTATGTGATAGCCTAAACCTTCAATTGCATCGCGTGGAAAATTCTCATCGGTGCTTTTAATTTCTTGTAGACAAACTACATCAGGTTGATTTTGTTGTAGCCATTGATACAGTGTTTCATGTCGTGCTTTTATTCCAGCAATATTCCACGTTGCTATTTTCATGGTGCTCATTTTTATATTCCATTTAGATATTCCATGCGCAATTTATTAAAGTATAAAGTTAAAGTGTTTTATGGATATCGGCAATATGCTGTGTAGAGTGAGCTAATATAGAAGTTAGATTTATCAAGAGTTTCTATCAAAGCCAAATTTAAAGTATAATTTATTTTATTTTCATTTTTTGAAAATTTTTAATGTTTAGTTCTTGACGAATGTATGTGTTCTCGTTATTAGAAGGTAATATAAACGATGTGAGAGTGATTAGTGTTTTTGACATTTGTCTGAGAGTTCATTCAAACGTGTTTTATTTTAAAGATTAAAAGCAAATGCTGGTGCAAAAGGCGGTTGCCTTCTCTGCTTGTAATCGGGTAAACTGTTCATAACAGGTGTGCCCGATTTTGTGTGTGAGTTTAGTTATTTGCTCCGATTTTATCGGATAATGAATAAAGCCCTTCAAGTGGGTGGAGAAACTTAAGTCGAAAGAGGAAGGTTGCATGCCTACCGTAAATCAGTTGATTCGCAAGCCGCGTATAGTGCCCGTTAAGCGCAATAAGGTTCCTGCTCTTCAATCGAATCCGCAGAAACGTGGGGTTTGTACTCGTGTCTATACAACGACACCGAAGAAACCAAATTCTGCGCTTCGTAAAGTTGCTAAGGTTCGTTTGACAAATGGATTTGAAGTGATTGGTTATATTCCCGGAGAAGGGCATAATCTTCAAGAGCACTCTGTTGTAATGATTCGAGGTGGTCGTGTGAAGGATCTTCCAGGGGTTCGTTATCACATTATTCGTGGTTTGCTTGATACGCAGGGCGTCAAGAATCGTAAACAGCGTCGTTCAAAATATGGCGCGAAGCGTCCGAAATGATAAAACGTAAATTTAATATTGAGAGACAAAGCTAATGTCCCGTCGCCATAGAGCAGAAAAACGTGAAATTAATCCGGATCCTAAATTTGGTGATTTGGTTGTTACAAAATTTATGAATGCCATTATGTTTGATGGTAAGAAGTCTGTTGCTGAGCGTATTGTTTATGGTGCGCTTGATGTTGTAGAGAAGAAAGTGAAGACAGATCCTATAGCTCTGTTTCATCAGGCGTTGGAAAATGTTGCCCCTCATATTGAGGTTCGTTCGCGGCGTGTTGGGGGTGCTACTTATCAGGTTCCTATTGATGTTCGTCCTGATCGTCGTCGGGCTCTCGCTATTCGTTGGTTGATTTCAGCGGCTCGCGGGCGTAATGAAACGACAATGATTGATCGTCTTTCTGGTGAGTTGATGGATGCAGCTAATAATCGTGGTTCTGCGGTAAAGAAGCGTGAGGATGTTCATCGTATGGCTGAGGCTAATCGTGCATTTGCTCACTATCGTTGGTAAGCGTATTTAAGATTAAGGTAAATACAATGGCTCGCGAATATAAAATTGAAGACTATCGTAATTTTGGTATCATGGCGCATATTGATGCCGGTAAGACTACGATGACTGAGCGTATTTTGTTTTACACGGGGAAAAATCATAAAATTGGTGAAACCCATGATGGTGCTTCTACGATGGATTGGATGGAGCAGGAACAAGAGCGTGGTATCACCATTACATCTGCTGCGACAACAACCTTTTGGGAAGGACGTGATGGTAGGAAGCGGCGCTTTAATATCATTGATACGCCAGGGCACGTTGATTTTACCATCGAGGTTGAGCGTTCTTTGCGTGTTCTTGATGGTGCGATAGCGTTGTTGGACGCAAATGCTGGTGTGGAGCCTCAAACGGAAACTGTTTGGAGACAGGCTGAGAAATATCGTGTGCCACGCATGGTTTTTGTTAATAAAATGGATAAGATAGGTGCTGATTTCTATCGTAGTGTAGAAATGGTTGGTTCGCGGTTGGGGGCTAAGGCGCTTGTTTTGCAGTTGCCAATTGGTGCTGAAAATGATTTCGAAGGTGTTGTTGATCTCGTTGAAATGCAGGCGTTGAAGTGGGATGGTTCCATTGGTGCTTCGGCGGTTGTTGGTGAAATTCCGTCTGATTTAAGAGAGAAAGCGGAAGAGTATCGCGAGAAATTAATTGAGATGGCAGTTGAGGTTGATGAAGCTGCAACGGAGGCTTATTTGGAAGGTGTTATGCCAACCAATGAAGAGCTTGTTGCTCTTATTCGTAAGGGAACAATAGAAGTTCAGTTTCATCCGGTTTTGTGTGGTACGGCCTTTAAAAACAAGGGTGTTCAGCCACTGTTAGATGCTGTTGTTTCTTATCTTCCTTCTCCGGTTGATGTTCCTGCGATTAGTGGTGTCGATGTGAAGACTGAGGCTGAGGCAACACGCGAATCTTCGGATGATGCTCCCCTTTCTATGCTTGCTTTTAAGATTATGAATGACCCATTTGTTGGCTCATTAACTTTTTGTCGTATTTATTCCGGTAAAGTGCAAAAAGGTGTTTCTCTTGAAAATACAGTGAAGAGAAAGAAGGAACGTTTAGGGCGTATGCTTCAGATGCACTCGAATTCTCGTGAGGATATTGAAGAAGCTTTTGCTGGCGATATTGTTGCTCTTGCAGGGCTTAAGGAAACAACGACTGGTGATACTCTTTGTGATCCTTTAAAGCCTATTATTTTAGAGCGGATGGATTTTCCAGAGCCTGTTATTGAGATTGCGATTGAGCCAAAAACAAAAGCAGATCAAGAGAAAATGGGTATAGCGCTCAATCGTTTGGCGGCTGAAGATCCTTCATTTCGAGTGAAATCTGATGAGGAATCTGGGCAGACTATTATAGCTGGAATGGGTGAACTTCATCTTGATATTATTGTTGATCGTATGCGGCGTGAGTTTAAAGTTGAGGCAAATATTGGGCAGCCTCAAGTTGCTTATCGTGAATCAATTACCAAAATGGCAGAAATTGATTATACGCATAAGAAGCAATCTGGTGGTGCTGGGCAATTTGCTCGTGTAAAAATTATTTTTGAGCCTCATGAAGGTGATGATTTTATTTTTGAATCAAAGATTGTTGGTGGAGCCGTTCCTAAGGAATATATTCCAGGTGTTCAAAAGGGGATTGAGAGTGTTATGGGGTCGGGACCTCTTGCAGGATTCCCTATGCTTGGTGTAAAAGCGACTTTGATTGATGGTGGTTATCACGATGTTGATTCTTCCGTTTTGGCTTTTGAGATTGCTGCTCGTGCTGCTTTTCGTGATGGAGCAAAGAAGGCTGGTGCACAGCTTCTTGAACCAATTATGAAGGTGGAGGTTGTCACTCCGGAAGATTATGTTGGTGATGTTATTGGGGATCTAAACTCTCGTCGTGGTCAGATTTCAGGAACTGAGGCGCGTGGTATTGCCACGGTTGTAAATGCAATGGTTCCTTTGGCTAATATGTTTGGTTATGTGAATACTCTTCGTTCGATGAGTCAGGGACGTGCACAGTATACGATGCAGTTTGATCATTACGAGCCCGTTCCTTCGGCTGTTGCTTTGGAGATTCAAAAGAAATACGCATAATTTTATTACGTCATTAATTTTTAACTTAGTCCTTATTTGGACAGAAAATGGAGAGCTCAAATGGCAAAGAGCAAATTTGAACGTACGAAGCCGCATGTTAATATTGGTACGATTGGTCACGTTGACCATGGGAAGACGTCATTGACAGCAGCAATTACAAAATATTTTGGTGAATTTAAAGCATATGACCAAATTGATGCAGCACCAGAGGAGCGTGCCCGTGGAATTACCATTTCTACAGCACATGTTGAGTATGAAACAGAGAAAAGGCACTATGCGCACGTTGATTGTCCTGGTCACGCAGATTATGTGAAAAACATGATCACGGGAGCGGCACAGATGGATGGAGCGATTTTGGTTGTTTCTGCTGCTGATGGTCCTATGCCTCAGACACGTGAACATATTCTTCTTGCGCGCCAAGTTGGTGTTCCAGCAATTGTGGTTTTTCTAAATAAGGTTGATCAAGTTGATGACGCTGAGCTTTTGGAGCTTGTTGAACTTGAAGTCCGTGAGCTGTTATCAAAATATGATTTTCCAGGAGATGAGATCCCAATTGTGAAAGGTTCTGCGTTGGCTGCCCTTGAAGATAAAGATAAAAGCATTGGTGAAGATGCGGTTCGTCTTTTGATGAGCGAAGTTGATAATTATATCCCTACACCAGAGCGTCCTGTTGATCAGCCATTTTTGATGCCAATTGAGGATGTTTTTTCGATTTCAGGTCGTGGTACGGTTGTTACTGGTCGTGTTGAGCGTGGTGTTATTAAGGTTGGAGAAGAAATCGAAATAATAGGGATTCGTCCTACGTCTAAGACGACGGTTACAGGTGTTGAAATGTTCCGTAAGCTTTTGGATCAAGGACAAGCAGGTGATAATATTGGTGCACTGCTTCGTGGTGTTGATCGAGAAGGGATTGAACGTGGTCAGGTTTTGGCAAAACCTGGTTCAGTTACACCGCATACGCGTTTTAAAGCAGAGGCTTATATTTTGACGAAAGATGAAGGTGGTCGTCATACTCCATTTTTCACGAATTATCGTCCGCAATTTTACTTCCGTACGACGGATGTTACGGGGATAGTGACGCTTCCAGAAGGAACAGAGATGGTTATGCCTGGTGACAATGTTGCGATGGATGTTTCTTTGATTGTTCCCATTGCGATGGAAGAGAAACTTCGTTTTGCTATTCGTGAAGGCGGTCGTACTGTTGGTGCTGGTATCGTTTCTAAGATCATTGAGTAAAGAGTGGTTGTTAAAAAAAACGCCTTGTTATTAAGAGGCGTTTTACATGACAGGGAAATAAGAGAGCATGAACAGTCAAAATATCCGCATTCGCTTGAAAGCATTTGATCACAGGATTCTTGATACATCGACACGTGAAATTGTGTCGACTGCTAAGCGTACTGGTGCAAATGTCCGTGGTCCTATTCCGCTTCCAACGCGGATTGAGAAGTTCACAGTGAATCGTGGACCGCACATTGATAAGAAGAGTCGTGAGCAGTTTGAAATGCGCACACATAAACGTCTTCTTGATATTGTTGATCCAACACCACAAACAGTGGATGCGCTTATGAAGCTCGATCTTTCTGCTGGTGTGGATGTAGAGATTAAGCTCTGAGGTTTGAGGACAGAAGGAACAGACCCGATGCGTTCAGGTGTAATAGCACAGAAGCTGGGCATGACCCGAATTTATAATGAAGCTGGTGAGCACGTGCCGGTAACAGTGCTTCGTTTGGAGAATTGTCAGGTTATTGCTCAGCGTACAATTGAAAAGAATGGTTATACTGCTGTTCAACTAGGTGTAGGCTTTGCTAAAGTTAAAAATACTTCGCAAGCTCTTCGTGGGCATTTTGCTAGAGCTTCTGTTGAGCCAAAAGCAAAAATAGCGGAGTTTCGTGTAAGTCCCGACAATCTTCTTGATGTCGGTACTGAGATTACCGTGGAACATTTTGTTCCAGGTCAGCGCGTTGATGTGACCGGTACGAGTATTGGTAAAGGTTTTGCTGGTGTTATGAAGCGGCATAATTTTGGTGGGCATCGTGCATCCCATGGTAATTCAATCACACATCGTGCCCATGGATCGACAGGGCAATGTCAAGATCCGGGAAAGGTGTTTAAAGGTAAAAAAATGGCTGGTCATATGGGGCATGTTCGTGTGACGACGCAAAATATTGAGGTTGTTTCTACAGATATTGAGCGTGGTTTGATTTTGGTCCGTGGTGCTGTTTCTGGCTCTAAAGGTGCTTGGATTTTAGTACGCGATGCTATAAAGAAACGTCTTCCTGATAATGCACCTAAACCCGCTGGTATTCGCCGTCTTGAGAAAGAAAAAACGGAAATGGTTGCTCCAGTGATGGAAACCTCTGGAATTGAGGGAGCCGAGTAATGGATCTTGTAATTAAAACCCTTGATGGGAATGAAGCTGGTAAACTAAAGGTTTCTGAAGGTATTTTTGGTCTTGTTCCACGTGAAGATATTTTGCAACGTGTTGTTCGTTGGCAACTTGCTCGTCGTCAACAGGGGACGCATCAATCGCAAGGACGGTCTGATGTGTCGCGTACAGGAGCAAAGATGTTTAAACAAAAAGGAACAGGGCGTGCTCGCCACTCGTCTGCTCGTGCACCACAGTTTCGAGGTGGTGGTAAGGCGCATGGTCCTGTATTTCGTAGCCATGCGTATGATCTTCCCAAAAAGGTTCGTGCGCTTGGAGTACGTCTTGCTTTGTCGGCAAAATTAAAAGCAAATGATTTAATTGTTGTTGATGATTTGAGTGTTAAGGATGCGAAAACGAAGGGGCTTGTTTCTCGTTTTTCTAAGCTCGGTTTTGATAATGCTCTTTTAGTGGGTGGCAAAGAAATTGATGTTCATTTTTCTCGTGCCGCATCTAATATTCCTAATATTGATGTTTTACCAATTCAGGGGATTAATGTTTATGATATCTTGCGTCGCAGCAAACTTGTTTTATCAAGAGCAGCTGTAGAGGCTCTTGAGGAGCGTTTTAAATGACAGACCTTCGCCATTATGATATAATTGTTAGCCCAGTTATTACTGAAAAGTCGACTATGATTTCTGAATATAATCAAGTTGCTTTTAATGTTGCACCGAAAGCAACAAAGCCTGAAATTAAAGCGGCTGTTGAAGCGCTTTTTAGCGTTAAAGTTAAAGCAGTCAATACGATAGTTCGTAAGGGCAAGGTAAAGCGTTTCAAAGGCATTGTTGGTCGGCAAAATGATGTCAAAAAAGCGATCGTAACGCTGGCTAGTGGTCAGTCTATCGACGTTTCAACAGGCCTTTAAAGGGGTTCGGAGATAAGATAATGGCACTTAAGCATTTTAATCCAACGACACCTGGACAGCGTCAACTTGTTATTGTCGAGCGCTCTTCTCTTTATAAAGGTAAGCCTGAGAAGACGTTAACAGAAGGGCTGTCGTCAAAAGGTGGGCGCAATAATCGTGGTCGTGTTACTGCTCGTTTTCAGGGTGGTGGGCATAAACGCAGCTATCGGTTTGTTGATTTCAAGCGTCTCAAACGTGATGTTAGTGCGAAAGTTGAACGTTTGGAATATGATCCAAATCGGACTGCTTTTATTGCATTGATCCGTTATGAAGACGGCCAGTTAAGTTATATACTTGCGCCACAGCGTCTTGGTATTGGTGATTTTATTATAGCCGGTTCAAATGTCGATGTAAAACCAGGCAATGCGATGCCTCTTGGGAATATGCCGGTTGGTACGATTATTCATAATGTTGAAATGAAACCGGGGAAAGGTGGTCAAATTGCCCGTTCAGCTGGCACTTATGCGCAGTTGGTTGGACGTGATCAAGGGATGGCTATTCTTCGTCTTAATTCTGGAGAACAGCGTTTGGTATCTGGTCGTTGCTTTGCAACTGTTGGTGCAGTTTCAAACCCTGATCATGGCAATATTAATGATGGTAAGGCAGGACGGTCACGTTGGCGTGGTAAGCGTCCACATGTTCGTGGTGTTGCTATGAATCCAGTTGATCATCCACATGGTGGTGGTGAGGGTCGTACATCAGGGGGGCGTCATCCAGTGTCTCCTTGGGGTAAACCTACAAAAGGTAAGCGTACGCGCTCCAATAAAGCCACTGATAAGTTTATTATGCGCACGCGTCATCAGCGCAAGAAATGAGAAAGGTAGTCTGAAGTGGTTCGTTCAGTTTGGAAAGGTCCGTTTGTTGACGGCTATCTTCTTGGAAAAGCAGAAAAGGTTCGTGCAAGTGGCCGCAATGAAGTTATTAAAATATGGAGTCGTCGCTCTACTATTTTACCGCAATTTGTTGGTTTAACTTTTGGTGTTTACAACGGTAATAAGCATATCCCTGTTTCTGTTTCTGAAGAGATGGTAGGGCATAAGTTTGGTGAGTTTGCTCCCACTAGGACTTATTATGGGCATGGTGCAGATAAGAAAGCGAAGAGGAAATAGGGATGGGAAAAGCTAAAGTTCCGCGCCAGCTTAAGGATAACGAAGCAAAAGCGGTTACTCGAACAATTCGTGTTAGTCCGCAGAAACTTAATTTGGTCGCTGCAATGATTCGTGGTAAAAAAGTTAGTGTAGCGCTTGCTGATTTGACGTTTTCACGTAAACGTATTGCTGAAACTGTGAAAAAAACTCTTGAATCAGCGATTGCAAATGCAGAAAATAACCACGATCTTGATATTGATTCGCTTATTGTTGCGGAAGCTTATGTTGGTAAGTCGATAGTGATGAAACGTTTTCATGTTCGTGGTCGTGGACGTGCTAGTCGAATTGAACGTCCATTTTCGCATCTTACTATTATTGTTCGTGAAGTTACCGAAAAAGTGGAGGCCGCATAATGGGTCAGAAGATCAATCCAATCGGACTTCGTCTTGGAGTTAATCGGACTTGGGATTCCCGTTGGTATGCTGATAGTGGTGAATATGGACGTCTTCTTCATGAGGATTTGGCGATTCGTTCATATGTGCTTGAAGAGTTAAAGCAGGCGGCTATTTCTAAGGTTGTTATTGAACGTCCCCATAAAAAATGTCGTGTAACGATTCATTCAGCGCGTCCTGGTCTGATTATTGGTAAAAAAGGTGCTGATATCGAGAAGCTTCGTCGTAAGCTTTCGGAAATGACAAATGCTGAGACTTCATTGAATATCGTGGAAATTCGTAAGCCGGAAATTGATGCTACGATTATTGCACAATCAATTGCTCAGCAGTTAGAACGTCGTGTTGCTTTTCGGCGTGCGATGAAGCGTGCTGTTCAATCCGCTATGCGTCTTGGAGCAGAAGGAATTCGTATCAACTGTTCTGGTCGTCTTGGTGGTGCTGAAATTGCTCGTATGGAGTGGTATCGTGAAGGTCGTGTTCCGCTTCATACCTTGCGTTCTGATGTTGATTACGGTACAGCAGAAGCTAAGACCGCTTATGGTATTTGTGGTGTTAAAGTTTGGGTCTTTAAAGGTGAGATCCTTGAACATGACCCGATGGCTTCAGAACGTCGTGCTACAGAAGCAGATCATTCTGGTTCTTCATCGAATCGTCGTCGCGAAAATGCTTAGTTTTTGTGATTAAACTAAAATTTGGAGTAGAGAGCAATGTTGCAGCCAAAGCGCACAAAGTTCCGTAAACAATTTAAGGGCCGTATTCACGGTGTTTCAAAAGGTGGTACGGATTTGAATTTCGGTGCTTACGGACTGAAGGCTGTAGAGCCTGAGAGGATTACTGCCCGCCAAATTGAAGCGGCGCGTCGTGCCATTACACGTTATATGAAGCGTTCTGGTCGTGTGTGGATTCGTATTTTTCCAGATCTTCCCGTGACATCTAAACCGACTGAGGTCCGTATGGGTAAAGGTAAGGGAAGTGTTGATTATTGGGCGACTCGTGTTGCACCTGGGCGTATCATGTTTGAACTTGATGGGGTTCCTGAGGATGTGGCGCGTGAAGCATTAAGATTGGGTGCTGCAAAGTTACCTATTAAAACGCGTTTCATACAGCGTATTGCTGAATAAAGAGGTAAAGCGATGAGAGCCACAGAGTTACGGGCGCAAACGCTCGACCAAATGAAAGATGAATTGGTTAAGTTGAAGAAAGAGCAGTTTAATTTGCGCTTTCAGAAAGCAACGGGTCAATTGGAAAAGACTGCACGTGTTAGGCAGGTTCGTCGTGATATCGCGCGTGTTAAAACTTTTCTTCGTCAGAAGATAAACGAAAGTAAGGTTTGAGGAAATAAGAGATGCCTAAACGCATTTTGCAGGGTGTTGTCGTAAGCGACAAGAGTGATAAAACTGTGGTTGTTAAAGTAGAGCGGCGCTATTCTCATCCGCTTCTTAAGAAGACTGTTAGAAAGTCTAAGAAATATAAGGCACATGATGAGGATAACCAATTTAAAATTGGAGATCAGATTTTTATCCAAGAGTCTAAACCAATTTCGAAAGATAAGTGTTGGGTTGTTCTTAAAAGCAGTGTAGCGTAGTTAATGAGGTTTATTGTTATAAAAGTTAACGGTAGATTTCTTTCTATTGATGGTTTTTGAGTAATAGCTTTATGGTTATTTGGCAGGTAAATCCGGGTGTGTTAGAGGCATAACCGGATATCAGTGTTAAGAGAAGGTGGCCAGTCATGATTCAGATGCAAACAAACCTCGACGTTGCCGATAATTCAGGTGCTCGTCGTGTCATGTGCATCAAAGTGTTAGGCGGTTCAAAGCGTAAATATGCTTCGGTCGGTGACATTATTGTTGTTTCGGTTAAGGATGCTATTCCTCGTGGCCGTGTTAAAAAAGGTGATGTGATGAAAGCTGTAGTGGTTCGCACTGCTAAAGATATTCGTCGCGTAGACGGTAGTGTTATTCGTTTTGATAGTAATGCTGCTGTTTTGGTTGATAATAAGAAAGAGCCGATCGGTACACGTATCTTTGGACCCGTTCCTCGCGAACTTCGTGGTAGGAATCATATGAAGATCATTTCCCTCGCTCCTGAAGTGCTCTAAGGAGTGGTTGTTATGCAAAAGATTCGAAAAGGTGATAAAGTCGTTGTTTTATCCGGTAAGGATAAAGGATGTAGTGGTGAAGTAATTAAGGTGAATCCAAAAGAAAATAAGGCTGTTGTTCGTGGCGTTAATATGGTTAAACGTCATCAACGTCAGACACAAAAACAAGAGGCTGGAATTATTTCTAAGGAAGCTCCAATTCATCTATCTAATTTGGCGATTGCTGATCCTAAAGATGGTAGGCCTACACGTGTAGGTTTTCGTATGAATGCAGATGGTAATAAGGTTCGTTTTGCCAAGCGTTCGGGAGAGTTGATTAATGGCTGAAGAAAAACAAACACCACGCATGAAAACGCATTATTTTGAAGTGGTTCGTAAAGCGTTGCAAGAAAAGTTTAATTATAAGAATGCGATGCAAATTCCGCGGGTTGATAAAATTGTGGTTAATATGGGAATTGGTGAAGCAACTGCCGATTCTAAAAAACCGTCTATTGCTGCAGGGGATTTGGGGTTGATAACAGGTCAGAAGGCTGTTGTTACCCGCGCACGTAATTCCATTGCGACCTTTAAGGTTCGTGAAGGGATGCCACTTGGGGCTAAAGTTACATTGCGTAAAGATCGCATGTTTGAATTTTTAGATCGTCTTGTTACGATTGCACTTCCACGGGTTCGTGACTTTCGTGGTTTGAACCCAAAAAGCTTTGATGGTCGTGGTAATTTTGCTATGGGTATTAAAGAACACATTGTGTTTCCAGAGATCAATTATGATAAAGTTGATCAAATTTGGGGCATGGATATTATCGTTTGTACGACAGCAAAAACGGATGATGAGGCACGTGAATTGTTGCGTGCTTTTAATTTTCCTTTTCGTTCGTAACGGCAAATGTAGCGAGGTAGGATTATGGCCAAAGTAAGTGCTGTTGAAAAAAATAAGCGTCGTGAAGCAATGGTGAAACGTTATGCTGCACGTCGTGCGCGTTTGAAAGCAATCGTTATGGATCAGAAGGTTTCTCTTGAAGAGCGTTTCAAAGCTTCTGTTCAATTAGCAGGGTTGCCACGTAATTCTGCAAAGGTTCGTGTTCGTAATCGTTGTGAGGTTTCGGGACGTCCACGGGCTTATTATCGTAAACTAAAAATGTCGCGAATTGCATTGCGTGAACTTGGCTCTATAGGCCATATTCCAGGCATTGTTAAATCTAGTTGGTAAGAGGAGATTACTCAATGTCTATGTCAGATCCTCTTGGTGATATGTTAACGCGTATTCGTAATGCGCTTGGTCGTAAAAAAAACAAAGTGGTTACACCTGCTTCTAAGCTTCGTGCACACGTTCTTGATGTTCTTCAGTCTGAAGGTTATATTCGTGGTTATAAGCAAGTCGATTTAGGTGGTGGAAAAGCTGAAATTGAAATCGAGTTGAAATATTTTGAAGGATTGGCTGCTATTCGTGAGGTTTCACGTGTTTCAAAGCCGGGTCGTCGTGTCTATGTTTCTGCTAAATCCATTCCTCAAGTGGCAAATGGTCTTGGTATTTCAATTTTATCCACTCCTAAAGGCGTTATGGCAGATCATGAAGCACGTGAACAGAATGTTGGTGGAGAACTCCTTTGTCGTGTTTTCTAAGTAATGTTAAGAAAACAGAAAAAAGTAGGTGAGAATAATGTCTCGTATTGGAAAAAAACCCATTTCAATTCCTTCTGGAGTTACCGCAACTGTTGAAGGACAGTTGGTTAAGGCAAAGGGTCCAAAAGGTGAGCTGAGTTATGTTGTTAATGATGAAGTTCTCGTGAAATTTGAGGAAAACTTTATAATGGTTTCACCGCGGGATCAATCAAAAGATGCACGCTCTAAATGGGGAATGTCACGCTCAATGATTGAAAATATTTTTTGTGGTGTGAAAGATGGTTTTGAAAAGAGGTTGGAAATCAATGGGGTTGGTTATCGTGCGGCTTTACAGGGAAAAGATATTCAGCTGTCGTTAGGTTTTTCCCACGATGTGATTTATAAAGTGCCATCAGGGATTACTGTGACGGTTCCTAAACCTACAGAAATTGTTATTTCTGGGATTGATAAACAGCAGGTTGGGCAAGTTGCAGCAGAAATTCGCGAATATCGTAGACCTGAGCCTTACAAAGGTAAAGGCGTCAAGCATGCTGATGAGCGTATCTTTCGTAAAGAAGGTAAAAAGAAATAAGGATTTTGTATTATGGTTTCTTCTAAGGACATTATCCAGCGTCGTGCACGACGTGTTCGTCGTAAAGTCAAAATGGTTTCTAGTGGTCGTCCACGCCTTAGTGTTTATCGTTCGAATCAGAACATTTATGCTCAAATTATTGATGATTCTCGTGGGCATACCCTTGTTTCGGCATCTACCCTTGAAGGTGAATTAAAAAAGTCATTAAAAAGTGGTGGTGATAAAGAGGCAGCTTTTGCTGTTGGTAAATTAATTGCGGAGCGTGCAAAAGAAGCCGGTGTTAATGAAGTGGTTTTTGACCGTGGAGCGTATGTGTATCATGGTAGAGTGAAAGCTTTGGCTGAAGCTGCTCGTGAGTGTGGGTTGAACTTCTAAAGTGTTTTATTTAAAAACTGAAGTAAGAAGATTTTAAGGTATTTCATATGGGTTCTTCTAGTATTAAAGGAGAACTTTGTTATAGTGCTTCCGGAAAAGAAAAAGGAATGAGGAATGGCACAGAAAGAGCGTGATGAGCGTGAAAGTGAATTTGTCGATAGACTTGTTCATATCAATCGTGTTGCTAAAGTTGTGAAGGGTGGACGCCGTTTTGGTTTTGCTGCTCTTGTTGTTGTTGGAGATCAAAAAGGTCGTGTTGGTTTTGGTCATGGTAAAGCACGTGAAGTGCCAGAGGCTGTTCGTAAAGCTACAGAAGCAGCAAAGCGTGGAATGATTTATGTTCCATTACGGTCTGGACGTACATTGCATCATGATCTTGAGGGACGTCATGGGGCAGGTCGTGTTTTGTTACGTTCGGCTTCTGCTGGTACTGGTATTATCGCTGGTGGACCAATACGCGCTATTTTTGAAACGCTTGGTATGCAGGATGTTGTTGCAAAATCACTCGGTTCGTCGAATCCATATAATATGGTACGTGCAACATTTGATGCGTTGAAAAATCAAATGCATCCTAGAGATATTGCGGCGCAACGTGGTATCAAATATTCGACTTTACAGGCACGGCGTCGTCATTTAGTTGATGCGGAAGGGTAGTTTCTGAGATTATCAGAAAAGGAATGTGGAAATGGTTCAGAAAAAATCTCAGAGTGGTAAAACTGTGACGATAGAACAAATTGGAAGTCCAATTCGGAATTCACAGATTCAGCGTGCAACCTTGAAGGGACTAGGATTAAATAAAATGCACCGTCGGCGTGTTTTAGAAGATACCCTTTGTGTGCGGGGGATGATTGCTAAGGTTAGCCATCTTGTTCGTGTTATAGATGAAGGTTAAAGGTTGCGGGAGTAAAAGATATGAGACTCAATGAGCTGCGTGATCGTGAAGGCGCAACAAGAGATCGTAAACGTGTTGGACGTGGTATTGGTTCTGGTACCGGCAAAACAGGCGGTCGTGGTGTAAAAGGGCAAAAATCACGTTCTGGTGTTTCGCTTAATGGTTTTGAAGGTGGGCAAATGCCTATTTATCGGCGTTTGCCAAAGCGTGGTTTCAGAAATTTCTTTGCTAAAACGTATAATGAGGTTTCTCTAGCACGTATTCAGTTGGCAGTTGATGCAGGTAAGCTGAATGTTGAGAAGCCTATTGATATTGTTTCTTTGAAAGAAGCTGGTATTATCCGTCGGGTCAAGGATGGGGTACGCCTTCTTTCTGATGGTGAATTGAAAGCAAAAATTATAGTTCATGTTTCCGGTGCTTCTAAGGCCGCTTGTGTTAAGGTTGAAAAAGCTGGTGGGCAAGTTGTTTTTCCTGAGGTTGTTCCAGTAAGCTCGTTTTGATGTGAAAGATGCTCTAGGGAAATTTAGGTGCTTTATTGAAGGGGCCTTTTAGGGAGAGTTTTTAAGTTTTGCATTTTTTATGTATGACAATGTAAATTTTAAGGGTTATACTTCTGTGATTTAGAGAACTGGAGTGTAAATGGGAGACGTTTTATGGCATCAGCGGCAGAGCAGTTTGCTTCCAATGTGAGCTTTGGTACTTTTGCGCGTGCAATCGAATTGAAAAAGCGCATTTGGTTTACTTTAGCAGCGCTTCTTGTCTATCGCTTTGGTACTTATATCTCTCTTCCTGGTATCAATATTGATTCTTTACGACAGACATTTGAACATCATGCATCTGGTGTCTTAGGATTGTTTAATATGTTTGCCGGAGGTGCTGTTGGGCGTATGGCAATTTTCGCATTGGGTATTATGCCATATATATCAGCTTCCATTATCGTGCAGTTATTAACTTCAGTGATTCCTTCCTTAGAAACTCTCAAAAAAGAGGGTGAACTTGGCCGTAAAATTATTAATCAGTATACGCGTTATGTAACAGTGGTTTTGGCAATTTTGCAGGCATTTGGTATTGCCGTTGCGCTTGAAACTGGCATAGGAACAGGACTCCAAATTGTTGTTGAACCCGGTCTTATGTTTCGTATTTCTTCTGTTATTACCCTTGTTGGTGGAACGATGTTTCTCATGTGGCTTGGTGAACAGATTACTTCACGTGGTGTTGGTAATGGGGTATCCCTTATTATTTTCACAGGTATTGTTGCTAATCTCCCTTCTACTTTTGCCCAATTGTTGACTGCTCATAGTCAGGCTGATTTGTCAACTTTTTTGCTGATAGGAATTGTTCTTATCGCGGTTTCTGTTATTGGAGTTATTGTTTTTGTAGAACGTGCACAACGGCGAATTCTTATTCAATATCCAAAACGTCAGGTTGGTAATCAAATTTTTCAAGGCGATATGTCACATCTGCCTTTAAAATTGAATATTGCTGGTGTTATTCCCCCCATTTTTGCTTCATCTTTATTATTGTTGCCTGCAACTATTAATAATTTTTCTGATAAAATGCCTCAATGGATGCAGGCTATTTCTTATTCTCTTAGTCACGGACAACCGCTTTATATGGTTGTTTATGCACTTTTGATGGGGTTCTTTTGCTTTTTTTATACGGCGATTGTGTTTAATCCAAGTGATACAGCAGACCAGTTAAAAAAACATTCTGGTTTTATTCCTGGAATTCGTCCTGGTGAGCGTACGGCTGAATATATTGATTATGTTTTGACACGTATTACGGTTGTCGGAGCGGTGTACATTATTTTGGTCTGTTTATTGCCTGAATTTATGATATCTGCGTTACAGGTTCCTTTTTATCTTGGAGGAACATCTTTGTTGATTGTTGTTACTGTTACGCTTGATACAGTTGCTCAAATTCAGGGGCATCTTGTTGCCCATCAATATGAAGGTTTGATTAAAAAATCAAAACTTCGTGGAGGTAGAAGGAATCGATGAGAGTTATTCTTTTAGGACCTCCAGGGGCTGGAAAAGGCACACAGGCTAAAATATTGACTGAGAAGTATCACATTCCTCAGTTGTCAACAGGTGATATGTTGCGTGAAGCAATTGCCAAGGAGACAGAAGTTGGAAAAAAGGCCAAAGCGATTATGCGTTCTGGTGCTTTGGTTTCGGATGATATTGTTAATCAAATTGTATCAGATCGCATTGATGAAAGTGATTGTGTAAACGGTTTTGTTTTGGATGGATATCCTCGGACTGTAGGACAGGCAGAAGCATTGCAAAGGATTTTACAGTCAAAAAATATGCGACTTGATGCTGTTATCGAATTGAAGGTTGATGAGAATGCGCTGATTGAGAGAATGAAGAAGCGCGTTGAGGAAACTATAGCTGCTGGTGAGCAGGTCCGTTTAGATGATAATTCTGTCGCATTTGCGAAGCGATTGGTCGAATATCGTGAAAAAACAGCTCCTCTCTCAAAATTTTATTCAGGAAGAGGATTGTTGAAGGTCATTGATGGGATGATCGGTATTGATGAAGTTTCACGCGTGATTAGGGAGTTTCTTCAATAACATTTTTTTTAGAAATAAATGAAAAGTGTTGACTTTTTTTGTAATATCTATCAAAAGAAGTCTAATTTATTTCAGTGAGATATTAAGATTCGGTGTGTGTTTGTATCGGATCATCTTTTTCTGTAAGGTGCATCAGGTATTTTACAGCTAATGTCAATATAAATCAAGGAGAGTAGGCGTGGCTCGTATTGCTGGCGTCAATATCCCGACAAATAAGCGTGTCATTGTTGCGCTTCAGTATATTCATGGGATTGGACCAAAATTTGCTCAAGAAATTACTAAAAAAGTTGGTATTCCTATAGGGCGTCGTGTTCATGAGCTTTCTGATGCAGAGGTATTGCAAATCCGTGAAGCGATAGATCAGGGTTATCAAGTTGAGGGTGATCTTCGGCGTGAAGTTGCTATGAATGTTAAACGTTTGATGGATCTTGGTTGTTATCGTGGTTTGCGCCATCGTCGTTCTTTACCTGTTCGGGGGCAACGTACGCATACAAATGCGCGTACGCGTAAGGGACCAGCTAAGGCAATCGCAGGTAAGAAAAAATAACAGTTTTTTAGAAAAGAAGGTTTGTTTTTTAAAGTGTTTTGTTTCTTGTTTATTCATTTTTAATGAGAACAAGGAAGGTGGAGCTGCTGGTGTTACGGCAGTGGAGAGATCGTTGAAAGGAAGATTATGGCCAAGGAAGCCACGCGTGTTCGTCGTCGCGAACGTAAAAATATTTCATCGGGTGTTGTTCATATCAATTCAACATTTAACAATACAATGATTACAATTACGGATGCACAGGGGAATACAATTGCATGGTCATCTGCTGGTGCCCAGGGATTTAAGGGGTCACGTAAATCAACACCCTTTGCTGCTCAAGTCGCTGCGGAAGATTGTGCTAGAAAAGCACAGGAGCATGGTATGCGTTCGTTAGAGGTTGAAGTTTGTGGTCCTGGGGCAGGTCGTGAGTCTGCTTTGCGTGCATTGCAATCTGTTGGTTTTATCATTACTTCTATTCGTGATGTAACACCAATCCCTCATAATGGATGTCGTCCACGAAAAAGACGGCGTGTTTAATTGGGTATTGTTTTTTGTTGTCAGGGAATCCTCTGATGTTCACATTGGTCGTTACGATTGAATGGTAGCGGAACTAAAGAACGGGAATGAAAATATGATCCAGAAAAACTGGCAGGAACTGATTAAACCCAATAAGGTTGAGTTTGCTGCACATGATAATCCAAATGTTTTGAGCGTGATTGCAGAGCCTCTTGAACGTGGTTTTGGTTTAACGTTGGGAAATGCGCTTCGGCGTGTGTTGTTGTCATCACTGCGCGGTGCCGCAATTACTGCTGTACAGATTGATGGTGTGCTACACGAGTTTTCGTCCATTCCGGGCGTTCGTGAGGATGTTACAGATATTATTCTTAATATCAAAGAGATTGCACTTCGTATGGAAGAAGAAGGGCCTAAGCGTGTCGTTATTTGTAAGGAAGGTCCTGGTGTTGTAAAAGCTGGGGATATCAATACTATTGGAGATATGGAAATTCTGAATCCAGAGCATGTTATTTGTACGCTCGATGAAGATGCTGAGATTCGAATGGAGTTTATTGTTAATACAGGAAAAGGGTATGTTCCATCTGATCGTAATTGTGCTGATGATGCGCGAATAGGTCTTATTCCTGTTGACAGTCTTTATTCACCAATTCGTAAAGTATCCTATAAAGTAGAAAATACGCGTGAAGGTCAAGTTTTGGATTATGATAAATTAACGCTTACGATTGAAACAAACGGTGCTGTAAATGGTGAGGATGCTGTTGCTTTTGCTGCACGTATTCTTCAGGATCAGTTATCATTGTTCGTCAATTTTGAGGAGCCTCAAAAGCAAGAGGTTGAAGAGCCTGATCCAGAGCTTTCCTTTAATCCTGCCCTTCTTAAAAAGGTGGATGAATTAGAACTTTCAGTTCGGTCGGCAAACTGTCTTAAGAATGATAATATTGTCTATATTGGTGATCTTATCCAAAAAACAGAGGCCGAAATGCTTCGGACGCCGAATTTTGGACGAAAATCGTTAAATGAAATTAAAGAAGTTTTGGCATGTATGGGATTGCATCTTGGTATGGAAATTTCTGCGTGGCCACCTGAAAACATTGATGATCTTGCTAAACGTTATGAAGATCAGTATTAAAATTTAGAATTTAAGGAGATAATTCATGCGCCATAGTAAGTCAGGTCGCAAGTTGAACCGGACTGCCAGTCACCGTAAAGCGATGTTTGCTAATATGGCGGTTTCATTGATTGAGCATGAGCAGATTGTGACGACTCTACCAAAAGCTAAGGAAATCCGCCCTATTGTTGAAAAACTCGTTACACTCGGTAAGCGTGGGGGATTGCATGCGCGTCGGCAAGCAATTGCAACGCTTCGTGATACGGCGAAAGTTGCAAAGCTGTTTGATACGCTTGCACCGCGTTATGCATCACGCAATGGTGGATATTTACGGATTATGAAAGCGGGATTTCGTACCGGTGATAATGCTCCCATGGCTGTTATAGAGTTTGTTGATCGTGATGTTGATGCGAAGGGGGCGGTAGATCGTATCCGTACGGAAGATATTACGAATGGAAAAGAAGCTTCTTCATGAAGTTAAAGTAATTCCTTTTGACTGCGTTTTAAAGAGCCGCCTTTTCAGGGCGGTTTTTTATTCGTATTTTTCAAGAAGTTTTACTTAAAACATGATAAGAATATTATAAGATGTTGAATTACTTTATTTTTATAATATTTTCGTTCAAATGGTTGTTTTTTCCTTCATTATAAATATTAATAAAAACTGTTTGTTTATGGAGGATGAGAGGATTTCTTATCTTATTAATATTAAAAAGTGGATGTGTTTTTTTAGGAGTAGGTTATGAGGTATTCTCTTTTGGTGGGGCTTTTTTTTGTTATTATGACACTGATGTCCTTTGATTGCGCGTATGCTCACATTCCGCAAACACAAAAAGAAATGACTCTTTCATTTGCGCCTCTCGTTAAAAGGACGACTCCGTCTGTTGTGAATATTTATGCGGCGCGGCAAATCAGAGCGCGTTCTCCTTTTGAAGGTGATCCATTTTTTGAGCAATTTTTTGGTCGTTTCCAAAATAGCCGCCCCTTGCGGAGACAATCATCTCTTGGGTCGGGTGTGATTGTTGATCCACGTGGTTTGATTGTTACCAATTATCACGTTATTAAGGATGCAGATGAAATTAAAGTTGCTCTTTCTGATGGACGTGAATTTGAAAGTAAAGTGAAGTTAAGAGATGAGGAGACAGATATTGCTGTTCTTGAAATTGATGCAAAGGGTGCTCAGTTTCCTATTCTTCCTTTAGGAGATTCAGATGCAGTTGAGGTTGGTGATCTTGTTTTAGCGATTGGTAATCCTTTTGGGGTTGGTCAAACAGTCACAAGTGGTATTGTTTCAGCGCAGGCACGTACACGTGTTGGTATTTCTGATTTTGACTTTTTTATTCAAACAGATGCTGCCATTAATCCAGGAAATTCTGGTGGCGCTTTAATTGATATGAAGGGGCAACTCATTGGGATTAATACGGCTATTTATTCGCGCTCAGGTGGTTCCGTAGGGATTGGTTTTGCTATTCCATCAAATCTTGTAAAGGTAATGCTTGATACTGTTAAACGTGGTGGAAAATATTTTGTGCCCCCCTATATTGGTGCATCTTTTCAAAATGTTACACCTGATATTGCGGGTGGCTTAGGTTTAGAAAGCCCTTATGGTGCTCTTGTTACTGAGGTTATCGAAGATAGTCCTGCTGCTAAAGCTGGTTTAAAAGTAGGCGATGTCGTTTTGCGTGTACAAGGGATGCGCATTGATAGTCCAGATGGTCTTGGATATCGTTTGATGACAGCTGGTATTGGGCATAGCCTTGTTTTAGAATATTTACGAAATGGAAAGTTGTTAAAGACGCAAATAACCGTTTCTTCAGTGCCGGAATCGGCATTTTTAAAATCTGAAAAAATTATTGGTGAGGGGCCTCTTTCTGGTGCTGAGGTTTTGGATTTAACACCGCAAAATAGTCGACGTTTTCATCTTCCAATATCTGCAAGGGGTGTTGTGATTAGCAAGCTTGATGAAATGAGTAATGCTGCTGGGATTTTTCGCCCCGGAGATATTTTGCGTGTCGTTAATGGCCACAAAATTCAAACAGTGAGTCAGTTAAAAAAGATTCTATTGCAAGGTCGCCCGCGTGTTTGGCAATTAGAATATGAACGTGATGGCATGTATATTCGCCAATTTATTCGTTGAGGTTTTTTTGAATAAAGATTTTTTTACTTCGTCTTTTGATCTTCATAGTAATAAAAATCGGCCGCTTGCAGAGAAAATGCGTCCTCGCTCTCTCAATGATGTGATGGGACAAAATCATTTAGTTGGAGAGGAGGGTGTACTTTCACGTATGATAGCTACAGGCTCCATTGGTTCAATGATTTTCTGGGGGCCTCCAGGGACAGGAAAAACAACGGTTGCGCGCTTGATAGCCGCTGAAACAGACTTTGCCTTTGAGCAAGTTTCTGCTATTTTTACCGGCGTTTCTGAACTCAAAAAAATTTTTGAAAGTGCTCAGAAACGTTTTATATCTGGGCACCGAACACTTTTATTTGTTGATGAAATTCATCGATTTAATCGTGCGCAACAGGATAGTTTTCTTCCTGTCATGGAGGATGGAACTCTTATTCTTATCGGGGCAACAACGGAAAATCCTTCCTTTGAACTTAATGCGGCCCTTCTTTCTCGTGCCCGTGTTTTAACATTTCTTCCACATAATGATGAAAGCTTGCGCATGCTTTTGAAGCGTGCTGAAGAAATGCAAGGAAAATTACTTCCTTTAGATGATGATGCGAGAGATGTTTTAATTGGGATGTCTGATGGTGATGCGCGGACAGCATTAACATTAGCAGAGGATGTTTGGGGGCTTGCCCAACTGGGAGAGATCTTTGATGCTGTTTCTTTGCAAAAAATAATTCAACGTCGTGCTCCCATTTATGATAAAGGAAGAGAGGGGCATTATAATCTTATTTCAGCATTGCATAAATCAGTTCGTGGATCTGATCCTGATGCTGCGCTTTATTATTTAGCACGTATGTTTGATGCCGGAGAAGATCCTCTTTATATTGGACGAAGATTGGTTCGTATGGCTGTTGAAGATGTTGGTTTGGCAGATCCGCAAGCTCTTGTTATTTGTAATGCGGCAAAGGATGCTTATGATTTTTTAGGATCACCTGAGGGAGAATTGGCTTTGGCTCAGGCGTGTCTTTATGTTGCAACTGCACCAAAATCAAATGCAACATATCTCGCCTATAAAGCTGCTATGTCTTGTGCACGTAAAAATGGTTCTTTGCCTCCCCCACAGCATATCCTTAATGCGCCTACAAAATTTATGAAGGAAGAGGGGTATGGAGATGGTTATCGTTATGACCATGATGAGCCAGATGCTTTTTCAGGACAGAAATATTTTCCTGAAAAACTTGGGCGTCAGATCTATTATCAACCACGAGAACGTGGTTTCGAGCGTGAGATTATCAAGCGTCTTGCGTGGTGGAAGCAATTGCGTAAAAAACGAGCCAATCAAAAATGAAACTTTTATTAAAACAGCATTTTTCTTGGCTTTAAGCTTATTTTACATCAATTGTAATTTATCATCCTCCGTTAATGGTCTCAATCATGTGGTAAACAATTGTTATTATTGCGAAATAAGAGGCTCTTTTGTTTTTTAAGTTTAGATACGCTTAAAAAGCAAATTAAAAATATTTATTTCACTTTAATTGTCTGATTGTTTTATCTTTATGGTTTCAGTTGTATGGGGTGTCGTTTCATTTTGATTGGTGATGAATTTTTTTATCAATCGTGAGAAACTGGTTAAAAGTGAGAGTTTCTTAAGTGTGTCTTAAGAAGTATGAGGGGGGATATCTTGAAGTTTGTGTTGAAATTTACATTGTTTCTTTTCTAGAGGAGCGCTATAACTGTACTAGTTTTTTCCTTTCTAGAGGGATGTTTTGGGGAGTACATTAGTGCTATAGGAGAAGGCGTATTGCTTATTTATTTTAGAGTAATGGTGTATTTAAGATGCAATGAGAGGAAAAAAATAGAAATAGTCTGTGAAAATCTAAACTCAAGACTTTAGTTAAACTAAAATAACAGTGTACACTCAATATTAGGTTATTGTGAATCGATCAAGGATATTATCGTGGATAAAGCAAAGGCTCTCGATGCAGCTCTCTCTCAAATTGAACGTTCTTTCGGTAAAGGCTCTATTATGCGTCTTGGGCAAAAAGAGCAGGTCGTTGAAATTGAGACAATTCCAACGGGTTCACTCTCCTTAGATATTGCTTTGGGTGTTGGTGGGTTGCCTAAGGGGCGTATTGTTGAGATTTATGGACCAGAAAGTTCTGGGAAAACAACATTAGCTCTTCATGCTATTGCTGAAGCACAAAAAATTGGTGGGGTTTGTGCTTTTATTGACGCAGAGCATGCTCTTGATCCTATTTATGCGCGTAAGCTTGGTGTTGATTTAGAAAATTTGTTTATTTCTCAGCCAGATACTGGTGAGCAGGCATTGGAAATTACAGAGACATTGGTTCGTTCTGGTGCTGTTGATGTGCTTGTTGTTGATTCCGTCGCTGCTTTGACACCACGTGCGGAAATTGATGGTGAAATGGGTGATGCTTTACCTGGATTGCAGGCACGGTTGATGAGTAAAGCATTGCGAAAATTAACAGCAGCAATTTTTCGCTCTAACTGTATGGTTGTCTTTATTAATCAAATTCGCATGAAAATTGGTGTGATGTTTGGTTCTCCTGAAACGACAACAGGCGGAAATGCTTTAAAGTTTTATGCTTCTGTTCGTTTAGATATTCGTCGCATTGGATCCATTAAAGATAGAGATGCAATCGTTGGTAATCAGACGCGTGTTAAAGTGGTGAAGAATAAACTCGCACCTCCATTTAAACAGGTTGAATTTGACATCATTTATGGTGAAGGCATTTCCAAAGTAGGTGAATTGATCGATTTGGGTGTTAAAGTTGGCATTGTGGAAAAATCTGGAGCATGGTTTTCTTATAATTCTCAGCGTTTAGGACAGGGGCGTGAGAATGCAAAGCAGTTTTTGCGTGAACATGCCGAAGTAGCTACAGAAATTGAAGCCGCTTTGCGGCAAAACGCTGGTTTGATTGCGATTGAGCTGCTAGAAAATGCAGGGTCAGAAAATACAGAAGGCGACGAAACAATATGAGAGAGTGCTTTTGCCATAGCAATTCATTCATATGAAATCTTTCTGTTTTTATTTAAAAATTTGAAGTATTAAAATCATTTATTTTTCGATTTTTTTTGAAAAAATTCTGCTTTTTGATTAAATTGACTCTGCATGTGTAGCAAAGAGGATGTTTAACGAGAAGGATTTTGTTTTTATGATTTTGCGCTGTATTCTACAGGTATCAATATGAATAGTGTCAATAATATTCGTTCAACTTTTCTCGATTATTTTCGGATTAATGGACATACAATTCTTCCTTCTAGCCCACTTGTTCCACGTAATGATCCGACACTTATGTTTACAAATGCAGGGATGGTGCAGTTTAAAAATGTTTTTACTGGGCTTGAACAGCGTTCTTATAAACAAGCCGCAACGGCACAAAAATGTGTCCGAGCGGGTGGAAAACATAATGACCTCGATAATGTTGGCTATACGGCGCGCCATCATACTTTTTTTGAAATGTTAGGGAATTTTTCTTTTGGTGATTATTTTAAAGAAGAAGCCATTTTTTTATCATGGAAGCTTTTAACAAAGGAATTTTGTCTTCCAAAAGAGAAATTATTGGTAACAGTTTATCAGAGTGATGATGTTGCTGCTGAATTATGGCGTAAAATTTCAGGACTTCCAAATGAAAAAATTATTCGTATTGCAACAGCTGATAATTTTTGGGCAATGGGGGATGTTGGTCCTTGCGGTCCTTGTTCAGAGATTTTTTATGATCATGGTGATAAAATCTGGGGCGGACCTCCTGGAAGTCTGGAAGAAAATGGTGATCGCTTTATTGAGATTTGGAATCTCGTCTTTATGCAGTATGAGCAGGTGAGCAAGGATGAACGTGTTGAATTGCCTCATCCTTCTATTGATACGGGCATGGGATTAGAGCGTATTGCTGCTGTTTTACAGGGTGTTCATGATAATTATGATATTGATCTCTTTCGTGCATTAATCAATGCATCCCAAGAAATAACAGGGATTGAGGCAACGGGTGATTTTGTGGCGAGCCATCGTGTGATCGCTGATCATCTTCGCTCGTCAGCATTTTTGATTGCTGATGGTGTTCTTCCTTCTAATGAAGGGCGAGGCTATGTTTTACGTCGTATTATGCGCCGTGCTATGCGTCATGCACATCTTCTTGGTGCTCAAAAACCATTGATATATCGTCTTTTACCTGCTTTAATTCGCGAAATGGGACAAGCCTATCCTGAATTGGTTCAGGCTGAATCTTTGATTTCAGAAACTTTAAAGTTAGAAGAAACGCGGTTTCGTAAAACTCTTGAACGAGGACTCGGTTTGTTGAATGAAGCAAGTAGCGATCTCAAAGAAGGGGATCATTTTAATGGTGAGGTTGCCTTCAAGCTTTATGATACTTATGGTTTTCCGCTTGATTTAACACAGGATGTTTTGCGACGTCGTGGAATATCTGTTGATGTTGAGACTTTTGATAAAGCGATGGAACGTCAGAAAGCAGAAGCGCGTGCCCATTGGTCTGGTTCTGGGGAAACTGTAACAGAAAAGATCTGGTTTTCTATTTGTGATAAAATAGGTGCTACGGAATTTTTAGGTTATGAAACAGAGAAAGCCGAAGGGATTCTTACCGCTCTTATTTGTGATGGTGAAATTGTTGATCATGTTTCTGTAGGGCAGAAAGCCATTCTTATCACCAATCAAACACCTTTTTATGGTGAATCTGGTGGACAGATCGGTGATAGCGGTATTATTTCCGGTGAAAATTTTGTTTTTGAGGTGCATGATACTCAGAAAAAAGCTGATGGTATTTTTATTCATATTGGAGAGGTGAAGTCTGGTCAAGCAAAGGTATCTGATTGTGTAGAATTAGCCGTTGATGCTATTCGTCGTAAGAAAATTCGTGCAAACCATTCCGCTACCCATTTATTACACGAAGCTTTGCGTCAAACATTGGGATCGCATGTGACACAAAGAGGTTCTTTTGTCTTACCCGACCGATTACGTTTTGATTTTTCTCATCCAAAATCTGTTTCTTCAGAAGAATTGAAGAAAATAGAAGATTTAGCAAATGATATTGTTTTGCAAAATAGTGAGGTAACAACACGCCTTATGCTTGTGGATGATGCCATTTCTGAAGGAGCAATGGCATTATTTGGTGAAAAATATGGTGATGAAGTCCGTGTTGTTTCTATGGGAACCAAGCTTGAACAGGAAGGATTTAAAAAAGACTGGTCAATTGAGCTTTGTGGGGGGACACATGTGAAGAGAACAGGGGATATTGGTTTAATTCATATTGTTTCTGAAAGTTCTGTGGCAGCTGGAGTTCGTCGTATCGAAGCTTTAACAGGTACAGCTGCGCGCCTTTATCTTAGGCACCAAGATGAGCGTATGCATGAGATTGCTCGTCTTTTAAAAACTTCCCCTCCTGATATAGAAGAACGGATACAGGTTTTACTTGATGATCGTCGTAAGCTTGAAAAAGAGTTGAATGATGTACGCAAGAAGATGCTGCTCAGCGGTGAGATGATACAAGGTGGTCAAGAAGATGTTATCATCATCAATGGCGTTTCCTTTATGGGACAGGTTGTGAAAAATATTTTACCGCGGGATCTTAAAGCGTTAGTGGATTCTGGAAAGAAGAAAATTGGATCTGGAGTTGTTGCTTTTATTGGTGTTTCAGAGGATGGTAAGGGGAGTGCTGCTATTGGCGTTACTGATGATTTGACAGACAAGCTGAATGCTGTTGATTTGGTGCGTATTGTTTCAGGTGTTCTTGGTGGGAAAGGTGGGGGTGGTCGTCCCGATATGGCACAGGCTGGTGGTCCTGAAGGGGATAAGGTTGGTGATGCACTTGCGGCATTGAAAGCTGCTCTTGGAGGATAATGCCGATTGATTATTGGTGTTGCTGAGCTTCGAGATCTCTTTAAAAAAGGAATTTTTTCGTTTCGGTCTATTTCTTTCTTAAAGGTGAAAGAGTTTTCTCTATGAAGCTATTGCTTTATGTAAGGAGGCTATATTCTTGTCATCTTCTATGATTGATTGATCAAATGCTAAGCCCCCAGTTTTTAAGAGTTTATAGAAGCGACCACCTTTATCGATTAATTCTTGAAAGCTTCCTTTTTCAATTAAGTGACCTTGTTCTAAAAATAGCACAATGTCAGCATCGCGTATTGTTGAAAGGCGATGTGCTATAATAAAAGTGGTCCGGTTCTGGCTTATGCAATCAAGAGCTTCTTTTACATATGCTTCTGTTTCAATATCAAGAGCACTTGTTGCTTCATCTAAAATAAGAATGGGGGCATTTTTTAAAACAGCGCGTGCAATTGCTAATCGTTGTTTTTCTCCACCCGATAATTGAGAACCTCGCTCACCAACCATTGTGTCGTAACGATCGGTTTTTTTCAAAATAAAATCATGGGCAGCTGCTATTTTTGCTGCTTCATAAAGTTCCTCATCTGTTGCGGTTGCTCTTCCTATTGAGATATTGTCATAAATACTGCGGTTGAAAAGGCTTGCGTCTTGAAACACTGTTGCTAGAGATTTGCGTAAGGATTCACGGTTAACGGAGCGTATATTGATGCCGTCAATGGTGATATGTCCAAATGTGGGGTCGTATACACGCTGTAACAAATTGATTAATGTTGTTTTTCCAGCGCCCGTTGGTCCTACAATTGCAACAGTTTGACCTGTTTTTACTTCAAAGGAAATGTTAAAGACACCTTGAGAAGAATTAGGAAATTTGTAAGTAACATGATGGAATTGTATTGCACCTTTAACATTTTGGAGGGAAGGTAAGTTTTCAGGTTCGTTGATATGAAAGGTTGAGTCCTCCATGACAAAGAATTCTTGTAGTTTCGCTTGTGAGGATACGATTAAATGAATAAAATCGCTTATTTGATCCAGGCGGCTAATCATGAGTTGTGCAAATCCAACAAAGGCAACAATTTCTCCTACACGTAATTGGTTTTTTGCTACAAAAAAAGCGCCAAGAAGAAGGATACAAACTATTGAAATTGTTGAAGTCATTCGGTTTAAACCACTGGCAACAGCCCACCAATTGAGAACAGGGTTTTGTGCTTTAAGAAGATCATTTGTATGCTGATTCAGTACTAAGCTTTCTTCTTTGATCCGATGATAGCTTTGTACAATGGAAACGTTGGAGATTGAATCACTAATATGTTGAAAAACATTGTGATGATAGCTTTCTACAGCAGTTTGTCCGTTTTTTGTTTTGTGCGTCACTAAACGTGCAATTAATATATAGATAATGGCAAGTACAACGAGAACTGTTGAGAGGCGCCAATTCATATTAAAAGCTATGGGAATGAGAACGAAGAATGCGACAAAAGTTGAAAGATGTTGACGCATAAAATCAAGCCATATGGTTGACATGGAGTCTACGGCGCGTAAAAGTATATGAAGGGTGTTAGAAGTTCCACGCTGTTGATGCCAAATTAAAGGCATGGCGATGATACGCTCAAAAGATTCAGTTAAAATAGCTAAACGGCGTCTATGTGCTAAACGATCAGCACTGCGTGCAATAAGAACATAAGCAATAATATGAGAAAGACCAAAACATACCCAAATTGTAAGAGTAGGGATAACGGCTAATTTTTCTGCAATAGAGTCAATGACACGTCCAAATAAAATGGGCTCTGCAATAGTAATAATAGCCAATATAACATTAGCGGTACAGATTAAAACAGAAGTCTTTTTTTCTCTGTTTAGATAATTAAGAACACGTGCATATGTTTTAAATAAGGACACAGGTAATTATCTCCACGCACTCGTTATCGATTCTTGTAATTGCTAAATTTTGAGCTAATAAAATTTAAACAGTAAGAAAATGCAATTTTAAATACGGATTGTAATATGATGTGATAAAGCCAATTCTATAGGATGGAGACTTTGTATTTTTTAAAGAGATAAGCGAAAAATAATCAATAAAATTATATCGGTGAGGAAGCTTTTATGGCAGGCGTAGAAATAAAAAAGGTTGAAATAGATGAAAACGGAATGCGCGTAGATCGCTGGTTTAAAGTGCATTATCCAGGCCTTGGATTTGGATATTTACAAAAATTGCTGCGTTCTGGTCAAGTACGAGTTGATGGTGGACGTGTAAAAGCCGATACGCGTCTTGTGATGAGGCAATCTGTTCGTGTACCGCCTCTCCCTATTGATGACAAGAAGAGTTTTTCTGTAACGAATAAAACACTTCGTGAAGAGAATGATGAAATTATTTTGAAAAAAATGCTGCTCTATGAGGATCCAAAAGTTTTTGTTTTTAATAAACCGGCTGGGCTAGCTGTACAAGGTGGTTCTGGCTTGACACGCCATGTTGACAATATGCTTGAGGTATGGCGCAATAAAAAAGGTGAAAAACCGCGTTTGGTTCATCGGCTTGATCGTGAAACATCTGGTGTGCTTGTTGTTGCTCGATCAAGAGGGGCTGCACAGGCTTTAACAGCTGCTTTTAGAACACGAGAAACAAAAAAGACTTACTGGGCATTGGTTCGGGGAGTGCCGAAAAAAAAACAGGATAAAATTTCAACATGGATGGTTAAAGATATCACAACACAAGGTGATAAAATGCGTGTTTGTGAACATGGGGAGCCTGATGCTGACCACGCAGTTTCTTACTACCGCGTTTTAGATACGAGGGGGCGGGCTCTTTCGTGGCTTGAAATGGAACCCTATACGGGAAGAACACATCAGTTACGTGTGCACGCTGCTCATATAGATCACCCGATCATTGGTGATTCAAAATATTTTTTTTCTGATAGTAATTGGACGCTACCGGGGGGAATTCAAAATCGCCTGCATCTTCATGCGCGCCGTATTCGTATCCCTCATCCTTCAGGAGGGCTATTGGATGTTATCGCGCCTTTACCTCCTCATATGGTGCAAAGCTTTAATCTTTTGGCTTTTAATGAAAGTGATGGAGATACAGAAACAGAATAAGAGAAAAATTTTTACGGTTTGTTCTTTTTGATTTATGAAAAATTCAGGTGATTTCGTAAAGTATAGTTGTTATCAATAGAATTGTGGGTAAGCTTCCCGCCATTAAAGAATTATTCTATTATGTCGTAAAACATTGTTGTTTAGGGTGGTGATATCAGGCGGGGAAATTTTTATGCAAAGGGCGATTGATGATATGAGACGAATGTGTGGAATACCTTTACCATTGTTTAAGCAAGGTGAGGCGGTAAGTAAATTGCACTGCTCTAGGTTTTTTTTGATAATGCGTTTTTTTCTTCTTTAACAATTCTGTTAGAAATGTTTTTAGAGTTGTTAATGGGTGTATATAGCACCATTTGTAGATGGATCATTGCAAGCTAACGAACCTCTTCGCCATCATGTTCAACACATTCAAGTTTTCAATCAAGACAAATACTTTTAAAAAGGGTTCTAACTGTTGTTGCCGAATATAAAAGAGCATTCACTCTTGCTTTGTTTGTAAAATAGATATGAAATATAAATTAGAGTGATGCTGGTAAGATTTTTTCTCTTTGGGGTAGGCAGGTTTAATTAAACCTCATTGTGATATATAAACCTAGAAAGAACAGTAAAGCTATTAAAAAGATCAGAGGTAAACAATATGCGTGAAATTTTGAACCATTTTGATATGCCATTGAATAAAAATCATTCTGTTCAGAAGAGTCAAAAAATTTCATGCTCACCACTTGCAAAACGATTTTATAGGCAAGTAAAAACTTCATGTGAAGAAGGAGGCTTTGCTATCTTGTTGGATGGAAGTCCAGTGAAAACACCGGCAAAGTGTCCTTTTCTCGTACCAACAGAAGCTTTTGCTCTATTAGTGGCAGAGGAATTTGAGAACCAAAGACAAGTTATTAATCCAGCAAAAATGCCAATCACACGTCTTGTTAATACTGTTATTGATGGCATAGCTGGTGATATGCAGGTTGTTTTTGAAGATTTATTACGTTTTGTTGCCTGCGATATGATCTTTTATCGTGCACAAACACCAAAAGAGCTAGCACAGCGGCAATGTGAACAGTGGGATCCTTTATTGGATTGGGCAGAAGAAAAACTTGGTGCTCGGTTTCATTTGACAGAAGGGATTATGCATGTTGAACAATCACGAGAAGCTATTCAAGCGGTTAGCAATTACCTTCGTAAATTTGCTTCTCCTTATATGCTTGCAGCACTTCATATGGTGACAACTTTAACAGGATCAGCTCTTATTGCTTTTGCAGTTGTGGAAAAAAAAATTGATGCAGATCATGCTTGGAATATTGCTCATTTAGATGAAGATTGGATGATAGAACAATGGGGCGTTGATGAAGAAGCAATGGTACGCCGTACTGGCAAGAAAGCTGAATTTGATGCTGCTGTGAAAGTCATGACAACTTGTTTGTAAGAAAAAGTTTCTTTTATTTATGCACGCTATTTTTCTTACTCAGTGTATTTTGTGATTTTTTGCGGATTAACTTTTATTTTTTCCAATCCAGGAAGTGATTCACTGGTGATGTTTAAGATTGCTTCATCATTTCCACGAATAAAATACCAATTGTTGTTATCAAGAAGTGCAATAACTTCCGTTTGAATAGAGCACTTTTTTCCAGAATTTGTTGTGGTAATAAACTCTACAGGTATAACAAAATACGGAATACCGTTATCAAGTTTGCCTTCACGCTTTCGTTTTTGGTCAATGTGAATACTCTCAATTTTATAATTTTTCGCTAATCGCTCTATTTGGCTTTTCATGATCTGTTGGAATTGTGATTTACTAAAATTTTTCTTAGCCGTTAAATCATTGATAATTTGGGGAGGAATAGCGCTTAAGATGGCATTTGCATCAGCATTTTGAATTGCTTTGCTGTAAGCAGATGCTGCTTTTTCCAGGTCTATAAGTCTTTGATTGGTAATTGTAGAGGCTTGAGTTGTTGATATCATAAAGGCAATGCATAAAAAAATGGGAAATAGAGAACAGATTCGCAGCATTAGAAACCTTATTCATTGATTTGGATGAATTCAGTTAGACTTATACAACAAAAGCACATAAGCAAAAAGCTCGTTGTGCTCTTTGACGAGGAGAATATCCACAAAAATGGAAGATGAAACCTCCATTTTAAATCAAAAGGATAATCGATTATTCTTTAAACAGAATAATACATATCAAATTCGACAGGATGAGGCGTTGTTTCATAACGTAAAACTTCTTGCATTTTTATTTGAATGAAAGAATTAATTTGATCATCGTCAAAGACATCACCCGCTTTCAAAAAGCTACGATCTTTATCAAGTGCTTCAAGTGCTTCGCGCAGACTTCCTGAAACTGTAGGAATTTCTTTAAGCTCTTTTAAGGGAAGGTCGTAAAGATCTTTATCCATAGCCTGTCCAGGGTGAATTTTATTTTTGATTCCATCAAGACCAGCCATTAAGAGTGCTGCAAATGCTAAATAGGGATTTGCTGTTGGATCTGGAAAACGCACTTCTACGCGTTTTGAATTTGGCGAAGAACTCATTGGAATTCGACAAGATGCGGAACGATTGCGTGCGGAATAAGCAAGAAGGACAGGCGCTTCATAACCCGGAACTAAACGCTTATAGGAGTTTGTCGATGGATTGGTAAAAGCATTAATTGCTTTGGCATGCTTAATGACGCCACCTATAAAAAATAAGCAAGTTTCTGATAGTCCAGCATATTCATTGCCCGCAAAAATTGGTTTGCCATCTTTCCAAATAGACATGTGAACATGCATGCCTGAACCATTATCACCAAAAACCGGTTTTGGCATGAAAGTTGCTGTTTTTCCATAGCTATTTGCTATTTGATGGACAACATATTTAAAAATCTGCATCTTGTCAGCTTCACGAACGAGCGTGTCAAAGCGAATACCCAATTCATGTTGTCCTGCTGCCACTTCGTGATGATGCTTTTCTACGCGGACTCCCATATCTTTGAGTGCTGTGAGCATTTCAGAGCGTATATCTTGGCAAGAATCGAGTGGGGGAACAGGAAGATAACCGCCTTTCATTCTTGGGCGATGACCAAGATTGCCCGTTTCATATTCTGTATCATCATTGGATGGAAGTTCACTGGAATCAAGTTTAAACCCCGTATTATAAGGATCTGTTTTATAGCGTACATCATCAAAGATAAAAAATTCCGCTTCTGGACCGATATTAATTGTATCACCGATTCCTAAAGATTTCATATAGACTTCAGCTCTTTTGGCGATAGAACGAGGATCTCTGCGATAAAATTCTCCAGAAACAGGATCAAGCACGTCACAAAAGAGGACTAAAGTGGATTGTGCAAAAAAGGGATCAATATGTGCTGTTTCTGGATCTGGCATTAAGACCATGTCAGATTCATTAATTGTTTTCCATCCGGAAATGGAAGAACCATCAAACATAACACCATCGCTAAATGTATCTTCATTGATTTCTGCGATATCCATTGTGATGTGATGCAACTTTCCTCGCGGATCGGTGAAACGTAGATCAACAAAACGGATTTCGTTATCTGCAATCTGTTTGATAATGTCTGATGCGGTTGTCATATTTCAATTTCCTTATGTGGGATTGAGGGAGTAAAAAAGGTGCATTTGTTATTATTTCTTAAAGGGCATCGATTCCAGATTCGTCAGTCCCGATACGAATGGCATCATCAATGGAAAAAACAAAAATTTTTCCATCTCCTATATGTTTTGTTTGAGCTGCTTTACGTATAGTGTCAACGGTTTGTTCTAACTTTTCATCGGCAACAACAATTTCAATTTTTACTTTAGGTAGAAAATCAACAACATATTGAGCGCCGCGATAAAGTTCTGTATGTTCTTTTTGACGGCCAAAACCTTTGGCTTCTGTTACTGTAATACCATGTAGTCCAATTTTTTGAAGCGCTTCTTTCACTTCATCAAGTTTGAAAGGTTTGATAATGGCTTCAATCTTTTTCATGCTGAAATCATCTCCAACGTTATTTTGTCTTTTTAGACCGCATCACATTATATTGGCAACTATAAGATGTCCAACAGATACTTTGTGCACAAAAAGTCAAAAACTATTTCATTTTACGGTTTTTGGCAAAAGTTTTTTATAGTTTGGAATGAAATGATATCGTTTTTTGAAAAAAGTCTATAAAGCATAAAAATGATAGCAATGATATAGCAATGGTTAAGAGATGTTTTGTTCTTTTTTTACTGTGCTGCGCGTTTTATAAAAAGAGCTGTTGTAGAAGGGATTCTATAAAGGTCGGCGCAGCAAAACTTCTTTTAAAAATTTTCCCGTATAGGAAGAGGGGATTTGAATAATATCTTCAGGACGTCCAACCGCAACGATTTCACCACCACGGTCCCCACCTTCTGGACCTAAATCAATAATCCAGTCGGCTGTCTTAATAACTTCAAGATTATGTTCAATGACGACAACAGTGTTGCCTTGCTCGACAAGTTCGTGCAGAACTTCGAGGAGTTTCGAAATATCATGGAAATGTAAACCCGTTGTTGGTTCATCCAAAATATAGAGTGTACGTCCCGTTGTTTTGCGTGAAAGCTCTTTAGCAAGTTTTACACGTTGGGCTTCACCACCAGAAAGTGTTGTGGCTTGTTGTCCTAATTTGATATAGCCAAGACCAACTTTACTGAGAGTCTTTATTTTGTTGTGAATGGTAGGAACAGCTTGGAAAAATTCTTCCGCTTTTTCGATTGTCATATCTAAAATATCAGCGATAGATTGTCCTTTAAACTTTACTTCAAGTGTTTCTCTGTTATAGCGTTTCCCTTGGCAGACATCGCAAGTAACATAAACATCAGGGAGAAAGTGCATTTCAATTTTGATAACTCCATCACCTTGACACGCTTCGCAGCGTCCTCCCTTAACATTAAATGAAAAACGTCCTGCTTGATAACCGCGGGCTTTTGATTCTGGAAGCTCAGCAAACCATTCACGGATCGGAGTAAATGCACCTGTATAGGTTGCTGGATTAGAGCGTGGAGTACGTCCAATAGGTGCTTGGTTGATATCAATGACCTTGTCAAGAAACTCTAATCCTTCAATTTTGTCATAGCTTGCGGGGCTATGATAACTTCCCATGATATGGTGTGATGCAGCTTTAAAAAGAGTTTCAATGAGAAATGTTGATTTTCCTCCGCCCGAAACACCCGTTATGCATGTGAAGGTTCCAAGAGGAATATCCGCATTGATGTTTTTGAGGTTATTTCCTCGGGCTCCAATAACTTTAAGCTTTTTCGACTTTGATATTTTGCGTCGTTGAGCAGGGAGTGGAACAGCCATTTTTCCCGAAAGATATTGTCCCGTGAGAGAAGATGCATTTTCTATAATTTCCTGCGGTGTACCTTGCGCTATGATTTCGCCTCCATGAACGCCTGCAGCAGGACCCATATCAACCACATAGTCTGCTGTAAGAATGGCATCTTCATCATGCTCAACAACGATAACTGTGTTGCCAAGATCACGCAGATGATGCAGCATTTTCAAAAGGCGTTCATTATCGCGTTGGTGTAAGCCAATAGATGGTTCATCTAAAATATAAAGGACGCCTGTAAGACCAGAACCAATTTGAGATGCTAACCGAATACGTTGACTTTCTCCCCCTGAAAGGGTGCCTGAGTTTCGTGATAAGGTAAGATATTCGAGTCCCACATGGTTTAAAAAAGCTAAGCGTTCACGAATTTCTTTTAAAATACGTACTGCGATGTTGCGTTGTTTTTCCGTGAGATATTGATGAATATTGGCAAACCAATCATCTGCTTTTGAGATGGAAAGTTCTGATATTTGCCCAATATGCATCCCATGGATTTTAACGGCTAATGCTTCTGGTTTTAGACGATAGCCATGGCATGCTGGACAAGGTGAAGAAGACATATAATGTTCGATTTCTTCACGGGACCATGTAGAATCGGTATCCTTCCATCGCCTCTCCATATTAGGGATGATTCCTTCAAAGGAGTGAATCCTTTTATAGGCGCTTGAATCATTTTTATAAATAAAGGTGATTTCTTTGCTTTTTGTACCATAGAGAATAGCCTGTTGTGCTTCATTCGAGAGGACACACCATTGATCTGTAAGTTTAAATCCGTAAACTTTACCCAATGCTTCTAAGGTTTGGCTATAGTATGGTGAAGATAGCTTAGACCAAGGCGCTATTGCACCATTTTTTAAAGTGAGATTTTTATTTGGTATGATTTTTGCTGGGTCTACAGCTTTTTTGATGCCAAGCCCGTCGCAAAGAGGACAAGCGCCAAAAGGATTATTAAATGAAAAAAGACGGGGCTCAATTTCAGGGATAGAAAATCCAGAGATGGGACAGGAAAATTTTTCTGAAAAAACAAGCCGTTTGTGTGTTTCATTTTTCGATTTATGAGCAGATTTTTTTGTGGTTTCGTTTTCTGCTAAGGGATGGTCAGCCATTTCAGCAACTGCGATTCCATTGGCGAGCCGTAAACAGGTTTCTATACTGTCAGCTAGGCGAGAGGTCATGTCAGCGTACACAACAATGCGGTCTACGACGACATCTATGTCATGTTTATATTTTTTATCAAGAGAGGGAATATCAGGAATTTCATAAAATTGACCATCAACTTTAGCGCGTTGAAATCCTTTTTTTAAAAGCTCTGTCAGTTCTTTTTTATATTCTCCTTTTCGCCCTCGTACGAGAGGTGCCATAATAAAAATTCGCGTCCCTTCTGGTAAAGACATAATTTGATCAACCATTTGGCTTACCGTTTGGCTTTCAATAGGAAGTCCCGTAGCAGGGGAGTGAGGGGTGCCAATACGTGCAAAGAGAAGGCGCATGTAATCATAAATTTCAGTGACGGTTCCTACCGTTGAACGAGGATTACGGCTGGTTGTTTTTTGTTCAATGGATATTGCTGGAGAAAGACCATCTATGCGATCGACATCGGGTTTTTGCATGACTTCCAAAAATTGACGTGCGTAAGCGGAAAGGCTTTCAACATAGCGGCGTTGGCCTTCGGCATAAATTGTATCAAAAGCTAAAGAGGATTTGCCTGATCCAGAAAGGCCCGTGATAACAATCAGTTGGTCCCGTGGAAGATCAAGATCAATATTTTTAAGATTATGTTCACGCGCACCGCGAATGGATATGTATTTTTGTTGAGTCATATTTTATCCTTGGCATATACAAAACTGCGCATCTAAAATAGGGTATAACCGCCTTATGAAATTACAATATATTTAATTGCTTTAACAGGGATAAAGAAGGCACGTCCTATGAAAAGAAAAACACAAAGAGCAGCTTTTTTCTCTAAATGCTAGAATAAACTATGCGCGATTATCATCTTTTGTTATAATCACACGAAGTGACCTCCTAAATGAAATAGCAAAGTCTACATTGAAGGTCAATTGCAGAGGTGCAAATGAGAAGGTCTAGGTGGTAATAACTGCTGTACAACAAAAATTGTTTTGCGAATTAAGATTTTGGAGTTTATGCGATGGCTGGTAGCCTTAATAAAGTGATTTTAATTGGTAATCTTGGTGCTGATCCTGAAATTCGCCGCTTGAATTCTGGTGATCAAGTGGCAAATTTGCGTATTGCTACTTCAGAAAGCTGGCGCGATCGTAATACAAATGAACGTAAAGAGCGCACAGAGTGGCATAGTATCGTTATTTTTAACGAAAACCTTATCAGAGTTGTGGAACAATATTTAAAAAAAGGAAGCAAAATCTATATTGAAGGTCAGCTGCAAACACGCAAGTGGCAAGATCAAAATGGGAATGATCGTTATACAACAGAGGTTGTTTTGCAAAAATACCGTGGTGAATTGCAAATGCTTGATGGACGGGGTGGTGCTGGTGGAGAGCAAATGCAAGGGGCAAATCAGTCAAGCGGAAGTTATGGCGGTGGTGGTTTTGGTGACAGTTATTCTGGTCACAGAGATGATTTTGGTCAAAACAATCATCAAGCAAGAGAAGACTTTTCACATAAATTAGATGATGACGTTCCTTTTTGAGATTGCGAACAGTGTTTTTCTTCGTTGTTTGTTTCAGTTTTTTAAAGTTTAGGAAAAGAGTCCTCGTTTATTTTATCCATGATTTTTAATATACGTAAATAACATGTTGAAAATTATTGTTAAACTTTTGCCTTCGTTGCGGATGAGAAATTAGCATTTTGGCATTTTTTTCGCTATAAAGAGTAAAGTGATTCTTTATTTGAAAGTCTTGAAGCTGTGACCGATCTTACTCCACTACAAGAACGTGATGTGCTGACCGGTATTAAACCAATCAGTATTATTGATGAAATGCAACGCTCTTATCTCGATTATGCAATGAGCGTAATTGTTTCCCGTGCACTTCCTGATGTCCGTGATGGACTGAAGCCGGTTCATCGGCGTATTCTTCACGCCATGAATGAGATGGGGCTTTCTTTCAACAAACCTTATCGTAAATCTGCTGGTGTCGTTGGTGAGGTTATGGGGAAATTCCATCCTCATGGGGATGCTTCGATTTATGATGCGTTGGTGCGTATGGCACAGGACTTTTCTTTGCGAAACCCGTTGATTGATGGACAGGGGAATTTTGGTTCTGTTGATGGTGATCCGCCTGCGGCAATGCGCTATACAGAATGTCGTTTGGAAAAAGTTTCGGAAGAACTTTTAGCGGATATTGATAAAGATACCGTTGATTTTCAGGATAATTATGATGGACGTGAGCGTGAACCTGTTGTCCTACCGGCACGTTTCCCTAATCTTTTGGTTAACGGATCAGGCGGTATTGCTGTAGGAATGGCAACCAATATTCCTCCTCATAATCTTGGTGAGGTTGTTGATGGTTGTATCGCCTTGATTGATAATCCTAACATAACGCTTGATGAAATCATTAAAATTATCCCCGGTCCTGATTTTCCTACGGGGGGGATTATTTTGGGCCATTCTGGTATTCGTTCCGCCTATGAAACTGGACGTGGTTCAGTGATTATGCGTGCTAAGGTTGATATTGAAGAAATTCGCAATGGTCGACAAGCAATTATTGTCAGTGAAATACCTTATCAGGTTAATAAAGCAACAATGATTGAAAAAATGGCCGAATTGGTGCGTGATAAACGTATCGAAGGAATTTCTGATTTGCGTGATGAGTCTGATCGTGATGGCTACCGCGTTGTTATTGAACTCAAGAAGGATGTTGTTGCCGAGATCGTTTTAAATCAATTATATCGTTATACGCCCCTGCAAACTTCTTTTGGTTGCAATATGGTTGCGTTAAATGGGGGAAAACCGGAACAGATGGCGTTGCTTGATATGCTTCGTGCCTTTGTTTCTTTCCGAGAAGACGTTGTTAGTCGGCGAACGAAATATCTTTTGCGTAAAGCGCGTGAACGTGCCCATGTTTTGGTCGGTCTTGCACTTGCTGTTGCTAATATCGATGAAATTATAGCACTCATTCGCAAGGCTCCTGATCCACAAACAGCGCGTACACAATTAATGGAGCGGTGCTGGCCAGCTTTTGATGTCGCCCCTTTAATTAAACTGATTGATGATCCTCGTCATATTATCCATGATGATGGGACTTATAATTTATCTGAAGAACAGGCGCGTGCTATTTTGGAATTGCGTCTGCAAAGGTTAACGGCACTTGGGCGTGATGAAATTGCCGATGAATTGAATAAAATTGGCGTGGATATTACCGATTATCTTGATATTCTTGCGTCTCGATCACGTATTATGGGGATTGTGAAGGATGAGCTGAGTGCCCTTCGTGAGGAGTTTGCAACACCGCGACGCACTGTCTTTGGTTTTGGTAGTGCTGAGATGGATAGCGAAGATCTGATTGCTCCAGAAGATATGGTGGTGACGGTTAGTCATAGTGGCTATATTAAGCGTGTGCCTCTCAATACATACCGAGCGCAGCGTCGCGGGGGTAAGGGGCGTTCTGGTATGTCTACCAAGGATGAGGATTTTGTAACGCGACTGTTTGTGGCTAATACCCATACTCCGGTTCTTTTCTTTTCATCACGTGGAATTGTTTACAAGGAAAAAGTTTGGCGTTTACCACTTGGTACGCCCCAATCACGCGGGCGAGCTCTGATTAATTTACTTCCTTTACAGCAAGGTGAACGCATAACAACTATTATGCCTTTACCAGAAGATGAAGCGCATTGGGGTACATTGGACATTATGTTTGCAACAACGCGTGGAACTGTACGTCGTAATAAATTATCAGATTTTGTTCAGGTGAATCGTAATGGCAAAATTGCCATGAAACTTGATGAAGAGGGAGATGAAATTCTTTCTGTTGAAACTTGTACAGAACATGATGATGTTGTTTTAACAACGGCTAATGGACAATGTATTCGTTTTCCAGTTGTTGATGTTCGTGTTTTTGTCGGGCGTAATTCGGTGGGGGTCCGTGGCATTAATTTGGCAGACGGTGATAAGGTTATTTCGATGACACTCTTAGAGCATGTTGAGGCGACTTCGGTTGAACGTTCCGCTTATATCAAACGTGTGATGAATGAACGGCGTGCTGCTGGTGCCGATGCTGAAGATATTGTAACTCTTGAGGAAGAAGATGAGGGAAGCGAAACAGAGTTAACAGATGAGCGCTATGCAGAGCTTCAGGCGCGTGAGCAGATGCTTTTAACAGTGAGTGAATTTGGTTATGGAAAACGGTCTTCCTCCTATGAATTTCGCATTTCTGGACGTGGTGGAAAAGGAATTCGTGCAACAGATCCATCTAAGACAGCTGGAATTGGTAAATTGGTAGCGGCTTTCCCAGTGAAAGCACAAGATCAAATTATGTTGGTCTCAGACGGTGGACAACTCATTCGTGTCCCTGTGGAGGGTATTCGTATAGCAGGTCGTTCAACAAAAGGGGTCACAATTTTTAATACAGCTGAGGGTGAAAAAGTCGTATCGGTTGAACGTATTTCTGAATCTGAAGATGATGATCATCAATTAGATGATGTCTCTGAAAAATATCCTGATACGGTTGATGAAAGCACAGAGAAATAATTTTCAAGGGGGCGAAGTGAAACGATGAAAATTGCTCTTTATGCTGGTTCTTTTGACCCTCTTACAAATGGTCATCTTGATGTTTTGCGGGGCAGTCTGGTTTTGGCTGATAAGCTTATTGTCGCTATAGGTGTACAGGCTAAAAAAAAACCACTTTTTACTTTTGAAGAGCGTGTTGATTTAATTACTGAAGTAGGAAAAGATTTGTTAAATGTGGGGACTGATCGGTTGCAGGTGCTTTCATTTGATTCTCTTTTGATTGATAAGGCTCAAGAGATTGGTGCTTCATTTCTTATTCGTGGATTACGTGATGGTACTGACCTTGATTATGAAATGCAAATGGCGGGGATGAATGCTATCATGGCTCCTCAATTACAAACTGTCTTTTTGCCGGCAAGCGTTTCTGGACGCGTCATTACCTCTACATTGGTTCGTCAGGTCGCTTCTATGGGGGGGGATGTCGCGTCCTTTGTGCCTGCAAATGTTGCGAAAGCTTTACGTTTAAAATTTTTATCTGTAAAGGAAGATGATGATGTCTCTTAGAATTTTTGCTCTTTTGACGTGTCTTTTTTGTTTTTTTTCCTTGAGTGCTGGTGCAGATGATTCTAACATAACCGATGATGCAAATGTCCTCATTTTATCTCTTAAAAAGGGTGACGTGTTTATTCGTCTTCGTCCTGATTTGGCACCAAAACATGTTTTGCAAATCAAGAGATTAACAAAGGAAGGTGCATACAATAATGTTGTCTTTCACCGTGTTATTCCAGGTTTTATGGCACAGACTGGTGATGTTCAATTTGGAAAAAAAGGCAGTGCAGATTTTGATGCTAAACGTGTTGGGAGTGGTGCTTCCAATTATCCCAATATACCAGCAGAATTTTCAAAGCAGCCCTTTAAGCGTGGTACCGTTGGGATGGCACGAGCACAAGATAAAAATTCCGCAAATTCTCAATTCTTTATTTGTTTTGATGATGCTCCTTTTTTAAACGGTCAGTATACTGTCGTTGGAGAGGTTATAAAGGGAATGGACGTTGTTGATACAATTAAAAAAGGCACCACAAGTAATAATGGATCTGTAAAAGATCCCGATGTTATTAATGCTGCCACTTTACAAGCTGATAGATGAGTCAAAGGAGTTTAGCCGTATGACTGAGATTAAAGATTTAGAAAATACCTTAATTCTTGAAACAACAAAGGGGAGAGTTGTTATTGGGCTTTTTGCTGATTTAGCGCCTAGTCACGTTGCACGTATTAAAGAGCTTGTGCGTGAAGGTGCTTATGATAATGTTGTTTTTCATCGTGTTATTGATGGTTTTATGGCTCAAACGGGAGATGTGCAATTTGGAAAAAAGGATGGCACCGAATTTAATTTATCACGTGTCGGTATGGGGGGCTCAAAGAAGCCTAATTTGACAGCAGAGTTTTCAAATCTTTCTCATAAGCGTGGTACAGTTTCGATGGCGCGTAGCCAGAATCCAAACTCTGCTAATTCACAGTTTTTTATTTGTTTTGCAGATGCTCCTTGGCTTGATCGTCAATATTCCATATGGGGACAAGTTATTGAAGGTATGGAAAATATCGATAAAATTAAGCGTGGTGAACCTGTTATAGAACCTGATACAATCATTAAAGCGACAATCGCTGCCGATGCAAAATAGTATAAATTATACGTGTTTTAATTTTAAGCACGTTGAGTGAAGATATTCTGGTCTGATTGTTGTCTTCAGTGTAGTAGAGATCAGTTGTTATGTCTTGGAATCTAGAGGTTTGGAGACTAAAAGATGTGTGTGATTCTCTATGTTTTATTTGTATGAGGTTTTCTTATTTATCAGTGCTATTCGGTATACGGATGTGATCTTTGCATTTGTTTGCCATTTTAATAGTTGTATTGCTATATAACTAAAACATGAATGGCCGATTGCATTCTCTTAACTATAGGATCTATAGCTTCTTACAGTTGTTCTCCGTTTTATGTATGTGTTTTGAATTTTATATTTTTGTATAAATGGGTTTGAAGAGGCAAAGAGCTAGGATAATTCTTTGTCTTGAGAAACCTTTAAAAGCAGATGAGAATGCTTCTGCATTTACCTCTTCTGACTTCATTGAATAAGGGTCGTTCTAGGTTTGAGTGTTATGGTTGTTCGTTGTACGTAAGAACAAGATGTTTTGTTGTTGCTTATGCTATTATAGCTTTCGATTTTTTGCTTAAATTATATTGGTTATACGAAGTAAGATCGTTGTTGTTTGAACAACGATTTTAGAACAGTGGTGTATAGAAATATAAAGGATATGTTGTTGGTCTATCAGATGTTTTGGGGAAATAAGATTATTGCTTTACTTATGATGATTGTTTGGTAACAAAATTTTATTTACTCTATTCAATTCTTTTATACTGATTACAGTATTGAGCGAATCGAAGGTCAATCCATAAAACTTATGAAGGTGCCATAAGAAAAGGTGTAACTTTTCTTTTTATGGCGATATGAATTTGTAGAATCAAAAAGATAAGAGTGATGATAAAGACATTTCATTATAGAAAAATTGCTCAAGATGGATGTGCGCGTCGTGGTGAAATTATAACGAGTCGTGGGAGTGTTCGTACACCCGCATTTATGCCTGTTGGTACGGCAGGAACTGTTAAAGCCATGTATATGGATCAGATACGTGCTCTTGGTGCAGACATTATTTTGGGCAATACTTATCATTTAATGTTGCGTCCTGGAGCAGAGCGTGTTGCTCGTTTGGGAGGATTGCATGAATTTTCACGTTGGTCTGGACCCATTTTAACCGACTCTGGCGGATTTCAAGTTATGTCATTGGCGGGAATTCGTAAAATTACCGAACAAAATGTTATTTTTCGTTCTTACATTAATGGCGCATATTATGAAATGAGTCCGGAGCGTTCTATTGAAATCCAAGGGCTTCTTAATTCTGATATTCAGATGCAGTTGGATCAATGTATTGCACTACCTGCTCGTGAAAAAGAAATAGAAGCTGCTATGGAACTTTCATTGCGGTGGGCACAGCGTTGTAAAACAGTTTTTGGGAATCAACCAGAAAAAGCATTGTTTGGTATTGTTCAGGGGGGGGATAATATGAAACTGCGTGAACGTTCTGCACAAGCGTTGAAAGAGATGGATTTGAAAGGTTATGCTATTGGGGGGCTTGCCGTTGGCGAACCACAGAGTGTGATGACAGCCGTGTTGGATGTTACTTGTCCAATTTTACCAGAGGATAAACCACGCTATCTCATGGGGGTAGGAACACCTGATGATATTTTACACAGTGTTGCTCGTGGTATTGACATGTTTGATTGTGTTCTACCGACCCGTGCGGGACGCCATGGTTTAGCTTTTACGCGTTTTGGTAGAATTAATTTGCGAAATGCGCGTTATGCAGAGGATCCCCATCCCCTTGATCCACAGTCTCTTTGTCCCGCTGCATATGATTATAGTTGTGCTTATTTACATCATTTGATCAAATCTGGTGAGTCTCTTGGTGGTATGTTGTTGACTTGGAACAATCTCTTTTATTATCAGCAGCTTATGCAAGGAATTCGTGATGCTATTGAAGAAGGGTGCTATAGTGACTTTTGCGCTGAAACACGTGCTTTATGGAAGAAAGGACGTTAAAGCGTTGATTGTAATGAACAACATTTGCTTTTTTCATGTTACTTAATTCATTTTATCTTAAGAGCTTTTGCTAAAAATGAAGCCAGAAATGTCTTTTAGACATATACAATTGTAATTGATCTAAAATAAGCGTCTCGTTTGTTGGTATATGTTCTTTTTTTGACTGTAATAATCAACAGAAACTGTTACTCCGGTACGCGCTACCTGATCCGGAGAGAAACAGTTTGTTCCTGATGGTTGTTTAGATCAACAATGTTAATGAGGGGTTAGCAAATCCTTAAGGAAGTATGAAAATTGCATTTTTATAGGGTGATTTCTATTTTTTATCCTTAAACAATCAAGTTATAACAAAGGCTGTCTTCTTTAGCAGTAGGTATGAAGGTGTTTTTTTTGAATTGAAGGTTTAAAAATGCAAACATTTGATACAGTGCTAAGCTTATCTTTTCTGATCATGATATTTTCATAACGGATGTTTTATTTAAGCTATAGAATATTGTCGATTTCATGCATCTAAAGAACAAATTTTATTTGTTAAAGTGGATATTTTGATATCTCACGACAAAAGAAAACGAAAAGCGTTTTTATTGTAGAAGATGTTTTAATATTTTATTGGGTTTTATTGGAAATTTTTAGAAAGCAATATAAGAAGACTCTGCGTTTATTTCTACCATATTACAGATATTTATGATTAAAGTATCACTCTATAGAAATGAAAAAGATGAGGGATTCTGATAGAAAAGACATTCTTGCTTTAGGCATTGATTTGAGAACACGCTATTTGGCAAATTTCGCTCTTGCCGTCGGGAGCTTTGCTATCGGTACTGCGGAATTTGTTGCGATGGGGTTACAGCCAGAAATGGCACGAAGTTCATCTGTTGATATTCCTACCGCTGGTCAATATATTTCTGCTTATGCATTGGGTATTGTGATTGGAGCGCCTCTTTTAGCTGTTGTGACAGCTCAGTTATCACGTAAAATTGTGCTGATAGGACTAATGTTTTTTTATGCGCTGGCAAATATTGCCAGTGCTTTTTGTTCTGATTTTAGCGTATTAGTAGCGTTGCGGTTTATCAGTGGTTTTCCTCATGGTATCTATTTCGGTCTTGCAACTTTGGTTGCCGCTTCGATGGTAGAAATGAAAGAACGTTCCAAAGCTGTTGGGAATGTTATGCTTGGTTTAACAATTGCGACCGTTTTGGGAGCGCCGAGTGCAACTTGGATTGGTCAACTTGTTGGTTGGCAGATTGCTTTTGTCCTTGTTGGTGCTATTTCTTTATTATGTTGTTTGCTTGTTTGGAAATTTTTACCTTCGGGTTTGAAGATTGCAAAAACAAGTCCTCTACGTGAACTTGGTGCCTTAAAGCAAAAGCAAGTGTGGTTTCTCTTGATGATGGTTTCTGTTGGAGCTTCAGGATTATTTTCTGTTTTCACTTATATTAAGTCAACATTAATGCATATTTCTGGTGTTTCGCTTGATTTTGTGCCATTTATTATGCCGCTAGTTGGATTTGGTATGGTGATAGGGAATCTTTTAGGACCTAAATTAGCAGTGAAAATTGGCATTTCACCATTAATATTTTTTTCGATGCTTTGGAGTACATTTGTTTTTTTTCTTTTTTTCTTTTTATCCCATACTCCATTAACAGCTGCATTAGGATGTTTTTTTGTTGGTACTTCTTTTGCAGCTATGCCTTCTATACAAACAAAAATTATGGATATCACTCTTCATGGGCAGATTTTGGCAGGAGCATTAATGCAGTCTGCTTTTAATATTGCCAACGCTCTTGGCGCAGAATCTGGAGCATGGGTTTTGAGATTGGGCTATAGTTATGAATATACCGCTATTGCGGGGGGGATTTTAACTTTATGGGGTTTACTGATTTTTTGCTTCTCATGCTATATGGAAAAGTATGATTGACATTTTTTGCTTTTGAGAGAAAATATTGTTTCATTTAATTCAGTGCTTTGATTGTCCTATGGGATTTTTTAATATGCGATAGGAAACGCGTAGAGCAAATGGAATACCAAGGCAAAATAAAAAACTGATCAGTACGGCAAGAAGAGTTTTAGCAGCTGAAATCATTCCTATTATTCCTCCCGGATTAAAGAGACCAGCGAAATTTGTGATTGTTCCTGCAAGTGTTGCACTTAACGCAGCGGAAAAGAGCTGTACAGAGGTAAGTGATTCGCTAGCACGTAGAGCATCCTCATTGTTTGCAGATTGTAAGATCCGTGTTAACAAATGCGGCCAAGCTATGCCTGCGCTAATCCCGATAGCAAATAATGCTAAGCAAATGATAAAAATATGTTCAGATGTAGAATCTTTCATTGGAATAAGCCATAAAAGACTGCTTATACCTAAAAGACTTAATATTGGTGAATAGACGATGATGCTGCGAACTTTTTGGGAGGATACTCCAGCGCTTGATAAGGAACCACATGTCCAACCCAAGCTTGTGAGTGATGCTATATAACCGGCAATAAGCGGGGTTTGTCCATGAAGCTCTTGAAGAAAAAGTGGAAAGTAAAGCTCCATGCTATACACCACTGTCGTCATAACGAGTATCAAGACATAAATAGGAAAAAACTCAGAGGAGACTGAAAAGGATTTATGCGGCAACATGGGGTGAAGTGTGGATTTTTCAACTTTTGCTAGAACAAGGAAAAGGATCAATCCGATAATTAATCCACAGATTTGCACAATTTTGGTATTTATAGCACCACAAGCAGAAATAATAAAAATTAACAAAATAAGTATGAAAAGTTGTAAGAGAGGAAGAGGGGATGTTGGAATCTTTCTTTTATTTTCTTTTGGTAAAACTTTAAGAGCTATGAGAGAGAAAATTATTGCTAATGTGCCAATGATCCAAAAGGATGCTCTCCATGCGCCATAATATACAGAAATGCCACCAATAGCTGGTCCTAGCAAGGTTGATATTCCCCACATCCCAGAGATAATACTCAACGCATGAGACCATAGAGATGGACTAAAGGCAAGACGCACCATAGAATAGGATAGGGATAGTAAAGAACCGCTTCCAAATCCTTGAATAAAACGCCCTAGTAAAAATAATGGCATAGTTGAAGCCATACTGCATATGAAGGTACCAACAGTAAAAATGAAACCAGAGATTAAATAAGCTTTACGAGGACCTATTTTTTCTAATATTTTTGTTGCAAGTGAAGTTCCAAGGAGTGACGCTGTAATAAAAACAGTTGCCACCCAAGAATAATACAGCTCTCCCATTTCGCTCATAAGAGAGGGTAAAATAGTAATAACAATATAAACGTTCGTAGCATGTAATATAACACCGCCTGTAAACGTTAAAAAGCGAATACCATTTTTACCCAATAAAAGTGCAGACCAGCTTTTTTGTTCCACTGTTTTTGCTATTTAGTAAAGAGTTGACTTCTTCTCTTTATAAGGTAGTTATTTGAATTTGCCAAGAAAAGATTCAAAGCTCTCCTTTTGTAGAGCTTTGAAATTTTAGTAAAGTTATCAATTAATTGCCCACAGCTTTTTTAAGATTTTCATCAATTTTATCAAGAAAACCTGTTGTAGAAAGCCATTTTTGTTTGGGTCCAATCAAAAGTGCCAGATCTTTTGTCATAAAACCTTCTTCAACGGTTTTAATACAAACTTCTTCTAATATTTTGGCAAAGTTTTTTAATTTCTCATTGTTATCGAGTTTAGCTCGGTGCGCTAATCCACGTGTCCATGCAAAAATAGATGCAATAGAATTTGTTGATGTTTCTTCACCTCTTTGGTGTTGACGGTAATGGCGTGTTACTGTGCCATGTGCCGCTTCTGCTTCAACAATTTTGCCGTCTGGTGTCATAAGAACAGAGGTCATAAGACCGAGGGAACCAAAGCCTTGGGCAACAATATCAGATTGAACATCACCATCATAATTTTTACATGCCCATACATAGCCACCCGACCATTTAAGTGCGGAAGCAACCATATCATCAATAAGGCGGTGTTCGTAATATAATTTACGATTTTCAAATTCATCTTTAAACTCTGCATCAAATATTTCTTGAAAAATATCTTTAAAACGGCCATCGTAAGCTTTCAAAATAGTATTTTTTGTTGAAAGATAGACTGGAACATTCCGTTGAAGTCCGTAATTAAAAGATGCGCGGGCAAAGTCACGGATTGATTCATCAAGATTATACATAGCCATGGCAACTCCTGCGCTTGGCGCATCAAAAATATCGTGTTCGATGATTTGATTATCAACTCCGACAAATTTAATACTTAGCTTGCCTTCACTAGGAAAGGTAAAATCTGTGGCTTTATATTGATCCCCAAACGCATGGCGCCCAATAATGATTGGTTTTGTCCAATTAGGGACAAGACGTGGCACATTTTTACAGATAATAGGTTCGCGAAAAATGACACCCCCTAAAATATTACGAATTGTGCCATTGGGTGATTTCCACATTTTTTTTAGGCTAAATTCTTTAACACGTGCTTCATCCGGCGTGATGGTTGCACATTTTATGCCAACTCCATATTTTTTTATAGCGTTGGCAGAATCGATAGTTACCTGATCATTGGTTGCATCTCGATTTGTAACGGAAAGGTCGTAATATTTAAGTTCAATATCGAGATAGGGGTGGATCAATTTATCTTTAATATATTTCCAGATGATACGGGTCATTTCGTCCCCATCGATTTCAACAACGGGATTTTCTACTTTTATCTTTGCCATTAGAAGTCCTTTTTTGTTTGAGTGATATTAGTTTATAGCACTTTCAGGCTTATAATGAAAAGTAAAAACAGGGATGATAGAAGAGCATTCGAGTATAATATTGTTAGAATATACCATTAATAGAATAAAAATTTTATTGATGCGTTAACTTCTTAAAAAACGAATATGATCATTACAGAGTTGAATGAAAAATTTATGGAATAATAATGGGAAGTGTAACTTATCGCATGTATAGGAAATATTTCTTTTTTATTATATTGCATTTAATTGTTTTTATAAATTGATATTACATTCTATGAATAAGCGGATGAGTGAGGCTGTAAATCTTTGTCTTGTCTAAGAATTTATCGTCATGCCTTATTTGCTTAGAGAAAGATCTCTTAAGGTAACTAAGCCTATTTCGCGACGACGTTTGTGGATGGTATAACGATAAAGCCATAGAGTATTACCATCATCTGTACGTTTCTGAAGGAACAAGTCGGCTTCATCATACTCTTTGCTAGCCTCCAATGTTGCAACAGCCCTTGCATTTAAATGATTCATTAAAGGGACTTTTATTCCTTTCTAAACACTTTTCTCCATATATCAACTTCGCTTGTGAGGTGCAAACAAGAGACTTTACTTAATCCAATATGAAATGGTTTGAAATAAGAAAATCCTATAATACTCGGGAGGGGGAATTCAATATGCAAAATGATAAATTATCATTATAAACCAAAAAGTTACATTTCTAAAGAAAGGTCGAGTATGTTAGAAGCAGAGCGCTATAATCAAAAAGAGTTTGCAAAAACACATATTAGATTTGTTTTTCAAAATATCTAAGAGATCCTTAAAGTTTTAGAGATAGAAAAGAGAGTATCAGGCACGCTTGCACAAGAAATTAAGAGGATATGCATTAATACAGCTTATAAACTCTAATTTATTAAAAAATAAAACTCTTTAACAAAGATTTTTTTATAAATTTCTTATTTTATCACCAATATGTACATTAAAGCGCCTTAGGAGAAGGAAGATAATCACACAGCAATACCAATTCCTACAGAGAAGATTTCGAAAATCCTATTCCCTAACCTTTATTTACAAGTCCCTCACTTAAAAAAACATATGGAGAATCAATAAATTATCTGTAATAAAAAAGAATATGGTACGCCCAAGGGGAATCGAACCCCTGTTTCCGCCGTGAAAGGGCGGCGTCCTAACCGCTAGACGATGGGCGCAGACCAATGATGAGGCTTATAGAGAGGATCTTTTTACTTCGCAAGCCCTCTGAGTGATTTTTTTGAAAAAAACACGTTTTATTGAGTTATTTTGACTATGTTCCTCTCACTTTTAGTTAGATTTTTTTATTTTCTGGAGCTGTTCGTAAAAAAATAGGAAAAATAATTGTTATGGTTGATAGAAAGTTTTTTGGCACTACATTCATAGAATGATATCCTTTGTACTGATTCATTTTGAGGAAGAAATCAAAATAATAATCAATATTCTGAATATACTGGTGTTTTTGAGCGTATACTCTTTAGCGCTTTATTTGTTCAAAAACGTTCTATGAAGAAGAGCTGTCATTGAGATTTTTGAGAAAATTACAAACCACTGCAAAATTTAATACACTGCGTTGTTTGTTGAAAAGAGTGATTGTAAGCTTAAAAATGATACGAATCATGTAAAAATTATCTTTACAGTGGATTGTAGATTCGTTTTGTTTCCTTAAATAAAAGAATACGCATACCATAGGTAAAAAGTGTTGAATCCTCTTTCAAGAAGAAGGGAGGTTAATTACCACTTTTTATTTTTATGTGGTTGAATAAAAAACTTTGCAATAAGTGAAATTTTGTTCTTTGCTTTTTACTATCGCTGAAAAAATCTTTTATTTGAAAGCTGTTGTACATGTAGGCGGTTGGGTACGTTTAATCGTAATGTATTAAGTTTATGAACTGTTGATGATACATTGATGTAAAATAGTTTAGCTTTATAAAGGTTATCGTGAAACTGTATCGCGCAATATTTCATGATGATGTTGTTATAAATTAAATCTTATGATTTCTGATGTGAGGTATTAGAAGGTATGACAGCTGTCCTCTTTAAGGAGAAGATCTTTCTATTATAGCTTAACCAGTAAGAGATGTATCACTATTATCTCATGAATTTGTTTTTTTCGTTTCCTTAAATTGATCTGAAAAAATGTTGTTTGTTCAATATTTGTTGGATTGGAAGAGAAGCTTTATATATGATTTTAAGTCTTGAATCGTTTTTTTAATGATCGTTTGCCTCTGTAAATTTGAAAGATTTCTAGTGAAAATACCTGTAATATTTTTGCTTATGTATAAAATGTTCTTTAATATAGAAGATAAGTTTTTTATGAGAAATAAGAGACTTATAAGTCTATGAAGATAAAATTTTGTTGAGGTTATAGGGATTATAAAAGGGATTGTGATGCCTTCTTTTAAAAACAATGTTCCTTTATGTTGTTATCGTTTAAAAGATGGATACAAAACAATACAGAATTTATGATTGAAATTTTTTAATGAACATATTTCAATTTCCAGTACCTAAAGCAGTTGTTTTTATTAAGGTTATTACTCTTTAAAAATAAATATTTTGTTTTTATAAATTTGATTAAACGCGTAATGTTATTGTATTAGAGGGAAAATGAGTTGAATAGAATGGGGGAGTTCTTTAAATGATTTTTGGTTGTAAGCATCGTTTTGATTGATTTTTGCATCATCTAGATATTTTGCAAAAGAAGATAGGGTAAGCAGTTAGGTAATGGCAGAAGCTTTAAAGGTTGGTATTGCGGGGCTGGGTACGGTTGGTAGCTCAGTAGTGAGAATTCTACATGAAAAGGCGAGTAGTTTAGCTTGCCAATGTGGACGACCAATTAAAATTGTTGCGGTTAGCGCACGTGATAAGAGCCGTAATCGTGGAATTGATTTGAGTGATGTGAGGTGGTTCGATTCACCTGTAGATATGGCTTTATCCGATGAGATTGATGTTTTTGTTGAATTAATTGGTGGTGAATTAGATGTTGTGTATGAAGCTGTGAAAAAAGCGCTTGAGAGGGGACATCATGTTGTTACTGCTAATAAAGCGCTTCTCGCTCGACATGGAGTAACACTTGCTGCCATTGCAGAAAAAAAAGGTGTTTTTCTTCATTTTGAAGCGGCTATTGCTGGGGGAATTCCTGTTATAAAAGCGATGAGAGAATCACTCGCTGGAAGCCATATATCGCGGATTTATGGTATTCTCAATGGAACTTGCAACTATATATTAACACGCATGTTTACAGAAGGCCTTTCATTTGAAGATTGTTTGGCAGATGCACAAAGACTTGGTTATGCTGAAGCTGATCCAACTTTTGATATTGGGGGAAATGATACCGCTCATAAATTAGCTTTATTGACGAGTTTAGCATTTGGAACGGCAGTTTCGTTAGATGATGTTTATGTTGAAGGAATTAGCAATATCTCGCAGATTGATATCCGTGCGGCTGATGAATTGGGGTATCGGATTAAACTTTTAGGGGTTGCATTGAAAACCGATTCTGGAATCGAGCAACGTGTTCATCCAACAATGGTACCGACGTCATCAATGATTGCACAGATTCATGGTGTAACGAACGCTCTTTCTATTCAAAGTGATTTATTGGGGGAGTTGCTGTTTTCCGGTCCTGGAGCTGGAGGGGTGGCAACAGCATCAGCGGTTATTGGTGATGTAGTTGACATAGCAAAAGCGCATCACGGTTTTCAGTATGCACCTGTTTTTAGAAGTCCAGCATTGGAACTTTCTCCTCATAAAAGAGCGCGTATTTCTCATCATGCTGGTGGTTATTTTATTCGTTTGAATGTTCATGATCGTGCTGGTGTTTTTGCCGCAGTTGCACAGCATATGGCAGACAATCATATTTCATTAGAGTCCATTGTTCAAAGATCTTTTGTAGACAGCCAGATTGTAAAAACAATTATTTTAATAACCCATGAAACAACAGAAGTGAATGTACGGCAAGCACTTGCAGCAATTGAAAAAGATGGTCATCTTGTTGCAAAATCTCAATTCATTCGTATCGAACCGATGGCATAGAATTGATAGTTTGTTTTATAATGACAAAGCGAGAAGCTTGAATATTTTTCTTTTGTGAAAAGTTCTTGTCTTTGCTAAAAGCTTACTTCTTAATGCTTCACAATAAATGCTAATGCTTTTGTTAGTACTCATTTAGTAGGATTTTTATATGCCCACAATTCAGAAGAATTTAAATGGACTTGATCGTATTCTAACACTTGAATTGGCCCGTGTCACTGAACGTGCGGCTGTTGCAGCTGCACGGTGGCGCGGTCGTGGTGATGAAAAAGCCGCTGATCAAGCTGCGGTAGATGCAATGCGCCAAGAACTGAATCGGTTGCCCATTGATGGTACAGTCGTGATTGGTGAAGGTGAACGTGATGAAGCTCCAATGCTTTATATTGGAGAGAAAGTAGGACTTCAAAAAAATGGGATAGCGATTGATATTGCACTTGATCCACTTGAAGGAACAACAATTTGTGCCAAAAATCTTGCTAATTCCCTCGCTGTAATTGCAATTGCTGAAAGGGGTAATTTGCTTTATGCTCCTGATGTTTATATGCAAAAAATTGCTGTTGGTCCCGGTTATCCTAAAGGGGTTGTCGATATAGATGCTTTGCCTGCTGATAATATTCACGCCCTAGCAAAAGCTAAGGGTGTGGCTGTTAATCAGGTGACTGTTTGTATTATGGATCGACCACGCCATAAGAAATTAATTGAGGAGGTGCGAGCAACAGGGGCATCAATTCGTTTAATTGGTGATGGGGATGTTGCGGCTGTTATCGATACAACTGACCCAGATGAAACGGGTGTTGATATCTATATGGGGATTGGTGGAGCACCAGAGGGGGTATTAGCGGCAGCAGCCTTGCGTTGTATTGGTGGGCAGATGCAAGGACGTTTGCAGCTTGATACAGAAGAAAAAATCGCACGTGCAGCCAAAATGGGGATTGAGAACCCTCATAAAGTTTATACAATGGAAGAGATGGCAAAGGGGGATGTGTTGTTTTCTGCAACAGGTGTGACAGATGGCAATATGCTTTCTGGTGTTAAATTTACCCCTCATTATATTCAAACGGAAACGCTTGTCATGCGTTCACATACCGGCACAATTCGTCATATTAAAGCACAGCATAGGGATTATACAAAATTTGATTAATGTTTTTTTGCGTAACCTGTCAACAAATGAAAGCAGATTGTTTTTTTAAAAAGTGCGCTTCCATAAAAACTCTAAGATATGTCTTTATGGAAGCGTTGAAAAATTATTTAATCTTTATGAGAGCGGAACAGAATGTACCCAGCCATTTTTATCTTCTATGTTGCCTTTTTGAAGGTCAACGAGCTGTGTTAGAAATTGCTTTGTCATATCACCAATCGTTTCATTTCCGATAACAAACTCGCCATCTTTGTATTTAAAACGTCCAATTGATGTAATAACAGCTGCTGTACCACAAGCAAAGACCTCTTTAAGGTGACCATTTCGTGCATCTTCTTTGAGTGCTGCAAAAGAATAAGGGCGTTCTTCTATTGTTAGTCCCATTTGTTGTGCCAATTGTAAAATTGAGTGACGCGTTATCCCTGGAAGGATAGTGCCATTGAGTGCAGGTGTTACAAGTGTATTATTTGCCATAATAAAGTAAACGTTCATGCCACCAAGTTCTTCAATCCATTTATGTTCAACCATATCAAGAAAAAGCACTTGGTTACAATTATTTTGTTCTGCGTTGCTTTGTGCTAGTAAGCTTGCTGCGTAGTTGCCACCACATTTTGCAGCGCCTGTGCCTCCTGGACCAGCACGGCTATAATCTGTTTCGATCCATACGCTAATGGGCTTTTCTTCTCCTTTAAAATAGGATGCAACGGGAGATGCTATGATACAAAAAAGATATTCTTGAGAAGGGCGAACGCCTAAAAAGGCTTCATTGCCAAACATGAATGGACGTATGTAGAGGCTTGAATTTGGAAGATCTGGAACCCATTTTTGATCAATTTTTACCAATTGATTAACGGCATCTAAGAAAATATCTTTTGGCAATTCTGGCATAGCCAAACGCTTTGCTGATTCTATTAAACGTTGTGCATTGGCTTTAGGGCGGAATAACAAGATGCGTCCATCTTTTGCACGATAGGCTTTTAAACCTTCAAAAATTTCTTGCCCATAATGCAAGACGGTGCTTGCTGGATTAATCTCTAAAGCTTTGTATTGAGAAATAACAGCGTTATGCCAACCTTTGTCTTTAGTCCATTGGATGGTACACATATGATCTGTAAAAAATCGACCAAAACCAGGATTTTTTAGAATTTCTTCACGATTCTCGTCTGATAAAGGAGAGGGATGTTTTTCTATTTTAAACGGAAGCAGTGATGTGGAAGTTTTCATAATTAAAACCTTTTAGGATATGCTTTGTTGCGACGTGTTTTTTATTATAAAAAATAATAAGATACTTTCATTATAACTTTATTCTTAGCAAAACATTTGTGTCAATGCTTTATTATAGAATTAATTTTAAAGCCTAGAGACTCTTGAGAAATCCTTTTTGTTTTCATATTCCTTCTTTTTGATTAAGTAATCTGGAACTTTTAGTGATATTGAGCGTTTTTCAAAACAAATATCTGAATAATTTCATCTATGCCCATGTATATTTTGTAACTTAGATAGGGGAATTAAAAAAAGGAATTCACTATGATTGATAGAAATTACCACACATATGAGAAACGTATCGCTGATGAAAAACAAGAGCGTGAACAGCTTAATTCAATTGGTAGAGGCATCCTTGCTATTCTTCTTGGAGTTTTTATTATTTGGTTTGTGTTTGGCTTTTTAGGATCTTTTTTTGAAAAGTCTCCTGAACATATCTCTCATCATAATGCTATACAATCAGATCAAACGATAACAGGTCCGAAAAAAGATTTAAATTCGACATCACAAATACCTGATACTTATAAAGAAACGACACCATCTTTGTCTCATGAATAATCCTTCAGATGAAAAATCGGATGAGGCAGAGATTAAAGTATAAAATTTTTTCAATATATAAGCTTAAACATAAATATATAAGCTAAATAATTGAGATGATTTAAGCAACTGAAATAAATCAGTAAATTGACATTAAAACAAATCATGCAGTGGTTTTGAAAAGCTGCTGCATGATTTGTTAGCGTGTGATGAAGCAATTTCCTCCAGAATTTTTTATTTCTTCACAAAGATTTATAGCATCATTCCGATTGTAGGTTTGTATGCGAACACGATAGTAGGTTCCTTTTTCTGGTATGAGAGCAGATTGAATATTTAAAGGCCGATCACCAATGAGGAAGCCAAATTTGGATTTTATGTTTTTCAAAGAAACAGTTGCCAATGCATGGGTCGGTTGGGATGCAAGTTGTACGTAATAACTTTCTGAATTTTGTGTGGTTACGTGGCTCGATGATAATGGACGAGAATCAACATATTTTTGTTGTTCTGCATTTCTTTCTGGACGTGAAGGAAGTGGTATAACTTTTCCTTCAAGATGAGAAACAGAAGTGTTTTCAGCTATTATTTTATCAATATCATTTGTAAAAGTGTGTTCCGTTTCTTCGTTGTTTGTATTGGATTCGTCCGCAGAGATAATAGCAGAAGAATCTTGAGGTTGACCATCAGCGGTTTGATCAATCGTTTCTTCTGGTTCATCTGTCGGTTTTTCTTCTGTGTAATGCTTCGGCGCTAATACAACTGTACCATCTTGATTTACAATAACAGTTTGTACTTCTCGCGTTGGAATGGTGTGATTCATCGCTTCAGTCACTGCATCTTCAACATCAGATTGATTAGGAGAAGAGGAGGAAAGATTTGTCGATTCTTGTTGGTCTAATTCCGTTAAATCTTCAGGCTGTTCAGAACTATCAATAAGGGATTGTTGTGTATTTTCTTGTTTTTCACTTTGTCCAGTTGTTTGTTTATAAATATCTAAATTATGTGCAACATCATTCTTTGTTTCCGTTGTTTCTTGCTTGAATTTAAAGGGCGTATCATCAGCACGGATGATGGGGGTCGTTTCATTTTTTTGTGATGGCATAAAAAAATGAAAGTAACTAAAAAAACCAACGGCTATTAAAGTAAGAAGAACAACACTTTTGGTAAGAGTCTTACCAACAATAAAATTTTTTAAGGGAGAAGTGTTTGATGCATGCGTGGTGATTTCATCTGTTCCTCTGTATAACGGATTTTCTGTAAAAGAGGAAGAATGATATTCTACATTGTCTGTAGAGGAATAGTTGATATTCTGATTCTGGGAATTTATGTGTATATTTTCTTTTGAATTTTCCATAGTTTGATGAAAAATTTCATTGAAAACATCATTTTGTTGTTGATGGCGTGAAAAATCGTCTGCTGAAACATTTCCTACATTGAGGACATCAGCAAATTCTTCTTTCAAATCATCCGTTGGCACATCATATTCTGGAGCTTCATATGGAACTTCAGGAACCATAATGGGTCCCGTTTTTTCTACAATTTCCTCTGCAAATTTATAAGTATCGACATTGGGAGGGGGAGAGCCTCTGTCTGTATAGTTATGAGCAAAAAAACGCCCTTTTTGTTCTGTATTAGGGCACTCTGATGGGGGGTCTATATGATTTAAATTATTTTGATGATATCTTCCTTTTTCATTGCTTTTCTCAAAAATATTTTCAGCGCTGGTGGTGTATGGTACTTGAGTATTATGGTATTCTTGAGCTGTTTCAGCATAAGATCCTTGCTTTATCGCTTCTTCTTCATAAAACTGAGGATAATCAGTAGTTTGGGACTCTTGTGGAAAGCCTTCTAAATGAGAAGGTTTGTTGATTCGTGTTGAATCCAAAGGTGATAGAAAATCAGTTGCTCTTTCATTTCTTGCGGTATCTTGTCTTTCTGAAACAAGGTCAGAAGATGAAGAAAATGTATTGCTCTCTTTGGAGGAGTGGGAGAGATCAGAGTAATATTCTGTAGCCAAAATCTCTTGATCAGCGGAAACTTTATAGGGATGATTCACAGGAGTACTGTAGAAGTCTTGATTACTCTCATGATTTTGTTGTACCTTTGAAGTCTCTTTTTGTTGCGAGATTGTTTGTGAGAAATGGTGCGTTTGTTCAGTTGGTTGTGTGGTATCTTCTCTGATATTATCGTGTTTACCTGCTTCATTAAAAAAGAAATTTTCTGATCGTTCATTAAAACCACTTTTCCCAAAAAAAGGATCACTACGGGTTGGTATTGCTCTGTTTGGAGGTGTTTGATTCTTTTGGATGGGTAAGGGAGAAAGTGCGTCTAAAATTTGCTCTTCATCATGATTAACAGCCGAAGAGTATTGCTTTCCAGACAAAGATTTATTTTGTTCTAAGCGATTTAAGGAAGCTTTTGACAAAGTATCAGAGGTTGCTTCGCGGTTTCCCCATTGCCTCTTTTGATCATCAAGAGGCAAGTTATTTGTTAGATTGTTTTCAAGCTCTGCTTCTAAAAAGGACAAATCAAAATCATTATCAGATGACGGTTTAGGGGAGGATGCGGGTTCAGGGCGATGAGATGCTGCTCGATCAGTCTGTAAGGAAGAATAATCGTTTTGATTTCCGTTTTGTTTATTCGGATTAAAAATTCGCGTAAGTCTGTCTAAAGGATCATGATGTTCATGATCTTGTTTTGTTTCGTGCGGATTTTTGCGATTGTTATCGCTCATAGCTTTTCTCACATAATGATCTGCATTTGCGTGCAATAAATGGTTAATTTTGATTTATTATCTTTTAAAATTGTAAATTTCCCCCTCCTACAATAAGAATATATGAAAAAGTTTAGCAATAAGGTATCTATTTTATGTATTTATAGAACTTTTTCAACGCATTTCTATTGGTGCTTCGACTCCTACAATTGTAAGTCCTGATGATAAAATGTTTATGACAGCTTGTATCAATCCTAGTCTAGCGAGGGATAGTTCTTTATCGTTAGGTTGAATGAAACGTAAATTGAGATTATCGCTTCCTTTATTCCAATGAGTATGAAAGCTAGAAGCAAGGTCATAGAGATAAAAGGCCAATCGATGGGGTTCTTTATGAATTACAGCTTGTGTAATGATACGAGGATATTCAGAAAGTTTGCGTATTAAGGATATTTCATTATCATCGGTTAATCGGTTAAGATGCGCAATCATGGTATCATGTGAGAGATTCTCAATATGAAGAATCTCTTGTGCTTGACGAATGACAGAGTGGCAACGCGCATGTGCATATTGTACGTAAAAAATGGGGTTATCTTTTGATTGTTCTGTTACTTTGGCAAAGTCAAAATCAAGAGGTGCTTCACATTTACGGTAGAGCATCATAAAACGCACTGGATCACGGCCAACTTCTTCTACAACATCACGCAGTGTAACAAATGATCCTGCTCTTTTCGACATACGTACAGGTTGACCATTGCGAAAAAGCTTTACCAGTTGACATAAAAAGACGCTTAATTTGGCTTTATCACCAGAAATTGCTTTTGCCATTGCTTCTAGTCGCTTTACATAACCAGCATGGTCCGCACCGAGAATATAAATCATTTCATCAAAATGACGATTGAATTTATCATGAAAATAAGCAACATCTGCAGCAAAATAAGTATAAGAACCGTCAGACTTTACTAAAACACGGTCTTGGTCGTCTCCTACATCCGTTGAACGGAATAAAGTTTGTTCACTTGGTTCCCAGTCTTCTCTATTTTGTCCTTTTGGTGGAGGAAGCTGGCCTTTGTAAATATAACCATTCAAGGTGAGTGCATTAATCGTGTTACGAATAGCACGCGCATTATCTGCATAAAGCATTCGCTCAGAGAAAAAGATATCATGATAAATATTAAGGGCAGCTAAATCTTCGCGAATCATTGACATCATGGCATAAACTGCACGTTCTTTTACGATAGAGAGCGCTTCATTTTTATCCATAGTGAGTAATTGATCATCAAATTCTTGGGCAAGAGCTCGCCCCAACGGTATTAAATATTCACCAGGATAGAGCCCTTCTGGAATTGCATTGATTTTTTGTCCAAGAGCTTCGCGATAGCGTAATAATACAGAGTGAGCCAGTACTTCAATTTGTTGACCAGCATCATTGATATAATATTCTTTTGTAATGTCGTAGCCAACAAATTGCAACAAATTAGAGAGAACGTCTCCAACGACCGCTCCACGGCAATGTCCGACATGCATTGGCCCTGTTGGATTTGCTGATACATACTCAACATTGATGCGCTTTCCTTGTCCGATTGGAACACGACCATAAGAAGTGCCTAATTCAAGCATGGATTTTATTGCATCTTGCCAAAATGGTTTTGTAAGCGTGATATTGATAAATCCAGGACCGGCAACATCAATAGAGTCGATAGAGGGATCATTTTGCAGAAGTTCTATGATTTTTTCTGCAAGCACACGTGGATTAAGCCCGATAGGTTTTGCAAGCACCATCGCAGCATTGGTTGATAAATGACCATGAGAGGAATCACGTGGAGGGTCAACAGTGATTTTTGATAAATCTAAGACTTCTCCATTTTTTCCTTTTATAGCAGATAATTCGAGTGATTTTTTAATTTTATTCTCGAAGTTTTTAAAAACATTCATATCGCGCTTCCATCATATATTCAAAAGCAATTAAACAAAATCATCTGTACGGTCAAATAAACGGTGATATTCGCGTAGAGCATAATGATCGGTCATACCTGACAGAAAATCAGCAATGAGACGTGCTAACTCTTGATTTGTTAGGTGAGCTGTTTTGCTGTGCCAACTTTCAGGCATTACATTTGGATTGTGATAATAACAGTCGAATAATTTTTGTACAATGCATTTTGCTGTATTGCGACGGTTGAGAACTTGTTCATGGTAATAGAGATTTTTAAAGAGAAAGTCCTTTAGTTCTTTTTCATATACTGCCATTTTAGGGGAAAAAGTAACAATGGTTTGTTTTGCTTGGTGAATGTCGTTTATGCTTTTGGGTTTGATATTGGCTAAATTCTTTTGTGATTGTTTAATAACATCCTCAACCATAGTTGTTATCTGTTTGCGCACCAGTTCGTAACCGCGCCGAGTTTGATCAAGCTGTGGATATTCTGCTTGTATAGCTTCTAATAATGCTGCGGTTAACGAAATTTGCTCGAATTGATCGAGTGTTAAAAATTGTGAACGTAAACCGTCATCAATATCATGGGCATTGTATGCAATATCATCAGCAATAGCAGCGCATTGTGCTTCTAGACCAGCAAAGCAATCGAGCTCAAGGTCTTGCTTCGCGTTGTACTGTAGAATATCGAGAGGAACCTCTTTTTTGTTCGCATAAGGACCTAAAAGGGGACCGTTGTGTTTGACAAGGCCTTCTAAGGTTTCCCAAGTAAGGTTAAGCCCATCAAAATTTGCATAGCGCTGTTCTAATTTTGTGACAATGCGTAAGGCTTGTGCATTATGGTCAAACCCTCCATACGGGATCATTGCTTCATTAAGGGCATCTTCGCCCGCATGGCCGAAAGGGGGATGGCCAAAGTCATGAACAAGGGCAATAGCTTCGGCAAGGTCTTCATCAAGACAGAGCGCACGGGCTAATGTTCGTGCAATTTGAGAAACTTCTATTGAATGTGTTAGTCGGGTACGGTAATGGTCGCTTTCATCGGCAATAAAGACTTGTGTTTTATGTTTAAGCCGTCGAAATGCGTTAGAATGGATAATACGATCTCTATCGCGTTGAAAAGGTGATCGGAGAGCACTGGTCGTTTCATTGAATAATCTCCCACGACTTGTTTGCGGGTTGGCGCTATACACCGCTCGAGATTGGTAATTGATATTAATATTGCTTATATCCATTGTAAACTGTCTATTCTCATCTTAAAATTAAGGTTTGTCTCTCTTTATAAACTTCTTCTTTTGTTGGGGATACCCTTTCTTGATAGTTTAATACAAGGATATGTAGAATGTGTGTGAATATTTCAGATGTTGCTGCTCAGAGGGTTGCACAAATCCTTTTGAATGAACCCGATAAAATAGGATTACGTATTTCTGTTGAAGGTGGTGGATGTTCGGGTTTTTCTTATAAATATAATTTGGTTTCGGAAACACATGAAGATGATTTTATCCTTAAAAAAGATGGGGCGGTTGTCTTTATTGATTCCTTATCGCTTTCCTTTATGGAAGGAGCTGAAATTGATTTTGTTGATGATCTTATGGGACAGTCTTTTCAAATTCGTAACCCCAATGCCGTTTCATCATGTGGGTGTGGGGTGAGTTTTTCAATATAACGCAGGTAACTTTGTAATATTGTTTCTTGAAAAAAGGATCACTTTGGTCAACAATGCAAGAATGAGCATTCTTACAAAAATATTGCGCCGATGGTTGTGTTTGTGTGTAGCGCTTAGCTTTGTGATGTGGAGTCATTGTGTCTTTTCTGAAGAAGGAAAAGAGCAGGATGATCAACAAAAACAATCAACAAACTTTTCTTTGCAATCTCAAGATCATGAAAAAGAAAATTCTGTTCCTCAGTCCCAACTTATCTTACATGCCCGTTTGAAAAACAGCAGTGAAAATATTGCAGAAGGGCTCGTTTGGCGAGTTTATGCTCCCGTTTTAGGCATTGATGATAAATTACCACTTGTTGCGACTTATGAAGGTGGCAGTGCACATTTTAACTTAGAGCCAGGGCGTTATCTTGTTCATGTCTCCTTTGGTCATGCGAGTGGCATGTCTCGTGTAAGTTTAGACAGTGGACAAAATCTTGTTAAGAATTTTAATCTTGATGCTGGTGGTGTTATTCTAAATGCTACACTGCTCAATGGTGCAATCAATGAAAAAGAATTGCGTTTTATTCTTTATGAAGATGAAAAAGAAAATGATGATACTGGTGTGATTTTGTCAAATATTAAAGCCCAGTCAATTGTACGTTTGAAAGCTGGTCACTATCATGTTGCTTCTCATTATGGCACCATTAATGCTGTTGTTCGTTCTGATATCCAAGTCGATGCAGGAAAAATTACAGAAGTCACTCTTGAACATCAGGCTGCTCAAATCGTTTTAAAGTTGGTACGGCAAGAAGGAGGCGAAGCGCTTGCAGATACAAGTTGGTCTATTACCAATGATTCTGGTGATATTATTTATGAAACCGTTGGTGCTTATGTTTCGCTCGTGTTAGCTGAGGGTGAATATATTGCGATTGCTAAAAATCAAGATAAAATTTATCAAAAAGTTTTTTCTGTTGTTTCTGGGCATGATGAAGATATAAGTGTGATAGCAAATACACAAAATATGCAACAAATCGACGAAGAAATAGATTAAGCGTAATTTATGACATAGATTGTGATGAGAGACAGGTAGAAGGTTTTGGCTATAGAAATTTCAACAGTTGGTGTGTTTTTTGCTGGGGCATTATCTTTTTTATCACCGTGTGTTTTGCCACTCGTTCCTCCTTATTTGTGCTATATGGCAGGGATTGGTATTGATGACTTTCGTTCAGAAAAGCGTGAGGGAAAATCGTTTATACGGTGGGGGCTGTTCTCTTCTGTTTTTACTTTTGTTCTTGGTTTTACAACGGTTTTTGTTGCTTTGGGTGCTAGTGCAAGCACAATTGGCAAGTTTTTAGGGTATTATCGTGACTGGTTTGCGCTTGTTGCTGGAGTGATCATTATCATTTTTGGTTTAAATTTTTTAGGACTTTTCAAGATTGCTTTTTTATTTCGTGAGTTACGTTTTCAAACACACAAAATGTCAGCTGGGCCTTTAGGAGCTTATGTTATTGGTTTAGCTTTTGCATTTGGCTGGACACCCTGTATTGGTCCAATTTTGGGACCTGTTATAACCCTTGCTGGAACAAAAGACACTGTAGGTGAAGGAGCTCTCCTGCTAGCTGTTTATGCGTTAGGTCTTGGCGTGCCTTTTTTCTTAGCGGCTTTATTTTCTAGTAGTTTTATGAGATTTCTAGGAGTTTTTCGTGTTCATTTAGGAAAAATTGAAAAAATTATTGGTTTTTTTTAGTTGTAACAGGTATTTTGTTTTTAACAGGTTCTATGCAGGATCTTTCCTTTTGGCTTCTGGAAAAGTTTCCTTTGTTAAGCAATGTTGAAGCTATTCGTTGGCATGATATTAAAAGTTTTTTTGAATTTTCTCGTTAGCATTGTGTGTTTTTATGGTTAGAAATTGCCTTTCTATTGTCCTTGCAGCAGGTGAGGGGACGCGGATGAAATCGTCTCTTCCCAAAGTGCTTCATAAAATTGCTGGATTACCCCTTATATGCCATGTCATAAAACAAATAGAATTGGCAGGTGTTGCACAATTAGCTGTTGTTGTGGGAAGAGGAGCAGAAGATGTCACTCAAGTTGTTCAATCATTTGTAAAAAATGCGATGATTTTTGAACAAAAAGAGCGTTTAGGAACTGCTCATGCTGCTCTTTGTGCTCGATCAGCTTTGCAAAAAGGGGTGGACGATGTTCTTATTGTTTTTGGTGATACCCCTTTGATTGAACAAGATTCATTGCTTAAAGTCCGTATGCAACTTGCTGAGGGAGCAGATATTGTTGTTGCTGGTTTTTATGCTTTAGATCCAACAGGTTATGGGCGTCTGTTAGAGAGAAATGGCAAACTTATTGCGATTATAGAAGAAAAAGATGCAAGTGATGAAGAAAAAGGAATTTCTTTTTGTAATGGTGGAGTAATAGCCATTAACGGAAAATATGCCCTTTCTCTTTTAGAAAAGGTTAATAATAATAATTTGAAAAAAGAATATTACCTAACAGATATTGTCTCCATTGCATCGCGTGAAGGATTGGATATCCGCGTTGTTGAAGTGCCTTTTGATAATGTGATAGGGATTAATAATTGTGTAGAGCTTTCTGAAGCCGATGCTTTGTGGCAAAAGCGTAAAGCACGTGATTTAATGCTCTCTGGTGTTACGATTCTTAAACCAGAAACGGTTTATTTTTCTCATGATACAGAAATTGAACCAGATGTGATCATTGAACCAAATGTTTATTTTGGGTTGGGGGTAAAAGTACATTCTGGTGCCGTTATCCATGCATTTAGTTATCTAGAAGGTAGTGTGGTTGGTGGGGATGCACGAATTGGTCCTTATGCACGTTTGCGTCCTGGAACGGAATTAGCCCGCTCTGTGAAGATTGGCAATTTTTGTGAAATTAAACAAGCAAAAGTGGGGGAGGCGACTAAGATTAATCATTTAAGTTATATTGGCGATGCAGAAATTGGGGCATATAGCAATATTGGAGCTGGTACCATTACTTGTAATTATGATGGATTTCACAAATATAAAACTGAAATTGGTGATAATGCTTTTATTGGTTCCAATTCAGCCCTTATTGCTCCACTCATTATTGGAGAAAGTTCTTATATCGCTTCAGGAAGTGTTATTACCGGAAATGTGCCGGTAAACAGTATAGCTTTTGGGCGTGCCCGACAGGTGATAAAAGAAGATTATGCAGCAAGATTACGCGCACGTTTGTCTGCCAAAAAACAGAAAAAGTAATCATTTTTAGTGTATTTCTTTACTTTATGATGATTTCATAATTGGGGAGGGGCTTATTCTTAAACATTGCTGTATACTATATTTTATTTATTGATATCTTAAGGTTTTGAATAAAGGATGTTGAACATAAATCTGGGATGTGTGTTGGAGTTTTTTAATGTGCGGAATTATTGGAATTCTTGGAAATAAGAGTGTTACATCCTCTTTGATTGAAGGTTTGAAACGTCTTGAGTATAGAGGCTATGATTCCTCTGGTATAGCAACAGTCCATAATGGACGCCTTTATCGTATGCGTGCTGAAGGGAAGCTTATTCATTTAGAAGAAAAATTAAAAAAGAACCCTTTGGAAGGAAATTTAGGAATTGGTCATACACGTTGGGCCACGCACGGCGTTGCTGTAGAACGAAATGCTCATCCTCATATCACTGAACGTCTTGCCATTGTTCATAATGGTATTATTGAAAATTTTGTAGAATTGCAAAAAGAGCTCATTGAGGATGGTTATCTCTTTGCAACAGAAACCGATACCGAAGTTATTGCGCATTTAATTACACGTGCTTTAGAAAGTGGTCTTTCACCACAAGAGGCGATGCGCACAAGTTGGAAAAGGTTGCAGGGTGCTTTTGCTATTGCTGTTATTTTTGCGGGTGAAAATAATCTTATGATTGCTGCTCGCTCTGGTCCACCGCTAGCGATTGGCTATGGAGAAGATGAATTTTTTATCGGGTCTGATGCAATTGCTTTGGCACCATTCGTAAATCATATTAGTTATATGGAAGATGGTGATTTAGCTGTTTTCACGCGTGAGGGAGTAACAATTTATAATGTAGAAAATCAACAGGTAGAACGTCCTATTAGTGCATTATTGGAAGAATCCTTATTTGTTTCTAAGGGTAATCATCGTCATTTTATGCACAAGGAAATGTTTGAACAACCTGAAGTGATTTCTCATAATTTGGCGCGTTATCTTAATCTTGGAAATTATACAGTTCGTTTGTTTGATAATTTGATGGATTGGAAAAAGATTAACCGTTTATTATTTGCAAGCTGTGGAACAGCTTATTATTCGACTTTAGTTGCACGCTATTGGTTTGAAAAGTTTGCTGGTTTAAGTGTTGATAATGATGTTGCTTCGGAGTTTCGTTATCGTGAACCGCCCATGACACCTGATATATTACCGGTATTTGTTTCCCAATCTGGTGAAACAGCAGATACATTGGCTTCTTTGCGTTATTGTCGCGAACGTGGTGTGAAAACAGCAACAATTGTAAATGTTGAGCAATCGACCATGGCGAGAGAAGCTGATTTTATTCTACCAACATTAGCAGGACCAGAAATTGGTGTTGCCTCAACAAAAGCCTTTACTTGTCAGTTAGCAACCCTTTCTGCTATGGCGCTTAGTGCTGCTAAACAACGCGGATCTCTTTCAGAGGAAGAAGAACATCAGTTTGTTCAACAATTAGCAGAGGTGCCGCGAATTTTAAATGAGGTTTTAAAGTTAGATGATAAGATTGAACGGATTTGTCGTCATTTAGTAAATGTAAAAAGTGTTCTTTATCTTGGCCGTGGTACTTCTTACCCAATTGCTTTGGAGGGAGCCCTTAAGCTGAAGGAACTTTCTTATATCCATGCCGAAGGTTATGCAGCAGGTGAGTTAAAACATGGACCTATTGCACTGGTGGATGAGACGATTCCAGTGATTGTTGTTGCACCTTATGATCGGTGGTTCGAAAAGACTTTTTCTAATATGCAAGAAGTCGCTGCGCGCAATGGTCGTATTATTTTGATAACAGATGAAAGAGGGGCAGAAGCTGTGCATCTGGATATGTTATCGACTATTATTTTGCCAAATATTCCAGAATTTGTTGCACCTATTGTTTATGCGTTACCCATTCAGCTAATTGCATACCATACCGCTGTTTTATTGGGAACAGATGTTGATCAACCTCGTAATTTGGCAAAATCAGTCACTGTTGAGTAAAAATAGATTTGATATCTTTGAAATTTTTTGAAGAATAATGAAGAGAACAAAAATTAATTTATAATAATAATTTGTCATTTTCTCTATTGAATGAGGGTACTGAAGAGAGGGATATCTTTTCCATTTCAGAAGCAAAAGTTATTTGCTTATATCTCATAAAAGAGAGCGGGAGCGTAGAGAAAAAACAGTGTTAGAACGGCTCAATATTGTCTTTTGTACTTGTCTTTATATGCAAAAATACTATTCCAAGGGGATAAGGGGATAGAGAATGGTGCTGGTGGCTTATATTACCCTATAAGTTATAAGGCGATTATGGACTAGGGATCTTGCATTATATTATTTACGGGGGGTGGAGAAAATGTAAGGGAGCCTTAAACAGATGGTAAAACTTCACCTGTTTTATTGTTATCCTGCTCGTAAGAGACGTGTGGCGTCGTCTCGTCCGAAAAGGTAAAGGAGCAAACGTAAAGTTTGTCCTCGTTCGGAAGAAAGATGAGGGTCATGTTGTAAAAATAAACGTGCATCTCTTCTTGCTATTGATAAAAGATCACTATGGACTGCAAGGTTTGCCATGTGAAACTCAGGCATACCGGACTGTTTTATCCCTAAAAGCTCTCCTTCTCCTCGCAGGCGCCAGTCTTCTTCAGCAATTTTAAAACCGTCTTCTGTATTGCGTATAATATTAAGGCGCTCTGCGGCCATTTTTGTTAGAGGATCTTTATAGAGTAAAATACAGGAGGACTTTTTTTCTCCCCGTCCAACACGTCCACGCAATTGGTGCAATTGTGAAAGGCCAAAATGTTCTGCGTGTTCTATAATAATGATTGAAGCATCAGGAATATCTACGCCTACCTCAATAACCGTGGTGGCAACTAAAATACGAATATCTCCACATTTAAAAGATGCCATAGCTGCTTCTTTTTCATCTGTAGACATTTTTCCATGTATCATACCAACAAGGGTGCCAAATCGTTCTTGGAGAAGAGCAAAACGACTTTCAATTGAGGTGAGATCAAGAGTGGTAGATTCTTCTACTAAAGGACAAATCCAGTAAAGTTTTTCACCTGTTTTTAATGCAATGGTAATTCGTTCTATGAGTTCATGAATGCGTTTTAAAGGAAGTGTCGCCGTCGTAATTGGTTGTCGTCCAATTGGTTTTTCAGTAATTTGGGAGACATCCATATCACCAAAAGCTGTTAAGACGAGTGTGCGTGGAATAGGGGTGGCTGTCATGACCAGCATATCAGGTTGATGACCTTTTGCTGTAAGGGCAAGACGTTGATGTACACCAAAACGGTGTTGTTCATCGATAATGGCTAAGGCAAGGTTGTTGTAAGAAACACTGTTTTGTATGAGGGCATGGGTTCCGATGATAATAGAAGCTTGACCTGATAAAATATCGTTTAAAATATTTGTGCGCAATTTTCCTTTTTCTCGTCCCGTTAGAAGAACTGTTTGTAGCCCAATCTTTTCAGCAAGAGGCGCAATTGTTGCAAAATGTTGTCTAGCAAGAACTTCTGTAGGAGCCATTAAGGCTGATTGTCCTGAATTTTCAGCAATTTGCGTCATTGCCATGAGTGCAACAACGGTTTTTCCTGCTCCTACATCACCTTGGAGCAGCCTTAACATCGGTTCTGGTGAAGCAAGATCGTTTGTAATATCTTGTATTGCTTTTGTTTGTCCATTTGTTAGTTGGAAGGGAAGGGATTTTAACAATTTTTGCGTGTAAATTCCTGTTGGCGGCCGAGATACGCCGGCAAGAGATTTTGTTTTTAAGCGCATCAATCCGAGAGCCAGTTGACAAGCGAGTAATTCATCATAGGCAAGTCGTTTGCGTGCTGTGCTTTCTAAGCTTAAATCATCAGGATTGATGGGGGTATGGATGCGGCGTAAAGCAACCGGAAAAGAGGAAAAATTGTGCTGCTTTTTGACACTTTCTTCTATCCATTCTGGTAAGAGAGGAATATAATCTAAAGCATTTTGTATTGCACGTCTTAGTGTTTTTACTGATAATCCAGCAGTAGAGGGGTAAATAGGTTCAATGAAGGGAATTTGATTTGATTGCTCGCTTGATACGATGTGATCGGGATGTACCATTGAAAGTTGTCCATTAAACTGTTCAACTTTACCTGATACAATAACCTTTTTTCCTTCCGGTAGTTGCTTTTTTAACCAAGAATGTTGCGCATGAAAAAAAACTAAATTTATTTTTCCTGTTGGATCATGGGCAATGACACGATAGGGTAAACGATTACGACCAATGGGTGGTGGTTGATGCTGGTCAATAACAATTTCGAGAGTGATGGTGGAGCCCTCTTGTGCACAGGCAATACTGGGACGCATTCTACGGTCTATAACAGAATGGGGCATTAATTGCAGAAGATCAATAAGGGTAGGTTCACGTTGTATAGGATTAATATTTAAGACTTTAGCCAGTAAAATATATACTTTAGGCGTAACCCCAGAGAGGGTGCGGATAGAATTGAAAAGAGGGGTAATAAGACTTGGAAGCATAAGGAAATTTAGCTTGCTCTTATTCTTTTTTCTAGTCCTTTAAAAGCGCTTTTTGGGGATAATTTCTATAAGGGAACTTTTTTATTTATATTTCAAGTTTTAAGCAGAAAAATGAAAATTTTAAAATGTGTAAAATAAAAAGAAGTAGGAAAAAATATCAATATTCGTAATATTCTCTACAATACTTCCCTTTTTCTTTTTATCTATTTATTTGCTGTGTATAGAGGTATTTTCTTAATGGAAGTCTTCTCTAAATCGCAATAAAATTAGAATGTCTTATTAAGGTGTTAGGGTCCTATATGGTGATGTGTTTATAATAATTAAGTTAGAGTGTATCCTATTATACAAATAAAGGTTGCGATTTGGTATTTATTTTATTGTGGGAAATTTGAGAGTGGTAGAAGATAAAAGTAAAATGCGAGATAAAAAAAAATCTCTTCCTCGCTTTATTCATTTGAGAGTGCATTCTGCCTACTCATTGCTCGAAGGGGCTTTAAAAATACCACAAATCATTCAACATGCAATTTCAGATCATACTCCAGCGGTTGCTATTACCGATACGAATAATTTATTTGGTGCTTTAGAGTTTTCGCAATATTGTTTTTCTCATGGAATTCAGCCTATTATTGGCTGTCAGCTCGCAGTTGATTTTGGTGATGAAAATAATAATCCACATTTTGCTAAAGGGCGCCATTCTTCTGATCTCTGCTCTCTTGTTTTGTTAGCTTCTAGCGAGATTGGTTATGCGCATTTGGTTCGTCTTGTTAGTCGTGCCTATCTTGATAAGTGTGATATTGATCCCCCTCATATTAAAGTAAATTGGTTGTCGTTACACAGTGAAGGAATAATCGCTTTAACAGGTGGTAGGGGAGGTCCACTTAATTTTTCTTTGGCGGAAGGTAGAAAAGAATGCGCTGTTGAACGTTTAATTTCTTTGAAGAAAATTTTTGCTGATCGTCTTTATGTGGAATTACAGCGGCATAGCTCTTTTGATAAACAAATAGAGGCTGCGCTTATTGAATTGGCGTATAAATATGAAATTCCTCTTGTTGCAACCAATGAAGCTTTTTTTCTAAATAGAGAAGGGTTTGAAGCACATGATGCACTGATGGCAGTTGCAGAGGGGCAAATTGTTTCGAATCCAGAGCGTAAACGTGTCACACCAGATCATTATTTGAAGTCACAAGATGAAATGGTTGCATTGTTTTCTGATCTTCCAGAAGCTTTGGAGAACAGCGTTGAAATTGCCTTGCGTTGTCATACTGCTACGCCTATTAGAAAACCAATTTTGCCACGTTTTGTAGAACAGTCTATTGATTCGAACCGTGCTTTAGAACTGGAAGATAGGGAATTATTAGATCAGGCTAAGGCTGGTTTAAAAATGCGACTTGAGACTGTTGGATTGGCCGAAGGATATACAATTGCAGATTACGAGCAGCGGCTTGATTATGAAGTTTCCATTATTACACGTATGCAGTTTTCTGGCTATTTCCTTATCGTTTCAGATTTCATAAAATGGGCGAAGTCTCATGATATTCCTGTTGGTCCAGGGCGTGGTTCTGGTGCGGGGTCACTTGTTGCTTATGCGTTGACTATTACCGATGTTGATCCATTACGTTTTTCTCTTCTTTTTGAACGCTTTCTTAATCCAGATCGTGTTTCTATGCCGGATTTTGATATTGACTTTTGTCAAGAACGACGCGAAGAAGTTATTCATTATGTTCAAAAAAAATATGGGCGTGATCAAGTTGCCCAAATTATTACTTTTGGTAAATTACAAGCGCGTGCGGTGTTGCGTGATGTTGGGCGTGTCTTAGAAGTACCTTATCGACAGGTGGATTATCTTACAAAATTAGTTCCTGCTACACCTGGAAGCCAAGTTGAATTGGCTGATGCTATCAAGGATGAACCTAAATTTGCGGAGGAAAAGAAAAAAGATCCTGTTATCGGGCGAACATTGGATATAGCGCTTCAGCTCGAGGGGCTTTATCGCCATGCATCGACTCATGCGGCAGGAATTGTTATCGGTGATCGTCCGCTTGCAGAGCTTGTTCCTATGTATCGTGATCCTCGTTCTGATATGCCTGTGACACAATTCAATATGAAATATGTTGAACAAGCAGGGCTCGTAAAATTTGATTTTCTGGGATTAAAAACACTTACTATTTTGAAAATGGCGGTAGATTTTGTCGCAAGAAAGGGGATTAAAATAAATTTGTCGAATATCCCTCTCAATGATGAAGCGACCTATGCTATGATGGCACGTGGTGAAACAGTTGGTGTGTTTCAGGTTGAAAGCTCTGGTATGCGCAAGGCGCTGATTGGGATGAAACCAGATCGTATTGAAGATATTATTGCTCTTGTTGCACTTTATCGTCCTGGTCCAATGGAGAATATTCCGACCTATAACGCACGCAAACACGGGGAAGAGGAAATTGCTTCTATTCATCCTAAAATAGATCATCTGATTCAAGAAACACAAGGTGTTATTGTCTATCAGGAACAAGTGATGCAGATTGCGCAGGTGCTTGCTGGTTATTCGCTTGGAGAAGCGGATTTGTTGCGTCGTGCTATGGGGAAAAAGATTCACGAGGAGATGCAAAAACAGCGTACGCGCTTTGTAAAGGGTGCTGTTGATGGCGGTGTTGATAAAGAGCAGGCAGATATTATTTTTGATCTTTTAGCAAAATTTGCAGATTATGGTTTTAATAAGTCACATGCCGCTGCTTATGCGATTGTTTCCTACCAAACAGCTTATATGAAAGCACATCATCCCGTTGAATTTTTAGCCGCTTCAATGACATATGATATGACAAATACAGATAAGTTAAATGATTTTCGACGTGAAGCATTAAGGCTAGGTATTAAGGTGATTGCACCTTGTGTGCAAACATCACATCGTGTGTTTGAAGTTGGTGATAACTGTATTTATTATTCTCTTGCTGCTATTAAAGGGGTAGGAGAAGCCGTTGTTGATCATCTTGTCGCTTGCCGTGGAAATAAACCTTTTAGAGATTTAGAAGATTTTTGTGAGCGTATTGATCCGCGTATTGTTAATAAGCGTGCGATGGAAAGTTTGGTTTGTGCTGGCGCCTTTGATTGCTTTCATATTGCGCGTGAGGTTTTATTGGCAAGTCTTGAAACGCTCCACGCACGTGCACTTCGTATTCTCGAAGACAATGCTAGTGGACAGATTGATATATTTGGGATGACAGGTGGATTAAAAGAGCCTTTGGTTTTATCGCAGACATCTCCTTGGTTACTGGATGAAAAACTTCATCGAGAGTTTCAGGCAATAGGTTTTTATTTTTCTGCGCATCCTTTGGATGAATATCAAGCGATTCTTGCTAAAAAACGTGTACAGACGTGGGCTCATTTTGCCAATGCCGTTAGAGGAGGAGCTGTTGCTGCTAGGCTTGCTGGAACTGTTGTGGCAAAACAAGTGCGAAAAACAAAATCCGGTAAGAAAATGGGGGTTATCCATTTTTCTGATACGAGTGGACAATATGAGACAGTTCTCTTTTCTGAGACGCTTTCGGATTATGAAGAGATGTTAGAGCTTGGCAAGTCTTTTATCATTACAGTGAGTGCTGAAAATCGCTCTGAAGGTGTGAGTTTGCGACTTGAGACAGTTCAATCTTTGGAACAAGAGGTCTCACAGCATCATAAAATGATGCGTCTCTTTATAAAAAAAGTCGATATGCTTGCGCAAATTGAGCAAAATTTGCATCCTGGTGGAAATGGAGAAGTAGGCCTTATCCTTATTCAAGAGGATGGAGTGAGGGAGGTCGAAATTGCACTTCCAAAGCGATATAAGGTTAATTCACGGGTGGCAAATGTTATGAAAGCAATTCAGGGTATTGTTGATGTGGAATTGGTTTAAATCAAGGGTTGTAAGGTGATTGCTTATTTGGGATCATATTTTTTTGAATCAGATTCTAGCTTTTAACAGTCCTTACTTTATTGAATAAACGAAACAGATCATTGATTTATAATAATAATTTATCATTTTGGATATTAATTTAGCCCCCCGAATATTGTAGGATTTCCTCATTTTAAATCCTTTTATTTTGAATCAAGTAAAATGATGTTCCTCCATGTTATAAGCGAGGCTGATCTGTGAGCAAAAAGCCTTTAGAAAGAGGTAAAAGTGCTTGTTATGAATCGTCTAAATAGCAAGAACTGCCGCAACATTGGGGAGCGGTAAAGAGTATGATAGTATCGGCTTGCTCTTTCATAAGTGTAGAGATGGTGGTGCACAATGATTTTTACGCTATATTTATCCACCGGTGGCGCTGTGAAATGAGACGCATCTTAGCGTTATAAATTTAAGAAAATATTTTTGATTTATGGAAAATGTGAGGGAACTTTATAAGTTTTTATGATATCTCTTTGTGCGATCCATAGCGTCGTACATATAAAGCCAATTAAGGCTAGACATGATACTTTCTGGTGTGCGAATTTTCATGATGAAATTACGGGCAATTGCTAGAGGTCCAGTTGCATGGTAAGCTATTCTATTAAAATCTCCACGTTTTTTTACGGCTTTAACTCGGGGAGACCGTATTTTTTCGTAGAGTAAAAGGGACTTGGTTAAGGAGAGATCTTTACAAGAAAGTGCTTGTGCTAATGTAGCAGCATCTTCGATTGCCATAGCAGCACCTTGCGCTGCAAAGGGTAAGGCTGCGTGTGCACTGTCCCCAACAAAGACTTGTCTTTCTAAACCTAAAAAGCGATCCTGTTTCATATGAAAGAGAGGCCAATAGCTCCACTCATCAATGTGATCAAAGATTTGCAAAATTTGCTGATTCCAACCTTTAAAAAGAGATTTCAAATTTTCTTTATTTCCTTTATGAGCCCATCCTTCTTTTGCATTTTCTCCACGCGTAATGGCTACAAAATTAAAAACCTTTGCGGATGATTGAATGGGATAGACAACAAGATGGTTTTGGGGTCCCATCCAGGCGGTAATTGTCTGCGTATTTTGTAATAAAGAACGAAAGTTTTGAGGAAGATTATCAAATTCTGCTGTAGCACGCCAAGCAATAAAGCCACTAAAATCTGCTCTTTCATGAAAAGGAGCAAGTTTTCGGAGTGTTGACCAAACTCCATCACATCCGATCAGAAGCGATGTTGAATACAACTGCGGTTGTTGTTTAGTTGATGCATCTGTCTTTATTGTTTTTATATGAATGCTGTTGTTAGGAGTTGTTTGGGTAGATGATATAAGTGTTTCGCCTGTTTTGTATTTGATAAAAGGATTCTCCATAACAGTACTGTATAAAACTTTTTGTAAGGCGGCACGATGAATGGTAATATAAGGCGCTTTCCAATTTTTTTCTGTTAAATTGATAAGATCAATGTGCAGTCGCGTTTTTAGAGACACCCCTTCTCGTAACTCAAAAAAATGTGGTATTGTTCCTTCTTCAATAAGTGTATCAAGAATTCCCCAATGCGCTAAAATACGGGTTGCATTTGGGGTAAGCTGAATACCCGCTCCTACAGCGTCAAGCCGTTTGCACTTTTCTATAAGTGTACTTGCAATTCCTTTATGGGCAAGTGCCAAAGCAGTGCTTAAACCAGCAATACCTCCTCCAATGATTATTGGGGCGTGGTCCATGCATTTTCCTTTATATTGAAAGAGCAGAAAATGCGCTATAATGCATTGTTTGGATGGTATAAACATCCGGGTGGATTTGTTTGATCGTACAATAGTGAGGAATTATAGCGATAAAGTGTTGAACAATAAGGGCAGATTTTTTCATCCATTGATCCCATATCAATAAAAATATGAGGATGATCAAATGGTTGTGTTGCGCCTGCGCACATGAATTCTTTTACACCAATTTCGATTGTTTTATATCCGAGATCATTTTGGAAGTGGGGAATGTTGTGATCGGCCATGATAGACAAGCTCCGAATAAATTGCTTAAATCAGATATGACTTGGGTTGTTTATTTTACATGTATGAGTTTGTAATAAAGCTTATAACAATGCAAGGTTCTTTTTAAGACAAACCAAAGATCTTTTTATGACTCATATCCGTTAGCGTGTTTTTAGTATTTTGTGCATGGGAATATTTCCAAGTATTTTGCAAGTTTATATGCAAATAATGTAGGAAAAATTGATCAATCGAATATGTTATTATTACAGTAACATATCATAAAGTGTTCTATGAGAAAGTGATCAATCATGAGCTTAGAAAGTATAAAGGAAGATTAGCTAGAATATATGGAACAGAGGGTGGAAGATCAGATTACTCTATCGGGTATAACAATGAAAAGTCCGATGCGGTTTATTAATAGAGAATTTTCATGGTTACAATTTAATACTCGTGTATTGATGGAAGCTGCAAATACGAAGCATCCTTTACTAGAACGTCTCCAATTTCTTTCGATTTCAGCAGCAAATCTTGATGAATTTTTTATGGTTCGTGTTGCAGGTCTTGTTGCTCAAATTCGTGATGGGGGGACATCATGTAGCGCAGATGGGCGCACACCACAGCAGCAACTTGATTTTGTGTTAGGTGAAATTTCACGTTTACAGCTTCATCAATTACAAGAACTGCGTATTTTAGATCACGAATTAAGACAGAATGATATTGAAATTGTTGGTTCTGAAAGACTTTCAGAAAGTGAAAAATCATGGCTTGAACAATATTTTCTTGAGAAAATTTATCCTGTTTTAAAACCTTTCCCTCTTGATTCCTCTCACTCTTTTCCCTTTATCCCTAATTTAGGGCTTTCACTTGCTCTCCAATTGTCGCGGTGTGTTGATCAACATACCCATAGAGTCTTGTTACCTGTTCCAGTGAACTTGAAGCGTTTTATTCTTCTTCCTCAAGAAGGCAATCACTTTCGTTTTATTGCCTGTGAAGATGTTATGAGCCTTTTTATCAACCGTCTATTTCCTGATTATAAAGTTGATGGAATGGGGACATTTAGAGTGATTCGTGATAGTGATATTGAAGTGGAAGAAAAGGCTGAAGATCTTGTTCATTTTTTTGAAACTGCTCTGAAAAGACGCCGCCGTGGGCAGGTTATTCGCGTTGAATTTGATGCAAAAATGCCAAAGAATTTATGCCGATTTATAACCGATGCTCTTTCTGTTCCTGATAATTGTATGAGTGTTCTTGATGGATTATTGGCGCTTAATATGCTATCAGAGATTGTATCTATTCCACGTGATGACTTAAAATTTTTACCTTATAATCCTCGTTTTCCTGAATATCTTCGTAAACATAATGGTGATTGCTTTGCGGCTATTCGTGAAAATGATATGGTCATTCATCATCCTTATGAATCCTTTGATGTTGTTGTGCAATTTTTACGTCAGGCAGCTAGTGATCCTGATGTTGTAGAAATCAAACAAACCCTTTATCGTACATCAAATGATAGTCCTATTGTTAGCGCTTTAATTGAAGCTGCTAAAAAGGGGAAATCTGTGACGGCTTTAGTAGAACTTAAAGCTCGTTTTGATGAGGAAGCGAACATTCGTTGGGCACGTGATCTTGAGCATGCAGGCGTGCGTGTTTTTTTTGGTTTTATTGCATTGAAAACACATGCTAAGATGTCACTGATTATGAGGCGTGAAGGAAAACGCCTTTGTTCTTACGTTCATCTTGGCACTGGAAATTATCATCCAGTGAACGCTAAGGTTTATACTGATCTTTCTTTTTTTACTACTGATGATGATATTGCTCATGATGTTGCATTATTGTTCGATTATATTGCTCAATATAAACGTCCAAATGAAGCAATGAAGATTGCTTTTTCTCCTTTAACATTGCGGAGTCGTATTCTTAAGCATATTGAAGAAGAAATTACCAATGCACAACAGGGACGGATTGCTGCTATCTGGATGAAGGTTAATGCATTGGTTGATCCTGAAATTATTGATGCTTTATATCGTGCTAGTCAAGCGGGTGTGCAGGTTGATCTGGTGGTGCGAGGCATATGCTGTTTGCGTCCTAACATTCCAGGAATTTCAGATAATATTCGTGTAAAATCAATTGTAGGGCGGTTTTTAGAGCATAGTCGCATTTTTTGTTTTGGCAATGGCCAAGATTTGCCCAACGAAAGTGCCATTGTTTATTTGGGATCGGCTGATATGATGCCTCGTAATCTCGATCATCGTGTTGAAATATTGGTACCAGTTGTTAATAAAATGGTTCGTAAGCAGATTCTTTTACAAATTATGCTCGCTAATATTATTGATAATCAACAAAGCTTTGATATACTAAACAGCGGAACATCAAGACGTATAACACCACAAAGAGGTGAAAGTCCGTTTAATGCGCAGGAGTATTTTATGGCCAAAGCAGGTCTTTTGGGGGGGAAGGAAGCGTTTGAGTCTTCCGCTTCGCGTTTGGTTGCGTTGCGTCGGCAGTATGCCAAATTGCGTAAAGACTGAAATCCAATGACATATGTAAATGCTCAGGGTCGACTGAAAGGGTGTAAACCTGTCGCTGTTATCGATATTGGTTCAAACTCTGTTCGACTTGTTATTTATGAAGGTCTTGTGCGTTCACCTACAGTTTTATTTAATGAAAAAGTTCTCTGTGGTCTTGGTCAGGGTGTGGCAGAAACTGGATTTTTAGAAGAAAAATCCATGAAAATGGCGCTACAAGCATTAAAACGGTTTCGTGCACTTTGTCTACAGATTGGAGCGGAGGATATCTATACATTAGCAACAGCAGCAGCGAGAGAGGCCGAAAACGGATCAGCATTTATTCAAAATGCGGAAAATATTTTGCAAAGTAAAATATACCTTCTTTCAGGAAATGAAGAAGCTCTTTATTCAGCATATGGGGTTATTTCTACTTTTTATCAACCAAAGGGTATTTGTGGAGATCTTGGTGGCGGAAGTCTTGAACTTATTAATATTGATAACGCTAATGTAAGTGAGGGGATAACTCTGCCGTTGGGTGGTTTACAACTACAATATATGTCCAATAATGATATTGCGGTTGCTACAAAAATTGTCCATGAGCATTTTGCTAAAGCTGCTGTTATTCGTAAAGGTATGGCGCGTCGTTTTTACGCAGTAGGAGGAACTTGGCGTAATTTAGCAAAACTCCATATGGCAACCAAACATTATCCGTTGCCTGTTATGCACGGTTATGAAGTTGATGCCGTTGAAATGGAAGATTTCTTACGTTTTGTCGTGAATGGCAATATCGGTAATATGAAAGGAATTTCAGCTGTTTCAAAAAATCGTCGTCAGCTCTTATCTTATGGAGCAATTGTTCTTATTGAACTCATTCAGTCTATGGGATTTGAAAAAATAGTCTTTTCTGGAGCTGGAGTTCGCGAAGGTTTTCTTTATTCAAAATTACCACAAGAGATTCGTGTTTCAGATCCTCTCATCGCGGCTTGCACTGAAATGGCTATTTTACGAGCGCGTTCACCAAAGCAGGCAGCAGAACTTATTGATTTTACGACCAATGCCTTTGATGCTTTTGGAATTTCAGAGACTGAAAATGAATGTCGTTACCGTAAAGCAGCTTGTCTTCTTGCCGATATTGGTTGGCGTATACATCCAGATTATCGAGGCAATGAAGCGGCTCATCGAATCGCATTGGGATCTTATCCGGGAATTTCACATGAGGGGCGCCTTTATGCTGCGCTTGCAGTTTTTTTTCGCAATAAAGGGTTGTTGATGGATGCAGAATCCCTTCCTCTTTTTCAATTAGCAAGCAGAAATATCATTGAGAGAGCACACATTCTTGGTGAGACCATGCGTATAGCCCATCTTTTTAGCGCTTCTACCGCTGGAATTTTACCCCATTTTTCATGGTATAAAAAGACAGATCATATTGTTTTGTATGTTCCGAGGTGTTATGCTGATTTATTAGGAGAACGTCCTCTTACACGGCTTAAAAAATTATCAAAAATAATAAAATGGCCTCTTTCTTTTGAAACCTTCTGATTCTTTTTCTACTATATTGTGCTTATGTGTTTTGATCGCTCTACAGTTCTATTTTTGAGTCATGGAGTTGTTCTTTTCATAAAGCATTTAATTTTTATGGTACTGTGTGTAGAATATTATATCTCCTTACTTTTCTTTTTGCGCTAAGCTGCAATTTTAAAATACATCAAGCGATGTTGTTGTAGAAAATCCTATTGCTTTTTAAAGTTGGAAGTTTGCTGTTATTGGGATTTCATCATTATTTGAGGAGTCTATTTCAGTTCATCTGAAAATATGGATGGCATGATAATATAACGGATTTTTTCAGAATGGGAGTGCTTAAAATTTAATGAGAGCTCTTCTCTCTTTTTTTAAATAAAACTAACTTAGCAAGTTGATCGCTCATTTTTCTCTTTTTGATTTTCTATTAACCTTTATATTAAATGAGACATATAGGCTTTGTTAGAAGACTCGTATGATGATAACTGCAATATGCAAATGGTTGTTTTTATAAATTAAAACTGTTTGGTCATTATCTTTCCATCATGAAAATAAAATCCTATTTGACCGTTGAGCATTTGTTCAGCTTTTTTACCAAATATTTCGTAGCGCCAACCGTTCATAGCAGGGATCTTTTTCTTTATACACCCATTGGCAATTTTTTCTAAATCATTGGAAGTTGCAATAATTTTAGGTGCAATACCGTTTTCGTTCGCAACGAGCTTTAATAACACTTTGAGAAGCTCAAGAACGGCCGTCGATGTTTCACCCAGTGGATTATATTTAGGAAGGGGAGGTAAGGTAGCAAGATCGACCTCTAGTCCTTCATGGATAGCTTTGATTAATGTTTGTGTGTTGGAAAATTTATCCCAATTTTTATTGAGGCTGCGCAAACGTTTTAAAGCAGATTCATCTTGTGGTTGTTGGACTGCAATTTCGATAAGGCATTCATCTTTCATGATATGACGACGTGGGATATTATATTTTCGTGCTTTGCGTTCACGCCAAGCAGCTATTTTTTGTAATACAGCAAGTTCACGCAGTTTTTTTACTTTACCTTTTACTTTTTTCCATGCTTCATCTTCGGGCATATCATAAGTTTTTGGATTTAGGAGAATTGCTATTTCATCATCCATCCAGTGTGTGCGTTGGTTTTTTTCTAATTGCTTTTTTAAGAAGAGGTAAACGTCTCTTAGATAGGTTACATCGGCAAGTGCATAGAGGAGTTGTTTTTCGGAGAGAGGGCGGTAACTCCAATCTGTAAAACGGGATGATTTATCAATTTGATGCCCCGTGCAGCGTTGTACAATTTGATCATAGGAGATAGAATCACCAAATCCGCAAATTGACCCTGCGATTTGTGTATCGAAGAGAGGATAGGGAATGATACCCTCAAGATGGTAAATAGCTTCGATGTCTTGACGTGCAGCATGAAAAACTTTGGTGACTTTTTTATCAACCATGAGATCAAAAAATGCTTGTAGATTAATATCTGGTGCTTTTGGATCAATCAGTAACGTGACATCTGGTGATGCAAGCTGAATTAAACACAGTTGAGGCCAAAATGTCGTTTCGCGCATAAATTCAGTGTCTACGGTTACAAAATCTGAGGTACGTAGAGCAGCAATGGCAATTTCAAGATCTGTTGTTTGTGTAATAAGATTCATCATTATTTTATTATAGCTAGATAAATTAAATTTGTCTTTTATTGACTTTTTTTTTGAGTCTTTATCCTCATATCTTGACAAATGGTTATTAAAAAGCGTTTGTAACGCATATGAAATTATAATCAAAGGCAAAAACTATGCATCGTTATCGCAGTCATCATTGCGCTGCCCTTCGTAAATGTGATGTAGGAACAAAGGTTCGGCTTTCGGGATGGGTACATCGTGTTCGAGATCATGGCGGAATCCTTTTTGTAGATTTACGTGATCATTTTGGAATCACACAAATTGTTGCTGATCCTGCTTCACCAGCTTTTAAAATTATTGAAACAGTGCGTTCTGAATGGGTTATCCGTGTTGATGGGGAAGTGTCTGCGCGTTCTGATGAAGTGATTAACGCATCCCTTCCAACAGGGGAGATTGAAATTTTTGCGCAAGAGGTGGAAATTCTTTCAAAATCTGATGAACTTCCTCTCCCTGTTTTTGGTGAGCCTGATTATCCAGAAGATATTCGGTTAAAATATCGTTTTCTTGATTTACGTCGCGAAACTATGCACAAAAACATCATGCGCCGTACTGAAGTGATTGCTGCTATCAGGCGCTCTATGCAGGATAATGGTTTTACGGAATTTACGACACCACTTTTGACAGCTTCTTCGCCGGAAGGTGCGCGCGATTTTTTAGTTCCAAGCCGTATTCATCAGGGGAAATTTTACGCATTGCCACAAGCGCCTCAGCAGTACAAACAGTTATTGATGATGTCGGGTTTTGATCGTTATTTTCAGATTGCACCATGTTTTAGAGACGAAGACCCAAGGGCTGATCGTCTTCCTGGAGAATTTTATCAATTGGATGTTGAAATGAGTTTTGTTGAACAGGAAGATGTTTTTGTAACAATGGAACCCATTATGCGTTCTCTTTTTGAAGAGTTTGCAAATGGAAAATCTGTAACACAAAGCTTTCCTCGTATTTCTTATGATGAAGCCATACGGAAATATGGTACGGATAAGCCTGATTTACGCAATCCAATTATTATGGAAGATGTTTCACAGCATTTTTATGATTCTGGTTTTAAAGTGTTTGCGCAAATTTTGGCAAATGATGAAAATGCACAGGTGTGGGCTATTCCCGCTAAGACAGGAGGAAGCCGCGCTTTTTGTGATCGTATGAATGGGTGGGCACAAGGTGAGGGGCAACCGGGACTCGGTTATATCTTTTGGCGTGAAGAAGAAGGAAAGTTTGAAGGTGCTGGTCCTATTGCCAAAAATATTGGTGAGCAAAGAACTGAAGCACTCCGTATGCAACTTGGCCTTGAAAATGGTGATGCCTGCTTTTTTGTGGCAGGAGATCCAAAGAAATTTGCTTCTTTTGCAGGAGCAGCACGGACACGGGTAGGGGAAGAATTAGGCCTTATCGATTCGCAATGTTTTTCTTTAGCGTGGATTGTTGATTTTCCATTTTTTGAATGGAATGAAGATGAGAAAAAGCTTGATTTTGCACATAATCCTTTTTCTATGCCTCAAGGTGGAGAAAATGCTCTTGCGTGCCAAGATCCTCTTACTCTTAAGGCTTTTCAGTATGATCTTGTTTGTAATGGTTATGAGATTGCATCAGGTGGAATCCGTAATCATTCACCAGAGATGATGTTGAAAGTTTTTAATCTTGCTGGTCTTTCTAAAGAGGTCGTGGAAGATCGTTTTGGTGCTCTTTATCGTGCATTTCACTATGGGGCGCCACCGCATGGCGGTATGGCCGCGGGCGTTGATCGTATTATTATGCTTTTGCAAGGTGTTAAAAATTTACGTGAGGTTGCTTTATTTCCTATGAATCAACAAGCGATTGATCTTTTAATGAGTGCTCCATCTGATGTTTCTCTTCAACAATTACGTGATTTAGGGATACGAATTGCTCCTGCTGCTAAAAATGGTTCATAAATTGATGGTGTGTTGTTAGCATTCTTATCTACAGTAAGATTTTAATGTCTTTAAATTGCGTCGGTGTATATGTTGCTTATAACAAGTTTAAGAGATATGCTTTATCTTCGTTTTTTAATTTGGAAGAAATAGCAGAAATAGTCTGGTATCTTAAAATATTTGAAAAATAACGCACTGTAGTTAAAGATGATATTCTTCTAGGAGCTTTTTTTAATTAAATGCTTCGTGAATTTTATCATATAACAATTGAAGTCCATGTTTGTACAATATGCGTGTTTTTAAAATATAAGGTCAAAAACGCATTTGTGAGCAGATTCTTAGAAAAAAATGCTTTAGTTTTTTTTAATTCGTACTTAAGATACTGGTAGAATTATTATTGCTAAGAAATTGTTTTAAAAGCTGTTCTCTTTGTTTTTAAGAGAAAATTCTCTCATATTTTTAGCATGTTCAGTCTAAATATATACCAGACTTAAATGAGCAGTAATATTGTTTTTTAGATTTTCTATATCTTGTGAAAGTGTCAATCGTTATAAATTGATGAATCTATGGATTACTGTTTTGATTTATTTGTCGCTGTTGGTCGTTCTTAAAGACGATATTTCATTCTTTTTTCAAAAAAATTTTGCATCAACATATCAAATGTTTTCATCTATTGCTTGGTTGAATTATAAAGCACATGGATGAATTTTTCAAATTGATATAATTTTCTGTTCATGTTTTAATCGCAATGTTTGTTTTTATATAGTCGTTTTTTAATAAAAATAGTCGACTTATAGAAAATTCACTGAAAAAATCTTATAGAATAATTGCTCATTATTTTGTGAATTGTTGTTCTCATGCTATGTCTGATGAAATGAATTTACCTTTTGATAAAGAACATATTGAACCAATAGAATTACGCTCTGCTTTACAGGAGCGTTATTTAGCTTATGCACTTTCTACTATTACGCACCGTGCATTGCCTGATGTGCGTGATGGTTTGAAACCAGTGCATAGGCGAATTGTCCATGCTATGCGTTTGCTCAAACTTAATCCAGGGCAGTCCTATGCAAAATGTGCACGGATTGTTGGTGATGTCATGGGGAAATTTCATCCGCATGGTGATGCATCTATTTATGATGCATTAGTGCGCTTGGCTCAGAGTTTTGCTGTTCGTTATCCCTTGATTGATGGGCAAGGCAATTTTGGGAATATTGATGGTGATAATGCTGCTGCTATGCGGTATACGGAAGCACGTATGACTGAAGTGGCTGCATTGTTGCTTGAAGGGATTAATGAAAATGCTATTGATTTTCGTTTAACCTATAATGAGGAAGATGAAGAACCCGCTGTTTTACCGGGAGCTTTTCCTAATCTTTTAGCAAATGGTTCCTCTGGTATTGCTGTTGGTATGGCAACATCTATTCCCCCCCATAATGTTTCTGAACTTTGTGATGCAGCGCTCCATTTGATTGCACATCCTGATGCTAATGATGAGGAATTAAATCAGTTTGTGCTTGGTCCTGATTTTCCAACAGGGGGTGTTTTAGTTGAGCCTAAAAAAAGTATTGAGGAATCCTATCGTGTTGGGCGTGGTTTTTTTCGATTGCGTTCACGTTGGCATCAGGAGACCGGCAACCGTGGTTCTTATGTCATTGTTGTTACTGAGATTCCCTATCAAGTTCAAAAATCACGCCTGATTGAAAAAACAGCGGAATTATTGCTTGCACGGCGGTTACCAATGCTTGAGGATATTCAAGATGAATCGGCAGAAGATATTCGCATCGTGCTTATTCCCAAAAATCGTACGGTTGATCCTGAGCTCCTTATGGAATCTCTCTTTAAATTGACTGATTTTGAAATAAAATTTCCTCTTAATCTTAATGTTTTGTCTTTGGGAAGAATACCAAATGTTCTCTCTCTGCGGGAAAGTTTGCAGCAATGGCTTGAACATCGTCAAGAAGTCTTGATTCGTCGTTCTACTTATCGACTTGAAGAAATTGATCGCCGATTAGAAATTCTCCATGGTTATCTTATCGCCTATTTAAATCTTGATGAGGTCATTCACATTATTCGTGAAGAGGATGAACCAAAAAAAGAACTTATCAGTCGTTTTGAATTAACAGAAAATCAAGCTGAAGCTGTTCTTAATATGCGCTTGCGTTCTTTACGTAAGCTCGAGGAGTTTGAAATTCGTAAAGAATTTGAAAGTTTGAGGACTGAAAAAGAACAATTGCAAAATTTATTGTCCTCTCATGTAAAGCAATGGAAAATAATTTCAGAAGAAATTACAAAAATTCGCAAAACTTTTGGTCCTGATACGGTCTTAGGAAAAAGGCGCACAACATTTGAGGAAGCTCCAAGGCATGATATTGAAGATATTCACCAAGCGATGATCGAAAAAGAGCCGGTAACGATTGTTATTTCTGAAAAAGGTTGGATGCGTGCTTTAAAGGGGCATTTAAGTGATTACAAAGCACTCTCCTTTAAAGAAGGAGATGGCTTAAAGATAGCATTTCCAGCATTTACTACAGACAAAATTATGGTGATAAGTACTGGTGGAAAGTTTTTTGCTATTTCTGCAAATAATTTGCCTGGGGGGCGAGGTCATGGTGAACCAATTCGTATTTTAGTGGATATGGATGATGATCACGATCTCTTGACCGCTTTTGTCTATAACGCACAAGAAAAACTTCTGTTAGTTTCCTCTCATGGAAATGGCTTTATTGTATCAGCAGCTGAAGTTATTGCCAATACACGAAAAGGTAAGCAAGTTATGAATGTGAAGTCTCCTGATAAAGTCAAGCTTTGTGTTCCAGTAAAAGGCGATCATATTGCAGTGGTTGGTGAAAATCGCAAAATGCTTGTTTTTGCTATTGAACAAATACCAGAAATGATTCGCGGTAAAGGTGTTCGTTTACAACGTTACAAAGAGGGGGGCATTGTCGATGCAAAAACCTTTAATTTATCAGAAGGTTTAAGTTGGCAAGATACGGCTGAACGCTGCTTTAATCGTCAAGCTGATGATCTCATTGAGTGGATGGGAATGCGTGCTGGAAGTGGACGTTTGGTACCAAAGGGTTTTCCAAAATCAGGAAAGTTTAACAACTGAATTTATAGAAACTTAATTTTTTTAATTACATGTTTCTTATCACAACAGTATTATTCATTTTTCATAACAGCATCTATTCGTTAGGATTGTGATGATGAGGTCTAAAAAGATGTCCACGTTCGGCATATAAAACGAGCAGGATGGCTATGAGGCTGAGAAAGAAAAACGCTGCTGAATTGGGTATCGTTGTTTCATCAAATTGTTGTGCAATAAAAAAGCCAAGACTGGTAGCAATGGACGTTTGAAGAAAACCAGAGACAGAAGATGCTGTTCCAGCAATTTCACCGACAGATTCGAGAGCAAGTGTATTACAATTGGCCATAATGCCGCCGCAGGCAAACATCAATATACAAAATAGCAGCATGTAAAGGGGAAAAGGCATAACGCCATTTGTTACGAGGGAACCAATAAACCAAATACATGAAGTGATGCAAAAGAGTAAAAGCATCGTATGGGCGATACGCCGCATGCCAAGACGTCCAACAAATTGAGAATTAAAGAATGATGATAGAGCTTGAAAAGCAGCACCGACAGCAAAGGCAATTGGAAAATAGAGCCCTAGATTATAAATCCCTTCATATGTTTGCTGCGATGTATTAACAGAAGTAAAAATACAGCCTAAAATAATAGAAGTTGCTAGTGTGTAGCAAAGTGTTGTCCGATTGGTGATAACAACCCACAAGTTATGCCTGATTGAAGAAAAGGAAAGAGAACGTTGTCTGTAAAGAGTTTCAGGCAAGCGCAGTTGAATCCAAATCATCAGTGCAAAACCAATAATCGCCATGACGATAAAAATAATTTGCCAGTTTCCAAATAATAAAATGAATTGTCCTGTTGCCGGTCCAATCATGGGGGCAATAAGAAAAACCATCATAGCGATAGACATAACTTCTGCCATTTTTCGACCACTATAAAGATCGCGTACAACAGAAACGGTAAGCACACGCATAGCCGCTCCTCCTATACCTTGTAAAATACGCAACATAAGCAATAGAGAGAAATGAGAGACAAAAGCACAACCAATGGCCGTAAAGGAATAAAATGCAAGGCCAATGAGAATAAGTTTACGACGTCCATACCGATCACTTATGGGACCAAAAAATATTTGTGAGATACCATAACTTATCAGATAACCAGAGATGATATAATGTTGATCATTTTCATTGATAACATTTAAACTGTTCAAAATATCTGGCATGGCTGGAAGCATGATATCAACGGCTATAGAATTGATAGCCATGAGTGCACCAATGAGAATAACAAATTCTTTATAGCCAATTCTTTCTCTAATTGTATTACTATGCTCTTGCTCGTCGATTGAGTATGACATATGGCATCCTTGAAATAAAAACTTCGACTGAACACAGCGCTACAACTGAACACAGCTCTATAAAAGAATAAAAAATCTACTTTAAGAGGTCTCTATAATTTACTGCAAGAAACGCCTTTCTCTTTTAGCAGTTCTTGCAATTCATTATTTTGGAACATTTCTTTAACAATATCACAGCCTCCAACAAATTCACCTTTGATATAGAGCTGTGGAATTGTTGGCCAATTTGAATAATCTTTGATTCCTTGACGCAGTTCGTTAGAAGCTAAGATATTAATCCCTTTATATTCCACTCCTAGATAGTCAAGAATTTGAACAACTTGTCCCGAAAATCCGCATTGTGGAGCATCAGGTGTTCCTTTCATGAATAAAATGACGTCATTTTTTTTAATTTCATTGTCAATAAAATCATGAACAGCGTTCATCTCTCTTCCTCGATATTGCGGACTTTTTTAAGCGTGTATTTACGTTCAGGTTATTTTGTAATCGTATTCAGTGTTTGAATGCAAGCAGAAATTTTAGATTATTTGGGAATATTTGTTTGTAGCATTAAAGCATGAAGGTCATTTCCCATATTGCCTTTAAGAGCATCATAGACCATTTTATGTTGCTGAACACGGCTTTTACCGCGAAAACTTTCGGAAATAACTTCTGCGGCGTAGTGTTCGCCATCACCAGCGAGATCTCGAATTGTTACAGTTGCGTCGGGAATACCTTCGCGAATAAGCGTTTCAATCGTATGAGCACTCATTGCCATGATTATTCTCCTTTATTTACTTTTAAGAAAGATAGCATATGAAGGGAGGATAAATAACTCTTTATTCTTCACCCATAAATTGTGGAAACCAACTTTCATAGGCTTTTGTGAGCTTTTCTACTGAAAGTGTTAATATCCCATCTATATTGAGAGAACTTCCTTCAACTGTACCAAGTTCAGTGAAAGGAATAGCGTTTATTTGTGCAAGTTCTTTAAGTTGATCGAGAGCATGAGGTTTAACAGCTAAGAGATAACGGCCTTGATCTTCTCCAAAAAGCTCTGCATGATGTGGTACTTTGTTGCTTAATTTGGCTTTAATTCCTTTCCCTGCTTTAATTGCCATTTCTGCAAGTGCAATAGCTAATCCTCCATCAGAAAGATCATGAGCAGCATGGATAAAACCGCGATGAATAACATCTCGAACAAATTGACCATGCTTTTTTTCAAGCTGTAAATCTACATGGGGGGGAGCACCTTTATCAATATTCAAAATGTGACGTGCGTAGATTGATTGTCCTAAATGAGAGCCACATTCTCCAATTAAAACAATACTATCTCCATTTTGCATACCATTGATTGTTACCATTTTAGACCAATCGTCAAGAAGACCGACACCAGCAATGGTTGGTGTGGGAAGGATTGCTTCTCCATTGGTTTCATTATAAAGGGAAACATTCCCTGAAACGATAGGGAAGTCGAGAATTTTACAAGCTTCACCTATGCCTTTAATGGCGAATACCAATTGTCCCATAATTTCTGGTTTTTCAGGATTACCAAAATTAAGATTGTCTGTCGCTGCGAGTGGCATTGCGCCTGTTGTACTGATATTTCGCCAACATTCTGCAACGGCTTGTTTTCCTCCTTCGTAAGGATCGGCTTCACAATAGCGCGGTGTAACATCAGAAGAAAAGGCAAGAGCGCGTTTGTCACTGTTGCTTATACGAATGATTCCTGCATCACCTCCTGGACGAACAAGAGTATTTCCTTGAATCAGCGTATCATATTGTTCATAAACCCATCGCCGTGAACTTTGATCAGCAGAATTTAATAAGCTAATGAGTGCATCACCAAGATTTTCAACTCTCTCAACGTCTTCTATTTTAAGCGTTGGTTGTTTTTTGGGTTCACTCCAAGGGCGATCATAAACAGGTGCTTCATTGCCGAGCTCTTTAATGGGAAGATTGACGACCTCTTCTCCTTGATGCGATACACGGAAACGCAAATCATCTGTTGTTTTTCCAATAATAGAAAAGTGAAGACCCCACTTATGAAAAATTGCCGCTGCTTGTTTTTCTAATTCTGGTTTTAGCACCATAAGCATGCGTTCTTGGCTTTCCGAAAGCATCATTTCATAGGCGGTCATATGTTCTTCACGAACAGGCACTTTATCAAGATTAAGCTCTATTCCTAAATTTCCTTTTGCTCCCATTTCCACGGCAGAGGATGTCAGTCCTGCGGCTCCCATATCTTGAATAGCAACAACAGCTCTAAGTTCCATGAGTTCTAAGCAAGCTTCAAGAAGGCACTTTTCTGTAAAAGGATCACCGACTTGAACGGTTGGGCGTTTTTCATCGATGGAATCATCAAATTCGGTGGAAGCCATTGTTGCTCCACCAACGCCATCACGTCCTGTTTTGGCTCCAAGATAAACAACAGGAAGTCCTACGCCTTGCGCTTTAGAATAAAAAAGAGAATCTGTCTTTGCAACACCAGCGACAAAAGCGTTAACAAGGATATTGCCATTATAACGCTCGTCAAAATTTATTTCTCCACCAACCGTTGGAACACCAAAAGAATTACTATAGCCACCAATTCCAGAAACAACACCAGAAACAAGATGGCGTGTTCGAGGGTGGTTAGGAGATCCAAAACGCAAGGCATTCATAGCTGCAACAGGGCGGGCTCCCATGGTAAAGACATCACGTAAAATACCTCCGACACCTGTTGCCGCACCTTGATAAGGTTCAATGTAGGAGGGATGGTTATGGCTTTCCATTTTGAAAACGACACATTGACCTTCACCAATATCAACAACGCCAGCATTTTCACCTGGTCCTTGAATGACACATTTTCCCTCTGTTGGAAGGGTTTTAAGCCACTTTTTAGATGATTTATAGGAACAATGTTCGTTCCACATGGCAGAAAAAATTCCAAGTTCAGTAAATGTCGGTTCTCTTCCAATTAAAGTGAGAATACGTTGATATTCATCATCTTTTAAGCCGTGTTGGGCAATTAATTCTGGTGTAATGGCGATGTTATTGCAAGGATTCATGAGGACTTTACCCGTTTAATTAATCGAAAGTTAGCATTGTTATTATTTTAAATCCAGCAGCTTAAGTTTTAAGTATTTTGGTGGTTTGATAAGGCAGAAGTTCCTAAAACATCAACTGAAATATTGGTTATTTGCAGCGTGAATTTAAAAATAAGAAATAGTTTTTGAATATTTTTTGTGTGTTAAAAGAAATATCATCTATTTTATCCATAAACGTTTTGTTGGGACATTTACTCGGCTTAGGAGATGTTTAAATTTTTTGACTTTAAAACAGTGAAAAATACAGCCCACTTTTTATTATCATCCATTTGCCAATTCTAAAGCACTTTGGAAAAGTAAACGGCCATCCATACCACCATGTGCAGGTTCAATGAAGTTTTCAGGATGAGGCATCATACCAAGAATATTACCAGCTTTATTGATGATACCAGCAATATCGTGAACTGAACCATTAGGGTTTGTTTTTTCTGCATAGCGGAAGACAACTTGTCCATTGTCTTCGATTTTTTTTAAGGTTTCATTGTCAACAAAATAATTTCCATCGTGATGTGCAACAGGACAGCGAATGATCTGTCCTGTCGAATAGAGTCGAGAAAATCTTGTATTGGCATTTGCGACTTCAAGCTTTATTTCACGACAAACAAATTTTAATGAAGCATTACGCATTAAAGTACCAGGTAACAATCCAGCTTCCAACAAAATTTGAAATCCATTACATATACCGATTACGGTAACACCTTTTTCTGCTTTCTCACGAACAGCTTGTAAAACTGGTGTTCGTGCGCCAATAGCTCCACACCTTAAATAGTCTCCGTAAGAAAAACCGCCAGGGATAACGATGACATCGACATCTGGAATTGTCGTATCCGTTTGCCAAACTTTAAATGGCTCAGTTCCTGTTATATGATGTAATGCAGCAACCATATCTCGATCACGATTGAGTCCAGGTAACTGAATGATGGCAGTTTTCATGAAGAGCTCCACCTAAAGAAGTTCTATAGTATAATTTTCAATGACAGTATTTGCTAGTAACTCTTCACACATTTTTTCAATTTTTTGCTGTGCGGTTTCAGGAAGTTGATCATCGAGCACGATATCAAAAACTTTCCCTTGGCGAATGGAATGAATGCCTTTGAAATCTAAGCTTTTTAAAGCACCGACAATTGCTTCTCCTTGTGGATCAAGGACACTGTTTTTTAAAGTAACTGTAACACGTGCTTTCATTTTTATTTCCTGTTCACAGCATTTCTCTCTTTCAAGAGGTGTATTTACTAACTAATAAGGAAAGGTAACATAACGTCACCTTGTTGTTTATTTTACCAAAACTGGACCACTTGGTCGTGGGGGTTCATTTTCATTGATGATACCAAGGCGTTTTGCAACCTCTTGATAAGCATTAATAAGCCCCCCCATATCACGCCGAAAACGATCTTTATCCATTTTTTCTTGTGTTTGCATATCCCATAACCTGGCAGAATCAGGTGAGATTTCATCAGCAAGAACAATGCGCATTGCTTCATCTTCCCATAAACGACCGAATTCCATTTTAAAATCAATAAGTTGAATATTAACGCCGGCAAAAAGTCCAGAAAGAAAATCATTAATACGAATTGAAAGTTGCATAATGTCTTCTATTTCCTGTGGAACAGCCCAACCAAAGGCAGTGATATGTTCCTCCGTTACCATTGGATCGTCAAGAGAATCATTTTTATAATAAAATTCAATAATGGATTGCGACAGAGCCGTTCCTTCTTCTAGTCCCAAACGTTTAGCAAGGGAGCCAGCGGCAACATTACGGACAACAACCTCTAAAGGGATAATTTCAACGGCTTTAATGAGTTGTTCGCGCATATTTATACGCTTGATAAAATGTGTTGGAATACCCAAACGGCTAAGATGGCTAAAGATATGTTCTGAAATACGGTTATTTAAAACCCCTTTGCCATCGATAATTTCATGTTTTTTTGCATTAAAGGCTGTTGCGTCATCTTTAAAAAATTGAATATAGGTCCCTGGTTCAGGTCCTTCATATAAAATTTTGGCCTTGCCTTCATAAATACGGTGGCGACGATTCATTATGATTCTCTATTTATTTGAGAGGTTTTAATAGCATTGATAAGTAAGATTATCCTAATTGGTAGAAATTCTCAATGATTGCTATAACATTTCTTGTTGCTTTTGTCATTGAGACTTTAGCAAAAGCAAATGCAACTGCATAGATACATTGAAGATACTTAGTTTTCCTTGTTTTTCTTGAATCAGATTTTTGCGAGAAAATGGGAAAGAACCATAAGTCCTTCAGGCCAAGGTCCATGTCCAGATTCTGCATTAATATGGCCTGAGTGTCCCGCATCAACAAACAGTGAACCCCAATTATTGGCAAGTTTTTCTGCTACTGAGAAGTGACAAAACTCATCATTTCGGCTGGCTATAACGACAGAAGGGAAAGATAACTTTTTGCAATGGTAGGGACCAAATGTCATTAAATGTTTGGGGCGTATTTTTTCATTCGTTACATCTGGAGGCGCAACCAAAAAGGCACCACAAATTTTTTCTGCGTTTTGTTGTATTGCATGAAGAGCTGTAGGAACGCCTAAGGAGTGAGCAATAATTACAATGGGTTTTTGAGCTTGTGCAATGGCACTTTTAACTTCATTGACCCATTCTTCATAAACAGGTTTTGACCAATGTTTTTGTTGAACACGACGAGCTGTAGACAATTTTCTTTCCCATCGTGTTTGCCAATGATCAGGACAAGATCCTTTGTAACCAGGAACAATAAGAATATCGAGTTGATTTGCTTTCATAAATTGTTTCTTTCGTTACAATAGGTTTTGTATCATAGATGAAAATAAGATGTTGGTTTCTTATAGAAAAATTTTGTTACTTTCCAAAAACGCGTTTAAAAATTGTGTTAATATGTTTGGTGTGGTAGGAAAGGTCAAATTTTTCGCGAATTTCTGCTTCGCTTAAAGCATTTGTTACCTCTTTATCGTTGAGCAATTCTTCTAAAAAATCTTTTCCTTGTTCCCAAACCTTCATCGCATTTCGTTGGACAATTCGATAAGAATCTTCACGACTTATGCCAGCTTGTGTGAGTGCTAAAAGTACGCGTTGCGAATGAACAAGTCCGCGAAACTTATTAAGGTTTTTCTGCATATTTTCTGGATAGATAATTAAATTTTCAATGACAGATGTGAGTCTGGCAAGAGCAAAATCAAGTGTAATAGTTGCGTCAGGGCCGATATAACGTTCGACAGATGAATGAGAAATATCACGTTCATGCCAAAGTGCGACATTTTCCATTGCCGGGAGTGCAAAGGCACGTACCATACGTGCTAATCCCGTTAAATTTTCTGTTAAGACTGGATTACGCTTATGCGGCATAGCGGATGAGCCTTTTTGTCCAGGCGAGAAGTGTTCTTCTGCTTCAAGAACTTCTGTTCGTTGTAAATGGCGTATTTCTATCGCTAATCTTTCAATAGAGGAAGCTATAACACCAAGTGTGACAAAAAACATGGCATGACGATCGCGTGGTATCACTTGGGTGGAAACAGGTTCAGCACGCATTCCCAGTGCTTTTGCGACATGTTCTTCAACGCGTGGGTCAATATTAGCAAACGTTCCTACAGCTCCTGAAATAGCACAGGTAGAAATTTCTTCTCGTGCGGCAAGAAGACGTTTGCGACACCGGGAAAATTCAGCGTAGGCGAGGGCGAATTTTACTCCAAATGTGGTCGGTTCAGCATGAATACCATGACTCCGCCCAATGGTAATTGTCTCTTTATGTTCAAGAGCACGTTTTTTTAGCGCTTCAAGAAGTAGATCTATATCTTTTAGCAAAAGATCACTAGCGCGCATCAATTGAATATTAAGCGTTGTATCTAGAACATCCGATGAGGTCATACCCTGATGAATAAAACGTGCTTCTGGTCCAATAAATTCAGCAAGATGTGTTAAAAATGCTATCACATCATGCTTTGTAATCGCCTCAATTTCATTAATGCGATTGACATCAAATTCTGCTGCTGTTCCTTTTTGCCAAATGATCTTTGCTGCTTCTTTGGGAATAATTCCTAGTTCAGCTAAGGCATCACAGGCATGGGCTTCAATTTCAAACCAAATACGATATTTTGTTTGAGGTGACCAAATTGCGACCATTTCAGGACGAGAGTAACGCGTTATCATAATTTTTTCCTTATTGTGAGAGAGTTGCTGCTTGGCGCAATGCATTAATACGTGTTTTGTAAAGTTCTTTATTGCCATTTTTATAAATTGCAGAGCCGGCAACAAAGACATTTGCACCAGCTTTTGCAGCAATCCCGATTGTATCAACGGTGATACCACCATCAACCTCAAGATCAATAGGTCTGTTAGCAATCATGTTTTTGACACGTTTGATTTTATCTTGCATTGCTGGAATAAAACTTTGCCCGCCAAAACCAGGATTGACGGTCATGATGAGAATAAGATCTAAATGATCAAGCAAATATTCAAGGACATATTCTGGTGTGCTTGGGTTGATTGCAATGCCTGCTTTTTTTCCACTTTTTTTGATTATTTGTAGTAAGCGATGAAGATGGGGACTTGCTTCAGCGTGAATGGTTATAATATCTGCTCCCGCTTTTGCAAAAGCCTCAAGATAAAGATCTATGGGTTCAATCATCAAATGAACATCAAAGATTGCTTTGGTTAATGGACGGAGTGCCTTGACGACATCAGGACCAAAAGTGATATTAGGAACAAAGTGGCCATCCATGATATCAAGATGAAGCCAATCTGCACCGGCTTCAACAACATCCACTATTTCCTGTCCAAGTTTGGAAAAATCAGAAGCTAAGAGTGAAGGTGAAATGAGATGAGAATGGGGCATTAATGTCTCCTCGATTGGCTCTCTTTATCATGTAGTTTCGTATACTAAAATAATTTTTATGTTATGACATGAAAGAAAAATATGTGTAATAGATCTTTTTATAGCAAAGAGCATTTGAAATTTTAAAGCTGTATAAGTGAAGGATATGTCAAATCATACAATACATTTAATGCCTGAAATTCAACATAATATTACTGTTTCTTCGCAAGAATATCGCGATGCTATGAGCCATTTCGCTGGTGCTGTGCATATTGTGACAACCGATGGTCTTAAGGGAAGGCGAGGGGTAACCGTTTCAGCATGTTGTTCTTTATCTGATGATCCCCCAACGCTTTTGGTTTGCCTTAGGCGGCATAATCCTAAGAATCAGTTGTTTGTAGAGAATGGAATTTTTTGTGTTAATAGTTTGTCAGGAAAACATCGTTTACTAGCAGATGTCTTTTCTAGGCGTTGTAATTCTACACGAAATGAACATTTTAATATAGCACAATGGGGAACTTTGCAGACTGGTGCTCCTAGTCTTTTAGACGCTTTAGCATCTTTTGATTGTCGTTTGATTTGTTGGCATGAACATGCAACCCATAGTGTTTTAATTGGTGAAGTCGTTGCCATCAATCGCAGTCAAGAAAAAGACGCTTTGATGTATTTAAATCGTGAATATCATACGCTCCTTTTATAGGGACTTTATTTTTTGCATATTGAGATGATTTGTTGTTGGTACATTTGAAGTTTGGCTTCATCAATGGGAGGATTATTTTACATGATGTTGAAAGTCCGCATTTTCTTTTATTTATAGGCTTATAGGTGTTTGTGAAAGAAAAGGGGAAAATATCCTGACCTGGAATTATGACAAAAGTGTGTGTGTTATACAAAAAGTGGTTACAGATTTTCATTATGATGGCTTTAAACATATTGATCGGTTGTTATAAAACGGTATTTTACTCTTGTGTTGATCGTTGTTGCGCAATATATAGACCGCACATACCATATACGGAGGTTTTTATGGCATGAGCGAAGAGGTTGATGATCAATATCGCCCTAGTGAAGATGAGCCTTTTATGAATGAACGGCAAAAGGCATATTTTCGTGCTAAATTGGTTTCTTGGAAGAACGATATATTAAGAGAGGCGCGCGAAACTTTAGAAAATTTGCAAGAGGAGAATGTTGGTCAGCCGGATTTGACTGATAGAGCATCTTGCGAAACGGATCGCACAATCGAATTACGTGCTCGTGATCGTCAGAGAAAGCTCATTTCAAAAATAGATGCTGCTTTGGAGCGTATAGATAATGGGACTTACGGTTTTTGTGAGGAAACGGGCGAGCCTATCAGTATAAAGCGTCTTGAGGCGCGACCAATTGCATTTTTATCGTTAGAAGCACAAGAACGTCATGAGCGGCGGGAGAAGGTTTATCGTGACGATTAACGTCGATGAGGATGGTAAGAAAATGAAATACATGGTAGTAAAACTTATGTGTTTTATTTTTTAAGGGGGGGAATAAATAAAGAAGGTTCTTGTCGTCCTTCGATTTCAGCGGTAATCGCTGAGTCTTCCACGTTTTGATTCGTAAAAGGATTGGAAGCTTTTTCCTTTATCTGTTCTCTTTTTACGGAGACAGATTTTTCTTCGCTAAGATCGAGAGGAGAATTGGTTCGTGTCGTTATTAAGGTTGATGGTGTTTCGCTTTTTTGTATGAGAGACGTGTTGGTGATATTGGATTCTACGACAATATCTGTTACTCCCCCAATAAGAAGTAAATGCTCTTTATCATCACAACGGATCAAAACAAGGCGACGTGTGCGGTCTATAGCAATTGTTTCGCAAAGCGTTAATCGCGATAGAGATTTTTTTCTGTTGAATATAGATTTCCCTCTTTTAAAACGGCGTAAAAAGAGGATGATTGCAGCAATGGCTGTGATTGTTATTATGAAAAATATAAAGCTTATGGTTATGTTAGCGGCGGATGTGCCTATTTGGCTTGATAACCAGACATACATAAAACTTCTCCTATTTTAGAATGAAAATAGTATTTTCTATTGAGATGTTTGTAAATATACCTTTAAAAGGTTCAGTTTTGATATAAAAACAGAGATTTTTAACATTGAGTGATTTTTTTTAGAAAGATATATTGATATAAACTTCATAAAAATGCTTATGGAGGGAGTTTGTGGCATAAAAAACGGCTATAATCAAGGCAAAGTGAAGATGGATAAAGGTTTTGAAAAGAGCGAGAGATCATCGTCTTTTTCTCTATATCGAAGAGGCATGGTTCTCTTTGTTGTTTTTATAATAGCTATTCTCTTTATCATAGGGATTTTGAATTTTTTTTATCCGCACAGCTATTTGCAAAAGGTTGGATTGGTCTCTTTTTTGGCTTTAGCCGTTATAGGGGTTGTTGCGCTTGTTTTGTGTGGGATAGGGGTTTTAAGATACAATGCAACGCAGTGGCACGATGAACTTGACCTGAGTATCTTTAATAACACTGATGATGCAATCATTGTCTCTGATTTGTCAGGTTTTATTCATTATTCTAATCAACGTTATCGAGAAATTCTTACTTATAAGCCTCAAACCTCTTGTTATGTTGTTATTGCTGATCTTCCAGGAGCTGGTGCACTTTCCTATCGCTTAAAAGTTGCAGCATGTCGTCATCTTGCCGCACAAGAAGAATTAAGAATAGAGCAGTCGATTTTTACCCATTCTACAGATAAAAAAATATTTTGGTATAATATCTCTGTTCAACCAATCACAAAACGTGGGAAAAAGCTGTTATTCTGGCGTATTGCTGATATTTCGCATCTACAGAAATATCGTGAAGTTTTTTTCTCGAATCTTCAAGAAGCTATCAATCACTTAGATCAAGCTCCTGTCGGTTTTTTATCCGTTAATACACAAGGGGTGATTCTTTATGCAAATGCAGTTTTTGCTGAATGGTTTTCCATTGATTTGGCAAATTTTACTGTTGGTCAATATCGTTTTGATCAATTTTTAAAGAGCGTTGGAGCTAGTAGCACATGGAGTGATATTTGTTTGCAAAGCAACAAATATCAAAGTTCAGGTTACTCTTTGCCTTATACGTTTTCGTTATGTTTAGATGCAGAGGCTGCTGAGAAGAAAACATTAAATTGTTTTATCTGTGCTTCTTCTCTCTCAGAGAATGAAGCTATTTATCGTATTGTAATAATCCCACAACAAATAAAAAAGAGAGAAAACGAAGATCAAATAAATTTACCGAGTGCATTGTTAGAGTATTTTGATGCGAGTCCCTTTGCGATCGCTGTGGTGGATCAGAAAGGACAATCCCTTCATATGAATAACGCCTTTTCATCCCTTATGGGATGTATGGGCACAACACTTAATCTTTATGATGTCATCTCTTATCGTGATCATGCACAGTTAGAACGCATATTGCAAAAAATTACAACAAATAAAAATTATACAACTTCGATAGAAACCGTTTTAAAAAACAATGAAGAACGTCATGTGCGTCTCCATGTTATGTCTGTAAAGTTATATGATGATGATGATGTCTTAAGAGATTTCGCTATTCTTTCTGTCATAGAAACAACAGAACAAAAAACACTTGAAGACAAAATGGTGCAGAGTCAGAAAATGCAAGCTGTTGGGCAATTGGCTGGCGGCATTGCACATGATTTTAATAATGTGTTAACAGCAATTTTGATGTCATGCGATCTGCTTTTAAATACACATCGTAGTTCTGATCCAGCTCATGCTGATCTTATCAATATCAAAAATAATGCTAATCGCGCTGCTGCGCTTGTACAGCAATTATTGGCTTTTTCTAGAAAGCAAACGCTTCGCCCTGAAAAGGTTGATTTTACAGACTTTTTATCAGATATGCGCAATCTCATTTTGCCTCTTTTAGGCAATAATATTCAATTGAAAATTGTTCATGGCAGAGATTTGTGGAGCGTTGAAATCGATCAAGGGTCTTTCCAGCGTGTTATTATGAATTTAGTCATTAATGCGCGTGATGCGATGCCAGATGGAGGTGTTGTTACAATTGCAACAAAAAATATCACAAAGCAACAGAGTGCGGAATTTGATCATGTTGGTTTTGGAATTGGTGAGTATGTGCAATTAACTATTTCAGATACAGGAACTGGTATTTCAGCTGCTGCACAAGAAAAAATGTTTGAACCATTTTTTACAACAAAAGAAGTTGGAAAAGGAACAGGACTTGGTTTATCGATGGTTTATGGAATTATCAAACAGACAGGTGGTTCTATTTACTGTGAGAGCCGAGAAGGTGAAGGGGCAACATTTCATATCTTTCTTCCTCGCTATATTCCTGATATCCGTGGTGAAATCCCCTCGCAGAATGAAAAAGTGGAAGAGCAAGAGAAAAATACAGATTTAACAGGATCTGCGACTGTTTTATTGGTTGAAGATGAGGATTCTGTCAGAATGGGTGGTGTAAGAGCCCTTCAAATGAGAGGATATACTGTTTTGGAAGCCGCAAGCGGGGTGGAAGCACTTGCTGTTCTTGAAGAAAATAAAGGTGCTGTTGATATTATTGTTTCCGATGTTGTCATGCCAGAAATGGATGGTCCTACTTTGCTCAAAGAGTCACGTAATAAATATCCTGATATTAAATTTATTTTCGTTTCTGGGTATGCGAGAGACGCTTTTACTAAAAATCTTCCACAAGATGCTGTTTTTGGCTTCTTATCTAAACCCTTTACACTCAAACAGTTAGCGATAACAGTGAAAGAAACACTTGAACAATAAAAAAATTATTTAATAGAGAAGTGCTTTATTTTAAGATTTTTGAGACAAAAAGTCAGACTGTCTTAAAAGGATAAACAAAACAATGCATAAAGTGGGTGAAGTGAATGAGTGAGAGTATTTGAGAAAATTAAATATAAGAAATTTAAAAAGAGGGTATAGGTTTTTGTAAAAAATATTTGTTAGACAGTAAATTCTGTTATGTAAAAACCTCATAATAGGGGAGATTGAGGAAAGTGCTAAATGCAATGCTAAAAAGTGCTGTTTGATATAATCAAAAGGACAAGAGTTGTTGGTGAGGATCTAGTATTTTGTTGTTTCCTTCAATGAAAGCTTTCAAAGCCGCAGGATAGAGTTTATGTTCCACTTTAAGAACTCTTTGGGCTAAACTATCAGCAGTATCATTTGGACAGACTGGAACGGCTGCTTGAGCGAGAATCTTTCCGGCATCCATGTCTTCTGTAACAAGGTGAACAGTGCAACCAGTGATTTTAACGCCTGCTTGTAAAACCCTTTCATGCGTATTTAAACCCTTAAATGAAGGTAAAAGAGAAGGGTGGATATTTAAAATTCGTTCCTCATAAAGTTTTACGAAACGCTGTGAGATAAGACGCATATAACCAGCAAGGCAGAGCAAATCCGGTTGATATTGGGCTAAAACCGTCAAGATAGATTCTTCATGTGCTTCCTTGGTCGGATAATTTTTGCGATCAACAACATGAACAGACAAACCATTATGATGCGCCTTTTCAATACCAGCAGCGTGAGGATTATCACAAATAACTGCTACAATTTCAGCGGGATATTCCTGTTGTTTGCAGGCTTTGGCAAGGGCAATCATATTGGACCCATTGCCAGAAATAAAAACTACAATTTGTTTTTTCATAATTGAAGTACACCTTGGTAGAGTATTCCTTTATCTTGACGTTTTTTCACAATGCCGAGAGGAGTAATGGTTTCTCCTTGCATTTCAAGTGCTTGTGTCACTTTTTCAACTTCGTGTTGTGCTACGATAACAATCATGCCAATGCCGCAATTAAATGTACGTAGCATCTCTATTTTCTCTATTTTGCCTTGTTTGGCAATCCATGAAAAGACAGGTGGAACATTAATGGCAGAAAGATTAATTTCAGCGCATAGAGAAGAAGGAAGTATTCGTGGAATATTTTCAGGAAATCCCCCCCCTGTAATATGAGCAAGTGCTTTTATTCCTGTATAATTTTTTATGATTGGGAGAAGCGATTTTACATAAATGCGTGTTGGTGTGAGGAATGCTGTACCAAGGCTGATTTGAGGATTAAAGGGGGCTGGGGATTCCCATTTTAGATTACTTTGCTGAATGATTCGTCTTATAAGAGAAAAGCCGTTGGAATGAACCCCCGATGCGCTAAGACCTAAGATAATATCGCCTTCTGTAAGGTCTTTTGCAGGAAGTAATGCGTTCCGTTCGCATGCCCCTACAGCAAAACCCGCTAAATCATAGTCTCCTTCTGCATACATTCCCGGCATTTCCGCAGTTTCTCCACCAATGAGAGCCGCACCTGCTTGTTTACATCCTTCCGCAATACCGGAAACAATTGCTGCTCCCTGTTCAGGATTAAGCTTACCCGTTGCAAAATAATCGAGAAAAAAGAGCGGTTCAGCGCCTTGCACGAGGAGATCATTGACACACATAGCGACAAGATCAATTCCTACGGTATCATCAACACCTATTTCAATGGCAATTTTTAACTTTGTTCCGACACCATCATTGGCTGCTACGAGAATAGGATCTGTGAAGCCTGCTGCTTTTAAATCAAAGAGGCCCCCAAAGCCGCCAATTTCAGCATCAGCTCCTGGTCGCTTTGTTGAGCGTATAAAGGGTTTAATTTTTTCTACCATGGCATTACCCATATCGATGTTTACACCGGCCTTTGCGTAGGTAAGTCCATATTTGGATTCATCATTTGTGATTTCTTGATTATTTGTGATTTCTTGATTGCTCATTGGAGCCTTCCTTATGAAAAATCAGATTTTGACGTTATGCAATGCCATGATAGAGTTATCTCTGCAAGAGATATAGAGTTATCTCTGCAAGAGATATTGATTATTTACCATTTAAGAGAAAATAAGCAACTCTACTTGAGACCTATGTTGAAGAAGTTTATAATCTTTGTGAAGAGTTTTTTTAGGATATTTTATGAGCAAGATATCAGATAATCATGGACATTCTTCTTGGCAGCTAATGAAAAAGAAAGTTAGTAAGAATGGATCCCATGATCGTTATAAGACTTATGTGCCAGCTTATACTCGAATGCCATTACCGACTAATGTAAAAAAACAAGTTTTTTTCTGGCTTGGTACGTTGATCTTTTTCATTCTTTTTATGTTTGTTTTTGGATCTGTTTTGCTTCCTTTCGTAGCAGGCATCGTGTTGGCTTATTTTCTTAATCCTATTGTTCAATTTCTTGAAAAAATTGGTATTCGCCGCGCTTTTGGTACTATTCTTATTACCTTGTTTATCATTGTTGTTTTTGTTGCTGCTTTAATCATTTTAATTCCTATTATTACTTGGCAAATACAGCAATTTATGAGTGACGGTTTGCCTGTTTATATGAATCGTATTCAAACTTTTTTCGTTGAACATGATTTCGATTGGGTTAGACGTTATTTTGGCAGTGATCCAAATGAATTACAGAGTAATATTAAAGGGCTGTTGGGAAAAAGTTCTGATTTTATTACCTCTCTTTTAAATTCACTTTTGAAGTCAGGAAAATCTATCGTTAATCTCGTGAGTCTCTTTGTGGTCGCTCCTGTGGTGGCATTTTACATGTTATTAGATTGGCCGCGTATGGTTGCAACTGTTGATTCGTTGATACCGCGAGATCATCTTGAAACCGTTCGTAGTATTTTTCATGAAATAGATCGAGCTATTGCTGGGTTTGTTCGTGGACAGGGAACAGTTTGTTTAATATTAGGAGGATATTACGCGATTGGTCTGACGATTACAGGGCTTAATTTTGGTCTTTTAATTGGTATGTTTATTGGCCTTATCAGCTTTGTCCCTTATATTGGTACAATGAGTGGTTTTTTACTCTCCGTTGGTGTTGCATGGGTTCAGTTTTATCCAGACAGTTGGGGATGGCTTATCGTTGTTGTCGTGCTCTTTTTAATTGGGCAATTTATTGAAGGCTACATTCTTCAACCAAAACTTGTGGGGTCATCCGTAGGACTGCATCCAGTGTGGTTGATGTTTGCACTTTTTGCTTTTTCTTCACTCTTTGGATTCACGGGGATGCTTGTTGCTGTTCCTGCAGCAGCGGCTGTTGGTGTTTTGGTTCGTTTTGCTCTTCATACTTATCTTAATTCTCAGTTATATTCGCGAAATGGAAATTCGGAGTCATTAGAATGAATGGGAGTGAAACGCAATTACCCTTAAACTTTTCTTATAATTCAGCTTTCCAATTTGATGACTTAGTGGTGACGGAAAGCAATCGTATGGCTTTTCAACTTATTGATCATTGGCCAAACTGGATCTTACCTATCGCAGTGTTGGTTGGAAAGGAAGGATCTGGAAAAACCCATTTTTCTAGTGTATGGGCACAAAAAGCTGAAGCCTTCGTTGTTTCTCGTAATAAAATTGATCAGGCTGTTGCAGTGGCTTCTTCAGGAAGTCCCTTGTTAATTGAGGATATTGATGCCGGTGAAATCAGTGAGAGAGGACTTTTTCACTTAATTAATAGCATTAAGCAAGCAAATCTTGATGCGTGTCGCGCTACTTTGTTGATAACTGCACGCACAGTTCCTTCTGTGTGGGATTTAAAGTTAAATGATCTAAAAAGTCGCCTTAATTCGGTTATGTTAGTGACTATTAATCAGCCTGATGATGCATTGTTAACAGCTGTTGCTTTTAAACTTTTTTCTGATAAACAGATTATCGTTCATCCAGATGCTGTTTATTATCTTGTAAGGCGTTGTGAACGTTCTTTATTTGCATTGAAACGTGTGATTGATTCTGTTGATCGGTTAGCATTACAGAGAAAAAGTAAAATAACGCGTGCTGTTATTGGTGAAGTTCTTAATATGCAAATACAGTAAAATACCTTTTATCATGGTTCAGATTATTCAAGAAAGAGTACTTTTATTCTCTTTGTTATTATAGTGTGAAGGCAGGCAGTACATGGTTTCAGTTCTCAGCCTTTTAAACATTTATCGATGGTAAATAACCGCATATTTTCATTTGTTTTTTTTCATGGTATATTTTTTAATGGGGTCACGACCTTCGCGTAAAACAGAACGCCATTGGGTTGCCAATTCACGGGCTTTTTTTTAAGAGACATTTTTTAAAGTACCCAAGCCCATTTCACGACGCCGTCCGTGGATGGTATAGCGGTAAAGCCATTGAGCACCACCATCTTTACGCTTATGAAGGTGCAAGCCGGCACCATCATACTCTTTACCGCTCCCCAATGTTTTGCGACAGCCCTTGGTATTTAGACGATTCATAACAGGCATTTTTGCTTCTTTTTAAACGGTTTTTTACCCACACAACAACCCCGCTTATGGTGTGCAGAAACATCGTTTCACTTGATTCAACATAAGGGGATTTGAATTGAGAGAATCTTAATATTCAGGGGGCTCATTCAACAGGCAAAATAGCAAATTATCATTATAAATCAACATCTTGTACAATGTGTTTCATATGCATTATTTGAAGAATATGGGTAAGTGCATTGTTTGTTGACATGGAGTCAATTCTTTCTCTTGTGAAACCCCTTTTCTTTTTTCTGTAATCAATGTTTTTTCGCAGAAAAAAGTTCTAAAATCCTTTTTTCCTGTAAAGAAAAGCAATAAAATTAAAGAAAGATGTGTTTTTCTCTTGCACTTCTGTTATGAAAATTTTAGGAAATATCCATTGGATCAATATGAATGGCGGAGCGTAGCGCAGCTTGGTAGCGCACCTGATTTGGGATCAGGGGGTCGTAGGTTCGAATCCTATCGCTCCGACCATGTTTGATTTTATACAAGAGAATGGCCCAATTGGGTGCGTGTGATGGAAGGATTATCGTTCAAGCCCTGTGTATTCTGAAGGAAAGTGATCATGATCGCACGTATTTATAGCCCTGCGAAGACAGCGATGCAGTCTGGTAGGAGAAATACTGGTTTTTGGATTTTACAATATGAGCCGCTACAGGCGAAAATGCGTGATCCTCTTATGGGATATACGGCAACATCTGATATGAATAATCAGATAAGAGTCCAATTTAATAACAAAGAAGAGGCCATTGCTTTCGCACGCAAGAATGCTATTCCCTATCGTGTAGAAAAAGCACATAGATCGATTCGGCGTGCTGTTTCTTATTCTGATAATTTTCGCAGTGATAGGCAGCAATCTTGGACGCATTGAGTGAAAGGTGCTATTATTGGGAAATGATCAGTTGGTCCCGTAGCTCAGCTGGATAGAGCAACGGCCTTCTAAGCCGTGGGTCACAGGTTCGAATCCTGTCGGGATCGCCATTCAATCTTTAACCATAAATAACTTACTGATTTTCCATATGTTTTTTTAAGGTGCGGGATACATGAATAAAGGTTAGGGAATAGGGTTTTCTAACATTCCTCCGCAACACGAACATTTTTTTGGCTTTTCTCTTCTCTAATCGTTTCTAGTATTCCTTTGAATGATTCTAAATCCTGTTGTGAAAAAACCTTTAAAAGTCTTGTAAACATGCCAACGGTTTCACGACACAAGGGATCAGACGACTTGATGGTAAAACTGCTGCGACAAGCATCCGATTCTCTCCTTAGACGGGCGGCTGCCTCTTGATTTAAAGCGTAAACCTCTATGATCTTTTCTTCCATGCCAACGGGTACAGATTTTTTGCCAATTTCTACAGATGATAAAAATGGGACAGAGATGTCTAATTTCTTAGCCATATCTAAAAGACGTTCAGAGTGATCTATGCGAAGTTTGCGTAAGGTTTTACCAAAGGGTGTAATCATCTAAAAAATCCTATGAAACAAATGAACATTCACCTTGATTCTAGCATATTTGAAAATTATTTCTCTCAATTCTTAGGAAAGATTTCTTTTCAAAGGGAAACTATTTTAAGAGAGATATGGAGGAACTAACTCTTTGAAAACCACTGTTTTAAATGGGCAAAAACATTGTCTATTGCATCCATAATCCGAGCAAAGTCAAGGATGAGTAAAAAGAGAAAAAAGGCTATCCACTTCATCAAGCGAGACATCATTTTTACATTTTGATAAGTGATGATTATTTCTTGAAGCATTTCTTTTTCTGCTTCTGTAAGCGCGGTGGTTTTTTTAGTGTTTTTTCTAGCCATGTTTCCACCCACATAAATATTCACCCTGCTTGTTATGCTTTAAGATCTCTCTTGCTAAGTTTGAACTGATGATGTTCAAATCTTGTCGCTGCAAATATATCGGCAACCAACCCACACAAGAAGAAGCAACTTTATTTGTCGCGCAACCAGTGAGAGAGATCAGTACGCACATCAGCATCACTTTTTTTATTAATTTCATTTTCTACCTCAAGCCGTGTTGTTGCAGTCTTTAAAATCTTCTCTGTTTGCTTTTGCTGTTCAGTTCTTTTGCCAAGAACAAAAGCTTTTGCTACAATCATAAAAAAAGCGGCTAAAGCCGCACCTGTTAGCATCAGATTTTTTTTCATCCATAAAATCATAATTTGTGTTCCTGAAAGCGTCTTGCGACACAGAAAAGACCGGCACAGGCGGCTAAAACCATAATGGTTGCCAATGCCCATTGGATGGGACCATTGCCCGCTAACAAGCCGCCAAGACCAGAGAAAGAACCAATGATGGGGGCAAGCGCTTCCGCTTTGAAAATCCCCATTGGCTGTTTGGTTTCTACTGGTTGATAATTGGAGGAAACATAAGCGCCTTTTGCCCATAAGCCTGCTTCTGCTGTACGCCGGTGTACGAGACCTTGAAGGCGCTTTCCACCCGCTTTGGTCCATTTTTGTAATTCAGAGGGGATTGCTTCATATTCACCTTGATTGAGTTTTTTTAACAGTGTCGAATTGCAAAAGGCTGCTGTTCCTACATTATAACAAAAGGACACGAGTGCTGCGAATTGTTCGTCTGTTAAGGAAACTTGAACAGCGTGTTCAACAGCATTCTCAAATTGTTGCAAATCATGGCAAAGAAACTCTTCTGCTTGTTCTTCAGTGATTATCATGCCCTTATGAACAAAGGGTTTTCCAGCAGAATTTGTATGTCCATAACCAATGGTCCATATACCAATGGCATCTTTATAGGCGTTGAGACGCAAGCCTTCCCATTGTTTAATAAGTGCTAATCCTTCTGATGATATTTTTCTCATAGGTTTCTCCATAAAAAAAGCTCCGCACAAGGCAGAGCTGGATTTAAAAGTGAATCTCTTGTCTCTTCGAAAAGATGGCTTATTAAAACTTATGTAGTTTTTTCACTGAAACATAAGAATATTTTTCTCAACTTTTCATTTTCCTCTTGACAAATATTCGTTTATAAACGAATATATATCATGTTTGAAATACGTCACTACCTTACCTCTGATGGCAAAAACTTGATAACTGATTGGCTGCGAAAGCTCCGTGATGTACAGGCTAAAACTGCTATTATTCGCCGCCTTAATCGCTTAGAGCAAGGAAACTTTGGTGATTTTAGCCGCTTCGTGATGGTGTTCATGAACTGCGTATTAATATTGGTCCTGGCTACCGAGTTTATTATGCACAGTCTGGAAAGACCGTATTGTTGCTATTATGCGGCGGTAGCAAAAAAACACAAGATACTGATATCACTCGCGCATGTGCTTGTTGGCGTGATTGGCAAAACCGTGAAGATTAAAGGAGTGCAAAAATGAAAGACTGTAACCATGATGATGCAATGGCGGAAATTTTCTATGATGACCCTAAGATAGCAGCAGCTACCCTTGATGCAATCCTAGCAGATGGTGATCAAGGTGAATTGCTTGTAACACTTCGCCAAATGGCTAAAGCTTATGGTGGTGTTCAAGCTGTAGCTAAAGCAGCCAACTTGAATCCCACACAGCTTTACCGTACACTTTCAGAAAAAGGCAATCCAGAGTTTCGCAGCCTGAATGCTTTACTGCGTACCATGGGATTTCGCTTAGCTGTACAGCCTCTTGAACGACCAGTTCCACACGTTTAATCTGTTGTATTGAGTGTATTAATTGTCTTCTTAAACAACAGTGTTTTATAGCAAAACATGGTAGCTTATTATGTATCCTCCTCATCCATATGGATGACGCCTTCACCTTCATCATATGCATTTTGTGGAGCATTTGAATCAAGAGTGTCATCCTTATCTGGTGTTGTGTTTGCAACATTTCCAGCGGCGTCTTCTTGTCCTTCATCAAAAAGTTCGCACTCTATTTTTGTGGTGTAACCACCCGTTTTATCAAGCTTGTGCTTGACGCTTTTGATGCGCCATTCTGCTGGTATATAAGGACGGAAAGGGGGCTCTTGAACAAGCTTTGCTTCTGCTTGCACAAAGGGATCACCACCAATATCACAGGAGAAAGAAGATTTACCCCGTGATGATTTGTTACGATAAGCAGCAATAGCCGCAACAGCTTCTGATTGATTATGATAGGTATATTTGAGTTCATGAAACGGTGAATGACCGGATTTGACTTCTTTCTTTTCACCACTGCGCAGATCATAATAGGTTGCGATAACGCCGCCTTTTTTCTCTTGTTCTTGCTTCTCCGCTTCTTTTTCTGTTTTTTCTCCTCTCTCTGATTCAGATGGTTCTGGTAGATCATTTTCATCCATATGGATGGTGTTTTCATCCTCCTCTATCTCTTCTGGTGCACGTGCATCTGCTGCGGCTTTTTGGTCCTCACCACCATCGGTTTCTAGACCATTGGCTGCACCTGCTTCATCCCGTGCACTGTATTTAAAATCCCAACATGTGCACTGTTCCTCATGAAGAACCACTATGGGAAGTGTCTCACCGGTGATAGCTTTGCCTTCTCCCCGTTTGGCAAGGACTAGCTTACCATCAACAGGCTTTGCTACCGCATCATATTCCTCTGCAAGGCGAGCGGCAAAAGCCATATCACTTTCAGATGTTTGATCAATATGACGCACAACAATTTTTGCAAGAGAAGGGTCAACCTTTGCGGTATAACCATTACGCTGTGCGATTTCTTGAACAATATGGCCAAGTGTTTGCTGGTGATAAGATTGGCTTTTGGGTGTTCTATAAGACGTGTTCATCGCCGCAGCACGCCCTGTAACGGTTAAGCTTTGTGGTGGACTGCTTACAGAGATCTCGTCTATCAGATAGGCTCCCATATCGCGTATTTTGTCGCCCTCATAGCCAAGTGTTACGGAAAGAACTGTTCCGATAAGGGGTATATCAAGAAAGCCATTATCACTGTTGCGTGCACGGTCATCAAGCTCTATGGTGATACGGTCGCTTTTGTCTTCTGCCTCATCGGTTATTTCAATTGATAAAACATAATCCATGAGCGTTTTGGTAATGTCTTGTCCATTTGCCATAACCATGCAAAAAGGTTTCATGATTTGCTGCCCCAAATTCTAATCACGGGTGTGGCTTTGGGATAGGGGAGGGATGGCAAAATGATTGTTATGCCTGCTGTCAAAATAGGTCCATAGTCTGCAAGCCCTAAATTTGCCGCATAGACACGTTCGACAGCAAGCGATTGTTGACCTTTGGCATAATATTTCCAGCAAATGGCATCAACCATATCGCCTTGTTTTGTCCTATAAAGATCACTCATAGGTCTTCACCATATTCTCTCAGTTTTACTGTAAATTCTTGTTTTTTGGGGGCACCATTATAATGAAAAACACTTTGCTTTTCCTCCACGGAAAGGATGACAAATTTGCCTAAAATTTTGCCTTGCCCTGTTACAAGAATGTGAGGTCCCTGATGGGCGATTTGCCGCAAATATTCGAGTTGTCCATGCCCACCTTTGAAATCTGGATAAATCACACCCGTTAAGGAAAATTCTGCATTTGCAACAGCAGGCAATTGAAGAGCAGCTTTTCGTCCCAATCGTCCTTGCTCGACCCATGGTATACCATAAGACAGATCAAGAGTTTGATAGGCTGCCGTTTCAATCGAAAAAATAAAACCACCCAAAGCAAGCATCATGGTCTTTAATCCGAAAGGCTAGAGGCTATCGCCAAACGTTGCTGTTTTGCATAGCGTTCAAGGGCTTGATTGACAGCATCTCTGATTTCATCTTTGAGACCATTTGGCACTGAAATATTTAGATTTGTAATGGTTATACGGGCATCTACTTCAACAGGTTTATGAATTGCAATTGGTTTGGGAGCTTTGAAGGCATCTGCTTTTGCATTGGGAGTTTCCATATGCTTTGTTGCAATTGCCCCTGTATTAAAACCACTGTTGCTTTTTCCAGATGGGCTTTTGGGTACGACCGCTGTATCCATCATTCTTTTCGCACGTGCATTGGTTTCATCGGCAAAGGTTTTAATCGTTTCTGTTGAAGTTTTGTTGATTGAAACATTGAAACCAAGTTTTTCTTTCATCCAGTTAGGCATCCAACTGGTTAATTTGCTTATCATGCCGCTAAACCAATTGCATAGAGCGGTCCATTGGCTTTTGATGCCGTCCCACAAGCTGCCAATGAGATTAGCCCCTGCATCCATTAAATTGACGCCAAACAACCAATCAATCAATGCGTTGATTTTTTTTGCTATCCAGTAGAGTGGTGAAAACTTTTTAAAGAGAGTAAAGAGTTTACTGAAAGTGTTACTGAACAAACTGGCAAAAGAATCCCATAACTTGCTTATGAAATTTACGACTGTATTCCAGTTTTTGTAGAGCAGATATCCAGCTGTGACAAGCGCCGCAATGCCTCCGATTATCCAACCGATAGGAGTGGTCATGATTGCGACACCAAGTGATATAAAAGCAGAACCAACGGCAGTTATTGCTGGAATAAGTGAAGTGACAAGAGTTACAGCAAGACCGGCAACGGTTGAAGCCGCTGGTGCCATTGCCGCAATGAATGCTCCGGTAAGAACTGCACCAACTGCGGCTAAAGATGCTGCGACCCAACCATTGAGTTTGTCCCAATATTTATAGAGTGCAACAAGTGCCGCAATACCACCAATGAGCCAACCAATAGGTGTTGTCATGATTGTATAGCCAAGCGTGACAAAAGCTGCACTCACTGCGGCTAATGCAGCAATGAGTGGACCAAAAATAAAGGAACCAAGCGCTATAAGACCTACTTTTAACAGGGTTATTTCACCAACAAGCGGTTTCATCCAGAAAAACCAGCCTTTAATTCTCTCGGTAAGATCACTGATGCCTTTTCTTAAATCAGAGGTAGGATCAAGCAAATCATGAAAGACTTTTTTTAAGGTTTTTGCCCATCCAGCAACGGTTGTTTTTATGAGATCACGGTTTTCGTCAATTAATTTTTCAAAAGCGTCAATCATATCGTTGAGAATAGGCATAAAGCGTGCGCCAATAAAGCTCGCTATACCGCCTATTTTTTTCTTAAAAGCACCAAGCTTATCACTTAAATCTGCGGCATATCGTGCGACATCGGCACCAATTAACCATTTTCCTTTCCGTGCTTTTGCAAACAGCTCTTTGATGGGAGCCATCCCTTGCGCAAGCATGGCTGCCATTTCCTTGCCATCGCCACCAAACAGCAAAGCAGCAATATGCTGTCTTTGCGCTTGATTGTTCATCTTACTCATCTTGTCGGTAATTTCTTCTAACAAGGTAGAGTTTGATTTGAGTTTTCCAGAGGCATCTTTGACAGAAATGCCAAGCGCCTCAAAACCCATAATGCCTCTTTTTTGTCCGGCATATGCTTGTGCCGAACGCCTATTTAAAGTTGCTAAGGATTGTTGAAAAAGTTCAGAAGAGTATCCTGAATTGTCTGCCGCATCACCCCATAACTGAAGCGCTGTGACACTCATCCCCAAATGCCGTGATGCGTGATGAAGACTATCCCCAAGATGCATAGTTTTCATGGTGACGGCGGTGACACTTGCGATAAGACCTCCACCGGCAAGTCCTAAAGCACCGGTAAAGAGCGAAGCACGGCTTGCCGCTGTGCCAAGGGCACTTTGAACGCCTTGCAAACGTGATGTCATATTTTTTACCGCAGCAGAAAAGCGAGGGATACTCAATCTATGGGAGAGTGTCTTTGACAATGTATCAAATCTTTTTTGAAGATGTTTAAGAGGCGCGGTAAGTTTGTCTTCAAGAGACAATTTTACCTTTGCATCAGCAACTTTTTCACTCATTTTGATTTATACCTTTCTGCTGCTTGTTTTCGCCAGAAGATTAATTCTTGCGGTTCCATTTCCATCATGTCTGCAAGGGACCAATGAAAAACAATGGCAATATCCGCTATCAGTTTAGCGGCGGTTTCCCAGTCGAGGTATCCCGCCGCTTGATAAAAGACTCTAAAATTTCTCCAATGCTCGATAAGTCACTAATATCGAGTTCTCCAACAGCTTCATGGGGCCATCCAGAAAGGCGGGCAACCATAGCAATTGTTTGTTCAACACCTTCCTTTTTGTCGATTGCTTGCACATCTTTCGTTTTGGGGCGCTGTAAGGTAATTGTAGTATGCTCTTTTCCTTCAAAGGTAACAGGGATAAGCAATTGATGCGTTATGCTTGATTGTACGGTCATTTTTATATTCCTAAAAAGTTTTTATGTTCTGCTAATTGATTAACACCATTGAATTTTCTGATTAAGTTGAGGACATCTATCTCAACAATTTCAACATCCTTCTGAACATATTTGAAATACTGTAATGTAAATGTCGCAGTAGATGTTGCTTTGCTTCCCGGTTGCCATTCTGCCATTTCAAAGCCTTTGCAAAGCCCCCTCATAGTGATGACAACACCTTCTGCTGGTGTGCCTTGTGCTTGCATTGAACTTCGCAATGAAATGTTCACATCAGAGCGCCCTAACAGTGCCATCAGTTCTGGAGAGCAATCAGAAATGGTCATAGTGAGGATGAGTGTTTCAAGCCCAAGATCAATCTCAAGAGAGCTATCCATGCCACCACCGCGATAACTTTCAACAACCAAACTTAAATTTGGCAGTGTCACGTTTTCGCATTTTGCCTGATAGGGAATGCCATCAACAAAAATGTTAAAATATTTTAGAACTCTCGGTAAAACGGGTACAGTCATTAAAAGATCTCCTCTAGGTAATCATTGATGATGCGTGAACGGAATGTGATATGTTCTGCTGGTGTTGTTGGTGTAAATTCAACATTGAAATAGACTCTGCCGCTCTCAATAGCGCTTGCTGTATTCAACTCTGGATCAGGCGTGCATTGCCCACCGAGAATGGCACCTTGTGCTTTTAAATCACGCAAATAGGCATTGACGCTTTCACTCACATCACTCATGTAGGTTTTTTTGATATTGCGGTCGACCGCCCACATATGCCCATGCAAGATGGCGTCATTGATCATATCCGCGGTTCTCACAACGGATAAGAAAGCGAATTTTGTATCGCTTGAAAGGGTACGATTGCCCCAAAGACGATAACCATTTTCGCGAATAATTGTTGTGATGTTTTGTTCATTGAGAAGGTTAGCACGGCTTGATCTATCACCAATGGAAAAATCAATCGGGCGGGCAATTCCTACAATGCCATTGATCACTTTGTTTGAAGGGGAATGCCAAAAACCATGTGTAAAATCTGTTTTGGCAATGACACCAGCAACCGCTGCACTTACCGGCTGTTCTAGGATTTCTCCATTACGATTTACCTTTACAAAAGGATCAACAATAAGCGCGCGTTTTGAATCAAAATCCTTTGCAGCATCAAGAGCTGCTTCATCGGTTGTGTTTGGTGCGTCAATGACCACAATAGCGCGCAGACGCTCGGCAATGCCAATCAACTCTGCTGCTACAGGATTAGAGGTTGCACTGATTTCGGCTTTTGCTGTTGCACCAGTGCCATCACCTTCAATCACTACATTGGGGGCGGTTTGATAATCAAAACCATTGTCCTTGAGAACAATTGAGGTTACTTGTCCATTGGCAAGGATTGCTTCTGCTTTTGCGCCGCCGGCAATTTTAACAGTTGCTTGAGTATAACCACTGCCTTTGTTGGTAACCTCAATCTTGCTAAGGCTAATAGGGCGTTTATGGGTAAAGCCTGGAGCAATCAGAATGCGTGATGTTTGTCCAAGAAGGGATTGCGCTCCAATCAAAGCATGCACACCTTCATAAGCACTATTGGCGTTTACACCGCTTAAAACATTGGTAAATGTTGTGTTTTCGTTATCACCTTCTTGCACACGCACGACAACAACAATAGCACCCACTTGCTTAAAAATAAGATCAAGAGCACTGGGTAGGGTACCTTGACGTTTTCCTGTTTTATCCAGTTTTGCTGCTTGTGAAAGTGAACCGGTAACCAACACCGGCGTATTGAGGGGAAAAGCCTGTTCATCGGCATCGGGTGCTGTGCCGACAATGCCGATAACTGCCGATTGAACTGCACGAAGGGGACGCCTTCCATCGTCCACCTCGACAACTTCAACACCGTGTAAAAAACCTGTTGTCATTATGATGCTCCTTTGCATGGTTGATGAATGAAAATGAATGGGAAAAAATAAGAAACAAACAGACGTTCTTGAGAACGACTTGACAAAATATTTAAAACCGTTAGATTCGTAGAAAGGTGCCTAAGAAACATCTAAAACACACAGCGGGTGGATTGCCGCAACAATCTTTTTCCGCCAATTAAAAGCTTTGACTCATTATATGTTACACGCATATAATGCATTGTCGGGTGTGGTTATGCTATACAATACCCTCACGGGGAAAGCATAACGACGGGCTGTGTGCCGTGTTTCTTAGCACCCGGCACCTTTTTAGGTGTCTATTAAGAAACCTTTAAGCACACAGGAGCCAAATCATGGCACAATACTTAATCGACATACATCAAACCACTATTGATGGTGATATTGTTCAGACAGTCAATGCACGTGAGTTACATGCGTTTTTGGAAGTAGGTAAAGATTTTTCCAATTGGGTTACTGACCGTATCAAAAAATATAATTTAGTAGAAAATCAAGACTTTGTTTGCTCGCCAAATCTGGCGAGCAAAGGTAGGGGTGGACATAATCGTAAAGATTATCATTTGACTCTAAGCATAGCAAAAGAACTTTCTATGCTTGAGAATAATCAGAAAGGCAGAGAAGCTCGTTTGTATTTCATTGAGTGTGAAAAACTTGCAAAGCAGGCAGTCACACCACAGATTGATTACTCGAGCCCTGAAGCTGTATTAGGTGTTTTGAATCACTTACAAAGCCAAATCGAGCAGAAAGACCATGTGATTGCCGAGTTAGAACCCAAGGCAAAAGCACTTGATGGTTTAAAACGCTCTGATGGTCTGTTTGGTTTGATTGAATCTGCAAAGATGCTTGAAGTCCGACCAAAGGACTTAACTGATTACTTGCGTAAACATGATTGGGTCTATCGACGGGCTCCGGGTGCTCCTTTGTTACCCTATCAGGATAAGATCAAGAAAGGTCTCATGGATTGCCCTGCTATCACTATTCAAAGACCGGATGGTACAGAAAAGGTGCTCCCTTCAACAAAAATCACATCTAGAGGATTGGCTTGCTTGAGAGAACAAATCTTTGGGGGTGTGCAATGAATACCAGTATCGATTTTTTATGCGATTTGTGGATGGCACTATCTCAATTTTCTAACCATCAAGGCATTGGAGATAAAGACTGTAAGGCATTGGTTGAAGCCATGGACATTGTAGAAAAAGCTTTGATTTTAAAACTTCAAGATGAATCACCAAATGCACTCAGGATTTTGGCAATGATTACAAATTTTGGATCTTTAAAACCTCCTTCTATTATGGAGCCTTTGTTGAAAGCTTATGCGCCGAGTTTGAAAAATTCTGTTAAGAAAGCTGCTTAAGTTAAAAAACATAATTCTATCACCTCGTCTTTTAGGCGGGGAGATGATAAAAGCTCTAGCTATTTTATTAACAATTATGGTCCATTTGTACATTGACTTTTTTACTAGCTTCTAGTGTTGGAATAGAAGAAACATCAATATCACGCAAAGCATGCCATGTATCATAATTGGCTTGAAGTTGTAACCACAAGGCGGGTCCGTTGCCTAATAGTTTGCCAATACGGGCTGCTGTAACAGCTGTAACAGGGCGTTGTCCTTTAAGGATACTGTGTAGATGTTGGCGTGATATTTGAAGAATTCGAGCAATTTCAGTTTTGCTTGTATCTAAATGCTCCAAAGATTCGGCTAAAATTTCTCCTGGATGAGTAGGGCAACGATTAGGATCACGTGTGGTCATGAAGTGTCTCCTTTACAATTAATCTTAAAACCTTCAATGATATTGTTCCAGATCAACATGGTAAACATGCCCATCTTGGAATTCAAAAGTGATACACCAAGGACCATTGATATGGACTGTGTAGCGAGTTGGAGTAAAGCCTTTAAGCATATGAAAGTTATAACCCGGTACATTGATGTCACTCACTTGAGAAGCTGCGTCAAGAGTATCAAGACGGCGAATAATACGCTGTTGAAGTCTGCTATCAATCTTACTTTTCCCTGTTTCCCAGAGAGATTGTAGGTCTTTATTTTTAAATGTCTTGATCATAGCAAACTCAACAGCTTTATTTTAAATAATATGTAATGTAATAAGTTACAATTGTCAACAAAAAAGTTACAATTTAATATTATTGATGCCAATACTGCTTGCCTATAAGCTGTTCATCTCTGCACGAAATCTTTGGAGTAAAAAATGGGGTGACCCACTATAATTTCGAGGCACCCCTTTAAAGACAAAGAATGACTTTGCTTGCTATAGATTAGACTTAGTCGTCTTTCTCTTGTGGTTCTTTCATAGATTCTACCGCTGCGTCTGTCTCAGCCTTTTCAGAAGACAAAGAATTGTTTTCTTCATCAATAATGGGAGGAGAGAACACCCCATCTTTATAAATCCAACCGATTTGTGCTTCACTTGAGGCGATTGCCTCTCCATCAAAGGTGTGAACATAATTTTCTGAAGCAACGATAATGTTTGTTACCACACCCTTTTCAACAACTGCATATTCCATAAAAACTCCTATATAAAAAATCTAAATAAGATTGCTCCGTTGCCACCATTGCCACCTTTACCAGATTCACCATCTTCTCCTGGGAAGTAGCCACCCCCACCACCTCCTCCTTGTCCACTGCCATTGCAGCCTTTACCACCATGGCCACCTTTCTGGCTCTCTCCGCCATAACCACCGTTACCATTCTGAGCACCAGCACCTCCACCTCCACCGCCACCAAAAAAAGAGTTCCCGCCATTCCCACTCCCCCCATCACCGCCATTCCCACCGGCGTAAATAAAAGAGCTCCCTGTATAACCATTAAAACTAGCATCGCCGCCACGGTTACCATTGATGGATGACGCACCTCCTGAGCCACCAGTGCTCCCACCACCACCAGCACCTGCAAGCGCAAAAATAATCCCTTCAATACGTGTATAACCACCAGCATATGCAGTGCCTCCCGGAGAAGCACCTCGTCCTCCTCGACCAATTTCAATGGCTTTTGCGGATTTTAGCTGTGAAGCTTTCACTTTAACACACACATATTGACTCCCACCGCCGCCACCACCACCATAGTAGATTATACGACTGTTAAGGGGGGTATTATTTCTTAGCCAGCCTCCATATCCGCCACCTCCACCGCCACCCCATGCCCATATTTCGATATCGGTGTTATCGCTAACACCTTCAGGCCATGGAATGGGACCACTTTCTGTTACAAGAACTTCAAGGGGAGAGGTTGCTTTCCTCAGTTTTGTGATTTCATCACGTATTTTTTGAAGAGCAACAACAGCTTCATCTTTGCTATAAACTTCCGCACCATCAACTTTCAGCGGTCCTTTGAGTGTGCTTCCTGTTGCAGTTAAATTTGTTACCACTTCACCATTATGCATGAGAGCCAATGACGAATTGCCTAACAATTCTAAACCACCAGCAATGGTGACTTTGCTGGTAAACTTATTGTAATTTTGCCATTCATTGCTTTGTACTAAGCGCCCATAGTTTGTCAGATCTTGATTAATCTTAGCTCTAAACGCATCAAGACCGACAATATCTTCAATTTTATGTTGGTGCGCTCCAAGCAACGAGACGGCACTGCCAAAGGTAAAATGATTGTTGCTAGCTTTATAGAGAACATAATTGTTAGCAGCATCCTTAGCGCCCTCGATATCGCCCAAATCGGTTAAAGTGAAGGTTTTGTCTGCTGCCATCTTGCCTTTGAGGGCTGCCTCAAGATTTGTAACATCCCCTATACTATGTGTGTGTTTTGCAGGGGCTTTGTCGTCTAGCTTTTCCTCAACTTCCATTATGGCTTGATCAAGTTTTGTCAAGTTCTCACGCAAAATAGGAAATTCAGAACTAATAAAACGCCCTTCTTTAGGCAATTCCATTGCAAGCTTTTTGGTTTTTGTCATTTCCATTCTCCAAATCTCTCAAGCAGTCTAAAATCCCATCGTTCAAAGCGAGGGGGTATCACAAGATGCCAGCACCAAAATCACGCAGCATTGACCGTGCAGAAGGTCCACCGGTTAGTGTCAGTTTCAAGCGCGCTTGCTTTGCTGTTTGGTCGTGACTGACAAATTTTCGCTCCACCCAAAGGGGTTCTGTAAGTTGTTCTGTTTCCTCTAAGGTGAGGGGGGTAAAAGCACCATCATCCAGTTGCATCTCGAGGGTGAATGTGGAGCCGCCTGGTAAAAAGGTCTTGATATAACTGGTCAATCTTGCCTTCTCACCAAAGGCAAAAGCACGGGTAACATAGGTTGCTGTGTTATGGATTTTTCCCGCAATCAACTGAACAGGAGCAAACAGAATGGGGGAGAGTTTCTCCGTGCCTTTGAGAATGGCACGTAATTGAACTGTCTCACTGATATATTCGGTAAGGCTTAACAATTGAAAGGGTAAGAGTTGATAAATTGTGCCATTGTTTCTTTCAATTTCAAAGATCACCGAACAATCACTAGAAGGCAATTCAACCGCGGCACGGATTTGCAAATCAGAACAGTCAACAAGGTCAAATGTGCCAAGATCTATGGTTTTTGTTGTTTGTCTGTAGCGTGCTGCCAAGACACGAAAAGCCAATGCTTCATCTTGATGGGCACTCCATGTTTGCGCATTGACAGAGGAAAAACGAGGACCGGTCACATAGGGGTGGCTTGAGACAAATCTTTGTTGTTCTTCATCAAAACCCCCAAGCTTTGCCAAAGAGAGAGAATGATCACTATCATCGGTTTTAATGACAAAAGCCGTTAAGCGATCATTGGGGACGAGGAGTGGGACATCATAGCGTGCCTGTGCCCATCCGGTTTTTGCCCCCTTCATGGAATAAAAGCTTTGGGCTTGAATATTGGCGGTGGGATAGCCGTTTTCGGTTGTCACCAAATCAATCACCAGATCATGATTAGGATTGCCGATTTTGCAAAGATGAAAGTCAATACCGGTGATTTGCCGTGTTTCTTCCGGTGTAAAGACTTGCGCTTGCGGGTCCACTTTCGTCCAGATCTTGACTGTTGTGGTATGCCGCATCACTTTCACATCAATAACACCTTGCCCGGTAAAGAGACCGGTTGCAAGGGTTCCCCCTTTGCCTCGTGCTACAACATTTTTGGTGCCGGCAGGAATATTTTCAGGGATTTTGAAACTACCTTCCAAGATACCATTACTATTGGCAACAAGGCGGCTTTTTGGCAAGACATTCACACCATCAAAGGTGAGAGTATCTAAAATTTCTCCCTTTCCAAAACCTTCAATTTTAAAGCCAAGGGTAATTTGTCTTAAGAAATCGATTTGTTCATGTGCAACATTGATCAGTTCATCCTTTGCCTCTTGCTTGCGAATGCTGCTACCACGGTGCGTTCCCATAAACAATTGATTAGTGACACTTGAGAGCCAATCGGTGCGCTGTTCGTGCCAAAAGTCTGTTGCGGGTGTGAGGGTTACTGTACCAGGGAGGGGAGCAAAATTTTGATAAGGGTTGATTTTTTCGCAAGCTGTTGTCAATTCTTGGGCAATGATCACTTCATTGGTCCAGTCAAGGGTGACAGGAGCCTTTAAAGGGGCGGTGTAAAAGGTTGGATCAATAGCCAGCTGTAAAATGCCATTGCCAACAGCTCCTGTTTGCGTGAACCCTTCATCGCGATAACTGTCATCAAGAAACGGGTCAGCAAACATGCCTTTTTTGGCAACGGGCTCTTTAGAGTCAACATTGCTTTTAATGCGCTCTAATTGCATCAAGCGATCAAGGGACAGCACCCGTTGAAAATACCGCCACATCTCATCATAGGGGGCAACACGCGTGCCATCATTGACCACAAGCGGGGTATTCAACCAACTGTTGGTGATGGTGGCAAGGGATAACACATCCTCAGGAACACTAGGTGCCATGGGATGATCAGCGGAGATTCCTTTGATATAAACCACACTGCCTTGTGTATTAAGACCTATACGGTCAATACGCGGCAATTTGTAGGTGTAACTGACAATGATATCCCCCCCTTGCGCACCCCCTGAGACAGTGATTTCCTGAGCCGTTACCTTATCGGCGGTTACTTGTGCACGATAGCGATAGGTGACCGTGTAACTGCTGCCAGGACGCGGTTCATCCCCCACCGGTGCCCAGTCAATAGTATCACCAGTCTTCTTAAAATCCGTTCCTTCTTTGAATTCCTTGTTGCCTTGCACAACTTTGAGAAAAGAAGTGATGCTTTTATCGGGAACACCATCACGCCCAGCAACGACTGCACCGCGTGTAACTGTAACGGTTTTTTCTTTTGTCAACAAAAGAGAGTGAATATCGGCAATGGGGGCATAATAGCTTTTAAAGGTAAAGCTTGTCTTTTTATCTTGAGGCGCAAAAATATGGGTTTCACTAGGCACAACGCTTGTCGAAAACTCTTCTCTCTCTTCATGACGCAAAGCAGCAAGGCGCTTGCGCTTAAAGCCATTGATATTGGCTTCTCCTTCTTGAATGCTAAACACTTGGCAACCATTGTTTGGTCCCAGAGCCGTCACCCGGCATCCCTTGACGATATAATGACCATGGGCACGGTCATAAGTAGCAATGGCTTGCATGGCGGGTTCAAGCAGTGAGGGGGACTTTTGATCAATCAAAATGCCATCTTGTAAGATATAAACGGGAAAGAACGTGCCTTGCTGCCCATCCTCTTTGAGTGCCCAAACAAGCTTTGCTGTTTCGCGTGCCGCACCGGGTTCTCCTTCTGCCAAGGTGCCGGGGACTTGCCCCAACAGCTCTGGGTCATCCTCATGGGTAATCCATGTTTTTTGTAATTTCACACCGATTTCAAGACGACCAACCATCGAAACAGCATGGAGAACCGCTTCTGAGACCGGAAAGATATCCCCTGCGATATAGATCTTACCCTCTGTTAAAGTAACGGTCTTCGCGTCTTTATTGACAAAGGCATCGGCTCGTTCAACACGGTCTCCTTCTTTGGCAACCAGACGCCCCAAACGGTCATGGCGCCCCCTGATGATGGTTTGCATCTCATTGAGTTCACCACTTTGGATAAAGGGACGTTGCCCATAAAAGACAACGCTTTGTTGTTCGTCTTTGCCGCAAGATCTGTCAATTGCAAAGGGTAAACCGCTTTCATGCTTCATGTTAAAACCTCAATAAAATCTTGAATTGCTCGCGAACATCACCGCGCAAAGGAATAGTAACGGGCGTTTTGATGATCTCCACCCCGCCAATTAGTTCATTGCACTCACACCAAAGCTTACCCAAAGGAACATGTTGTTTGGGAGTCCCATGCACCAAAACAGCAACAGAGGCGGCTTTTCTACCGTCAACATCTTGAAAATCCGTGCGTGCTGCAATAAGAACGGCTGTGCCCATAAAGGAGGGTTGATAACAATCGCCCAAATGGTGATACACACCCGCCAAATTCTGTTCTACCGGCTGGACAATGTTGCATCTGCGATATCCAATGACATCATCCTCACTGTTTTTTAACACGAGATAAAGGGTACGGTTGCAAAACCACTCTGCCATCAAAATATCGCGTTCATGTTTTTTAACAGAACACCAAGGGAAATTTGCCATATCCCATGGATAATCAATCTGCTCCCAACTTAATTCCCCATCCCCGTCATCCATCCAATTGCCAATTAGTGTGCCTTCTTCTTTTGTCAGCCTGTGCTTGATTTCTGTTGTGCGACCAAAGGAAAACAGTGTGTCCCTCGCTGTTAAGCGCACACCGCTCTCATAGTCCAGCAGACTGTCATCAAGCCGTGACATATTGCCTTCCATAGCTTGCACGTCATAACCATTGACACCGCGGCGAAAATCAGAGCGCAAACTTTTGGAAAGTTCTGTAATGGCTTCAATGGCTTCAAGAGCACTTTGTTCAGGCAATTGATCAAAGTAAAGTTGAAAGGAATTCCACCACGCACGCCCTGACCATGCTGGTGTAAATCGTGCTGTAATCTGAAGCCATGCAAGCCCTCTATCAATGGCCGCTAAAGAACCACGCAAACGCTGCCATTGGAGCCCTTGATCAATCAAATCATAGAGGTTTGGAACATAAGGTGTAAGCTCTCCAAGCCCATATTCTTCAATCAACCATGGTAAGAAGCGAGGAGGGCGGGTGATAAGCTTAGAGCGTGAAATCCCCAAAACAGCGCCATCAACATCTTGATGAAAGTCGCAAGCATCGGCAAGGCGCCTTTCAAATTCTGTTGCATTGTTTGGGAGAAGCGCGCCAACCATTAGCGTGCCCGTCCTTTGAAGTTTAAGGTGACCTTACCAATCGCTAAAACTTCTTCATCACCAACGGCTCTGTCTTGTGTTGGTGTAATGGCAATTACTTTCTGGACACCCGCAATCATCAGTTTAGAAACCCACCATGAGAGGCTTAATTCACGACCAATGGCTTGTTCTTTTCGCCATGCTGCTCTTAAATTGGTTTCCATTGTCGTGAGAATTTTCAAGGATGTCTCGGGTAACAGCCAAACATCGGCTTGTAAATCCACCACTTTTTTAACAGCAGCGTGCACAATGATTGTATCATTGGTCATGATGATATTCTTTCTGTGAAGGGCTTGTGAGACTGTTTGTATGAGATCTTCAGATGCTGTGCCTTCTTCATTATTGCCAAAAAGCGCAACATAGATGGTTGGATTTTTGCCTTTACGGTAAATAATGGCATCCTTAACACGGCTATCTGCGGACATGGCTATAAGTTTGTAATAGGGTTCTGTTCCGCTGCCCTTGCCACCACGGGCATGAAGTCTTATGCGTTCGCGATATCTCTCATCACTTTCACCCTCCATGCGGGCAATTCCATGCCAGTTACCCAAAGCGTCAAGAGATTCACCGGTTGCAAAATCAAGAATATTGTTGCGAGCGGCTTCGTTAATACGTTGCCTTAAAAGCAGTTCTCGATAGCTAAAGGCTTCAATGACTTTGACGGCTGGATCACTTTCAAGAACACTATATCCAGGCAACAGTTCTTTTAAACGGTCAAGAGCTGCTGCTCGTATTTCTTCAAAGGAAATTTCTGTAATGATTTCTGGTTTTGCAAGTGCTCCATTCATTTTATCAGCAATCCTTCCATGGTGATGGGCTTGCCTGAGGGCAAATAAAGACCTTCAAAGGACAAGGAAACTTGCCCATTCTCATTCCATTTACAATCAATCTTGTTCAGTTTAAAACGTGGTTCCCACTTGTCTAAAGCCTCGGCAATAGCGGCATAAATACGAACAGCGAAGGCGTCATTGACCGGTACATCAATAATATCCGCAACGTGTGAACCATAATCACGACGCATTACACGCGTACCAATGCGTGTTGATAAAATATCAAGGATTGATTGGCGCAAATGTTCAATGCCGGTCAAGGGCTTTCCTGTGCTACGGTCCATTCCTGTGTTCAATTGGGACCTCCTGTCATGGAGCCACCAGGAACAACACCCCCGTGAACATGGGTTGCTCCTACATTGGTGCCGTTATGGGTCAAACCACTTGAATTCACGGCAACATTGTTAGCAGAATGAAGAGAGAGACTCTCATTGGAATGAAGTGAAACACCACCACCAGCCTGTAAAGAAATATTGCCCTTTGCATTGAAAGTGATATCGCTTTGTGAAACAATTTTTATGCCTTCTGGTGCGGTAAGTTCTAGCTTGCCACCATCACCTTTAAGAGACACGCCATCCGCAATTGTGAGAATGAACTTTCCGCCTGATGTGATCTGAATGCTATAGCTGTTTTGTTCATCATCATATTCAAGGATGGTGCCATCGGGATAAATTGTTCTGTGAATACTGCCTTTATCGGCTGCTTGATTAGCATCGGTATGGATGGAACCAACAATCACCCCTTGCGCTAAATCCCCTGATGATGCAACCACCACCACTTGTTCTCCAACATCCCGTCCTTCATAAGAGCATGTTTTACCGGCGCGGGCTTGGGTATCTGGAATCCAGTCACTGATAAGATTGCCGCTTTTTACCCGATAGCGTGCATTTTTATGGTCGACATGGCTAATTGTGCCCACCATAACCATATTTGCGAGACGTCTTTTTAAATCGGTGATGTCTTTATCGCGCCGCTCAAGCATGGGGGACCTCGATTTTATGATATTTGTCTTCATTGCCCACGCCTGTTTGTGGTGTAATCCTCAAGAAAGGTTCAACAAGTTTTGCGTTTGCACCATCTTCTTGTGTCTCAGGGGAGGGGATATGGGTCACATAAGTGACCTCAAAGGTTAAAATTGCCCCATGGAGTGCTAGAGCACCATTATCGCCAAAGGCAAAAGCAATATTTTGCAGGGAGCATGTTTCCACGGTGTTATTGAGATTGGGATTGGTGTAGAAGATCTCTTCAACTTCCCATGCTAATTGGTCGACAAAACGCGCACCATCTTCTTGTGTCGCATAACATTCAACATCCACGGTTAAGACACGGCGCCTTACTGCATTATCATAGCCATCTTCAATTGTTTCGCTTTGTGTTGAGATATTAATTGTCGGTGTGTTCTCAACAGAAAAGTTGAAATCACGCATATTAAACACATTGTCACCAGCCGTCGTCTTTGCTGCTTTGATCAGTGCAACAAAACTCTCTCTTATCGTCTCTCTCGGATGCATAAAAGTTCCTGTTCTTCAAAATTTATTCTTTCTTTGAGGATGGTATCATGTTATGATACATAAAAGAATGAATAAAGGTGATTTGGTGATTGAATCTTTTGCGGATAAGCGATGTAAAGATCTTTTAGAAGGTAACCCGCCCAGAGGTTTTCCTACAACTCTAGTGCGTATCGCCCAAAGAAAATTGTTTATGCTCGATAAAGCAGTTGATCTCAAAGATTTACGTAGTCCTCCGGGAAATCGCCTAGAATTATTGAAAGGAGAACGTAAAGGTCAATATTCTATTCGTATTAATGACCAGTTTCGTATTTGTTTTGAATGGCGTTCCAATGGCGCCTATGAAGTTGAAATCGTAGATTATCATTGATTTGCAGGAGGTCGAGATGAGAAATTATAGTGCTATACATCCCGGAGAAATTTTACGGGAGGAATATTTAAAAGAATATGCTCTTTCTGCTTATGCCCTTGCAAAAGCTTTGAATGTTCCACGTACAAGGATAGAACGTATTATTGCTGAAAAAAGTCCAGTGACTCCTGATACAGCACTAAGATTAGCCTATTTTTTTGATACAACAGCTGAATTTTGGCTTAACATGCAAGCTGCTTACGACGTTAGTATATTACAAACTGAAAAAGCAGATGAATTTTCCAAAATCAATAAATTTGAATGTAGAGTTTAACATCCTCCCCACTTTTGAAGTGGGAAGGAATATGCTTTACTTAGGCAACCTTTTTAATAGGGTTTTCCCAATTCGGCTGGTAAGCTTTTAAAAAAGGATCTATCGCTGCGGGAAACTCTGAAGCTCCAAAATCTGTAAGAACTGCTAAAATCTTTGTAATACTCGGCAATTCATCTTGAAGTTTTAAAATCAAAGCTTTTTCTACTATGCCCATAACCTCAACAAGTGCTTTACAGTCCTTATCTCCAATGCCTTGATGGTTAGAAAATTGAGATAGTGCCATCCACAAATCACATAAAAAATTGGTATCTACCTTCATTGTACACCTCCAAAGATTTGTTCTCTCAAGCAAGCCAATCCTCTGGATGTGATTTTTGTTGAAGGGAGCACCTTTTCTGTACCATCCGGTCTTTGAATTGTGATAGCAGGGCAATCCATGAGACCTTTCTTGATCTTATCCTGATAGGGTAACAAAGGAGCACCCGGAGCCCTTCGATAGACCCAATCATGTTTACGCAAGTAATCAGTTAAGTCTTTTGGTCGTACCTCTAACATCTTTGCAGATTCAATCAAACCAAACAGACCATCAGAGCGTTTTAAACCATCAAGCGCCTTTGCTTTGGGTTCTAACTCAGCAATTACATGATCTTTCTGCTCGATTTGGCTTTGTAAGTGATTCAAAACACCAAGTAACGCTTCGGGCTTGGAATAATCTATCTTTGGTATTGTTACTTGCTTCAAAAGCCGTTCACATTTGATAAAGTATTGACGTGCTTCATGTCCTTTATCATTACGCTCGATCATTGAAAGGTGTTTAGCCATGTCTAATGTAATGTGGTATTCTTTTACCTTTCCACCGCTTACTAAATTTTTAGTAAGCGTTATAAAGTTTATATTTTCCTGAAATTTGCATTCTTTAATGCGATTTTTAATCCAATCATTAAAGCGAGCTTTTATTTCTAAAAACGCATGTAATTCACGTGCATTGACCGTTTGAACAGTTTCCTGATCAATTGTTTGTTCCGATATCGGAAGAAGAGTATTCATGATGAACTCCTAGTTGTTAGACGTTTTTCATTGACACTTTAATTAGAAAGTGCCGGGTGCTGAAAAACACGGCAACTAGCCCGTCGTTACACTTTCCCCGCAAGGGTATTGTATGATGTAACCACACCCGACAAATTCGCTTATATGCTATATGCATACGACGAGTCAAAACTTTTAATCGGCGGAGAAGAGACTGTTTCGGCAATCTATCCGCTAGTTGCTAAAAGTGTTTTTCAAGCACTTGATTCGATTATTCATATTCCCATAATCTTGTCAAGCAGTAATATAAGATTTTTTAAAAATGATAAGAGGGTCCTTTATTTTACCTCCCGTAAAATAAGTTTATACATACCGGATTCAGAGGCTTGTACATCGGTGACAACGAAGCGCTCTTGAGAGGGATCTTCAGTGTTTTCAGGGGAGAGCACCACGATACTATCCTCAGCCTTTGGTGGTATCCCCCCAATATCATTGATACAAAGATCAAGTTCTTTTCTTGGAATTGTTGTTGGTATTCTGCCACCAGCATCCGATTCAGAATGTTTGATGCCGTAAATTGCTGTAATCCGAAAAGATTGCTGGTTATCCTTTCGCGTATAGATGACGGGCTGCCCAAAGGTGTTGCGTACCTCTTTTACCATTTTGTTAAGCAGCCCGTGCCATAGCATGTTATTTCCCTCCAATGACGGCTTTGAACAGCATTTCAGGACGTGTGCAAATGTAAAGCGGATAGCTGTAGACTTCAGGCTTCACCCATGCATTACGGTCATGATCGACGATTAGCATCGTGTAGAGAGGTTTTCCCACCGTGTTGGCAAAATCTAAGCTTTCACCAGGTGCAAAGGTTTTCTGGAATACACCAGGCGCATTAACAGGAAAGAATTGACATTCATCAGGCTTAATTCCTATCGCACGCTTTGTTCCAGCCTTTGCACTCACATTATAGTTATGAATACTGCGATAATTGATAAAGGTCACACCCGCAAAGTCAAAACTACCAAAGCTCCCTGAGCCAAGAGCACTTGGTGTTGCAACGCCTCCTGCGCTATTGAGTGTCTGAGCTAAGGCTGTGTTTAAATAGGTTTCACGAATGGTTTTATGGTTTTTTAGTTTGGAAAAGAATTCATTCCCACAAAGTCCAATAATCCGTGAACGGTCAGAGAATGCTCCTTTTGAAGCTTCAATCATTCGCATAATGACCTGATCAACATTATCAGCAACATTGGTTGTTTCATTCTCCAGTTTAAAGTCAATTGGCTTTGGTGGGGTAATTTCCCATTCCTTATACCAATCGACAATCACCGAACCATCAGCATCAAGGACAACACCTTGAACAGCACCAAGCTGCATGTTTTCCCATGTCAATTCGATTTCAGAAATCAGTTTCTTTTGTTTTCTGGCAATATATTTCATTGCCGTCTCTAACTGATCTTCTGTGCCAAATTCACGCCGGTTTTGGATTTCTTCTGATTTCACAGTATCACTTTTGGCAATACGGGTTGTTTTGAAAAACCGAAGATTACGACTGTCTCTGTCACCTTCTGCTAAAGGGGCTCCGCGTTCGCTGGTTTGAATAAGCGAAAATGTATTATCACGCCGTTCAATACCAACCACTGTGGTGCTGGTTTCAACTTCTTCAAAAAGATTGAGAGAGCTTACAAGACCCGGTTGAAACTCATAGTTTTCAATGGCTTTCATCATTGTAATGCTTGAGAAAGCATCATGTTTAAAAAAATTCATATCCATGTGCGTATTCTCCTATCGCAACAGAATTTTATTGTTGTCTTCTAAAGACTGGATAGCTGCCATTTTTTCTTGCTCCAGTATTGCATCGGGCCATATCAGTTCCGAAGCTTTTACAGTACTCAAACGCGCTGTAATGACGGCACGTTGTTCTTCACCTGTTGCATCAACAGTGGCATAAGAAATCCCTGCGGGCACCGCACTGCCATCAGATGCTGCCGGATTAAGAGGGACATATTTTCCCGTTTTTGTTATCTTTCCCATGACAGTCCCAGCCTCAATGAAGGCTCCTGATGCAAACACCACTTGTTCATTTGACATGTCAGGGTCGTAGCGCCCAAGATAAGCGCCATTGCGAACATCTTCATAAATAATATGACTCATTTCATTGCCTTCCAAATTGATTGCCATTTTGCATGAATTTTTGCCTTGCTTTCTCCATCAGTATGAGGAACATAAGGCGATAGTTTTAAAGAGGCGCTTTGCGAGCTAGCCTCCGTCAAGACGCACTGGCGTGCTTTCTCGATACTCATACCGTTTTGAATAGCCTTTGCGGCATCAAAAGAAACCCCTAAGCGCTTTGCTTGCCTTTCAAGGGTTGTCAGTGCTTGAGCGCGCTTTCTTTCTTGTTCAAGGATGGCTTTTAGGTTTTCGCGTTTGTCCTCATTGTCTTCATCCTCCTCTTCGTCTTCGTTGTCGTCAAAGATTTCGGCGTTTTTATCGATGTCGTGATCATTTTCATCCTCTTCTTCATCGCGGATGTCGACAATCTCTTCATCTTCTTCTTGTTGGGCGCGGTATTGTGTGCGTGCCATGTGTTTTGTCCTTCTTTTGCTGTTACAGTTGGGGTTTGTGAGATGAAATCCGTTAAGGATTCCAAAGCTTGCGCAAGCGTGCCTTGCGCATCTGCTAATCCAAGCGTGATAGCTTGGGTGCCTATAAAAGTTTCTGCCTTTGTGTCACGGATTGCATCAGTATTCAGGGGTCTGTTTTGTGCTACCCAATCGACAAACATCTCGTAGAGCAGGGCGCAATCTGCTTGCATTTTGTTAAGCGCAGTATCAGCCAATGGCTCGTGAGGATTACCATGAACCTTGTGGTCACCTTCAAAGACAAAGGTCCATTTAAACCCCTGTTTTTCATCTGCGCTTGATTGGTCAAGATGCGCACAAACCACCCCAATTGAGCCGACAACGCCTGTGCGAGCTACCCAGATTTGCGAAGCAGAACAGGCAATGGCATAAGCAGCAGAACAGGCAAACTCATTGGCATGCGCCCAAATTGGTTTTTGATGCTGTTTTGAGAGTGCTTGGAATTCTTCAACCAAATCAAACACTCCGCCGGCTTCTCCACCACCACTGTCAATATCGAGCAAAACAGCTCGGACATCAGGCTGTTTAATGGCTTCACGAAAAGAGGCGCTTAAGCCTTCATAAGAGGTTAATCCTGAAAGGGCACCAAGCCATGCACCGCGGCGCACCAGTGTGCCATGAACCGGTAGGATGGCAACATTATTGCGCACCACGTAACTCTCAGGTGGTTTGAAAGATGCGCTATCCCCTTGCAAAAAAGCCTGAGGGGCAAACTTTTCTCCTGCAAAAAGACGCGGTGCAAGAGCGTTAAGAATGACATCAAGCTTTGTCGAGGCAAGCATATGTGGAACACCAAAAAGCCGTGATACTAAAAACGGCATGTCAAGATTATTAGTCATTTTTATGCGCCTCACTGCCTTGGTTGCTTTCATAAGTCTCAGAAGGATCTGAATCTGTGAAATTCGTCGTTTGATTTTCACCAGAGGGTGCCGCCATATCGGTATCAAAAGATAAACCACGGGCACGAGCATCGGTGTGTTCTTCTTCGAGTTCGGCATGGATGCTGTCGATATCAAAACCCCGTTCGGCAAGTGCCATTCTTCGTGTTTTTAAACCGGCGCGAATTTCTTCTTTTTCTGCCGAGATATCTTTGTTTGGATCAATCATTTCAAGCGGGGGCGCAAAGCTTTCACATTGAAGCCATGGCAAGGGATTTTCTTCCCATCCTGGTAATTCTACGCATCCAGCAAGCACGGACATTTCCACAAAGCGCTCCCAGACAATGCGGTTGAATTGAAAGGCAATGATATGTTCGCGCCATTGTTTGACGTGACGTCTAAACTGAATAATGGAGGTGCGTACATTGGAAAAATTACCCCGCGTAACGTCTTCAGTGACAACGGCATAAGGCATATTGAGAGCCGAGCAAATTTTTAAAATATTGCGAAATTGAAAGGCTTCATAAGAACCACCAACCTCAACAGGATTTGAGAATTTTATCTCTTTATTTTCTCCTAAATAAAATGATCCACCTGGTTCAATGACAGGTAATTCGGATTCTTCTTCTTCGTCTTTTTCGTTACGATTATCAAGTAATTTGGCGTCGTTTGGGGAATTTCCTGAGATAAACACCGCGAAAAGAGCTGCTGTTCTTTTTCGATCAAGTTTCGCATCATCATAGGATTCCAATTGAAAGATCTTTGTCATACTGCGCGTTATTTTTGGAGAACCGCGCAATTGTCCGGCAATACGGCGCTCTTTGATATGAAGGACCATTCTTGCGGGGATACGCACGCGTTCTTGGCTCTTAAATGCACTGTTTGCAGGGCAATCATCATAGGGGTGGTGTTCCCAGAAATGATAAGCAACACGCTTGCCACTGGCATCAAATTCAATACCCATACGAATGTAATTGCCTTCAATTTCCGCAGGTCCATTGTAAGTGAGGTCCAGCATTTCGGTTGGATAGATTTGTAATTGAAGAGGCACCCCAGAGCGTCCATAAAGGTCAACATAATGCAGTCTTACAAAACATTCGCCGGTTAAAAAGACTTCTCGTGCAATTGTTGCTTGCAAACCATAAAAGCTCGCATCTTCATCATAATCCGCCTCATCAACCCATTGCCACCATAAGTCTAAAAGCTTTTTCTTTTCTTCTTGAAATCCTTCAATACGAGGATAAGGTTTAATCCCATCACTCACAGCTGCGGAAACCCATTCTTCTGTTGCCGAGCCATAAAGAGATTCATTGTCATAAAGCCATCTTGAACGAGCAGTAATGGTTTCGCCGCATTCTTCAATTGCTTTATTGATGTGTTTTTTTGCGGGATCAAACCCACCCATGCGACGGCTTTTGCTTGCAGCTTCAAGAGGCGGATTGTGTTGACGAGAAATTGTAAAAAAGCCCGTGAGTTTATTGATAAAGCCAGCCATTAATAGCCTCGTGATATATTAAAATAGAAAACACGTGAACGCTTGCGTCCTTCAAGGTTCTCTATTTGTGTGTTCAGCATCTCAAGTGCTCTGCGAAGTTCCTCAACAGAACGGTTGCTTACTTGCTTATCGCCATGGCGCACGGATTGCGCTCCCGAATAAAGAGCCTCTTCAATTTGTTCGCGTCGCCTTTTTAAACTTTCAAGTCTCTCAGTTTTGCTGTTTATTTGCTTCAATTCTTCATCCACAAATTACCTCCAATCTCCTCGCATATAAGGATTTATTATCGTTCTGAATTGCTTCCTTTGAGGTTGTGCTGTCTGCGTTCTTTTGGGAGAAGTGGATGAAGAAATCCCTGATGTTGGCTGCTCTAAAGAAGCGTCAACTTTAAGTTTTTCCAAACGCTCTTCTAAGATATCGACTTCCAGGTTAAGGTTTATTCCTGCCGAAATTAGCCCCTGTAAAGCGGCATAAGCATAAACCCTACAATCCAAAGCCTCGTTTCTTGCTTTCTCACTTTTTTGCCATTCAATGCGCTTGAAGCCTTTAAAATATTTGATGACTTTTCTTTCAGCCGTGAGCTGGTCAAAATATTCTCGATCAAGGCTTTTATGAAAGTGTGTTGCACCAGCCCCCGATGCTTCAGGACCGGATTTTTTTAATCGTGCCGTGATAATATCTTTTGCCGCATCAACACCAACAATATAGAGATTAATCTGTCCTTTATTGTTTCTGCTTGGACGGCGTGGCCATACCGCACGCCATCCCGCCTGTCCCTTAATCCCCCAGATGCGTCGTCCTTCACGGGGGCGTACATAATTGTAAACGGCTTGTGTATGTCCACCACCGGTATCAATACAAGCCGCTGTTATTCTGATGCCATCTTTGTAACCAGGGTGTGACCAACGTCTTGCCAGATATTCATCCAGTTGGTCCCAGACTTCAAAAGAAGACGGATCACCAGGAATGATGTGATAATCAATGTGCCAGCTTTCTTCACCACGCCCCCATCCAACCACTTCAAGCTCTAAGCGGTCGTTTTGCACATCGATGCCGGCGGTCAATAACACGGCTTGCGGCGGTGCAATGGGATAATCTTCGCGTTTTGCATAGAGGCTATCAGGATCAACAACTTCACCTGTTCTGTCCTCCCATGGCTCTCCAAGCACTGTATTAACAAAAGGTTGCAAAAGCGCTGGATCATCTTTCGCTTCTAAAAACTCTCTTGCGCATTCTCCCCACGTTAGCCAAGGTGAATAGAGTGCCGAAATATGATAAGAGCGTAAATTCGGTCTCGTTGATTCACTCGTAGGAACCCAGCACGCGCCTCTTTCCTCACTCATAAGATCGGTTTTTCTGTGCTCGGCATGTTCATGACCACAATGGGCACAAACAAAAACAGCTTTTTCGGGGGCTCCTTTCGGCCACTTGATTTGCGACCAAACAATGGGCTGTAGAACCCCACACTTATCACAAGGGACATTGTAATATCTTTGATCACCAAGCACGAAATCTTTGGCAATACGGCTTGTGTCACGGTGTGTTGGCGTGGACAATTTAAAAATCTTTCTCTGCACAAAGGTTGAGGTACGCTTTTCGGCAATCATCACAGGATCACCTTCGTTATCCACACTGAGAGGATAGGCATCAACTTCATCCAAAATCAGATAACGAATAGGCATGGAACGCAAACCAGCAGCACTGTTTGCTCCTGTAAGCATCAATGCTCCCCCATCAAATTCTTTCGAAAACATTGTATTTCCGCTGTCACGTGCACGGGCAGGGGCAATGCGTTCACTTAAAACAGGGCTTGCCATAATCATTGGATCAAGACGCGTTTTTGACAGTTTCTTCGCGGTCTCGACAGTAGGCATTACATAAAGAGCGGGTCCCGGACTATAGTGAATAGCATAACCGCAGAAGTTCAATCCTGCTTCAGACATTCCAATTTGCGCTCCTTTCATGACAATTGTTGTTTCAATTGGCACATAAGAAGAAAGGTTATCCATGATTTCGCGCAAATAAGGGGTACGCTTTGTTCTCCACAATCTAGGCTCTGCACTTGCTACGGTGCTAAGGTATCTATTCTTATCCGCCCATTGCGAAACCGTGTACGGTGGATCTGGTTGTCGTGCGTCATTGGCATTGGCGAAAAATTCTTCGATTGCATTTTCATCCATTATTCGTTTCTTGCAAGATTTCTAACTCCGGAGAATGAGGATCATGAAAAGGCACTGGAATGTTAACCGCCTCAAGCAAAGCTGTTCTCATATAATAATCAATGGCACCAATAAGGCTCGCAGCATCACATCCCACTTGTGCTGCAATGCTTGCACCGAAACGGTGAGGAAACTTCAACATGGCATCACGGTGTGCTCTTCCAAATTCACGCGCCGCCTTTTTCATTTCTTCACGGTCAACCGTTGTTTCGCGTAACTTTTCTAGAGCAATCTTCTCTCTTTCAAGCGCAACTTGCATTCGCTCCAATTTGATCTCAAATTCATTGGCTGCTTTTGCGGAATCCTGTTTAATTCGTGTAGATTTCTGATGAGTTTTCTTAGTAGGATTCTCATTCCATATCGCTGTTGCAAGAGCTTCATTGACAGAACCATCTTCAAAAAGAGCAGCATCAAATTTGCCTGTTTTTATTCGAGAAACCACCGCATTATGCGACACGCCCATCTTCTTGGCAAAAGCGCGAACCGAGAGACCCTCACGATGCTTTTTGTTCATTCAAAATTTCTCCTTGCCTTCTTCTATGCTCTAAGAAGTAAGACGGCGTATCAGGAAAACCAAATATTTTGTGGTTGAAATTAAACTTCAATTGTATTACATTGCAATACAGTTAAGAGAGGAGAAATCATCATGGCTACCAGTCGCATGGTGCAAGCGCGTGTACCAGAAGAGATCCAAAATGTCGCTAATCAAGTTATTCAAGCCTCTGGTTTATCGGTGAGTGATGTTGTGAGAGTGTTGATGACGCGTATTGCGCAAGATAAAGCTATTCCGTCCTTTTTATTTCAACCCAATGCAGAGACCATAGCGGCTTTTACTGAATTAGACGAAGGCAACTTAAAAAAGTTTAATTCTGTAGACGAATTATTTGATGATTTATATGCGGACGATTGAACGTACCACTATCTTTAAACGTGATTTTAAGCGTGAAATGAGAGGGCGATATCGGCATCTTTTAGAGACTGACTTGCGCCAAATTATTGCAGCATTAGCAAATGATCAACCTTTAGAACCTCGACATCATGATCATGCATTAACTGGAAATTGGAAAGATTATCGAGATTGCCATATTCGACCTGATTTGGTTTTGATTTATCGATTAATTGGTCAAGATAGACTTATTTTGGTGCGTCTTGGTTCTCATTCACAGCTTAATCTGTAGGTGTAATTAACATCCTCCCCACTTTTGAAGTGGGAAGGGATATGTTTTTACTTAAGCAACCTTTTTAATAGGTTTTTCCCAATTCGGCTGGTAAGCTTTTAAAAAAGGATCTATCGCTGCGGGAAACTCTGAAGCTCCAAAGTCTGTAAGAACTGCTAAAATCTTTGTAATATTGGGCACTTCATCTTGAAGTTTCAAAATCAAAGCGTTTTCTACTATGCCCATAACCTCAACAAGTGCTTTACAGTCCTTATCTCCAATGCCTTGATGGTTAGAAAATTGAGATAGTACCATCCACAAATCGCATAAAAAATTGGTATCTACCTTCATTGCACACCTCCAAAGATTTGTTCTCTCAAGCAAGCCAATCCTCTGGATGTGATTTTTGTTGAAGGGAGCACCTTTTCTGTACCATCCGGTCTTTGAATTGTGATAGCAGGGCAATCCATGAGACCTTTTTTGATTTTATCCTGATAGGGTAACAAAGGAGCACTCGGAGCCCGTCGATAGACCCAATCATGTTTACGCAAGTAATCGGTTAGATCTTTTGGTCGTATTTCTAACATTTTTGCAGATTCAATCAAACCAAACAGACCATCAGAGCGTTTTAAACCATCAAGTGCTTTGGCTTTGGGTTCTAACTCTGCAATTATGATGTCTTTACGTTCATTTTCGTTTTTTAGATGTGTTAAGACACCTAACATCACTTGAGGACTTGAGTAGTCAATCTGTGGTGTTGTTACCTGCTTTGCAAGTTTTTCACACTCAATAAAGTACTCTCTTGCTTGGTGCCCTTTTTCATTACGCTCAATCATGGCAAGGTGTTTAGCCATATCTAACGTGAGAGCATAATCTTTAGAAGGACGTCCACCTGAACTTTCGCTCAAAAAAGAGCAAAAGTCATATCCTTCCTTAAATTTACAATCTTGAATGCGTCTGATAATCCAATCTTTAAAACTGGTTTTCACTTCCAAAAATGCATGTAGCTCACGTGCGTTGACTGTTTGAACAGTTTCCTGATCAATAACCCGTTCTTTAATTTCTATAAGAGTGTTCATGTGAACTCCTTATCGTTAGATGTTTTTCATTGACACTCTAAAGAGAGTGCCGGGCGCTGAAAAACACGGCGATAAGTCCGTCGTTACACTTTTCCCAAAAAGGTATTGTATAGTGTAACCACACCCGACAAAATCACTATATGCTACAAAGCATGTGATGAGTCAAAGTTTTTAAATTTCGGCGGGAAGAGATTATTTCGGTAATCTATCCGCTTATCGTTCGGTGTTTTTCAGGCACCTGATTCGAAAATATATATTACAGAAATAATGTCAAGTATCTTTCAATAATTTTTGTCTTTAAATAATCATATATTGTACAGTACACATATTGAAATCGTTATTTATCAATGCGTTATGTGTACAATGTACAGTCAATTTGAAAAGTTCTAACGCTAGCGATAGTTCGCGCTGTCCTGCCCCGCAACACTCCCAACCCGCTGGAAAGTACCTTTTGCATTGATTTTATTGTATTTTTTCTGGAATAGAAGAGACATGATTGGTAGTTTTCTTTTAATCAACATCCTCCCCACTTTTGAGAACGGGGAGGGGAGTCTTGTTTTCACTTAAGCAACTTTTTTAATGGGGTTGTCCAAATCTGGTTCGTAAGCTTTCAATAAAGGCTCCATAATTGGAGGAGGTTTTAAAGTCCCAAAATTTGTAATCATTGCCAAAATCCTGAGTGCATTTGGTGATTCATCTTGAAGTTTTAAAATCAAAGCTTTTTCTATTGCATCCATGGTTTCAATGAGAGCATTAAAAGCCTTATCTTCAACATCATCACGATCAGAAAACTGAAACAACGCCATCCACAAATCGCATAAAAAATCGATACTGGTATTCATTGCACACCTCCATGGATTTGTTCTCTCAAGCAAGCCAATCCTCTGGATGTGATTTTTGTTGAAGGGAGCACCTTTTCTGTACCATCCGGTCTTTGAATAGTGATAGCAGGGCAATCCATAAGACCTTTCTTGATCTTGTCCTGATAGGGTAACAAAGGAGCACCCGGAGCCCTTCGATAGACCCAATCATGTTTACGTAAGTAATCGGTTAAGTCCTTTGGTCGTATTTCTAACATTTTTGCAGATTCAATCAAACCAAACAGACCATCAGAGCGTTTTAAACCATCAAGTGCCTTTGCCTTGGGTTCTAACTCTGCAATTATGATGTCTTTACGTTCATTTTCGTTTTTTAGATGTGTTAAGACACCTAGCATCACTTGTGGACTTGAATAATCAACCTGTGGTGTGACTACCTGCTTTGCAAGTTTTTCACATTCGATAAAGTACAAACGAGCTTCTCTACCTTTCTTATTGTTCTCAAGCATAGAAAGTTCTTTTGCTACACTTAAGGTGAGATAATAGTCTTTACGATTATGACCACCTCTGCCTTTGCTCCCCAAAATCGGGGAGCAAACAAAGTCTTGATTTTCTAATAAATTATATTTGTTGATACGGTCAGTAATCCAAGTAGAGAAATCTTTTCCTATTTCCAAAAAAACATGTAACTCACGAGCATTCACCGTCTGAACGGTATCTCCATCAATAGTGGTTTGATTTATATTAATTAAATATTGTGCCATGATTTGGCTCCTGTGTAATTAAAAGTTTTTGATTCAACATCTCGTAAGAGTGCCGGGTGCTCAAAAACACGGTACACAGTCCGTCGTTATGCTTTTCCCATAAAGGGTATTGTATAGCATAACCACACCCGACAATGCATTATATGCGTGTAACATATAATGAGTCAAAGCTTTTAATTGGCGGAAAAAGATTGTTTCGGCAATCTACCCGCTGTGTATTTAAGGCGTTTCTGAGGCACCTGATTCGACAATAGACATATTGGTGCCATCTTGTCAAGAAAGAAAAATATAGTATGGCATGCATAGGCGTAGCTTAAGAACATTATTTCTTTTTCTTGTTAGCAGCATATTTTTGACGGTCAAGTTGTCTCTGTATATTGGCAATTAATCTCTCATTGGCATATTGTGTAATAGTATTTGCAATTTCTGGCTTGGACATTACCCCAGCAATTGAGGGTCCTTCTTGTTTTGCAATGGGGAATTGATCACCATCGGCTCTTTGAAAAACATTATTGCCCATTTTTAATTCAACACGCTTTGGAAAACTCCCACCTCGAATAAAAGCATGAGGTAAGATTTCTTTTTTGCCAAATATTGTGTAGGTCACACCATGTTTTGTTTCTCTTGCTTTAAAAAATTTAAGAGGTATCGGTGTTCCAGAGCCAATGATATCTGTCTCGAGAAGCTGTGCTGTAGCCTTGCCTTTAATATAAACACCTTTCTTGATACGCTTTGATTTTGCTGATGTAAGTTCAGAAACTTTCTTTTCGGCAAAACGCTCCACTTGTTTTGCTGCGGTATTTACAGCGTTACGCAAAGCCCAATTCAGGCGTGGTGCTTGAAGATTTGTAAAGGTATCTTTCATTTGTTGAAGATACCATTTTTGGTGGATAATTAATTTCAACTTCTAAGCCTTTTTTGGAGTAGATGTTGCTGTCTTAGAAACTTTAGATGTTTTGGTTTGTTTGGGTGTGGTTTCCTCTACCACTGCTTCAGTTGATGTTTGGACATTTTCATTTTTTTCTTTCTCAACCTTTTCACTTGTCTTATCAGGCTTTGCATTTGTTTTGCTTTCAACAAAAGGTTTTGCAGCATTGGCACGCTTGAGACGAGCATAGAGTTGATTTGAAACCTCAACAAAAGGGGTATTTTGTGTAGAAGGTTCAAAACGAACGGTGCTTTTATTGTCGCCAACGACACAGATTGGTTTAGTGATGACAGCTTTCATTATTGCTCCTTTTGAGGAATGATTTAATGACATCATGCGTCAAATATTGATGTTTACACTGTGAAAAATGGACAAGCCAGAATTACCAAGAAAACCGAGCTCTTTAGCCCTGTTTCAGGTCTATATTTTACTAAATTTTTAGGGAACATTTTTGAATTTTAGACGCAATACGACTAGTGCAGTATTGTCATTAAATAGGATTTTTTACACGATGTCAACAGAAAAAATCATCATCTAGTATTTTTTTATTTTTTTGATCAAAATCTGGTGTTTTTAGAAAGCGTTATTTATTTTCCTTAAATACAACATTTGTGTTGTGTTAAAACATTTTAGATGTTATATTATTATAATGAACAGTCAAGAATTGAAAAGATATCTTACAAAGCATGGTTGTAGTTTTACTGCAGGGAAGGGTGGACATTTGCTTGTAAAGCGCGGTTCTAAAAAGTCTGTTTTACCTATGCATGGTACACGTAAAGAATTAGGAACAGGATTAGTTCAGAAGATTCTTAAAGATCTTGGTCTAAAATAAGCTTGAATATGGAGGTGCAAATGAAATATGCAATAAAATTTATCAAAGATGACAATGATACTCTTCTTGTCATCTCTAAAGATTTTCAGGAATTTATTACCTACGGTAACGACGAAAAAGAAGCTTTAGAACAGGCTAAAAATGCCCTTTTAACAGTTATTATGGGGCGTTTCCAAGATCGTGAAGTTGTTCCTTTGGGAGCGTATGATGCTATCTATCCTTTTGTTGAAGTCTCTTCATTAGTGACTTTAAAAATTGCAATACATAACGCTATGATTGAAAAAAACTTACGTAAAGCTGATCTTGTACGTCTTTTAGAACTTCACCCAATACAAATTGATCGATTGTTGGATTTAAATCACGCAACAAAGTTAGACGCTTTAGAATCCACTCTTCTTACTCTTGGAAAAGAAGTTACCATTCATATTCAAGATGCCGCTTGACAACTACCGGTTTTGCACAAAATGTTTGTGAAGTGCATCAAGTACAATACAGAGTGAATTAACAAGATGCGGTAGCATTTGATCTTCTATAACAAGATATTGTAATGCGGCATAAAAATTGTGTTGGCGATATAGATATTGTGCTTCTTTTATTGCCTCTTGCATATTTAAAAACCGCTCTGTAGTAAGTTTTACCCATTTTTCTCTTGCACCATCATCAGAAGTTGTAGGCATTTCATCATAAACAGCATTAGGTAACGCTTTTGCACAGAGGTAATTGTTTTTCACTTCAAGATATTTTTGTGCAGCCTCATACTGATCTTGAGTAAGTTGACCTTGTAAATAAAGCCGCCCGATATAGGTACCAGCAAGTGGATTTTTGGCATCTTCTATGGACAAACCAAAGCGTTTAGCACGCATTTCTATTGCCAATTGATCAACAGGTTCACGCGGTGTTTTTGCTCTTGAGATGCGTCCATTTGGTTCTCTTACACATCCCTTAATTCGGGGACGCCCACGTTTTGCTCGTTTCTTTTTCTTTGTCATATTTTTCAATCAGAATGGAATAGCATCATTGACAGGTTTTCCATAATCAGCAGCTCCTGAAGTAGCAGCATAACTTTGAGCAGTGACCGGTAAAGGGGTAGGGGATGCAGGTTGGTCTTTCTTTGCATCAAGTAAATACAATTCACCTTTGAATTGTGGCAAGACAATCTCTGTTGCAAGATGTTCACCACCATTTCTATCTTTCCATTTGCGGGTTTGTAATTTACCTTCTACATAGACCTTTGAACCTTTATTGAGATATTGAAGAGCAATTTTTGCCAGATGTGGATTAAAAACCACAACAGAATGCCATTCCGTTTTGTCGACTCTTTTATTGGTTGCCTTATCAGTATAGCTCTCAGAAGTAGCCATACGAAAATTGACCACCTCAGTACCATTATTCATTGTTTTGCTTTCGGGATCAGCCCCCAAATGCCCAATTAAGATCACTTTATTCAGCATGTTTTTTTACCTTAAATTTGCACCTTTTTTATACATATAAAATTTTAACATGATTTGTATATTTTTTTTCAATCAATTCAAAAGGATATTATTGTTTTTTAACATATTAAATTATGTTTTATAGCACTCTTTAAAATAAAGATCGATTGATACAGGTGCATGGTGTATAGTATCAAGTTCTAAGAGTTAATATCTACTCTGTCCTAAACCCCACTTAGCTTCTCTAGTTTTTAAGCTTTTCAAAAGACAAAACTTCTATATAGGTTTTGTAGTTCTTATGGTAACCAAAATATCGCATACCATCGTTTGTTTTAGTTAAATCCAAAAACCTGCAAGATCTTCTCATACTTTCAGTTAAATCGCAGACAATATAGCAAAATCCAGGAACATTTTGAGATGGTGGTATTGGACATCCATCCACTGTGAAAGCCTCACCTTTACGAACTTTTTCTAAATAATCAAAAACATGCGTAACTGGGCTTTTATCCATTGGGTCTATTTCATTTTCTGTTGGTTGTTCGATATTTACGATTATAATGGATTCAATCAGTTTTTATAAAACCATTATTTTTTTTCAGATGGACCTCAAGCATATCAAGGAGAAACTTAGTATCTCCATCAGATTGAGGTGTTAATTTGTTCACTGAAGTCTCCTGTATAGATAACGAAAACTCTATCAAAATCGGAAATTTTACTATGGCTTTTTAATGGAGCACTGTAGTGTGTAAATAGATATATTTATCAAACTGCGTGTACGCAAAATAAGAAAGAATACACAAACTAAAAGAGAATACCAAAGAGCAATATCTGAGTACCAAAGTACACTATCCAATGAAAAAGAAAAATTATGTTCCACGTACTGAGAAATGACGGGCAAAGAAACCGTTTCTTTATAACTATTTGGAAAAAGTAAAACGACAAGTGCTAAAGTTATGAGCTTTAAGAGCCTATGCATATATTGTTGTAAATCACGTGTTAATCTCTGCCAACCTGTTGTATTGCCGCATCTATATTTTGGATTATTTTGCAATTCATAAGGAATATGAGAATTGCATAAAATTGCAAAAACAATTGTTACTATTACCAAAGAAACAGACGCGAATGTCAAAATAGTCTGAATAAAGTCAATATTTTTTCTTATTCCTAAAAAACATAAAAATATAAAACTTATAACGCCCAACAAGGCTCTTAGCTGCTTATCTGTAAACATATTCATTTCCTGTGTTTTTTGATAATTTTTTGATCTCTCTGTTAATTTCATCTATGAGGGGTTCAAGGTTGAGAACGCTTTTAGGCACAGCACCACCATATAGCCATGCTTTCACTTGCGCTTTGGTACTGTAATCTGCGTTTTCTGGTATTTCATGATATTGACCACCATCAAATTCCTCATATTCTCTTGCACCATCTTCATATTCATAAAGGTTATAAAAATACTCTGTAACCCCTAATCCCCATGGGGCATGCCCTCTTGCTGTTGCAACAAATTTTTTTTGCGGTTGTTTACGCTTTGTTAAAAACAAATCTTTGAAAATTTTCATGTTTTTAGTCCATAATTTTACCAATTGGTCTATTTGCCCCAAAATTGACTGTAGGGTCTCTTTTTGTTGATTTAAACGCATATCAAATTGCAAAATGATCAGCATTTTTCACTATTTTGCTGTCTTATCTTTAGTGCCCTTTAAAGCTTCACTCAGCTCTGCTTCAAGCTTTTCTACACACTCTGGTGTTAAAGGCGGCTCTTTTCTTTTGTCCTCTATCTCAGGTCTTTGAAGGTACCTAAGTATTTGATCAATATTTATGCGTATACCGTTTTCAACCTCTTCACAGTAACGATAAAAATCTGCTGTTGATGGCATAAAAGTTGCGTTTAAACCTTCTGCTTTGCCTTTCAAAGCGTTCTTTGTTGCCGTTTGCAATGCCCAGCTGCTTATTCCGTCAAGGGTATAAAAATACGCAAGTGCTGTTGCCTTTTCATCGCATTCCAATGATCTTTTGAGGCCATTCGACAACACAAGATACGTTGTTTGGATTTCCTCTTCCGTTGCTTTTCTCTCAAGCTTTTTTAACGCATCATTGGCTAATGAAGTAATTATCTCCGCTTCTGCAATCGAGGGTTTTTGTCCCTGTAACCAAAGGAATGGTAGTTCTTTCGTCATTCTCGAATAAAAACTTGTACGCACTGTCTGAATTTTTGATATCGGACATGTAGCGTGCAATTCGATAAGTTTGGCTGCGTTGTTGTCTTGTGTTTTCAAGGATTGGTTTTCCATAATTACCACCTATTTGATTAATTTTATGATCTTTTGAGTTTCTAATCCAATTGCGCCATGTTGCTTGCCAATCAACCTTGGTTGCATCCTTGCCTGTCTTGGCTTTCCAATAATCTCTAAACTTTGCGATTTCGATTTTCACGCGCTCTGGAGGCAAGCCCTCTGCAATTGCGAAATCGTAATCCGGTTCAAAATCGTCTGGTAATCGACAACCACGATTGGTTTGAGAGCGCTTGGCTTTTTTTGGAATGTTTTCTTGCTCGTGAATGGGAGGTTTATCCTCTGCCACCGTTTCGATTGCATCTGCTCGCTTTTCGCAATCATGATCTTCTGAAGGCTCGTCAACCTGTTCGTTTGTTTCTAAATCTTCAAAATCAATTTCTTTTTTTGCTAACACGATAGTGTTAGTTTTTTTATTATAACTGTTAATGTTAGTGTTATTGTTTATGTTATATATATAGGCATCATCAAGCATATCATAAGCATCATGCTTAGCATCCTTAAGTATACTTTTAGCATCATGCTTAACAACTTTAGCATCATTTTTAGCATAATTTTCAGTATTTTCAGGGGCTTTAGCATGATCACAAGCATCATTTTTATGTTTTTCCCATCTTGCTATTGCTGCTTTTTGTGCTCTCTCTGATAATCTCTTTGATCGAGATGTTTTTGATACCTTATCTAAATTCCCATTAGAATTGTTGAATTCTTCTTCAACATCTAAATTCCATAAGCGACCATCTTCCAGACGTATGATATGCCCCATACTTAATAAAACGTCTAAAGCTTTCACAAATGTTTTTACTGAATAACCAGTGTAATGGGCTAAAACTTTAAGATTGTTTACAAGGGGCTCTCCAGTGTGCAACATTTGCAACCGCAGGCGCATATAAACATTACCTTCAATTGAAGGTAAACAAGCGAGATTAATTACCCACTTGTCTGCAAACAGCCTCGTCCACGGTAATTTACTAGACATGCGCATCCCCTTCTTTCATTAAATATAAAATTGCTAAAGCATCCGCTTCATTATCATCCTTAGGCTCGTGTCCCTTTGCACACATCGCCTTAATTATCTCTTCTTTTGAGGCATTCCCCTTCCCCGTCGTTTCCTTCTTTATGGTGCCAACAGGGATGCCTTCATAAGGTATCTGATGATGTTCACACCATTTTGCTAAGGTTGCTAACAAACCACCGTAGACATGCGCCGCATCAGTACCAACATGACGGCGCACCTCTTCAAAATACACGGCATCAATACTACCCGCTGTTACTTTCATTTCTGTAAGCCATTGCTTAAAGCGCAAATAACGCATCCCACCGCCTTCAAAACGGCGTGATTGAAAATTGACCGTTCCACTAAAGATGTGACCATCCACACCACGTATCGCCCAGCCTGTTTTGGTACCTAGATCAAGGCAAAGAATGGTTGGTGCGTTAGTGATCATAATCCCCCCTTAAGGCTGTTGTGTATTTATACGTGCGCTATGACAGAGTGCGTTGCGATTGGCTGTCTTGAAAAAATGTTTGTAAAAAAGTAACCTCTCAACGATTCGAAAAAAGTGGGGAGGGGAAAGATGCAAGAATGGATAAAGATATTTCTTACAGGTTTTCTGTCATTTGCCGGATCACTTTTAGTAGCGCTTATTTTAAGAAATAAAGACCGTAAAGAAGCGGCTAAGATCCGCAAAGATGATTTAGAAAAAGCTGCAAAAAAACGAGAAGAAGATAGAGAATGGATAACCAAGCAATTTGCAGAAAGCCAAGAACAGACGATAGCCCTTAAAGAGCAAGCAAAATCGACAAAAGATCTTGCCAAATGGTCAGAAGAACATATTAAAATTTTGTTAGATAATAAAAGAGTAGAGGATTTAGGAACGCCACCTTCCATATATATAACTGGACCCCATTTGCCAACAATGGGCAAGTGGACGCTTCTTTGTTTAAAGATAAAAAACAGTGCACAAACTACCATCCACGTTTTAAATATAAAGCTAAAAGATGGTTCTCGCTTTATTCTTGGATATGGCATCAGATATAAACGTGGAGAAAAATGGCGGCAAATGCAATCACCATATGTTAATTCTAATGCCAAACCAAAGTCACACACAATATCATCCGGATACTGTGATAAAGCAAAGAATTTTCGAACGGGACAAGAAGTCGATGTTAATATTCCTATAGATCCCTCAGAAGATAAGTACACAACAATAGGGATTGTTGTGGCAGCGCGTGAAGAAAATATAAAAGACCAAGTTACTTTAATCATTACCCACACATCCCCACTGCAACCAGAAACAACAATGACTGTAACTACACAAACCAACCTCATAGACTTTAAAAAATTGGATTAATTCACTTAGGCAAACATTTTTATGCATCATCTATTAATTCGATTTCTTCTTTTCTTTTTTCGATGAGGTCATCCCTTAAGATATCAAGCTTATTTTTGACTGAGACCATAAACAAGATCAGCCCATTTAAGCGATAAAAAGATGACAACTCTTGAGAAAAATAATTATCAAACCAATCCGTAAAAGCTTGCGTAAACACAGATGAAAACCATTGATCAAAGTCATCGTACGGCAATAACGGAAAATAATTTCTATCATCACGCACAAAAATACTACACAGCGTACAAACAAGAGAACTTTTTGATGAGGGATCTATGCTTGTTTCATGTGTACTATGAGGCGAGCGGACACTACAATATATGTCTTTCTGTCCAATCTTATTAACAAGATCAATCAACTGGACTTTGCTTATAGTGATATGTGGTTCATCTATCATCTCTTAATCTTTCTTCTTTAAGAGTGTGAATGGTGCTGTTGGTGTTTGTTATTATCTATGGAAGAAACAATATAAGAAGATGTTCCTGTTTGTGATTTGTTTTGTGCACTAACTTTCTCCACTAAATGAAGCGTATCTTTTTTTTGTTTTGTCATTGGACGAATAACCATATGAGATTTACTTCCATAATTGTGAAGGAACCACTCTAGTGTAACCCAAGATAAACCTTTAGTTTTGGACAACTGAATAATTATGTTCCAATATTTTGGAGAAATACTATTGCGGTCACGCATTTTACGTGCAGCCTCATAGCTACAACCAATTTCCTTTGCAAATTGGCGTATAGACCCCCAAGATTCAATCAAACTTTTGACACAAAAATTATTAACCATGACAATAACAGTACATTACGTACAATTTAAAATCAAGATAAAATCGTACACAATGAATTAAAAAAATAGTGGATAATGTACAGATGACTTATTTGCCAAAAGATAGACTTAAAATAGCACGCAAGAATGCTGGGTATGCAACACCAAGTGAAGCTGCACGTGCTATACCAGCTTTGAATCAAAATACCCTAATTAGTCACGAAAATGGAAATCGTGGCATCTCACGCCAAATAGCAGAGCTATATGGACAAGTATTTAATGTAGATCCGGGATGGATTTTGTATGGCGAGTCTCCTCAAGAAAATCCTAGCCTCAATATAAGTATTCCTCTCATTTCATGGATTAGTGCCGGAGAGTTAAGCGAGCAGGATGGAATAATGGATTTTTCAGATTATCCTATGACAGAGGCTGTTAATCTTCCCGCCGGTGAATGGATTGCTTTACGTGTAGATGGCGCATCTATGAATAAAATTAGCCCTCCAGATTCTATAATATTTGTAAATATGCGAGATAAAAAACTTGTTCCTAACGCCTGTTATGTAATAGCAGATGAATCTGGTCAAGCGACATATAAAAGATACAGGCCTAATGATAATCCTCCTTTTCAGCCCGCTTCATACGATAAGACTATAAAAGCCCCAAAACTTGAAGGTGCTATCTCTATAATAGGTCGTGTACGACGCACTATTCTTGATATGTAAACGCAGATACCGTCAGCAAGTTCTGATGAGTTTGATTGATTTCTAATAATAAACTTCAGATTTTTGATTCCCTAAATTATGTAGTGATTCGTAATTTTTTATTTTTTTGAAAAAAATAGTACATTATGTACTTGACAATGTTTAGTGCATATTGTACTAATATATCCATAAACCAAACACAAGAGATTGCCAAGAGGCATCAGGGAGGGGAAATTATGGATAAGCCAATTCTTATTAATTCCAATGAAATTTTATTAGTTATCTGTGATGATGAACACATTGGGCATTCGGGTCCACTTGATGAAAGCCAAGTTTTAGAAATGATTGACGAGGCAGATGATGCCATAAAAATCTTTCGCATAAATCCTTCTGAAAACAGTTGTGAAGATATTTCTGAAGATATCGCAGAATCCTATCTTATAGAACGTGAAGAACAGTGCTTTTACGGAATAATACCTCATGACTTTATTCTACATAGCACAGCATACGGGGTGTTTTTAGACGATATCGAACAGCGTGAATATGAAGATAAAATGTACGGTACTTATGAAGAGCAACACCGTTTGCGTCTTTGTGACGTGATTTAAATTTCTAAGGGCGTTTTTAAAAACGCCTCCTTTTCTTTCTTTCAAATATTATCACAAATGGAATACAGGCATGCATAATCTTGTCACAACAGCAGAAAGTACTTTTAAGAACGAAGCTATTCAAACCATGTCGAGTCGTGAAATTGCAGAATTGTGTAGTAAACAGCATGCACATATTATGCGTGATATTCGACAAATGTTAGGAGAATTGTACCCTGAAGGGGGTCAATCCAAATTTGGATCGACCTATTTAGACACACAAGGTAGACCTCAAAATTGTTATAATCTTCCCAAGCGCGAATGTTTAATCCTCGTCTCAGGTTACAGCACAGCATTACGAGCAAAGATCATAGATCGTTGGCAACAATTAGAACAGCAAGTAATGGCACCGCAAATCGATTACTCTAGTCCACAAGTCATGTTAGGGGTTTTAAATTATCTCAAAAATGAGAATGAACAAAAAGACAATATGATTGCAGAATTAAAACCAAAGGCAATGGCTCTTGAAAGTTTACAGCGCCATGAGGGTCTTTTCGGTCTTACTGAAGTTGCTAAAATACTCGAAATGCAACCAAAACAGTTCATTCTCTTCTTACAGCAAAAGGGTTGGGTCTATCGACGCATGGCAAATGGGCATCTGTTGCCTTATCAAGACAAAATCCAAAAAGGTCTGATGGATTGTCCTACCATCACTATTCAAACGTCTGGCGGAATAAATAAAGTCATTCCTTCAGCAAAAATCACAACAAAAGGCATTGGTGTGCTTTCTCAAGAACTTAAAAGACAAAGCATGCATTAAGGGGTGACCATCATGGAAAAGAAATATAAGCGGTTTGATAAAATAAACCTAATTTATTTACGTGGGTTTGCTAATTTTTTATTTGACAAGATAATGTCATTATGTCTATTGTCGAATCAGGTGCCTCAAAAACACCTTAAGCAAACAGCGGATAGATTGCCGAAACAATCTTTCTTCCGCACATTAAAGACTTTGACTCATTCTATGCTACACGCATATAATGATCCCGTCGGGTGTGGTTATGCTATACAATACCCTTTATGGGGAAAGCATAACGACGGACTGTTTGCCGTGTTTTTGAGCACCCGGCACTCTTTTAGAGTGTCAATCAAAAACGTCTAACAAACAGGAGTTCACATGAACACTTTAATTAAAATATCAGAAAAAGTTATTGATCAGGAAACAGTTCAAACGGTTGATGCACGTGAATTGTACACGTTTTTAGAAGTCAACTCTAAATTTGCAGACTGGATTGTACGTCGTATTAATGAATATGGATTTTTGGAAAATCAAGATTTTGGTTTTACGTTTCTCAAAAATGAGAAACGTAAAAATGTTATAAGTAAAGAATACCACCTTACCTTAGACATGGCGAAAGAACTTTCTATGGTTGAGAGAAATGAGAAAGGCAGGCAAGCTCGTCGTTACTTTATTGAGTGTGAAAAGAAACTAAGAAACCAAGCTGTTGATTATAATGGGGTCACGACCATCACGAATAACAAAACGCCATTGGGTTGCCAATTCACGGGCTTGTTTTAAAGAGACATCTCTTAAAGCACCCAAGCCCATCTCACGACGCCGCCCGTGAATGGTATATCGATAAATCCATTGAGCACCCCCATCTTTACGCTTATGAAGTACCAAGCCGGCACCATCATTATATTTGCCAGCCCCCAATGTTGCGACAGCCCTTGCATTAAGACGATTCATTAAAGGCATTTTTACTCCTTTCTAAATGTTTTCTATCCACACGTTAATCCCACTTTTGATGTGCAAAGGGATGGTTTTTATTGATTCAAGATAAGCAGGTTTGAAATGAGAGAATCTTACAATATTCGGGAGTCTCATTCAACATGCAAAACGATAAATTATCTTTATAAATCAACGTGTTATCTAATAATGATACACGCTTTGATTTACCAAGCCATTGGGAGGGTATGAATGCTGGTGAAAAAGTTTTGTATTTTTTAGGCCCAATTCATATGCGCCTTATTGATGCTTTTAGAGTAGACGAAGAAAACAGGCAATACAAAGCTTTAATTAAAGAAGCTAAACAGGTGTTAGCAAGATCTATCGTGAAAGCTGCTTAGTTTATAATGTCATCTCCTCGTTTTTAAAGGCGGGGAGGTGGTCAATATCACACAGCCTTCTAACAACAACCCTTTTAACACAAGCGTGATTCACGCAACAGGTGAGTTGCACGCTAATGAAGGAAATAAACCATGGAAAAGAAATACGAATTTACTGATGAAATCGATATAGTTTATAGGCGTAAGGTTCGCCGTATTCGTGCATTGAAAAACTTTGGTGATATTAAAGCTGGTGATTTAGGCGGTTTTATAGAGCATGAAGGCAATTTAAGCCATGAGGGGGATTGTTGGGTTGGGGACAATGCTTGTGTTTCTCATAGTGCTAAAGTTTGCGGTAATGCAAGAGTATTTGAAAAAGCACGCATTGCAGACAGAGCATATATTAGTGACAATGCAAATGTTTTTGGAAATGCTTGTATTGAATCTGAAGCGTGTATTTTAAATAAAGCAAAAGTTTACGGAAAAGCAGAAGTCTTTGATAATGCTATGGTTTGCGATAATGCACAAGTTTTCGGTAATGCGGTAGTTTGTGGCAAGTCTCATATTTATGGTTATGCACAAGTTTACAACAAAGCACGCGTTCACGACCAAGCTAAGATTTATGGCAAAGCACGTGTTTACGGTCAAGCCAAGGTTTATGAGAAAGCACGTGTCTATAATAATGCAGAAGTTTATGAAAATGCAAAAGTTAAGGGTAGGGCAGAGGTTTACGCTCTTGGAAAGATTTATGGAGATGCATGTGTTTGTTGGAACGCATGTATTGGCGGCAATCAGTCCATCTCAACTGGAGAAAAAACCATATGAAAAAATACGAATTTACTGGTGAAACAATAGAGGTTTCTAGTAGAACTCTTCGCCGTGTCCGTGCATTGCAAGACTTTGGTGATGTAAAAAAAGGAGATTTAGGCGGTTGGATAGAAAAGGAAAAGAACCTCAGTCACGAAGGTAATTGTTGGGTTGGAGGCGATGCTAAGGTTTATGGTGATGCTCAGATTTATGGTGATGCCGATGTTAGCGGCGATACCTATGTTTATGGCAATGCCAAGGTTTATGGTAGTGCAAAAGTTACAGGGAGTGCGCACATTTATCAAAATGCACAAGTTTATGATCATGCTACTGTAGCAGGCGCTTTTTTGAAAAGTGTTGAGATTTTTGGAGATGCACAAGTTTATGATAGTGCTTGCATTTATGACGAAGTCAAGATTTTTAGAAATGCTAAGGTTTGTGGATTGGCTCTCATTTGCGGAAACACGAGAATTCCTCAAGACATAAAAATTTAGCAACAAACAACCCTTTTAACACAAGCGTGATTCACGCAACGGGTGAGTTGCACGCTAATGGAGGAAAACAAGATGAATGAACAAAATACGAGCTTAACAGAAGTTGAAAAAACGCAACATTTAGACGTCGAACAAACTGCTATGGAACGCATTTTAAATAAAGCATTAGAAAGTGACGTCGACATGGACCGCTTAGAACGTCTTCTTGATTTAAGAGAAAAAGAAATAAAAAGACAGAACCATCAGAGCTTTATTCATGATCTTTCGGCTATGCAAATCGAATATCAAACAATCACCAAAAATGCTAAAAACAACCATACTAAGAGTGCATATGCAACCCTTGATCAGTATATTGACGCTGTAAAGGACACTCTTGCAAAACACCGCTTCGCTTTGTTTTCTCATATTAAAAATCAAACAGAAAAAAACATTACCATAGAAATAACTCTGTCTCATCCTTCAGGAAATCAAATCTCAACAGAAGGAACATTTCCAATTGATGGACAAGGAAGCAAAAATAATATTCAATCTCTTGGTTCTACGATTACCTATGCACGCAGATATCTGTTAGGCATGCTTCTTAATGTCGCAAGCAAAGAAGACGATAAAGATGGGAATATGCCTGAAAAACCGGCTTTTCCGGAGCAGATCAATGAAATCAGAAGACTGATGATACAAACAAAAGCAGAAGAAAAAAAGATACTTTCTTATGCAAATGTCGAAAAGCTTGACGATATCTCTGATCAGAGCGCGCAAACCATTTTGCACCTTTTAAAAGATAAACAAAATAAGCAAATGGCATCAACACAACAACAAACGGCGGTGTGATATGGACCAAAGAACAGCAGAATGGTTTCAAGCAAGATTAGGAAAAGTCACAGCCTCTAATGTTTACAATATCCTCAGTAGAACAGCCAAAGGATTGCCGACAAGCAAATATGAAGACTACAAAATCAAACTCATGACAGAACGCTTAACAGGGGAAATAAGCCAATCTTATATAACACCATCTATGCAATGGGGGATTGAACATGAAGAGGACGCCCTGAAAGAATATGAATTCATTTATGATGCCGATGTCATAAAATGCGGTTTTATACCACATCCTACCATAGAGATGGCAGGGGCTAGTCCTGATGGCTTGATTGGAGAAGACGGTTTAGTTGAAGTCAAATGTCCACAGTCAACAACGCATCTTCGTTTTTTTATGTATGACGAGATTAAACCTGAATACATAGCGCAGATGCAATTCCAAATGGCTTGTACAGGGCGCAAATGGTGTCATTTCATTAGCTATAATCCACAATTTGTAGGCAGATCTACTGGTTTGAGAATGAAAGTCAAACGCATCCACCGTGATGATGAACAAATTGAACAGCTTACTAAAGCAGTCGAAGTCTTTTTAGCAGAAATAGAGCAAGACATGGAGCAGATCTTGACAAAAGCTGCTTAACCCTATGGGGGTGCTCTCTCCTCCCAGCACCCCCGCCCTCTCACAACAACTTTCAAGAAATGCGTGATTCACGCTACAGGGCAAATTGTACCTAAATTAAGGGGAATAAACATGGGACACCGTCCACCTACTATAACACAACCTGCTATTGCACGTGCTTTAAGAGAAGCCAAAAAACAAGGAGCAGAGGTCGTAGAAATCAAACCTACCGGTGAAGTACTTATTCATATCAATAAAATCACACCTCCAACAAACATGGATAATGCTTATAGCATTGATGATTTTCCTCCGCTTGAAAATGAAGAATCTAGTACTAAGAAAATTTGTCGTCCTGTCGACGATATAAAGTTTTAGCCATGCCAAAACGTCGTCCACCACATCTTGTTCGTGAACGAACGCGCCATGGGAAAATCATATGGTATGTTCGTATTGGTCACGGACCACGATTTCGCATTGAAGGAACCTACGGAACACAAGAGTTTGTTGACAATTATACAGTTGCTATTAAACAAGCGCAAAGTGGCTCATCAAAAAATACGAAACGCACCACACTTACAGAAGGCTCTTTTGATTGGCTGTTGCATCAATATTTACAAAGCATGCAATGGCATAATCAATCAGAATCAACCAAAAAAGTTAAATATCGAATCCTGAACAATGTTTCTAAACATATTGGCGACCGTGCTTATAAAAGTATAAAAAAACAACATATCCTTGATGCCGTAGACAGAAGACGAGAGACCCCAGCCGCGGCTAAGCATTTTTTAACGGCTCTAAATGGTCTTTTTAATTGGGCAGTTGATAATGCTCTTTTAAATATAAATCCTGCCTTGAGTGTTAAAGCACCAAAAGCTTTTAATACAGAGGGATTAGCGCCATGGTTAGAAGACGATATTGAGAAATACTATCATCGCTGGAAATTAGGAACGCATGAACGTGTTTGGATTGACGTTCTTCTGTACACCGGCTTGCGTCGTGGTGATGCTGTTCGCATTGGTTGGAAAGATGTTAAAGAGAATATCATTCACTTAAAAACAGAAAAGAGCCAATTTAAAACAGATGTTTTTCTACCCATTTTGCCTGAATTAGCAGAAACTCTTAAAATTGGTCCTATTGGAAATGAAACGTTCATTTGTAGAAAAAGCGGAAATAAGCTTGTCAAAGAAAGTTTTGGTAACCTGTTTCGTGAGGCATGTAACGCTGCAGGAATAAAAAAATCAGCCCATGGCTTAAGAAAGTTAGCAGCAACACGCGCTGCTAATGCTGGTGCTACAGTTTCACAAATGAAAGCGCTTTTTGGCTGGACAGAAGATAAAATGGCATCGCTCTATACTAAAACGGCGGATAGAAAACGATTAGCTATAGAAGCCATCAAAAAGCTTCAAAAAGGTTCGGGATAGACAGGAAAATAAGTTAAAAGAATCAGAGGATTCAAAATTCCCTAACGTCTCTATAATACCTTGATTTTATTAATATATAGCGCAACTGTCGGGATCGCCATATCTAAGTAGAATGAGTAGGTTATAGAGAAGTTAGGTAGTTGTAAATCTTTTGTTCGTTTAACTTATTTTCCTGTCTATCCCGAACCTTTTTGAAGCTTTTTGATTGCTTCTATGGTTAATCGTTTTCTACTCGCCGTTTTAATAGAGCGATGCTGTTTTATCTTCCATGCATTCTAAAAATGCTTTCATTGATGAAACTGTAGCACCAACATTAGCTGCGCGTGTTGCTGCTAACTTTCTCAATTCATGCACTGTCTTTAATTTCACTACATTGCATATTTTTCAAAGTGGGTTACCAAAACTCACTTTAATAGAAACGATTTAAAGGATGATTCTCATTTAGAAAAAATTAAAAGTACCTATTTTATTTTCAGTGAAAATAGTATTAATTATGCCGTTTTAGATTAACTATATCTTATTCTTACAATGTAAGTACATCCATAGAAGGATTTCTACTCTCAATATCTTCACGCGTTTCATGCGGTTAAAAATGCTTCTCTAATTATCAACCTTTTCTTTAGTTATGGTTGAACTTTTCTGCGTTAAAGGATTTTAATGATTTTATTATTCAAAGCAGACTTTTTCTTTAAGAGAGTATTATGAATTACTCAAATATTATCAAATATCGTATGTAGGGAATACACTGCTTATGATATTCCATATAAAGCTACTAACATCAAAATTATTTATATTTATTTTGCGTATTGCAAATTTGAATTGAAGCAAAGAAGTATTCTCGCTTTAGAAGCTTTGTTGTTATTAGAATAGAAAGATACTGGTTTTTGCATTTTTACAAAATAATATGTTGATTTATAATGATAATTTATTGTTTTACGTATTAAATTAGCACCCCGAATGTTGTCATTTCATCTCACGTACTTGCACGTCACAAGCAGAGGGCGTATAGGGGAAAAAACTTTAGAAAGGCGTAAAATGCCTCTTATAAATCGTTTTAATGCAATGGTTGCTGCAACATTGGGGGCGGGCAAAGAGAATGATGGTGTTGGCTTTCTCTGTCATAAGCTTAAAGATGGTGGTGCTACAATGTGGCTTTGTCCGGTATACCATTCACGAACGTCGTCGTGAAATGGGCTAAGATATATCTTTTACAAAAAACTATGGATATGCAACTAATGGTATTTTATTCTTCGTGAAGGTCGTGTTCCCTAAAGAACGTGACAAATAAAAGCGTGAGGCAATGCGTATTCTCCATTATTTAAAAGATATTGCTTTAGATACTTTTGAAAGTCGTAAAGCTGAATTAAAAAATGATGGTAAGGATGGAGATTGGTTTTTTTCCTTAAAAACTTACGTTTTCTCTAAATTTAAGATTTTTTTTACAAAAAACACAATAAATTCAATATATTATATTATATTATATTATATTATATTATATTATTTTATATGAATTCTCTTTAGAAACCATGATTTTATACATGATTTAATTGACAATTTTTTATAAACGATTGCCATCTACAAACAGAGCATAAAAAGCAAATCATGATGCGAATATTAAGCATGCAAATGAAATGTAAAGCAATTATCATCCATAACAATTTATAAATTTTACAATATGTTTTTAACACAACAAATCGCGTTTTTAAGAAACAATATCCTTCTTCGATACCAGATGTTGTTGATCAGATGCTTAATTTTTCAGAGAGTGTATTGTTATTTTTAAATGTTTTTTGTTTTTTATAGTTTTTCAAGTGATGTTATTTGGTACTTCTATATTGAAAAGCTCATAACCTTCCTTAGTTTTGCATTTAAATATTGTGAAATGAGATTTATGTCTTTAAATCTACGTACAATAAAATGTCTGCTAGGGCTATTTTAAAATTTTTATAGGAGTACTATGTTATATAATACAATACATTGATTTATAACGATAATTTATTGTTTTGCATGTTGAATGAGACCCCCGAATATTGTAAGATGCTCTCATCTCAAATCCTCTTATGTTTAATCAATCATAATCATTTATTTGCACATCATAAGCAGGGTTATCGTGTGGGTAAAAACTCTAAAGAAAGGCGTAAAAATGCCTCTTATGAATCGTTTAAATATCAAAGGCTGTCACAACATTGGGGGCTAGTAAATATAATGATGGTGCCGGTTTGTTATAGAAACGCACCTTTTATTGTGATTTTTTATGCATTAATTTTGTACTCTAAAAAAGCCATATTATAGCTTTAAATCAATTTTTAAAAAGTAAAACACTATAGGATAATTCGTTTTTCTAAAAACCTTCCTAAAAGGAATCATGTTTCGTAAGAAATGTTAAAAAATCCTATTCCCTAACCTTTATTCACGTACCCCGCACCTTAAAAAAACATATGGAGAATCAGTAATCTATATGAAGTTTAAAAGCCTATGGTGGGCGTGACAGGGATTGAACCTGTGACCCCTACGATGTCAACGTAGTGCTCTCCCGCTGAGCTACACGCCCATTCAATGATGTTGCATACACCACATAGAAATACAAACGTCAATGCCTAATTTAATTTCTGATTGAATTAAGCATAAAAATAATTTAGAAAAATGCTTTTTTAAGCTGCTATAAGTATTTTTTCAACCTCATTTACAAGCTCACGTAAATGAAACGGTTTAGAAAGTACCTTTGCATCAGGAGGGGCATCACTATTTGAATTGAGTGCAACGGCAGCAAAACCTGTAATAAACATCACTCGTAAATCAGGATCAATTTCAGTAGCGCGTCGTGCCAGTTCAATTCCATCCATTTCTGGCATTACAATATCAGTAAGGAGAAGAGAAAATGGCTCTTCTTGTAAACGTTCATATGCGCTAGCACCATTATCAAAATCGGCAACTTCATAGCCTGCACGTTCTAGGGCCTTTGCCAGAAAGCGACGCATATCATTATCATCTTCTGCAAGCAGGATTCTTTTCATGAGTATGTTCCAATGGCTCCATTCGTCATAGTTTTTTGCCACATCAATTATACAATAACGAGTATTTATAAAAAAGATGATAAAATGCTTATAATTGGAATGAATGGCAAAATGGTTAATTCTTACATTCTTATCCAAAATACAGCATATTAGTTGTTAGTTGGTTAAATTCGAAATGTAGGTGACTTTGAAAAAGAAAAGAAGTATTGAGATATTTCAAATGTGATTCATTTCAGCTTCTTATGTTTGTTTGTTTTTTTATTCTAGCTCGAGCTCCTTTATAAGAATCATGAAATATGCACTTTAAAAAATATCTCTATTGGAAAATCAGAGTGATATCATATTAACTACTACTTTTGAGAAGATTATAGGATAAGGTAGAGCTTTTTATTGCTGTTTGTATTTTGTATACTTCCGGATATGCGTTACAGATGCACAGAGTGTATTTATAAAACACCCATCCTAAATAGACCAAAAACCATTTTTATTTAAAATAATATTAATCCTCTATAATAGGTAACTTATGTTGCCAGTAACTATTTTGTTTTTCGTATTAAAATCTCCTTTTTTACAATGAGAATAAAGGACTATGAAAAGGCTTTTCATATAAAAAAGATCTCTTATAATTATATATTTCTTTCTGTAAAATTGAATTATGATTTTATTAAGAAATATTATTTTACTCATCTTTCATTGAGAATAAATGCATCAAATGCAGCCCAAAATTGTTTTTTGTGACTTTCTTCATGCATGATTGTATCGAGATCAGCACCTGTGATGGTTATGCTCTCTGTCAAGCGTGTATGTTGGCATAACCGTCGTGTTTCAATGTTATTGGCAATATTATTTTGATTCGCAAGAATAAACAGTGTGGGAATTTGTAAATGCCCATGAAGTATATTTTTTTTTATAGAATCAATTGCATTAAGGACTGAAGCCATCCATTGGGATGTTGGGGCTTTGATAAAAGGGACATTGTTTTTTTGAAGGGGGGGCAATTGCATATTTGCTTGTTTTGTTGTGTGTTCAAGTTTTTTTCCACCTTTAGCGGGTAAAAAACCAAGGCCTATATCAGTAAGAAGTTGTGTTAATTTATGCTGAAAGCCATTTGTCTTATTGCCCAATGGAGCAAAGAGAGGAGAAACACAGAGCATTCTATTAAATTGATGATTAATGAAATCCAATCCGCCAAAAGCTATTAATCCTCCTATACCATAGGTGAGCATATAGTAAGGTGGTGGACAATCACGGTAAACAATCTCTTTAAGAAATACATATAAGTCATTGATATCACTGTTAATATCAAAATAATAGTGTCGGTTTTTTTGTTTCTTATTGAATTGTAATTTTTCTCGACCAAACCAATCAAATATTGCTGTAGAAAAACCGCGTTTAGAAATTTCATTTATTGGTAATAAATATTTTTCTATAGCATTTGCATAGCTTTCGAGAATAACAATTGTTCCTTTGGTTTTTTTTCTTTCAGGATATGTTACTACAAAACGAATTTCACGATCCATGGCTATTTTAAGATAGTTGTTATGGATATTAGAAGAAGAGAGAGGACAGTTCGTGGAATAAAGAGGTGTTTCCAATTGGCATCCTTTACAGTGTATTTTGCAACTTATTGCAAAGTGAAATAACGAGAGGATAGACATTTATGTAATGGTGAAAATGATTAAAAAACGGTTATGTTGCTTTTCTGTTTTGTTATAAATTCAAACACGAAAGGGTTGAAATAGGATAAAACGATTACCAGATAAACTATGTGGTCGCCATTTTGGGACCGCTGGTTCACAGGTTAAGTTTGCCATTTGGGAGCTTCGTGAATCATTTTATTGTAGTCGCTCTAAAGGAGGGCAATGTTATGCGTCAAGTAGACTTTTCACCATTTTATCGTTCAACAGTGGGCTTTGATCATCTTTTAAACTGGTTTGATTCCAGAACACAACCAGATGATATTTCTTCTTACCCACCCTATAATATTGAGCGTTTAACTGAAGATTCTTATAGAATTTCTATGGCTGTTGCTGGTTTTTCTCAAGATGAAATTGATATCGAAACGCATTGTAATCAGCTGATCATTAAGGGCGAGAGAAAGCCTGACAATGATGATAAAGAACGGGAATTTCTTTATCGAGGTATCGCTTCGCGTTCTTTTGAGCGGCGTTTTCATTTGGCTGATCATGTTAAGGTGATTGGAGCAGAACTTGGTGACGGACTTCTTCATATCCAGCTTAAAAGAGAAATGCCGGCCGAACTAAAACCAAAAAAGATAACTGTGCAAACATCATTTTCTGTAAAAAATGATAACAATCATGGTATGCGTAAAGCAAGTTTAGAAACCGAGAAAACGGAATAATTATCAATATCTTAAGAGAGTTATGTGACGCGAGACAAGAGTCTCGCGTTTTTTATATTTTTTATTAAAAAGAAGATTTTTTCGAATAAAAATTCTTTATCTTTAATTTATAATCGTTATTTTATAATACTTCGTAAACTGAAGAAACGGAGTAGGTTTAAAAAACTCATATTTGCATAATAAAACAATAATTATAATTTGGCATGAGATTTTTACTAAATTTGTGTGAAATAGATACAGAAAGATTTAGGTAGAAATATGCGATAGTTCTTTGTTTTATGCATGTTTTTTGCCATGAAATTTATTATTTATAAAAGTGTATTTTGATATCTAAAAATTTAAAAAACATAAAAAATTGTAAAAGAGAGAATTTTTGGGTGAAAAGTAAAAAAAAGTAGAAGGCTTTGTAAGAGCTTTAAAAAATTCAAATAAAGAATCAAAATTATACCGAAATGAGCCTAAAAAATATCCGATATATAAAGGTAGTTATTTATTTCTTATAGAGTACATATTATAAGGATTAATAATATTTTTATGTATTTATTTTCATAAGGAATTTCTTATAGATTTATTATTTTTATTCAATTGAAAATGATTCCTGTTTTTATAGAAAAAATATAATTTTTGTATTAACAATTAATATAAATATATTATATATTTATTCATTTAAGTTTTTATAATTTCCTATATTTACTTATGTTATTTTACTTTAAAATAAATTTTTATTTTTTATAAATAATATTATTTATTTTATCTTACGTGATACAATCACGATTTATGTTATTATAAATGGCGTATTTATATCAATCATTTTATTTACGATCCTTTATAAGCATTTAGTTAGATATGGTGGGGAAAATATAAAGGAGAATTTTATTGAATATTGCAATTATTTTGGGGTCTATACGCCAACCATCGTTAACACGAACCTTAGCAAATTATTTGGCTGATTGTCTATTATTGCGGGGAACATCACTTCATTGGATTGATTTGCGTGAACAGCCTTTGCCGATTGCTGATCCAGATTATCATCAGTGTGTAGAGGATAATCCAAGTGCTGTGGTTCGTCAGTTTGTTAAAGAAAACCGCAGCGGTGATTGATGATGTTCATCCTTGCAAGTCCTCTTTATCAAGGGTCTTATTCGGGTGTTTTAAAAAATGCTCTTGATAATTTGGCTTATGATGCTTTTTTAAATAAACCTGTTGGGCTTATCTCCCATGGTAGTGCAGCCAAAAAATGCGCACAACCGTGTGAGCATTTATTGTCGGTGGTACGTACACTTTATGGTTATGCGCTACAATGTCAAATTGCTTCGGCCAAAGAGGATTTTGCATCAGATGATGAAGGTCGTACATGGAAAGTCATAAGTGAAGAAATCCGGACATGTTGTGAACGGCTTGCTAATGAAATGTGCGCATTTTTAAGCAAAAATGGTGGAGGATATGATAAAAAATGATGAGCAATATTATGCTTTAGGGTAGGAAGCCTAGGCTACTTATCCCCTTGTATCAATTGCTAGCACTGCAATAAGTGATTATTGCAGAGCGCTTTCTTTTTTATCTGGGATAGATTACGGTATTACAAAATTATATATGTATATTGTTGGATTATTATTGTGCGGGTTTCATGGGTTCAGTTTTTAGAAGCTAGTAAGGCAATGATAGGGGCTAACATATGCATATTTGTTTGTCGATTCATTCACCTGTCCATACATTTTCTTGTGTGTTAAGTGAGAGAGCAATTGGCTTTTTTGCTAAAGAATCGTGTGTTTTGCATATTTTTTGTTTCAATGCTTTTGATAAAATGATTGTTGATTGCGCGTGCAACAACAAGGTTGATTTCATAGCAGTGAAGTGAGTATGAAAAACAACATCAAATGGTTGGTAGTGGTTTACCCATCAGGAGATAAGCCAACAAGTATGGGATGCAATAAAATGTTGTGCAAATAAAGAAAATTGCAATTATTTGAGACGGTAAACTTCAGAAAGAATTTTTTATTTTTTTGAAAGGTAAGTACTGTTCTAAAAAAGGTAACATCAAAATCATTTAAGATTTTTACTCAGTTGTAGGAGGGCATATAAGTAGCAGGAATTAATCAAAAAGAAGTATAATTATCTGAGTAAAAACCGTGTAAGATATGTTTACTTTGATATAATCGGTAAGAAAAAATAACCTTATAAAATGAGGAAGCAGAAATTAAAGAAGAATTATCGATAAACTGAAAATATAAGGGGTGTTATATATGCTTGGTTTAAATGTGTATTTTTCTGATTCATATGTTCAACTTGTTTCGATGGCATTATATATTTAAAATTAGATGGTCAAGGATCTTGTGTGCAAGTGTTATTTGTAATGAAGGATTCATTGGTTAATCTGGGATAAAGAGCGATTGAACGCGATAAAATAATTATGATCATGTAATTTATGAGAGCTATGTTGAAAAAGATTTGCCCAAAATGTAAATTATGATCTGGATCATACGTTGTTTTTTTAATTACTATAAATCTTTAAAGTTAAAATTACACAGCGCTAATAATATTATAGTCTTGACGGGTCGATGTTTTTAGATCGTTTTGGGAAGAGAAGATTTGTTTTGTATTATAAGCTAAGGATTCTAAGAGTGAATTGGATTTTTTTGTCAAAGAATATTGAAAATTAAAATATGGCAAGGCATATTTTGAAATCCTAGGAATGGGGATAAAATTACTAAAAAAACTGTGATCAATTGGTGGAAATCCAGCGTAGGAGAAAAATTATTGTGGGCATGTAAGGGGAGGGTAAAATTATGATTGGGTAAATTATTGGCGCTTTTGGATAAGTCCTCCTTCAAGAAAATCTTACTTCAAGAATCGGTTTTATTTTAAGGGAAAAACCATATGAAAAAACGGTCGTTGTTTTAAAAGTTGATCTCTCCTTGCTAGAGATTTAGCATTAAAAATGCTGGTCTTTACTATTATGTTTTCTTCTTAATTTTTTGCATCTGTTCATTTTAGAAAATAAATCGAGTATTTTGCAAGCAGAATATTGATTTATAATGATAATTCATCGTTTTACGTATTGAATTAGCACCCCGAATATTGTCATCTCATCTCATCTCATCTCATCTCATCTCATCTCATCTCATCTCATTTCATCTCGCGTATTTGCATGTCACAAGCAGAGGGCGTGTAGGGAAAAAACTTTAAAAAGGCGTAAAAATGCCTCTCATGAATCGTTTTAATGCAATGGTTATCGGTTATCGCAACATTGGGGGCGGGGTAAAAAGAATGATAGTGCAGGATGCTCTTTCATAAGTGTAAAGATGGTGGTACAGAATGGCTTTTTGCTATACCATCTAGGGATGCCGTCGTAAGATAAGAGATTGGGTGCTTTAAGAAATGTTTCTTAAAAAAGCCCGTAAATGTGCAAAACAATGGCGCTCTATTTGTATAAAAAGGATGAGATCTGAAATCTTTATTTTACAATTAAAACTGCGTGCTTAATTTTCAAGAGGGTTTTCAATAATCATGTTTTTAAAGTCTCTTTGAAAAACACGTTTAAATCCTTTAAAATAAATTGGTACAAAATCTCATCTTAAAATGTATGAATCTTGGCGACAAGCTACGGTCATTTTATTCGAAAATAGGTACACATCTTATATTAATGTATTTTCTCAGAAAAATGGTCGGAGCGGCGGGATTTGAACCCACGACCCCTTGACCCCCAGTCAAGTGCGCTACCAAGCTGCGCTACGCTCCGAGCCTGCATAAAACGACTAAACGACTGTTTCTTTAAAGGCAAGAGAAAAATAAACAAAATGAAATCTAAAATATTTTTGTATTTTTAAAAAAGCTTACAATCGTAAAATATTTTTTTTACTTCAGTTCTTTATTTGTTGAAAAATATAATTAAGTTTACTTCGCTCTCGGATTTATTGATTTTATTGCGCGTTTTATGCAGGTGTTTGTTTAGTTATTTTTGATGATTGTGAAGATATAAGGTAAGGTCTATATGCTGCTGATGCATTCTTTTTTGGGGAAATTGATTGCTTTGAAAGAAAAACGATGCTTTTAAGATTTCTGTTTGTTCATTGAAATTTTTTCAAAACAGTAAGCACATTTTATAAATGTAATGGTAGATTTATAATACAGAAGAACTTTGTTAGGGGGGGGATAATTTTTAGAGGGTATTTTCATAGCCCTTGAGAAGAATAAAAAAGAAATATTGAAAATTATATAATCAATAAATCCAAATCATCCAATATGAAACTTTTATCATGATAAAAAAGATCAAAATATTTCAATTTATATCTTGTGGTTTGGTTTTTAATATACCAGATAAATGTGTATAGTAGATGGAACATTGTCAAAAGTTTTATTGAGCAGAAAAGAGTAAATGATGAGCCGTTTTTCGGTAATAAATTTGACGGAAGCTGCTGTGAGTCGTGTTAAAGCGATTATGGATGCAAAAGGGGCGCAGGGTATTCTTATTGGTATAAAAAAAGGCGGTTGTGCGGGGATGGAATATACCGTTACCCTTGTAAAAGAAGAGGGGGTAGAGGCTGATGTTGTTGAAGTGAATGGCGCTCGTGTTTTTATAGCACATGATGCGGTCTTGTTTTTATTAGGAACACAAGTTGATTACGAAGTGACAGCACTTCGTTCTGGTTTTGTATTTAAAAATCCTAATCAAGTTTCAGCATGTGGATGCGGTGAATCAGTAGAGCTCCGTCCTGCCATAAAAAGTCAGTGAAATAAAAAGTATAAAGCCAATTGAGTGCTATGATAAGCTTTTTAAGCGATTCGGTAGTCTAATAATTTTTTAGGTTGCTGGAATCTAAATTTCTTATTTCTCAGTTTTAGCTTTATTCCAAAGATCTTCCATTTCACTCAAAGAGGCATCAGTGAGTGTTTTAGATTGCGTGGATAGGTTTTCTTCAATATAGTTGAAACGATTTCGAAATTTTTTGTTGGTTTCTTTTAATGCTTTTTGTGGATTAATATTCAAGTGGCGTGCAAGATTAAGCAGGGTAAAATAAAGATCACCAAATTCTTCTTCTATATTTAATGTTTTGTTCTCTTTGATTGCTTCTTTGAGTTCAGTGAGTTCTTCTTCGATTTTTGCAAAAAAATGATGATTTTCATGCCAATCAAATCCCACTTTGGCAGCTGCTTTTTGTAAAGCGAGCGCTTCTTGTTCTGTGGGCTGAATTTTGTTTACTTTTGTAAGAATGCTTGTTGTAAAATTGTTTGAGGAACTTGCTTCTTTGCACCATTTTTTCTGTTTAATCTGTTCTGCTTTTTTTATCTGTTCCCATTCTTCTGCTACAAAACCACGTTTTTTTTGTTCTGCATTTCCAAAAACATGGGGATGACGACGAATCATTTTTGCAGTGATTGCGTAAACAACATCCTCAAAAGTAAAGCTCTGTTCTTCTTGCGCAATTGTAGCATGATAGACGACTTGTAAAAGAAGATCACCCAATTCATCGCAAAGATCTGTTCGGTTTTTTCGTTCAATAGCATCGATAACCTCATAAACTTCTTCGAGCATATAGGGAATAAGGGATTCAAATGTTTGTTTTATATTCCAGACACATCCGTTATGAGGATTGCGTAATGCTTTAACAATTGCGATCAGATCATTGATATCTTTTGACGCGATCATTTATGTCTTTCCTATAAATCTTTTATATATCAGTTGTCCCAACGTCTGTGTAACCAGGTCCATTGTCCGGGATATTCACGTATCCAGCTTTCAACAATATCATTTAATTTTTGTGTAGAAGCAGCTATATCGATTTCATTGTTTTCATCAAGTGGGAGTTTTATACGTTCATACAACTCTAAACGATGACGCCCTCCAGCTAAACGGATACAACGCGCTGGGTAAATATCACAATCATATTGTCGTGCAAGTTTTATAATTAAGGGGTTTGTTTTCAGCGGTCTATTAAAAAATGTTCCTAAAATACCGCGACGAAACTTTTGGTCAACAAGCATGCCGACATTTTTTCCCTCTGCTAATTTGGCTGCTAATGCCCAAGCAGCACCTGCTTTGGAGGGAACAAGATGTCCCATAGAAGTTTGTCGAGCTTTCAGGACTCGTTTTGCAATATAGGGATTATTAGGGGGTCTAAAGAGTACTGTGATATTAAGACCGAAACTTTGAGCACATATAGGGAGAAGTTCAAAATTACCAGTATGCGCTGTAAAAAAAATATGCGGTTTTTCTTCATTTTTTAATCGTTGAAATATTTCGGTACCCTTAACCTCAATGAGGCCTGGTTGTTCTGCATGAGGATCAAAATCAAAGATTTTATCAAGAAAAATATATTCAGCGAGAAATTGTCCTATATTTTCCCACATTTCTATTGCAATTGTGTGGAGTTCTTTCTCTGTTTTTTCTGGATATGCAGCTCTCAGGTTTGCAAGCGCGATTTGATGACGATGGATACGAGGACCAATTTTTTTTGCCAACCAAGAAAAGAAAGAAGTTCCAATGTTCGTAGGAAAAAATTTTAAAATATTTAAAGAACCAATAAGCAAGCATGCCCATAAAAAATAGAATGATTTTTTTGTTATAATTTTAATGTGATACATAAAAAATTTAATATAAGATTTTATCATAATTTAATCGATTTTAAGAATAATTTTACCAAAAACATCACGACTTTCCATACGCTTTAAAGCTGTATCAATTTCATCAAATCTAACAATTGTATCAATGATAGGATGTACAACACCTTGTGCCATTTTTTGCATGGCGTTTTGCATATTTTCCATGCGACAGCCAAATGAACCAAATATCTTCAGTTGTTGCTGAAAAAGATGCATGAGGTTTAGTGGTGCTGTAACTCCAGAAGTAGAACCACAAGTGACTAATCGTGCTCCTCGTTTCATACACAAAAGAGAACCACTCCATGTATCAGCTCCTACATGTTCAAAAACAACATCTACACCTTTTTTTTGCGTTAATTTGCGGACCACACCTTCAAAACGATCTTTACGGTAATTAATAACGTGATCTGCTCCAAGAGATTGTGCTTTTGCAATTTTTTCATCGGAACCTACGGTCGTGATAACTGTGCATCCGATATGTTTTGCAAGTTGAATGGCCGCTGAGCCAATACCAGAGCCTCCCGCCTGTATCAGAATTGTTTCTCCCGTTTGGAGTTTTGCATTATCGAAAAGCATATGTTCGACAGTACCAAAAGTAATTGGAGCGACTGCTGCTTGCAGTTCATTACATTTTGGAGGAGCGGGGACCAAGAGGCGTGCTGGCAGATTAACAAGTTCACAGGCAAAGCCATCAAGATGGAAACCATAGACGCCTTTTACATTACTACAAAGATTGTCACGTCCTTCACGACAAGCTTGGCATATTCCACAGGTCTGTGCTCCATAAATTGAGACGATTTGTCCGAGTTGTAAATTTTTAACGTTACTCCCGAGTTGTATAACCTCACCGGAAGATTCAGCACCAATTATGAGGGGCATTTTTCTTTTAGCAAACGCCATCCCACGCCAGCCCCATACATCAATGTGATTAAGAGCGACAGCTTTTATCTTTACTGTTACTTCATCAGGATTAGGGGGTGGAGGAGGGGCAATATTGGTGATTTCAAGCTGGCGTTCATTTAATAATTGTAGTGCACGCATTATTTTCCCCCTTAAATATATATTGTTTTTAGGTTAAATATACTAACTTTGCTTAGTATGAAAATTTAGCTTTTATATGCTGTGATAACAAGACTCATATTTTGACCACCAAATCCAAATGAGTTTGATAAAACTGCATTGACAGCAGCTTTACGGCTATGATTAGGAACGACATCTAAAGGGATGGCTGGATCAGGGTTATCATAATTGATTGTCGGGGGAAGTATTCCCGATTGAATCGTTAAAAGTGAAAAAACAGCCTCTATGGCGCCGGCGGCAGTGAGTGTATGGCCAATCATTGATTTGTTAGAAGAAACCGGAATATGTTGTAAAATATCACCGAAGACTGTTGATAATGCGAGATATTCCATCTTTTCATTTTCAGGTGTTGAGGTTCCGTGTGCATTGATATAGTCAATTTCATTGATGGTTATTTGAGCATCATTTAAGGCTTTGCGAACGGCTTCAATTGCTGGAGATGCGTCAGGCTTTGAGCGTGTACGGTGAAAATCATCTGCTGTCTCTCCGCAACCTGCTAAAATTCCTAAAATTGTGGCATTACGCTCTAATGCGCTTTTCAGAGATTCAAGAACAAGAGCGCCTGCTCCCTCTGCCATAACAAAACCATCTCTATCACGGCTAAAGGGTTTTGCCGCTTTTTCTGCAGGTTCATTTTGGGTTGAAAGAGCAGATAATAATGAAAAACGAATAAGAGATTCTGCTGAAACGGAACCATCCGTAGCAATCGTAAGCGCACGATTTGTTTCTCCACGTCGAATAGCTTCAACACCTAATTGAATAGCTGTTGCACCAGATGCACAAGCGGTAGAAAGTGTAACAGGAAGCCCCTTTGTGCCAAATTGTTTTTGAAGATTTTCTGCAATGGCACCAAATTGTGTGGTTTCAAAGAGTTTTTCATGAGAGTTATTACGGCAGATTTCAAGAAGACGTGCATAAGAAGGTTCTCTATTGAATGTTTTCTCTTGATCAAGGGCAAAACGCGCTGTCCATTCGAGCTCAACAGGAGGAGCTGCTAAAAAGAGTGGTCCATCAAAATTTGTTTTATCAAGAACAGCTTGCGTTAAAGCTTCTTCTGCTACAATATGAGCGAGTTTTTCAGAGAGGGCTGAAGCGCCAAGCGCACTTTCTTTAAGAAAATCAATGGTTCCAGCGATACATGTCTTTAATCCCTCAACGGGAAAACGTGTTATTTTATGAATGCCGCTAATACCACTTGTTAATTTTTGCCAATTTTCTTGTTTGCCTTGTCCCAGTGATGTTACAATTCCTGCTCCAGTTATTGCGACAAGTGGACGTCCGAGATGATCATCATATTTCACTATAGCAATCTCCCTCAAACAGCCGTTAGGCGAACTAAACCTTCAGCTCTCTTTATGCCAATGGTCGTAATAAATGCTTCTCGTACTTCTTCAGAAAAAGGCTTTTCGTGTTCACTTAACGCTGGAAAGCTACGTTTTTTTTCAACAGAAATGGCAGCAAGAGCAAGCGCTAAAGGAAGTTGCACTTCCCGCAGATAGCCAAACAATGTTGTAACACCGCGGTAAGAAATATCCGCAGCCTCAAGAGCTCTTTTTTCTGCTTGTGTTACTTCATGAAATCCTGAAGCAGCTGAAATGGTCAAAGTAGATTGCACTGCCATTGTTTTCAACATTGCCCCAATTGATTCTTCAAGTGGGATTTTTGTTCTATCTGTTTGATCTGTCAGTATCTGATCAATTTTAGCATAAGCACGTGCATTTCGTTTTTCTGCGTGTGCTTTGCTTTCAAGAACTAAAAAGACAGCGCCAGAACCAGTTATAACGCCGCCGCCAGGGTATTTTTGACGTTCCCAAACTGGTGTCCACCCCCCCCACGTTAAAAGATTTCCAAGTTCATGCGCTAACAGTATATCATAACCTTGTGTATTATAGGAGCTTCCAACCAGTGCATGTGTACTCTGTCCTGATCGAATACGAGCTACGGCAATTTGAAGTGCAGAAAGTCCACATCCTTCTTCTCCCATAAATGTACGAGAAGATCCGGTGACTTTGTGAACGATAGAAATATTTCCAGCTAAAAGATTTGATAATTGTGCTAAAAACAAGGTGGGACGAAGTTCCGTCGAAAGGATTGAATTTAACATGGAAGCAGGATCAGCTGTTGTGCGTGCTTGTGAGAGAATTTGTGTATCAACGTCAATATCACGTTCTCCCCCACTTGCGGCAACAATCATATCCATTGTTGATGTTAATTGTTCATTATTTTTCATACCTGCATCATCAAGAGCAAGGCCTGCTGCATAAGTACCAAGGCGTTGCCATGTGCCCATTTGCCGTTGATCACTTTTTTTGGGAATTTGTAAACTCCAATCAATTTCAGATAATTGATGGACAGTGTAGGGTGGAAAAGTTGTACAATCAAGATTTGGTGTCACTGTAGGATCATTTAAGAGATTCCAATGATGTTCAACTCCTTCACCCAGAGAGGTGATAAGTCCTATACCAGTAATGAATACATCTTGATCATGCATGATGGAAAAATTATTCTGCCTGCTTTAAGGCAACGAGTTCATCAATTTTTGTACAAAGGTTTTTAAGAACAAAGTATTCTTCAGTTGTAATGGAACCTTCGTTAACTTCTTGTGTCCACTGTTCTAGTGGAATTTTAATCCCAAAAGCTTTATCAATGGCGAAAACAATATCAAGAAAATCAAGGCTATCGATTCCCAAATCGTCAATGGTATGGCTTTCAGGTGTGATTGTGCTGCGATCAATTTCACTAATTTCTGCAATAATATCAGCAACTTTATCAAACGTAGAGGGCAATGTACGGTTCCTTATTATAGAGTTATAAATTTAAAATATACGCGCTTGCCTTCTTTTAGCCTTTTTTTCCTTAAAAAAAAAAGACTCAAAGCAGAATATCATTGCCTTTTCTAATAAGAAAACGCGTTTTTAGTGTTTGAAATACCACACTTCAAGGTTATTAAAAGGTTTAAAACTTTCTTTGTGTTTCCTTACTTTTCTTTATTTTATTATAGAATTTTTTCTATTGGCAGCAAGGACAGCAAGAGCTGTCATATTGACAACCCCTCGTGAAGTGACTGAAGGTGTTAGGATATGTACAGGGCGTGAGGCTCCGATTAAAATAGGTCCTACGTGAAGTGCATTGGTTAAATTCTTTACCAGATTGAGTGTTATATTCGCTGCATCAAGTGTTGGAAAGACAAGCAAATTTGCTTCACCTTTGAGGCGAGAATCAGGGAAAACACGATCACGAAAAACTTTGGAAAGTGCAGCATCACCGTGCATTTCACCATCGGCTTCTAAATTTGGATATAATTGGGCAAGAATTTCTGTTGCACGGCGCATTTTTCTTGCACTTTCTGTATTTTTTGAGCCAAAGTTCGAGTGTGATAATAATGCTGCTTTTGGTGTTATACCAAATGCTTCAATTTCTTGCGCTGCCAATACGGTCATTTCTGCTATTTCTTCTGCTGAAGGGTTCTCATTGACGTAAGTATCCGTTAGAAAAAGAGTGCGACGTGAAGAAATCAGCAAACTTACGGCAGAAAAATGACGAACATTTGCATCAAGACCAATAACTTGTTCAATTAATTCTAGATGACGTTCGAAACGCCCTTCTAAACCGCAAATCATTGCATCAGCTTCTTCGCGCATCACGGCAAGTGCTGCAATCGCTGTTGTTGATGTTCTAACAATTGTTTTTGCAACGTCGGGTGAAACACCGCGTCTTCCTGTGTAGCGAAGAAATAAATTAACATAATCACGAAAACGCGGATCATTTTCAGGGTTTGTCAGTTCAAAATCTATACCGGGGCGAATTCTTAAACCGAAGCGTTTTAGTCTTGCTTCCACGACATGTGGACGGCCAATGAGGAGAGGTATTGCTGTTTGTTCTTCAAGGACAATTTGTGCCGCTCGAAGGACACGTTCATCTTCACCATTGGCGTAAATGACGCGTTTACGTTTTGCTGTTTTTGCCGCAGCAAAAACAGGTTTCATCGTTAAACCAGAACGGAAGACAAATCGATTAAGGATATCATGATAGGCTTCCATGTCTTCGATCGGCCGCAGTGCAACACCAGTTTCCATTGCTGCTTTTGCAACAGTAGGGGCTATGCGCAGTATTAATCGTGGATCAAAGGGGGAGGGGATCAGATACTTTGGACCAAAACTGGGTGGTTTTTTTGAATAGGCACGCGCTGCAATATCTGAAGTTTCTTCACGAGCGAGAGCCGCAATTGCATGAACTGCGGCCATTTTCATTTCTTCATTGATTGCAGTGGCACCAACATCTAATGCACCACGGAAAATATAGGGGAAACAAAGAACATTATTAACCTGATTGGGGTAATCAGAGCGTCCTGTACAGATCATTGCATCTGGACGTATGGAGCATGCTTCTTCTGGCATAATTTCTGGTGTTGGATTAGCAAGTGCTAATATTAATGGGTTTGGAGCCATTTTTTTCAGGTGTTCAGGTTTTAAAACACCACCTGCTGATACGCCTAGAAAAATATCTGCATTGTCAATAATTTCAGATAAAGTTCGGGCATCAGTGTCTTGTGCATAACGCATTTTCCAACGATCCATAAGAGTTTTGCGACCTTTATAAACAACGCCCTCTAAGTCGCTTAGCCAAATATTTTCAACTTTTGCTCCAAGGCGAACCAAAAGATTAATACAAGCCAAAGCTGCAGCACCTGCACCAGAACCAACTATTTTGACATCTTCAATTTTTTTACCAGCTAGATTTAAGGCATTTAATACCGCTGCTGAAACAATAATAGCAGTTCCATGTTGATCATCATGGAAAACTGGAATATTCATTCGAGAGCGAAGCTTCTCTTCTATTTCAAAACATTCAGGAGCTTTGATATCTTCGAGGTTAATACCACCAAATGTAGGTTCTAAAGCAGATACCGTTTCTATCATTTGCTCAATATGAGGTGCATCAATTTCAATATCAAAGACATCAATATTAGCAAATTTTTTAAAGAGAACAGCTTTTCCTTCCATAACCGGCTTTGAGGCAAGGGGACCAATATTTCCTAAGCCAAGAACAGCACTTCCGTTTGATATAACAGCGACTAAATTAGAACGGGAAGTATATTGGGCAGCAAGATTTGGATCTTTGTGAATTGCAAGACACGGTGCAGCGACACCTGGAGAATAAGCAAGCGCTAAATCACGTTGGTTATCGAGAGGTGTTGTTGCTTGTATTTCTAACTTTCCAGGTTTTGGATACTGGTGATAAAAAAGTGCGGCACTATCAAGTTCAGATTTTTCTAAACTGAAATTACTATTTTGTTTTGTAGACATTTTTATGATATCCAAGTTATAGCGTATCTTTATATGAGTGTTCCATTTACGACAAAGCCTTAATCCACTGCTAGAGCTTAATTTCTCTGACTACACAAATGCAATGTGTGTGAATAAATTTTCCTATATTATTACGTCAGTTTGATATTTTTTTGTTCGCATTCATGAACAATTTATTTGATATCAGCACAATAATTTTTTCTCCTTAACCGAAATTCATGGAAATTGGTTCGTTTTTTAATAAGTAAATATTACTGATGGTTACATTACCAAGCAGTTGTTTTTTTTGCAATGCTGGTAAGATATGCAAAAAATAGAAGAGTATTGTTACTCATGTAAACGGATTGTTATAAATACTTGCTTTATTTATATATTCTACAAGTAAGTGTGTAATTTATAAATCCTAATCTTTTATATTATTTTAAAAAGTTTTTTATTGTAGAAAGAATCTATGCCTCAATGCATAAAGATTTATTCGGAAAATCTTTTATTGAGCGTTTTATAAATGTTTTTTTCTATAAGGATTCTGTATAAAAGACATGGGTGAGAACTAACAAAAAACAAAAAGAGGCACCATTCTTCCTCTTGTATTTGTTGGTTTGGTCATTGATTATGCTCGTTTGATAGGCGTGTTGTTTAAAATATTACAGAAAACTGCATATAAATCATCCTCTTAAATTTTAATATACACAAGACTACATAAAAAACGCGCATTATATGATGATAAACTTATATAACTAAAAAGAGGTGGAAAAATATTTTTTCCACCTCTGTTGGTTTCTATTGGATGCGACCACTGGCATGAGCAAGCATAGTATAGACTTTTCCAGTATCCGATATCAGATATTTTCGAACGGAGTGAGAAAAACCAGAACCGTGGGAGACCTCACGTAAGAGTTTCTCAAAATCCGCAATATACTGATTAACTGAACGTTTAAAATCAACATCATTCATATATTTTTTCTTAATCATTTCAAACATGTTTCTTCCGTTAACAGTATAAAGACGTTCTGTGATGATATTTTTTTGTCCACGCTGATAATGATTCCATAGATCAACGACAGCATCGTGGTTAATCGCTTGTAATATCCCTGTTGCCAATGAATTAAGAGACACATTTGCAGGGCGTGGTTTTGTTTGTACGGCTGTAAAAACAGCATCATCAGGGTATTCATCATGCCAAGTTTCTTCACGCGAAGCTCTTTCTAGAAGATTTGATACCCATTTATTTTGCTTTTTCTTGCTTTGCTCTTGTTGTAAAATAGGTTTAGGGGGCACAATCTTTTTGATGGCATCAGGAGTAATACTGCCATTTCTCTGCAGTGTTGATGATGTAGGGAGTGCTGATATGAGTCGCTCATTGGTATTCTTTAGATCAGCTTTTTGTACAATATTTGCTAAGTCCTTTAATACTATAATTTGTTCATTGAGAGCAGCACGGATTGTTTGCGTTGTTTCTTTTGTTGTTGCCGGTATTTTTTGGACACTTTCATGAATGTCATTATTAATTTGTGAAAGCTCTAAACGAATCTCATCAGCTGAACGACGTATATCCTCTGCTGCTCCTGAAAAGCGTGTTGAAGCTTCATTAATCATTTGATTAAGGGACTGTTGGAGTGAATGTGTGGAATTACGTGCATTTTTGTCAGTACGTTCAAGGGCTAAGCTTAGAACATCTTCATAATGTGCAATGAGTTGATTGATTTCATTAGACTTTGCAACAAGCGCATCGCTTAATGCAGAGAGTGTATTATGTTTTTCTTCAAGTGTTATGTTTAATGATTTTTCGGATTGTTCAAGAACGTGAACAGTTTCAGAGAGTGTTTTAGCATGTTCACCAAAACTGCTTGTTATATGACCAATTTGTTCAAATGTATTTTGCGAAAGTCCTTGTAGAATCTCAACATTATTATTGAGTGCTTGATTTGATGCGGATAAATGCTCTGTTACTTGTTGAGTGTTGTGGAAGAAATTATTTGCAGTCTCGTTAAATTGACCATCAATATTTTGAACGGCCGATAATAAAACATTGCTATTTTCGTGAAAGCTGTAAACGGATTGATTCAATTGTTTTAGGAGAGATGAAACATTATTGACGAGATCCTCCTTTACAGCAGTTACTGCTTGAAGTGTTTCAGAATTGGTTTGTGTTAAGCTATTCACTAAAGATTCGCTGTGTGCATAAATTCTTTGTTCAACATCTTGTGTTGAGAGGGAAAGTTTTTCACCAATATGCTCTGTTAAGTAGCCAATTGACTCCGTTGTACTTTGTGCTGCTTGATTTAAATGATTTGTCAATTCAGTGATTTTTTCCACATGTCCTGAAATCTGAGTAGCTGTTTGATTTTCTACTTCTTCTAAACGATTGCTTACATCAGAAAGTTGGTATCCTAAATTGTTTTTAAGATTCTGCATAGAATGATGAAGAACATTGCAGCGTTCACTGAGAACTTGCTCAATTGCGGTTGTTGAAGTATGAATTGTTTCATTTAACAATGCTTGTGCGTTCTGACTAGCAGTTGTAAACGCTTCGACGGTATGCGCTGTTTGCTCAGATAAAACAGACAGAACTTTTTCACTGGTATCATAAACTGTTTGTTTAACATTTGATACAATGCGATTACCAGACTCTAAGAAAACATTTTCTGCTTTTAAAGCGACATCGGTAACAGACGAAATGATTTGTTCACCTGTAGAAGAAAGAATATCAGAGGCTTTTGTAATTTTATTATGTAAATTATCT